>CAZNZL010000008.1:0-1584 GCA_964577565.1 uncultured Candidatus Saccharibacteria bacterium | reverse complement strand
TGATCATGCCATTAGGGCCGTCGTCGGCATCGTCTGGGTCGTTGGGGTTGGGGCCTTGATCAGAGATTTCAAATTCAAAGGTTGGCTGCTCTTTATCATCAACCATTGTTAAAAAATCAATACCCTGATTTGAAGCGCCAAAACCCGGGTAATTAAACACACCTACTGAATGGATAGAATTACCCATAAAAGCTGCTTTACTGGTTGCAGTATCTACACTATAAGCAGAAATTTTAGTTCGTTGAACCGTAATACCTGCTCCAGTCACACCAGCAATAATGTTTGCTTGGCTGGTATTTGTTCCGCCAATCAACGACTCAGGTCCAGTTGCTACACCAACTCCATTAGAGATAGCAGAACGTACCTTGCCTGTGTAATCTGTACCGATATAATTACCTTGTACAGCCGCACCGGCTCCTACTAATACAAGCTGGTATATGCCCGAGCCTGACAGTACATTACGATCGCCAGATTCTGTACCACCAACAATAACATTGCCGCCGTTAATATTTAAGCCCCCTGATAAACCATGCAAAATACTGCCACCTGCCATTGGGCTAACTTCTTCACCACCAGCATCTGTAACACCATCTTTCGCAATACCAATATAATTACCCTTAATTTCACAATCGCTTTGATCTATTGTTATAGTGCCTTGCCCCGTAGTCCCCGAAATCGTAGCTATGACATTTCGTTCTTCGGGTAAACTACCGCCTAGTCGACATCCAGTTTTATCTTCTTTAAAAAATAGAATGGCTGCACCGCCGTCACCCTGTTGAATAATTGACTCATTCACATCAACACGTGTCATGCCATCGGCCTTTAGCCCGCCGTAATTACCCACAAACCGTCCATCATTTGCATCGAAAGAGACCAATTGGTTTATGGCTGATTCAGAATAGATCGATAAACCTGTCATGACGGTTCCATCTGCAAAAATAATCAGTCCTTCACCACTGTTAATATTACCGAAGTCTAACTCGATCTTTATCACGCTATTAAGTGGCTGCGGCGCAACCGCCGTGTTAACCGCTGCGCCAGGCTGACTGTAGCCATTTATGGTTACCTTTTCGTGTATAGAGGTGAGCTGTGTCTCAGGCCTTATGGTATGCACGCCATCACCGGGGATATTAAACTCAATAATATCCATATCGTCTGGGTTGTTGTTGCTGTTAGCGTCTTCTATAGCTTGGCGTAAAGAGCCTTCGCCTGAGTCATTCGTGTTAGTGACCGTAAAGGTTTCTGGAGCGGCATACAATGAACTCCGAAAAAATAACAAAATAAAACTACCGAACAATAGGCTTATTACTACATATAAGATTACGTTGTTTGTTGTTAATTTGATTGGATTATTTTTATTTGTTTGTTCGTACATAACTACCCCAGCTGCGGTGGCGATGCGAGCTTTTCTTTCTTTTCAATACTTATACTAAAGCGATACTTAGTTAGCGGTATAGTCACGACTCGTAAATGGTGCCAATAAGAATAGCTACTAGCCAAGTACGGGTCAGCTTCTTGCAGGGGCTTTTTATGCCTCCGGTAATCTACAAATGTATATATAGCACCAGCAACCATTAAGATTCC
>CAZNZL010000007.1:0-13421 GCA_964577565.1 uncultured Candidatus Saccharibacteria bacterium | reverse complement strand
GTATAATATATATAATCTGCTATGGAAAGTATTATAAAAGACCCATCTGAAGTAGAGGAACTCAGTACCCGTCACGATGATGAAGAGCTTGTTCAGCTTCGATTAAGTGTTCTTCGTGATGAAGCAATGGGCGACTTAATAAGTGGTCAAGGTTTTTCTGATCTTCATATTTGGCAGCAAGAAGCCGTTATTCACTTAGCCGAGCGTGCTTCAGTAGATCAAACCATCGATCTACCTACTAGGAGCGGTAAATCTCATCTAATTCGTAAAATTGCCGAGGCGGGACATCGCCGGGGTTTACGCAGCCTAATAGTTGCTCCCAGACATCATATCCTGCAGGAGCATCAGCTCGAACTAGCTGAAAATGATTTTGAATCTGCTTACATTGATTTTCAGGAAAATGAGGCCAGCTCTCCTTTGATTCAGCTCACAACAGGATTTGCGATAGCCCGTCAGCGTGAAATGAGAAGTGATCTTACAGAATCAATTGATCTGGTTTTGATAGATGAAGCCCATAAAGCATTAGGCGATAGAACTGTAGAAGGTTTGCGGGCACTTTTTCCTGATGCAGTTAGGATTGTATTTACGGCTACTCCAGACTATTCAGATGACCGTTCAGTAACAGACGAATATGGAGAAAAAATTGTTTCCCATACAGTTATAGAAGCTATTAAAGAAGGACGGGTACCTCCAGTTAGGGCGTTTTTATATAAAACCGATGCCAAAGTTGAAACTCTTGACCCTAGGTTTAAAGATTTTACACCCCGTGAACTTCAAAAATTAGCACGACTAAAAGCCCGTAATAATGCAATTATTGAAATGACTGAAGATTTGGTGCATGACGGACGACAAGGGCTAATTACAACTATACCCGGAGAGGATTTGCTGCATGCTGAGCTGCTGGCTAAAGAATTAAATAGCCGCAGGATTACTGACTCTAGTGGACATGACCGCAATTTAGTCGCAGAGGTAGTTCGGGGCGGACAGGACAACGTAGATGAAGTTATCGCCGATTATAATGCAGGACTGATTGATGTATTGCTGTACTGCGATCTACTGCGGGAAGGCACAAAACTGCCGACAGCTTCGTTTCTGATAAATGGCCGCCCTACCACATCAGTTGTAAACCTGACACAAGATATTGGCCGAATCCTACATCCTAAAGACGGCGAGATGATTGTAGTAGATTTCAAAGACGATACGGTCAAACACCAGCGGACTGTTTTTGATGTACTTGAACTAGATCGTAGTACTCAGGGCGTATACGTCGGTCCAAGCGGCCGGAAGGTAGACCCAGAAAATAAAAGCGCCAGAGATTCCTATATGCGGGGGTTGTTTCGCCCAGGCTTAGTTGATGCCCTGCAGCAAAGCGATAATATCCTGCTTGCTGAATTTGAATACAAACCTGATACTCAAACACCCTATCAGCGCCGTTTAGATCAATGGCATAAAGAGCGTGAAAGAGAATTTAATCAACAAAGTAAAATATGGGAAAAAGTACTAACTAAAGCTGGCTTGGCACCTGATCAGCCGGATGTACTTATGGCTAATAGTACACTCCGGGGTGTGACGGAAACTGAAGAAGGCTTGGAGCTAAATATCTATAAAGATAAAGGTCCGACTTTAGTCGAACGCTCCTGGCCCGGAATTGAATATGCTGTTGGTTTAGTTCCTGTTGTGCCATTATCTAATACTGCCATTAATAAACTGCACCCGCTGTCGAGTAATGAACATGATGGCGATCCGCAAACTTCTGCTCATATTGAAGCTGCAGTGGCACGTCTGGTAGTAGCTGAAGCGCTTGATTTGATTATAGGCAGAGATAGAGAAGTTATTACACAGCTGTATGGTCTTGCTTCCCGATATGAAGCAAGTAGTAATCAAGAAGTTGCTGAGAATTTTGGTGTAAGCGTACCTCGAATAAGACAGCTTGAAGCAAGGGCTTTGGCAACTTTAAGAACACCAAATTTATTTAACAGTACAGCAAAAGAACGCAGTCTGATTACCTATGATCCAAAACTTCCTGAAAAAATGGAAAAAGCAGCGCATGAAAAAGCGTTATCTTTGGTTAAGCGCAGATTAGGGCAGCAGTCCATAAAGCAAAGATATGAAGAGCAAAGTAAAAATATAGATCCAGACAGAATTGCTCGGAACCGTGAAGTCGTTGAAGAGCTAGCTATTCAATATAATCTCGTTTCGCAATTGTTTTACGGCCACCCGCCTCGAAAAGTAATGGGTCGGAGAATTCAAAATGCATTACAAGTAATTGACGCTGTTAGCTTAGCAATTGGACGAGAACCTAGCAATCTGGAAGCACGAAGAACGTTACTAACGGAACTTAACAGTATTTCCAGCAAATTTTTGCAAAATAATTTGCAGATGGCAGAAGGAATACGCGATCGAATGAGAATGCTTGAGAATGGCCGTGGTGTTCCATATGAATTTCATAGAGAAGAATGGAACGAATCCAAAGCGAAGATAGATAGTTTGGTTGCTAATATAGTCGAAGTATTACAAACCTTCCGCCGTAATAACTAAGATGGCGTGCGACTACGTTTGTGCTTAAGGATAAAAATAAACATATACAAGTAAAAATGCTATAATGACGCTTAAGTTTAAAAAATAAAGCTATGGCAAAAGCAACCAAACAAAAAGCTGCTCAAAAAAAGCGTTCTAAACTTCAACCGAAGAAACTAATACTGATACTCATTTTTGCCCTTGCAGGCGTTATTTTACTAACGCGAGTGTTTGCTTCTCATCAGCAACGCGTAACCCAAACTTATTCTACTTTCACCTGGCCAGAAACCAGTCAAGGTTATACCGAGTTTGAATGGTCTATGACGCCAATGTCAGATCCGAGTCCACAAGGTTTTTATTGGGCTACCGATTTTACGTTTAAATGGAGCGGCCAAAAAGACAAGAACGCAAATCACAGCCCGGGTTACGTGGGGTTGCAGACTTCACGTAGTATGCTGGGTAAAAAAGCCGCCGTTTTTAGTATTTGGCACGCTAAAAGCGGGTCGAGCACTGGGCTAGCTAAGCCGTTTGATCATGAAGGTTCTGGTTATCAAACGATGATTCCATACGATTGGAAAGTTGGTCAAGAGTATAAATTTAAACTCCGCTATATCGGTCAAAATGGTGCAAAAGATAGAGTCTGGACAGCGACCGTTCATGATGTGTCACAAAACGTGACACAAACAATCGGGACGATCAATGTGCCACAAACGTGGGGCGGCTTAAACTCACATACCGGCAGCTGGACAGAGTATTTTGCTGGCACCATTACCACTTGCGATACTATCCCCTATACGGCCATGAAGTTTACTAATCATGTTATGCGTGAAAGCAATAAGCCTAACGTCTTACCAACCAAGGTAACAAATACTTATGAGGCTAATCAAAGCTGTCCAGAAAAAGCCCGTATTCAGAATATACCAGGCGGCACCTTGCAAGAAATTGGCGACAAGAAAGCAACTGCTCCATCCCAAGGTTATTACCGCACCTATAAATAGTTTGAACAACGAGGTAATATAAGTCTGTGCAAAAAATTTTGCTTATGGTTGCAATTGTTTAGTGAACCTCCATAATTCTAAATATGGCGTTTAATTTACAAGAGCTCGGTGATAATCCTGAAATAATTGATTTTGAAAAAGATGATGATTTTTCGACTGACGGTGAGAGGGATTTTTTCTATATAGAGGGTGATGATTTGGTCGAGTTGGTTGAAGATGGTGTGCGTTTCTTGCGCCCGATTGCACAATACGGGGACGTTAGGGCACAGGTGCTCTTAGATGAATTTGCACAAAAACAGCGAAAGCTGCATGTTATAGTTGCTGCGCGCGAGTTGTATTATGATCTCCCAGACAAAACGTTGCGAATAACCAATACTGATGATGAATTAGAAGAAGCGCGAGCCCGAGTAGAGGCTGACTGTGATCTTGCCGATAGTGAACATGCTCCTATTGAATATCCAGAAAGCGTCGCTTACCTTGATGCTGCGTTCACAGAAATGGATCTCATTCTCAGGCGTAGCCAACTTGAGCCCCCAGTAGCTTCATAGCACATCACTATATGAGCCGCTCATGCTTGCAAAAATGACGCTTTTACCGATAATTAGTTATAAATTAAGGAGCTACTATGGCTGAAACACCAACCCCACCCAGCGAGTGGAAACTAGACCACAAATTTAAAGATGCTGAAGACAGCACAATTGATTGCGGGAGGGATGATTGTTCGCTTGGTTCATATACGATCGAAAACACGGGGCATGGTGAACTCAGGGCACCTGCATGTGTAACCTGCGAATTTTCTGGTACTTGTAGTGATGTCTTTAATGCTGACGAGCCCCGTTTCGAACCGGGAGCCCCAGAAGATTTTAAGCGAGGTGCAGCACGGGTTTTAATACATGGAGTTTATTCACCACTAGATGCCATAAAGGCTGGCCGGCCAAAAACGGCGCAAATGATTGAAGAATACGCTACACTTTCCATGCCGACATTAGAATAGATAGTTCTGCTCAAGCTTGCTTTAGTGAGTGGTGGTTGGAATAATTGTATCAATGTTCGAACATCCTGAATTAAGAGAGCGCTTACAACAAGAGACTCCAACAGACGTTCATGCGCTTGATCGCTATGACGTGGATACATCAGCGGAAGACATAGAAAATGAACAAACCAGACAACTAATTGAGTTTGTATGGAATGAGTACGGGTTTGCAGAAAGTTTAGCAGAGCTAGAAGATATCTTGGGTGTTGGTGAAGTTTTAGACGAAAACTACCTCCTTGCACGTAGCGAAGATTCGTATCATCACAGGACTGACCCTTACTATGCTATCCCTAGCATTACTACCATTGGGGCACGGACCGAAGATGTTAGTTTTGCCCGGCCAATAAAGGGAACTAATATTGTTGGCGTAAGGGGTCAGATGCTTTTTTACCGGACGTTTATTCAAAACGGTCGTTACGCTAGGGTAAGCACTAGTCGCAAAAGAATGAGATCAGAACGAGAAACCTATCATGAGGCAGGTTTTTTCTGTTTTGTGGTTGCTGAACAAGATCTTGAAACGGGTAGTGTGAGGCCATCACTTGTCTTTGGTGATATGGATAAAGCAAAATGGCCATCGGAAGCAACCAAAATTAGGGCAGCTCAGTTACTTAATGGCGGAGATTACCCGTTTGGTTATCACCGTAGTGATGATGAGAAATACAAAAAAGAAGAAATTGAAGAATTCGAAGAAGAACTATTCACTGCTGGTAAAGAGCGAAGACTAAGGCCAGACATCAAACCAGGAGTTTTTACCCAGAATAGAGAACCACTCGTTAACAACGAGACAGATAAGTATTTTGCCAATCAGAAAGTACGAAAGGCTATGCAGGATTTTATAGATCGATATTCTAAACCGGACCAAGTCAAAACTGTAACCAACACTCCACTTCGTTCATCTGAATTAAACCTCCCTAATCAAGATGCGTTTCAGGAGATTGATATGAGTCATCATGTTTTGGGTTGGGAACACCTTCACCAGGCCGAAATTGCAGAAATACCTCTGGTACGTGCAGTAGGCGAAGTTATGGATGGACGAGCTAATGACTTCATGGCACTTTATATTCATCCTATTAAGAGAGCGATAGGAATTATGCTTAAAGATACACCTAGAAGTCAGATATATGACGATTTGCAGCGCTCAAGCTTAACTGATGACGAAGTTCGCTTAGTGCATTCACTGCAAGATATTGTTCTGGAGGCAAGACATATGGGACAAGATAACCGTATACGAAGGTTTGTCAGTCGTCGGTGGGAATATTTTCTTGAGTCACGGCCCGATTTATATCCAGGTATAACTCCAGAAAGATTGCTGAAAGACCCAGAACTGGTTGCAAGCCTCGAGTATCATTATGCAGACGAATAAACTTTAGTCGTTACATAAAATGCATGGCTGCAAATAGTAAACGTAACGTGTGAAAATTTTTATAGGGTAACTCTGCTTTCTGACGTACGCTGAAACTATTCATTAACGAATAAAGGGGTTTTGCAATGAATGAACTTTCAGACTATGCGCTTGTAACCACCATTGCGGTGGTACTTTTGGCTATTGGGCAGATTATCTTTTTGATTGTTATTACCGTGTTGGGATTAAAGATTTTAAATATTGTGCGCGATGCTACACAAACGGTTTCAATGGGTAAAGAGTTTGTAACCTCATTGCGTGAGCAACAGCGTCGAGATGCATCGTTGTTTAAGCTCGGTATTTTTGCCATGAAGCAATTTGGTCGGCTGAGACGTAAGAAAAGGTAAGAGAAAGGAGAGAACGATGAAGCATAATAAAACAGCAGGGTCAGCTTTGGCGGCGGGTCTAATTATGGGCGGCGTTGGAATGGTAGCAGGCTTATTGTTTGCACCAAGAAGTGGGCGTGAAACCCGTATGCAGCTGGCGCAGCGGCGCAGAGAAATGATGGATAGAGCTAAAAGCGCGGCCAATGAATTTAAGAGCACTGCTAAAAATACAGCAGAAGACGTAAGCCAGCGAGCTAAGACCGTGGCAGGTAATGTTAAATCAATTGCCAAAGACCGTAAAGAAGATGCCCAAAACACTGCTCGTCAAGTTAAAGAAGCCGCGGATGATACCAAAAATGACGTAAAGCGCACAGCCCGACAAGCCCGAAATTCTTAACATTCGATACAGTGGTTTTATATGTCGTAGTGTGTGCTTAGTAACGTGCGTTACTGGTGTACAATACGTATATGAATGCAATCGCCGTAGCGATTTTACCTGTCTCAGCCCTGTTGTTTGTAACAGAAGGGCTCTGGCGCACAAACAAACTGCGCGGTGAATCAGCACGTAAATTGATTCACATTATTGTGGGCAGTTACGTTGCGTTTTGGCCGTTTATCATTAGTTTTGAGGCGATTCAGGCAATTAGCGCTGCCTTTTTATTGGTGGTAGGGTATTCACTAAAGTTTAGAATATTTAAATCAATTCATGGCGTGGCGCGACAAACGTGGGGCGAAGTTATGTTTGCCGTGGGCATTGGTTTAATTGCCGTTCTTACAAGCGAGCCCTGGGTGTTTGCTGCCTGCATATTACATATGAGTGTTGGTGATGGCTTGGCAGCGTTAGCTGGGTTGCGATGGGGTAAGGGCAATAGCTACAAAATTTTAAATCATAAAAAAAGCGTGGTAGGTACGACGGTGTTTTGGATGTGTTCCATCGTTATTACCTCGATAGCAATAACGCAATTGCCTGATGCTACGTCTGACATGCTGTGGTTACTAGCCTGGTTACCGCCGCTTACTGCGTTGACAGAAAATATTGGTATAGGCGGCACCGATAATATTTTGGTGCCGATGTTAGTCTATACGGCGCTTAGCTAGTCTTTTTCTTCCAAGGGCCGTGAGCACGCAGAGCATACACAATCACGGTGATGTCAACAAGCTCTTGAATGGCGGCACCGCTGGTGGCGCTAAAACGACCTGTCGAGTACACGAGCATTAACCCAATGCTTATAAAAATACCAATCAAGATACTTTGGCGGGCAATTTTAAGGGTGTTTTGCGCAATATCTAAGCTTTGTGACACCTTAGAAATGTCATCGAGCATAATAACCACGTCGGCTGTTTCGCTGGCTGCCGTAGAACCGCGTGCGCCTAAAGCAATACCTACATCAGAAGCGGTTAATACCGGCGCATCATTAACGCCGTCACCCACAAATGCTACAGGGCGGTCTTTAACGGTCTCGATAGCTACGAGTTTATCGGCGGGTAGACTGTCGGCTTTTACGTCAGTAATGCCAAGTTTTTTAGCGACAGCTCGGGCGGTAGTCATGTTATCGCCCGTTACCATGAGAGTGTGTTTTATGCCCAGAGCTTTTATTTTCTCAAGCATTGTTTTGCTTTGCGGGCGTAGGGCATCGGTGAATTCAATTGCCCCAATAACCTCATTGTCAACTGCAACCAGTGATGTCGTGTCTTTAAAATCGGCTTGCTTAAAGGTTTTGGGCAGTACAAGATCTTGATTTTTAATAAATAAAAGCTTGCCGGCCGCAACGGACTTTTTATTAACCGTGCCCGTCAGACCATTACCCACAACCTCTTTAACATTGCGAGCTTTAGGCAGCGAGATTTTTTTAGAGGCAGCCTCTTCAATTATTGCTTTGGCAAGAATGTGGCTTGAGTGTTGCTCTAGTGCTGCAGCGTACATAAGAACATTGCTCTTTTTGTTCTTGCCAAACGCGACAACCCTATTAACTGACGGACGGCCCTCGGTTAAGGTGCCGGTTTTGTCAAAGGCCACGGTTTTAACTGCTGCTAATTGCTCAATAGCACCGCCGTTTTTAATGATGATGCCGTTGCGCGCTGCACGGCTAATGCCCGATATCAATGCAATTGGTGCGCCTAAAATAAGCGGGCAGGGAGTAGCCACCACAAGAACTTGCAAAAAGCGTAGCGACTCACCGCTCATTGCCCACGCCCCACCGGCAATAATAAATGAAACGATGGTAAAGGGGATAGCATATCGGTCTGCTAAGCGCACAAATGGCGCCTGACTGGTTGTAGCGGACTTTACAAGCTTAATAATTTGTTCAAACTGGCTATCGGCTGCGGTGTGTAGCGCCTTGACCGTAACGCTACCTTCAACGTTGACCGTACCGCTTAATAGTTCGTCGCCTGTTTGCTTATCGACGGGCAATGGTTCGCCGGTGAGGCTTGACTCGTCAAAGCTTGATGTGCCCTCAAGGATTACGGCATCAACCGGCACTACCTCGCCCGGTTTTATGAGCAGCTTATCATTGACCTTAATGCTGGCAACGCTGACATCAACTACTTTACGACCCCGAATCAAGTGTGCTTTTTTGGGAGCTTGCTTTAATAGAGCGCTGAGTTCTGTCTTGGCACGGTTTTCGGCGTAATCTTCTAACGCCTCACCACCGGTTAGCATTAACACAATAATCATGCCGGCCCAGTACTCACCCAAGATAACCGATGTAATAATGGCCGTAGCCGCCAAAATATCAACGCCGTAGGTGCCATTGCGCAGGTCTTGTATCATTCCCCAAATGAGCGGGATGGCATTTACGATTGCAGCTACTGCCAAAATAATATGAGCGACTTTATGTAAACCAGCAACGGTAAAGATAACCGCGGCAACAATCGCTACAATAACCCACCCAAGTTGATAATACTCCCTAAAAAAACGGCCAAGTCGCTTAAGCACTTAATCCTCCTCAAATATAAATTTTAGCCTTACCTATATTATAACAGAGATAGGGGATGGCAGGGACACCATTGTACGGTACAATAATGCCTATGGTTATAGTCTTAGCGTTACGATGGTGGTATGGCGCGGGCTGGCAATGGGCATGGCAACGTTCGGTGGTGCAGCGGGTAGCGTGGTGTGTTGAGGCCTTTTCGTTGTCGCAGCTTGCAAAAACATGGTTGTCGCCATTTAAGCAAACGTATACGAGGGGTCGCAAGGGTTCAATTGACACTCGTATCCAATCAATGATTGACAATTTGGTTTCACGGATCATTGGCTCGTTGGCGCGAACCCTTATTATATGTGCCGGGCTACTTTGCATTGTTTTATCGATGCTAAGCGGGCTGGTTATTATGGTTTTGTGGCCACTTGTTCCTTTATTGCCAGTGGCAGGAACTGTTATGACAGTTAGCGGAGTTACCTTATGAGCACTGGTTACGGTCTTTCAGTCTCTACCAATAGGGCTGTCAAAGCTCGTGTAGGCCGCTATGTAGATAACAGACTTTTGCGCAACGTCTTGGTGGTTGTCTCTGGCATAGTAGCTTTGGGCTGGTTGTGGCTGGTTGTGGTGCAAAATAACTCTATCGGCAACTTGTTGCTTGTACCGCTTGGTTTGCTAACCATTTGCTTGGGTTGGTATTATGGCGAGCTTGATACGTTGCCGCCCATTTCTGGGCTTAAAGACGTGACTGAAATGAGTGATATCTTAAGCCGGCGGTTGCTTGCGCGAGTTAAAAGCAGCCCTACGCCAAAAGATCTAGCTGATATTATTGTGGCCGAGCAGGGTGGCTTTTTCTTTGCCTCGCGGTTTGCGTTAGGTAAAGAGTTTTTTACGCATTTTTCTGCTACCGATGAAGGTTCAACCGCGTTAGTTTGGAGCAAGGCTGTTGAGCTTGCAGGCAAGAGTCAAAGCCAAGAGATCGACTCGGGCATACTAGCCGGTGCACTCATTTTGTCGATACCAGCTATTCAGCCCAAGCTGGCGAGCGTCCAGCTTGATGAAGAAGATATTGTAAATGGCGTAGAGTGGTTTGCGCACATTAGGCGCATGGTTGAGCGGGCCAAAGCTAAAGAACATTACGGCGGTATTGGACGCGACTTAAGTTTTGGTTGGGCACCGCTACTGAATCATGTTGGCTTTAATGTAACCGAAAGTATACAACGCGGTGGGTATTTGCGACGCACCGTGCCGTCACGAGAAGAAGTAATTAGCCATACGTTGCGGCAACTATCACAAGCTGGCCGTCGCAACGCGACGCTAGTGGGTGAACCTGGTGTTGGCAAAACGACCTTGGTTTATGGTTTGGCACAACGGCTGATCGCCAACCAGGCAAACAACGATTTAGCTTATCATCAAGTCATTGCCCTTGATGCCAACAATTTAATTGCTAACGCTAAAGGTCGCGGCCAGCTAGAAGAACTGCTCATTCACCTTTTTAATGAGGCAATTGCCGCTAAAAATGTGATTCTGTTTCTGGATGAAGCCCAACTGTTCTTACGTGACGGGACAGGCTCAGTAGACTTATCTAACCTCTTACTGCCGGTGCTTCAAGGCGGGGCGTTGCGCATTATTTTGTCGCTTAATGATCAAGAGTGGTTGCGTTTAAGCCAAACTAATCCAGGCCTTGCTCAGCTACTAAATCGCGTTGCGGTGAAGCCGCTTGACCACGATGAAACAATTCAGGTGGTTGAGGACGAAACTATTTTGCTAGAAACGCGGCACAATCTTATTTACATGTATCAATCTATTAACGAGGCGTACAAATTGGCGGATAGGTTTATTCATGAACAAGCCTTTCCGGGTAAGGCGATAAAACTACTTGAGGCCGCGGCTAATTTTCCGGAAGCAACGCATTTTATTAGTGTCAAAAGTGTGCGCCAAGCGGTAGAAAAGTCGTTTGATGTAAAAGTGCAAGCCGCAGACACTGCCGACGAGCGTGACGTATTGTTAAATCTAGAAGAACGCATACACCAACGCATGATCAATCAAACGCGGGCTGTAAAGCTTGTGAGTGATGCGCTGCGCCGGGCACGCAGCGGTGTGCGCAACGAAAACAAACCCATCGGCACCTTCTTGTTTTTGGGGCCGACGGGTGTTGGTAAAACCGAATTGTCTAAGTCGTTAGCGGCTGTTTATTTTGGCGGTGAAGACCGTTTGGTACGGATAGATTTAAATGAATATTCACGCCCAGACGATACCAATCGTCTCTTGGCTATTGGTGCAACCGACCCATACAGTTTATGCGCGCAAATTACCAAACAGCCGTTTAGCGTAGTACTGCTTGATGAGATTGAAAAGGCACACCCCAATGTTTTAAATCTACTGTTACAAATGCTTGATGAGGGCATTTTACGTGACGCCAACAATAAGCCGGTTAGCTTCCGAGACGCCATTATTATTGCTACCAGCAACGCCGGCGCAGAGCGTATACGCAGCCATATTCAAAAAGGCGAGTCTTTAGAGCAGTTTGAAGATCAATTTGTAGACGAGCTTATTAACGCCAACGTCTTTAGACCAGAATTTTTAAACCGTTTTGATGAGATTATTCTATTTAGGCCGCTGACAAAAGACGAGCTGATGCAAGTTATTGATCTGCTTATGGTGCGGCTAAACAAAACTTTGGCTGACCGTAAAGTGTCAGTATCGTTAACACAAAACGCTAAAGCTTTACTAGCAGAACGAGGCTATGACCCGCGGCTTGGTGCCAGGCCTTTGCGCCGTGTCGTACAGCGAGCCGTAGAAAACGTCGTGGCTCAAAAATTACTCGCCAACCAAATTACACCAGGCCAAACTGTTGAGCTCGACGCCCCAGAACTCGACCAAGCCCTCTCCGACCGCTGATTAGTTTTGTAAGTCAAATTACAGACTTGTAATAGGCAAGATAATCAGACTTCAACCCGTCGTATAATTTAATATAACTGTATCCCAACTCGTTACTTCTACGGTTATTACAGATTAAATTCTCATTAGCAAATGGAAACTCGTCTTCGTTATGGTCAGAACCGTCAGCGTTAGTGTTATAACTAATATTTGGTTTTGTACCTTGAATATCGGCCATCATTTCAACCAAGCCTTTTAGTGTAACCAACTCATCTCCAGCGCAGTTGTATGCTCCGGTAGCTTGCTTTTCGACTATATGACATAGGATATTGGCGACGTCTTCAGCAAAAACATACTGGGTAACTGCCTGGCCATTTCCCGGTAAAATTATCTCCTCACCATTCTTGAGCTTCGAATAAATGAATTTTTCTCGATCTACGTAATTATTAGCACCGAGGATATAGGTTGGGCGAATAGTGGCATACTTTATACCTGATTTCTCAAGAACATACTCACACTCCACCTTACCCTTACTGTAATCACCCATAAAAGGCCAAAAGCCTGTCTCTGACTTTTCATCAAGAGGAAAGACTTCTGTCTTTTTGTAGGAAGCAACGCTTCCAAAGTGAATAAAGAAATCAAAGGATAGGTTGTTAATCGCGGCTTCTGTGTGGTTGCCATTATATGCACACATATCGATAACTACATTAAAGTGTCCCGCTACGTTAAGTTTTATGTTGCGGTTACCTACGACTTCGCTTACGCTAGTCGGCAGTTTAACTTTATGTGTACCACGATTAAAGAGGGTAACATCATGGTTTTGCTTAACAAGCTTATGTACTAATAGCGGCCCAACAAACCTGGATCCACCAATAATTAATATCTTCATGCTGTAATTGTATCAGAGCTCATAAAACAACTTTAAAGATGGACGTATTTGGTTACAGTTGGTGCGGGTGGAGGGAGTCTAACCCTCGTCGCCTGCTTGGAAGGCAGGAATAATAAACGTTATACCACACCCGCAATACGCCCTATTCTACCACACCTCTGTAAAAATAAAGATATATATGTTAAAATAGGGTTTAATTAGAGGCCTTTTAACCCAGTTTTTTATCATAAGGAGCGGCTTGGCCGCCTCGACTGGATGAAAAACTGAGAGGAGGGGCAGCGATAAGTTGAAGGAGCGAGACAGTTCAGTAAGTAAATGGCTCGTCTCCGCAATCTTTATAGCTTGCTCCGACGATGCCCTGGTAGCTCAGCTGGACAAACGCAGGCATCTTACGCTCAAGGTCGGGGTGAGAACTGCCTGTGGCAGTTCGCAAGGCAATCTTCTCTTGCGAACTT
>CAZNZL010000006.1:0-18055 GCA_964577565.1 uncultured Candidatus Saccharibacteria bacterium | reverse complement strand
CCGCCAGCGTTCATCCTGAGCCAGGATCAAACTCTCCAAAAAGAATTTGACTGTATAAAACATGTCAAAATGAATCCCGTTAGAGGTAAACTCTAACGAAATGCTCCTGTTAGAAAAACAAATCTCTAACGGGATGAACTGACGTTGATTGTGAGTTCTAAAAGAACTCTGTTGCACTACTCAAATTTTAACGTTCAAATTTTTTGAGACACCTTAATAGAAGCTCCAAAAAATGCTCATCCTATCTTATCTGTTATGTTGCTTTGTGTCAAGCCTATTTGGCATCTTTTGTTGTGTTTTTATCTCCAAGGAATTACTTCTTGAAAATCTTGGATTGGTGCATTGCTATCGGTAGTCACTAATTGTAAATGCTCTTCCATATTAAGAATTAACGTACCAACCAAATCATAGTTGAGCCGAAATAGTCGATTAAAGGGGGTATGATTAGGAGCTTCTTCGAAAAAATTTTTGGCTGTAAGTTCACCCTCTTCGACAGCATTAATTATTGCATCTGTTACTCCCCGTAACCCCATTGCGCCCACAACCCTCAAATTAAATTGAGGGTTAATAATAAATAATCCCTCGCTATCAGACGGCACAACATCAAGTCTTCTTAAATCTGGGTTTGACTCTTGAATCGGTAAAACTTTCAGTTCCATACCTCACTCCTCGGGTTGTAAGCATAGAGTAGACTTAGTTGCACTATATTGCAACCTTAAACTGTTACCCTTTAGTAGTTTCTTGCTCGTCATCTTTAGGTTCTAGGGTAGTGTCGATGAGTGCCAGAGAGGCAACGGTGTCACCATCGTTAAGGCGCATGATGCGCACGCCTTGTGTGGCACGGCCAAGAGCTGGAATATCTTTTAGGCCGAGTCGTATTGTTTGGCCTTGCGTAGAGATGATCAAGACCTCATTCTCGCCGTTGGTAAGCGCTTTTACGCCAACCAGCTCACCGGTTTTGTTATTTACCACTGCTGAACGAATACCCACACCACCACGAGCGTGAGGTGTAAACTGGTCTACCTTTGTACGCTTACCATAACCCTGCCGGCTGATCACAAAGATGTTGCTGCCTTCTTCTACAATATCCATGCCTACTACTTGATCGCCGGCACGCAGGCGGATGCCACGAACACCTCGAGCCGCACGCCCCATGGGCCGAACATCCTTTTCATGAAAGCGTATCGCTTGCCCTTGTGCAGTTGAGATAAGAACCTCGTTATCGCCATTAGTCATACGCACCCATTTAAGCTCATCACCCTGATCAAGATTGATAGCAATCAGGCCTGAGCTTCGAACATTTTGATATTGCTCGAATGGCGTCTTCTTAACCACACCCTTAACGGTACACATGAACAAATTTCCAGTCTTTTCTGATTTAGAGATGTTGATGACTGAACTAACCTTTTCTTCAGGCTGCAATTGTAAGAGGTTAACAATAGCTACACCCTTCGCATTAAGGTTTACGGCCGGTACCTCATACGCCTTAATCCGGAAGACACGACCCTTGTTTGTAAAGAACAATAAGAAATCATGTGTTGAAGCATTAACAACATGTTCAATAACATCTTCTTCTCGTGTGGTCATACCACGGCGACCCTTACCGCCACGCCCCTGTCTCTTATAATCAGCGATTGGTGATCGTTTTATATAGTTAGCTGATGTAAGCGTAACAACGGTTTGCTCATCAGGTACAAGATCTTCATCACTCATTTTGCCCAGTTCTTGTGGAACTATCTTAGTACGTCGCTCATCTGCAAATTGCTTCTTAATTTCCTTCAGTTCATCTTTGATAATCGCCAGAATTCGTTGTTCGTCAGCCAATATAGCTTCTAATTCACTGATGGTCTTGAGGAGCTCTGCAAGCTCATCTTCAATCTTTTTACGCTCTAATCCTGCCAAAGTACGTAACTGCATGGCAAGAATGGCTTTGGCCTGAATTTCAGAAAGATTAAACTTCTCCATTAAGTTCTCTTGTGCTTCATCGGTCGTTTGACTGGCACGAATCGTCGCAATAACCTCGTCAATATGATCAAGTGCGATCTTGAGCCCTTCTAATACATGGGCTCGCTCCCGAGCTTTCTTGAGCTCATACTCCGTTCTTCGGCGCACCACTACTTGTCGGTGCTTAATGTATTCTTGCAAAATGTCCTGAAGGCCAAGCACCCGTGGTTGAATGCCATCAACCAGCGCCAGCATATTAAAGTGATAACTACTCTGAAGCGGTGTTAATTTATATAGCTGGTTAAGAATCTTTTTAGGATAGGCGTCTTTCTTAAGGTCAATTACTATCTTAACCGTACCGCGTGCACTTTCATCGCGCAGGTCTGATATGCCGACAATTTTTTTGTCTTTAACTAAATCAGCAATTTTTTCTATCAAAGTTGCTTTGTTGAGGGCATACGGTATCTCGGTAATAATAATTGAGTGGCGGCCCTTCTTGTTTTCTTGAATGTCGGCCACTGCACGCATAACAATACCGCCACGCCCAGAGGCATAAGCCGCTCTTAAGGAATCTTTACCATATACGATACCGCCTGTCGGAAAGTCAGGGCCCTTAACATACTCAAGCAAATCATCGGTCGTTGCCTCAGGGTTATCAATCATATGCACGGTGGCATCAATCAGCTCACCCAAGTTGTGAGGTGGAATGTTGGTTGCCATACCAACCGCAATACCCATTTGTCCATTCAAGAGCAAGTTCGGCAGTTTAGCAGGTAGAACTGATGGTTCTTTACGAGTTCCATCGTAGTTGTCACGAAACGGCACTGTTTCTTTATCGATATCAGCTAGCAACTCTTCAGAGGCACGAGCCATTTTAGCTTCGGTATATCGATAGGCAGCCGGCGGATCGCCGTCCATGGAGCCAAAGTTACCCTGTCCCTGAACTAACTCATAACGCATAGACCAGGGCTGCGCCATACGAACCATCGAATCATATATAGCTCCATCGCCATGAGGGTGATATTTACCCATGACCTCACCGACAATCTGAGCGCTCTTCACCGTTTTACTGCCCGAGCGGATACCCATTTTGTCCATGACGTACAAGATACGACGATGAACAGGTTTTAAGCCGTCACGCACATCAGGCAAAGCACGAGCAATAATAACACTCATTGAATAACGGAGGTAGCTATCCTCCATCACGTTCTCTACGGTACGTTTCTCTAGAGTGCGTGAGTGATTCTGCTCAGTAATTACCTCGCCCTCGAGTGGTGTTTTATTTTCTTCATCCATACCTAAATATCCAGTTCCTCTGTATTAGCAAATTTGGCGCGGGCCTGAATAAAGTTCTTGCGCAACTCTACCTCTGTTCCCATTAACTTGTTAAAGATAGCGTCGGCCTTTTCTGCGTCCTCAACTCCTACTTGTATCAATACCCGATTTTCGGGATTCATGGTTGTGTCCCAAAGCTGATCAGCATCCATTTCACCCAAACCCTTGTAACGACTAACTTCTGCACCTGCTTGCTTAGAAATATCATCATCTTGCTTAACAGCCGTTCCACGATCGGTCTTAGCCGCTATTAACTTCTGCAGGATGTTGTCGCGCTCTTCATCGGAGTAGGCATACTCTTTTTTCTTGCCTGCCTTCACTAAGAATAGCGGTGGCTTTGCCAAATACAGATGCCCCCCATCTATAATGGGTTTCATATATCTAAAGAAAAAAGTCATAAGAAGCGTGGAAATGTGACTACCGTCGACATCGGCGTCGGTCATGATAATTATACGGTGATAGCGAAGTCGCTCAATATCGAGCTGCTCTCCAATACCAACACCAATTGCGGTAATAAGACTTTTAATCTCGTTGTTGGCAAACATCTTATCAAGGCGAGCTCGCTCAACGTTCAAAACTTTACCACGTAGTGGCAGAATAGCTTGGGTTTTGCTATCGCGACCGAACTTAGCGGAACCCCCTGCAGAGTCACCCTCTACAATATAAAGCTCAGAGTTGCTTGGGTCTTTACTTGAGCAATCAGCTAACTTACCTGGCAATGAAGTACTATCAAGGGCGCCTTTACGAATAACGTTCTCTCGTGCCGCTCGGGCTGCCGCCCTAGCTCTGGCCGAAAGTATTGCTTTATTTACAACCTTTTTAGCAATGCCTGGATGCTCTTCTAAGTAGTATGCAAGGTATTCGGTCATTACCTGTTCTACGTAGCCGCGGATTTCTGGGTTACCAAGCTTATTCTTGGTTTGACCCTCAAACTGCGGATCAGGTAGCTTAACAAGAATAACTGCCGTTAAACCTTCTCTGCAGTCTTCACCACTCAGGTTTTCTTCTTTTTCTTTGAGCAAGCTGTTTTTACGAGCATAGTCGTTGATAACGCGCGTAAGCGCCGAACGAAAACCCGTTAAATGAGTTCCGCCATCAGGGGTTAATACGTTGTTAGCGAACGGCTTAATTGCTTCTGTATAGGCATCTGTATACTGCATGGCTATTTCAACCTGAGAATCTTCCACGTCTTTTTCAACATAGAAGACGTCTTCGTCAACCACTTCTTTGCCAAAATTAAGATGTTTTACGTAGGATTGAATGCCCCCCTCAAAATAAAACGAGTAACGCTCATTGGTACGCTCATCGTAGACAAAGGTTTTTAAGCCTTTTGTTAAATATGATTGATGCCGTAGATAGTCAACCACCCATTCGTAATCAATTGTTACTGTTTCTTTGAAAATTGTGGGATCAGGATAAAAGGTAATGATTGTACCGCTGTCTTCGGTGTTACCTACTTTTTTGAGATCACTCTGGGGCACCCCTTTTTCATATTCTTGTGTGTAAATAAAACCATCTTTGTGGATTTCGGCAATCAGTCGGGTCGACAAGGCGTTTACCACACTACTACCGACTCCGTGCAAACCGCTAGAAACCTTATAACCTCCACCACCAAATTTACCCCCAGCGTGGAGGACAGTAAGCACCGTTTCAAGAGCACTCTTGCCGGTTTTTTCCATCTTGTCTACCGGTATACCGCGCCCGTTGTCACGAATCCGAACCCCACCGTCTTCAAGCAAGCTAATATGCAGTTCATCTGCATGGCCCGCTATGGCTTCATCAACGCTGTTATCTGCAATTTCTTTAACAAGGTGATGCAAGCCGTCACGACCCGTACCGCCAATATACATGCCGGGGCGTTTTCGAACCGGCTCAAGCCCTTCAAGAACCTGAATTTGCTGAGAACTATATTGTTTTTGTTTATTCACGCGTAATAACCCTCTGATCTAAAATATAGATTAACCTTTCCCTCAGAATTATCTTATACCTATTATAACGAAAAAATCTGTGCATAACAACAGAAAAGCCTTGTTTGAACACATGGTTTTATGGTTCAATAACATTAGCGGCATACATAACTAACGAAATAAAAAAGATGTTCAAAAAACTCCTATCTAACCTCCCATTTAACCCTAGTCTAATCACGCAGGTTTCTTTTTATGTAAACAGACTGCAGAAAGAGGCATCCATACGCCGAGCAGGATTTGTATTTATGTCTCTTACATTGGCTATCCAAGCCTTTGCGGTTATTGCCCCGGCGGAGGCGAGTAATCAATGTAGTGATAATGACATCATACGGTGTGGTTTTCGGTCCCAAAACGAAGCTGTACAGCGTTGCAACAACAATACGCAAGGCTTTAGAACAATTCTAAGCTACTATGGCGTAAGCTGTGCCCAGCTAGCCAGTGCACGCAGCCAAACTGTTGGCGCTACAGCCGAAGGCAACCAACTCTACTCTATGGGCCGAAACCCCTACAATAAACCTGGGGAGTACGGTGTAGATATCCCTGGAGCAGGCCATTTCTTTTTGCGACCGCTTTCAAGTTGGGGCAGAAACAATAATTACAAAATGCTTGTAACTCAAACATCGGATAGACAGCCTTTTATGATTATGTATGATTGCGGTAATATCGTAATAAAACGAGGCTATACTCCACCTAAAAAGACCGAACCACCCTCTAAACTGTCGATAGCTAAATCAAATAAGCCAACCGGCTCGGTTAAGCCAGGGGACATTATAGAGTATACCGTCGCCTTCACTAACAAGGGTGGTACTGCTGCGCTCTTCTCTGTTAATGATGAACTCCCAAGCCAGCTTGAGTTCGTAAGCTCGAGCCATGGCAATTGGATCTTTGAACGCAATGGCAGAAATTTGCGGTGGTCTAATAACACACCCCCTCTTTACACCTTTGGCAATACCGATGCGTTTGGAACGCCTGGATTTATAAAAATTCGGGCACGTGTAAAACAAGGTGTTGCAACAGGAACAACAATCTGTAACAAGGCGTGGTTGGTAGACTACAATCCCAATACCAAGCAATTTAAGACCTGGAACAAAGTTACCGTCTGCAATAAAGTTAAGGTTGAGTGTCCGCCAAATATGATTCCTAATGAAAAGGGTGATTGCATCCCGCCGCCAACCCCAGAAGATAAAACTCCTATACTTGCCATTGAAAAGAAAGCCTCAAACCTAACACAGCGTATTGATGATGCCAATGGGACAATTGCCCAACCAGGCGATGTCATTGAGTATAAGCTCACAACCACTAACTTTGGTGAGGCTGAATCAAAAGATACAATTTTAACACCGGAAAAAATTGCAGACATCCTGGAGTATGCCACACTAGACCTTAACTCGCTTGATGGCGGTGTTTATCAAGAAGACACACAAACAATTGCCTGGAATAAGCCCGTCACCATTAAACCTAAAGAAAAAGTTGTTAAAGCTTTTAGGGTAACTATTAAGAATCCCCTACCTCAAACGCCTACTCCCGCAGGAAACCCAGGGTCATATGACCTAATTCTCACAAACGTTTACGGTAATACTGTCGAGATCCACCTACCCCCAACCATCACCAAAACTACCGAGCAAGTAACACAAACTCTTCCGAACACTGGTCCGGGCGAAGCACTGTTTATTGGTACCACCCTAACCGTTGTTGTAGGCTATTTCTTTGCACGAAGCCGCTTAATGGCTAAAGAAATGGAACTAATTAAACAAGAATACGCAACAGGAAGTTAACCATGAGCGAAAAGTTACCTGTACCATCACCAGAACACCATAGAAGCTCACCTGAGCATGAAAAGGATCAAGAACGCCAAAACTTAAAAAAACTCCAGGAAAAGGCCGAGAAAGCCTCAGAGTTAAGCGGTGATGAGCTACAATCTATAAAAAAGAGTATTGAGCAGGCTGCCGTAAGCGGTAAAGAGTATGCGGTGGGCGAAAAAGAACATCGACCTAGCCAGACTCATACCGTGGGTACTACCAAACAACTAAAGCAGCAAGCCTATCGCAGCACTATTAAAAAAGCCCAATCACGACTCAAGGGTCCCGAGAAGAGTTTTAGTAAGGTAATTCATAATCCAAAAATAGAGAAAGTCAGCGAAGTAGCCGCTAAAACAGTAGCCCGGCCTAGCGGCTTCCTACTGGGTAGTATTAGCGCCTTCATAACAAGCCTGGTGGTTCTTTACATCAGTAAGCGGAGCGGCTTTACGTATAATTACTTACTGTTCGTATTAGTCTTTGTCGGCGGATACTTACTTGGCGTGCTCGTAGAGCTTGTTTTGCGCCCATTGCGTAGGCGTTAACTTGCCTCTTGCTTAGCGGTAAAGTTCCCTTCTTCGTCTATATAGATTGAGTCGCCGTCGTGGGGTTGCTTCAAATCAATTTCGCCGGCTTGTTTCTGCGGTTCTTGCGGGGATGCGGCCGGCTTAACTTGTTTGCTTACATTTGGCTGCAGAGGTGATGCAGGAGCTTTGCTCAGACTCGGTTGAGGTGACGGCTGAACTGGTGAGGCTGCATTAGGAGCAGAAGATGGATTATACGCTTGTTGCCGCAATGCTGCCGGATTGGCAGCCATATTCTGTTGAACTCGCTTCTTAGCCAGCCATTCGTCCAAGAACGACGCTCCGCCAGGTTTAGGAGCCTTACCCGGTGCCATCGCTGGTCGAGCTCCACCCATTGGCGAACCTGCACCATACGCAGGCCGAGGAGCTTCTTTAGTAGCTAGTCGCGCAAAGATCTCTGCCTCGACCTTAGCCTTAGGACGCCCATACTTAGCTGCTGAGAGCTGTTTAAGCGCGTCGGCAAGCTTTTCATTAGGCGTACCCAAAGGAGGCAACGTGGTCATGCTAAAGGGCTGTGTCGGCACACCACCAATAAGGGTTCTAACAATGGTGTTAAAGTTTGGCACCCTTAGTAAATCGTCGCCGTCAAATAAAGGTTGGAAGTACCGTGATAAAGACTCTACATCATTCTGCCCGATACGAAACGCTACAATCGTACCCATATTACCGAACACCGCATCCCGTATCTCTTCTGTAAGCTGGGTGGTAAACTGGTTAGCAACAATTAAGTTAAGGCGATACTTTCGAGCCTCTGACATGATCGTAGCAAATGAATCGGTTGAAAAGTTCTGAAACTCGTCAACGTATAAACAGAAGTCCTGGCGCTGGTCTTCGGGAATACTAGCCCGGCTCATAGCCGCAACCTGAAATTGCATGACAAAGATCATACCCAGCAGCTTTGAGTTTAGGTCCCCTGTTCTACCTTTACTTAAGTTTACAATGAGGATCTTTTTGTTATCCATGATGTCGCGCAAGTTAAATGAACTCTTCGTTTGGCCAATGATATTACGCATCATTTCATTAGCCATGAAGGCGCCAAATTTACTCACGAACCAGCCTAAAACTTCAGATTTATGATAGTCGCTCGTTTGAGCCATCTCTTTATTCCAAAAATCGAGAACTATCTGATCTTTGACATGCTGTTTTAGCTCTCGTTCATATTGCTTATCGGTAAACACTTTTGGAATATCAATGAACGTGCCGCCTGCTGGGTTTGCCATCACTGTTCTAGCTGCCATTCTGAACCAGTGCTCATAGCGTGGCCCAATAATACCCTGACGTTGGGGATCGTACAGTTTATACAGCATATTTATGGCCTCTTGAATCAAAAAGTCTTGTTGCTCTTCGCTGTGGTACTCAAACATGTTAAGCCCCATGGGGTACTCCATGTCGGCTGGACAAAAGTAAATAACATCTTCTGTGCGCTCTTTGGGCACCATGGCTAAAAGCCGCTCGGCTACATCACCGTGCGGATCAATGAAAGCAAACCCCTCACCGTTTAGCATATCTTGCAAGGCCAGATTTTCGATGTAAGTTGATTTACCAGTACCTGTCTGCCCAACAACGTACATGTGCCGCTGCCGGTCGTTTAAAGACAGGCGAATTGGCTTTTTTGTGCCCCTAAAGACATTGTAGCCAAGCAACAGGCCATCGTTAGGAATATTACGAGGCGCGTCAACTTGCTTTGATGCTTGCCGTTCTAGCTGTGACGTAGGTATGTTGCGCTGATCAGGGAAGTGAAAGATCCCCGCAAGTTCAACCGAGTTTAAAATATTTTGGTTACTCTCGGGTGGGAAAATCCGTAGTATATAAGAGGTGATGAAACTCTCTATATCTTTTGCAGCTGTATATTTAAAGCCGTTCCTCCCCGGCGCATCAAACAAAGAGAAAGAGGCTACTACATGGTTAAGGATATTTTGTGCGCGCGATGACACATTAGATGAAGAAACCACGCGAATAAGCGTTTCATACCCAGGATGGCGCGTCTTATCATCTATAGCATCAATAACAGCTTGCTCTACATTTGATAAATCAGGCTTGTCAGCCCCTCCCTCTTTGCCGCCCTTAGCTTCTGGCGGCTTCCATAGCGATACAAAGATTTGCTTCAACCACCAAAAAGCCTCTTCGCGCGGTTTTTTTGATTCAGTACCCTTTCGTTTCTTACTGGCCTTTTCAGAAGCACGCTTACGCCAGCCAGGATCAGCCGGACGGAGCAGTATTTGAATACCAATTCCATCATCTTTATCTAACTCAGATAATGCATTGAGTAGTGACTGCATCGGATCACGCTTAATATCCTGGTACGATGCGATTGGATATGCAAATGACTCTTTAAGTGTAAGCTCGCCCCCGATCGTTCCCGACAATTTTCCAACCTCACTAAAGATATTATGATCCGTCACTTCCTCGAGGCGCGCCGAAGGGTACGCACTGATTACCGCCTGTTTTACAACATCTACTAAAACTACCGGCACCGCTGCATAAAACTTAACGAAGCCCTTGTGG
Organism: uncultured Candidatus Saccharibacteria bacterium; assembly: GCA_964577565.1. GTDB lineage: Bacteria > Patescibacteriota > Saccharimonadia > Saccharimonadales > JAGQNJ01 > CAYRRR01. Next base: position 7,924 of record CAZNZL010000006.1, on the reverse strand, counting down.
CCTATAATCTCGAACGCAAAATGGCGCTGACCATAAAACTTCGACTTAAACCCCTTCTGAAGCGTACTAGCAATGATACCGTACATAATTTGCGCTTTTGATATATTCTCGTCAATTAGCTCTCGTTCGTCGCGGGCACCCACCTCCTTATCATCACTCGGCGGTGGCAAATGAATGAGTAACGGCACCATTTTAAGGCCGCGCTCGTAATTTTTTTGTTCACGCAGTAAGTTTCTAGAGTGTAAATAAATAAGCGGCCCTGCAATCAGGCCAGCACACACAAGCAAGAAAAGAATAAACAAAAAGGCTGGCATATCTACTCGTTACTTTTAGCTATATCCTTGTTATAGCGCTTTTTAATATAATCTGCTTTTATTTCGCTAATAGCCTTGTTTTGCAGATAGGGGTTTTCTTTGGTCTTCTCTACTATTTCCTTAGCTTTTTCTACCCATTCTTTCTCAATAAGATCAGTGTCATCAGCAATCTGAGGTGTTTGAACAGCAAGACGTGTGTTTGTTGATGTAGGCGTGGCAGTAATCTGAGGAGGAGTAGTTGCTGCAGATGCCGGAGGCTCTTGCGGGACAGGAGGCATAGGATTTGAGACCGGCTGGTCAGTGTTCGTTATTTGTGGGGGCAAAAACTCTGGATTACGATCACTCCCCTGCTTCTTTACACTATCAGCACCATCTGCCAGCTCTACAGTTGGCAGCTCCAGGGGCATCAAGGCTTCTTTTTCATTTGGATGCATATCAGAGATAATTATAGCAAACAACCCCTTGTTATTACTATTAAAATTATGTCGCAGCGCCTGATTTTGATACGTACCACACCAAGATAACTAAAATTGCTACCGTAAGAAGAACATCCCTAAAAGTCAATTGAGTTATAGACTGAATAATCAGTAACAGCACGGGCAACACACTCAACACAAGCGCTAACCAGTGTCGTACTCGAGATTTAAAATAAAAAAAACGTCGTAGCGCTAGATTGATACCAATAAAAAGAACAAGAAAAATCAAAAAAAATGGAACCAACATAAAAATTACGGGTAAACTATCAGGACTAACTGTTACAAAAAAGGTTATCGTTATAACAAGTAACAAAAAGTAGCCAGCTACGCTTTTTTTATGTGATTCCATATAGTTTTATATTACCGTAATAAATAGAAAGCCGGACGGCAAATCCGCTCTTAATACGTATGACTTATGTAGCGCTTACCGTCCTGACTATGACTGACCGCTCAAATTTGCTATTCGCAAATTATGAGCGCCGACACACATTTTTGTTTTAACTCCACTGCCATCAGCTTACTACAAAAATCTCATTAAGTCAATATTATTTGTTGTATTTATTATGTTTTACTCTTTAAAGTATACGTATAATTAATAATTTGTTGTATTCATTATGTTGTAATAACTTACTATATGATTCAAAAAATCTTGCCTCCCTTGCACTACGGGACCTATGCATACTGTTCATATTATGGTTTAAAATTATGATAAATAATCGGCGTGGTGGTTTTTTGTTTTGGGACGCGCAAGACTGCTGAATTTGTTAAAAAGATCCGCACACGAAAATTCGACAAAAACAACAAGTAATATACTTAGGCGCTACAAAGTATGGCTGCAAAGTTTTTTTGAGCGTCAAAAACTTTGCTGTTTAACAATAGATGGATTTTTATTATTGCCTTAATTGAGCACCTACTTACGCGAATAACTTATTCATTACGAATCAGGTCGGTATATATGCATAGAAGCGCTGCAGGCCGGCTTCTCAAAAATATAAATATAAAGGCGGTTTTTTTGTTACTTGCAGACCTAGTATTATCCGGCTGGCTGTATTATTTAAGCGATACAGAGATTTGTTTGCTAACTCAACTTAGGCTAGGCAGAAGCGTTCTTTTGTATAAAAATTGGATGCTTAAATGAGTCTGCGTTTTGATATTTTTAGGCATTTAAACACGCCCATTTTAGGCCTTAATTTTACATCCAACAATGCCCTTGTAGTATTAAAAAATTACTTTTTACAATGCCGCCATAGCATTTGTAGTGAATACAATGAAAAAGTTATACACAGGTTTATAAAAAAATAGCCATAAACTTGTTGACAGTTGTTTTTGTAATTTATAAGATGTAATCAGCACTTGAATAAAAAAAGTGCTCAAAAACAAAAACGACCCTAAAAACAACGGCTTCTCGCAAGCCGTTGTTCCATCCAAAGACAAAATCAAAAACCAAAGCTTTTCACCAACAAAAAAAACTAACTCGCAAAAACTCATCGCTTTCCCCGCGATGAGTTTTGCTTTTGCTTAACTTTTTTTCACCTGCTACAATCGTGCCATATTGTTATGGGAACAGCCATAAAAAGCGTATTTGAAGCTGGATTAAGTGGGCTTATTGTTGACGTAGAATGCCAGCTATCAAACGGCTTGCCGAATATTGTCATTGTGGGTTATGCAAATAAAGCTGTTGACGAAGCTAAAGAGCGTGTCCGCAATGCCTTTGCGTCAAGCTCGATTGTGTTGCCTAAAAAGCGTATTACCATTAACCTGGCACCGGCAGATTTGCCCAAAGATGGTACAAGCCTAGACCTTGCTATTGCTTTGTCAATCCTAAGCAGCATGTCAGCCGTACCCGCATTATCGGCACACGTTATTGTCATTGGTGAACTTGGCCTTGATGGCTCTATACGGCCAGTGCGTGGAATTATTGGCAAAATTATTACCGCTAAACAGAAGGGCTATACAGACTTTGTTGTTCCTGCTGGTAACATTGGTCAGGCCCGGTTGGTGCCAAATATTACCATAACGCCAGCCGAATCTCTCGCTACGCTTTACCAACACTTAACTGGCAATAGCATAATTAAAAAAATTACCCCTAATGAGCCAAGCCATTCATTGCCATCCCACACCTCTAACGCTTCGATGACAGACTTTAGCGAAGTAGTTGGGCAGGCACGTGCAAAACGAGCATTAGAGATTGCCGCAGCTGGCGGACATAATGTTCTGCTTAACGGCCCACCCGGAACTGGTAAGAGCATGCTAGCCAAGGCGACAATAAGTATCTTGCCTCCTCTTGACCCCTCTGAAGCACTAGAAGTAACGCATATGCACAGTCTTGCCAGCCCAGAGTTTGATAAAATAGTCGCCTCTCGACCATTCCGGGCACCACACCATAGTGCTAGTGATATTGCGATCATCGGCGGTGGTAAAAGTCCGCGGCCCGGTGAAATTAGCCTTAGTCACCGAGGTATTCTTTTCTTTGACGAGTTTCCGGAGTTTAGCCGCCCAGCTCTTGAGGCTTTACGACAGCCACTAGAAGATAAAGTTATTACAGTCGCTCGCTCCAAAGACACGCTTACTTTTCCGGCAAATTTTATGCTCATTGCTACCGCTAACCCCTGCCCATGCGGCTATTTTGGCACCCACAAAGAATGTACATGCCCACCGCAGCAAATTATTCGCTACCAACGAAAGATGTCTGGCCCGATTCTTGATAGAATCGATATTTTTACCGACGTAGAAAATATTGAACATAATAAACTTCTTAACGTTGATCAAGCTACCGAATCAAGCAAAAACGTAGCGAAACGCGTGCAAGCCGCCAGAAAACAACAACAGCAAAGATTTAACAGTACTGCAAAAACCAACAGCGAAATGACAAGCACCGAGCTGAGAAAGCTGGCTCAACTAACACCAGAAGGCCAACAGATACTAAATGCAGCTGCCGAGAAGCTTGAACTCTCGCCTCGTAGCTATATGCGAACCCTAAAAGTTGCTCGAACAATTGCCGATCTCGATAATAGCCCGACCATAACCGTTACGCATATAACAGAGGCCGTGCAATATCGCCCTAAAAAAGTGGTAATGTTATAAATGATTAGCTTGACCCCTGTTGTAGTATCTGTTAAAATTTACGGAAGTCACTAATTATTAAAAGGAGACGAAATATTAGCAAAGAGGCACGCCTGAATGCAGGTATTCGGGCACCGCAGCTTCGGGTTATTACCGATGACGGGAAGCAGCTTGGGATCCTAAGCCGCGCAGAAGCGCTGCAAGCGGCACAAGAACATGGACTTGATCTTGTAGAGGTCTCCCCTAATGCCAACCCTCCGGTTGCTAAAATCATTGACTGGGGTAAGTACAACTACCAGCGGACAAAGCAACTTCAAAAAAGCAAGCGGAACGCAAAAGCAACCGACGTTAAACAAATACGACTCGGTTTAAAGATTGGCGAACATGACCTTGACGTTAAGCTGCGTAAAGTTATCGGCTTTCTAGAAGATGGTCACAAGGTAAAATTTGCTATTTTTTATCGCGGACGAGAACTTGCTCATAAAGACATCGGTTTTGCATTAGCAGACAAGATTATCGCCAGATTGGGTGATACAGTTATCGTAGAACAAGCCCCTCAGTTCAGCGGCAAACAACTAATATTCGTAGTAAGGAGTAACACTCATGCCAAAGCTAAAAACACATAGCGGTACTAAAGATCGAATAAAAGTTACGAAAACTGGCAAGGTTCAGCATGGCCATGCCTTTAAAAGTCATAATCTTTCTAAGAAAAGTGCCTCACGCAAGCGTACGTTTAGTATCCGAACAACCGTTACCGGTAAAGCTGCAAAGGCAATAAAAAGAAAGCTAGGAGTTTAAAAGATGAGAGTAAAAAGAGGCGTAACTGCTCGCCATAAACATAATAAGATCAGAAAAGCCACCAAGGGTATGTCCCACGGTAACCGCGTCAGTATACGTCGCGGCAAACAAGCGGTGGTACGATCACTACAAAACGCAACTCGTGACCGCAAGAACCGCAAGCGTACCTTTAGGCAACTATGGAATATTAGAATCAATGCTGCTGCGAGAGAAAACGGCACAACATACAGTAAGCTTATTTCTGCACTTAAAGCAGCGGGTATTACCCTAGACCGTAAGGTTTTAGCAGAACTAGCCGTTAACGAACCAAAAGCTTTCGGCGCTATCGTAGAAGCCTCTAAAAAGTAACGGTACCAAGTTAATAAGAAAAACCACCTTTTACTCGAGGTGGTTTTTCATGTGCCAGCCTATCTATAAGCCGGGTTCTGTTATTGCTAGCAATCTATCTAGCCTGTTGATCACCCAACAGGTCAAGCGGAATTAACGCGCACATCTTAGCGGGACACTACCGTCCTAAGACAGAAAGATATGCTACCTTGCAGCAGACAGGGTTTACCTCCTTTCTATGTCACCATAGAAAGCTGTGGGCTCTTACCCCACTCGTTTCACCGTAGCCTTTTAAGGGGCTGTTTCGTTTCTGTGGCACTTTCCCTAGGGTTACCCCTGGTTGCCGTTAGCAACTGTCCCTCCCTATGCTGCCCGGACTTTCCTCCCCAAGTATATGGGGTAGCTAGCCGATAACCTGGCGATACTTATTATACCATATTTACATTACTATCTAAAATACGGTTTACTTCTCCATCAGCTAGTTTGTTCAGCTCACGAGGCACATGCGTAAAATCAACGTGTTTAAAACTTTTTAGCATCTCTTGAATTACCATATAGACAGGTTTAAGTTCTTGGTTTTTAACTTTAAAAATACCTTTCATTTGGTTTATAACAAGTAAACTATCCATGTACACATGTACCGTTTCCGCGCCAAGCTGACGCGCACGCTCTAAACCAAGCCGCAATGAATGGTATTCTGCTTGATTATTAGTGGTAATATTTAAATACTCGCCATTTGTTTCAAGCACATTGTCATCCATATCCATGAGCACGTAACCACTAGCCGAAGGGCCAGGATTACCCCTGGAGCCACCGTCTCCGTATAGCTTAATTTCGCGCACTACTGTTGACTTATTTACATCTAGTTCTTCGAGTTTTTTTGGCTCATTGAGCGGCGTAAAATCGAACTCAATAACCTTTACTGGCGTGTTGGCATCAATTGGGTCGCCATAGAAAATGGTCATTTGCTCGTACAGCTCTGCGGTCGATCCAAACTGCTCAAACGCCGCCCCTTCTAGCTTTAAGTCACCAAATCGTTGCTCGGTAACTTTATTAATATGCGCGGTGCCGATCGCGCGCCATGAGGCGGGGTCGCTTTCTTTTACCTTATCAATGATAGTTATGCGATCGTCAACCGAGATATTTTTCTCATCGCGAACACGTAATGTTGCCCGTTGGATACCTTTTTGTATGTTTTCTGCTTCTATGTGATTAAACTTTAGGCTTTTCATTCTCATCTATTCTACCCTAGAATAGACTGCGTGCATATCAATGATTTTACCTATTCCCTACCACCCGAGAAGGTTGCCGCTCACCCTCCAAAAACCCGAGGCAAGAGCAAACTCCTAGTGCTTGATAGAGTCACGGGAGCAATTGCTCACCGACAGTACTTCAATATAATCGACTACATCAAGCAGGGTGATGTTATAGTGCTTAATAACACTAAAGTAATTAAAGCTCGTTTGCTTGCTACCTCTACAGAAGGCACCGAACGAGAGTTCCTCCTGCTAGAACGACACGCACATGAGGTTGATGTTCACCGCTGGAAAGTGCTCTATAAAGGCAAAATCAAACAAGGCCAACAATATTCTATTAACGGAACTACTATTCGTATTGATAGCGTAGAAGCAGGCGGCATTGCCCATGTTTCATCTGAAGACGACCTGCTGGCGCTCAGTGAGCGTGCTGGGCATATACCCTTGCCGCCCTACTTGCATCGGCAAGATACCCCTGAAGATGCGGTGCGCTATCAAACAGAGTTTGCTAAAGAAGCCGGCTCAGTAGCGGCCCCGACAGCATCGCTCAATTTTACTCAAGAGCTTATTGATCAGATTAAGGCCAAAGGTGCGCAAGTGGTATATCTTACCCTTCATGTCGGTCTTGGCACCTTTTTACCGATTCGTGTGGACACTATAGAAAATCACAAAATGCACAGTGAATACTTTGAAATACCCGCTAACACAATAGCGGCAATACAATCTGCCAAAGCAACAGGTAATCGTATTGTTGCCGTTGGCACTACCGTTACCCGCACGCTGGAATACTGTGCTCCACAAATTCTTGCTCAAGTCCCTTCTAACATGTCAGGAGAAGCCGATATATTTATTTACCCAGGATACCAGTTTAAAGTAGTCGATGCGCTTCTAACTAACTTTCATGCGCCCAAAACCACTGTTTTAATGCTAGCCGCTGCGTTTGCCGACTGGGACAACCTTAAGCGTGCCTACGATGAGGCGCTTGCCAATGGCTATCATTTTCTCTCTTACGGAGATTCGATGTTCATCAGTAGCAAATAACCTTACCCTATCTGCTTCGATATACTCCAGCAGCTCTTGATACCATGCACCGACGATTGGATGCACGGAAACCTTCTCTATCATCTCACTGGCCTTTTTGCGATGCATTTCATAGGATATTCCGTTGTTCTTCCAAAAGCTTCCACCATTTTCAATAATCATAAGAACTGCTAATAGTTTATCGAGTGCATACACAAATCTCGATTCTTCGTCTTCGAGTTCTTCATACTTAAGCATAGCCCGTCTTAATTCGGGGGTTCGGTGAAAGTTTACCCCTATTTCTTCAATAGCAGCCTCCTCCCTTGCTGCTTTAGTTTCACGCCCCTTTTCATCCCACACTGATGTGTCTCCAGCGTATAGCTCAGGGAGATCATGAACAGTTGCATAATAAGCAATCCTGGCTGGATCTAATCCCAATCTTTCACCTAATGCTATACCCACAAGTGCCAACGAATATGAATGCTCTGCATCGTTCTCTAATCTACCTTCTCTGTTAGGCCATGGAATCGCCCTCTCAATTGCAGCAAAAGGAATATAAGCCTCGTGGACTATGTGTGATACATCATCAATATTTAATCTCTCAGACATAATTTTTATGGTCGGGGTGACAGGACTTGAACCTGCGACCTCACGGCCCCCAGCCGTACGC
>CAZNZL010000005.1:0-38745 GCA_964577565.1 uncultured Candidatus Saccharibacteria bacterium | reverse complement strand
GCATCGACTCGTATAACCTTGATGCGATCATTCTTTTAGAATACGTCACAAAACGTGACCGGGCGGTTTTACTGGCCCATCCAGAGACAACGCTTAAACAAGCCGAGTTACGGTTATTAGATCAACTTGCTTCTAGACGCATGAACCGTGAGCCAATTGCCTATATTACGAATACGGTTGAATTTTACGGCCGTGACTTTTTTGTCGATAAAAATGTACTCATACCCCGCCCTGAATCAGAAGCATTTATTACTTTGGCAAAAAAACACAATATTACCCACGAAACGATCCTTGATGTGGGTAGCGGTTCTGGCATTTTAGGCATCACACTTAAGCTTGAGCTGCCCCAAAACAAGGTCACGCTGCTTGACCTGGACCCTACAACACTAAGAATCGCCCGTAAGAATACACGGAAACTAGGTGCCGATTGCTTATTTATTCAGGCTGACTTGTTGCCCCAGGCGGCCAATTACACCGTAATTGTCGCTAATTTACCCTACGTGCCAAAAAATATGGAGTTGGCACCAGAACTAGCGTATGAGCCGTCTCTTGCCCTATTTGCGGACAATGGCGGCATGAGCCTATACAAAGCCCTGTGGCAAAAAATTGCCAGCTCTAAAAGCTGTAGATATGTTTTAACTGAAAGTTTACCTCAGCAACATCAAACTCAAAGTACCTTTGCCAAAACTGCTCGTTATGCATTAGTAGATACTGATGGATTAGTTCAGCTTTTTAAATTTATTGGCTAGCGGGTAGCTCGCCTAGCGTAACTTTTGCGGATTGTTCTTTACCACCACGTATAAATGTTATCTCTACCGATTCACCGGCACTAAATCGCCCCACAACAGAGGCAAGCGTATTATTTTGATCAACCAATTGGCCATTAACCTTAGTGATCACGTCTTTATCTTGTAGCCCAGCTTGTTGTGCAGGCGAGCCCGCGATTATGCCCGATCCGCTTGTACCGCCAATGTACGCACCTTCGGTTACGCTTATGCCCAACTCTTCTGCGTTGCCAGGATTTAGCTGAATATAACGCACCCCAAGGTATGGCCGCTGGAGCTTGCCGTTTTCTAGCACGCCCTTAATAAGCCCTTTCGAGTCGTTGATTGGTATCGCAAAACCAATGTTCTGGGCTGATCCACCCGCCACCGCCGTGTTGATTCCTATTACTTCTCCATCGCTATTGACAAGGGGACCTCCTGAGTTTCCTTGGTTGATAGCAGCATCGGTCTGGAAGAGGTTCTGCAAATTTTCTGCGTTTGAACCGCGCTCATCAGACGCCTCTACACTCCGCCCATAACCAGAGATAATTCCTGATGTAACCGAGTTTTGAAACTGCCCTAACGCATTGCCGATTGCAATAACAGTGTCGCCCACCTCCATTTTGCTAGAGTCACCCAGTTTCGCCACGGTAAGTTTTTTGCCCTTAGTGTCATTAATTTTCAAGAATGCCACGTCAAGCGGATCAGAATTGGCAGTTCGGCCAACTACCGTAACCTCATCTAAGACAGTGCCGTCTGACATCGTCAGATTTACTTGCGTAACCCCTTCAGGAATAACATGGCGATTTGTGACGACGTAGCCAGATTCACTAATAATAAAGCCTGTTCCAGCGCTTTGTTGCTGTATGGCTCGAGGGCCAAAGAACGTCTCGGTCTGACTTTGGCTCGTCACGTCTATTGATACCACGCTTGGCCCCACTTCTTTAGCGATGCTGCTAATGAGATCACTTTGTTCTTCTATGACTTGTCGCCCCTGCTCTACACTTGCGGCGTTGTCTTGGGTGTTATTCTTATAATTTACTCCTACTAAGCCACCCACAAAACCGGATCCAATACTTACAAAAAATATTGCCGCAATAGTTATAAGCATTTGCTTAGATGCACTGTTTTTATAGGTTGACCCTGGTTTTGAAATAGGTGCTTGATTTGACTGCTGTTCTTCCAATTGCCCCTCCTATATTGTTTTATCTCCCCAGTCAGAAAATGCTAATGTTATTATAACAATTGCAATCATAATAAAGATAATTTGACGCCTCAGTAGTGACGATAAACGATCTGTTTTATCAAGATAATAGAGCGTGCCCACACCAAAACCTAACACCACCAACAATAAAGAGACTTGTGAAAACACCTGGTAATACAGCAACCAGTGCGAAAGTAGCCAGGCAAGACTGCCGCCAAACAACGCCCACATATTAGCTAAAAAGGGTGCGTGTGGCTCATCAAAGCTAGTCAAAAAATGTCGTGCAACAGAATAACAAACCAGCCAGGTCATGACCATAAGTATCAACGCATCTGATGCTCCCCACTCTAAATAAACGGCAGTAATGCCGTACAAAAAGGCAACAAAGGCCTGTAGTGATACGCCCAACACGCTTGAACTAGGCTTAATAAGAACCAGCCAAAGAGCGTACGCTACTGCCCAAATTAGCTGAACCAAACCACTTGAGGTATTAATCATAAAGATAATTGATGCCATCCCAACAATAATGTCAGCCGCGTTTGCTCTGATAATTGCAGGCCAGTGTCGAGGCCGCACCGAAAACATGCGCCACTTACTCACAATAACCAAAATTACTGCTAACGGCACAAGATTAAGACGAACGAGTACATAGACCGTTAACGGTAGTAGTACGGTTAAGAACAAGTGGAATAGGTATGAAAAGCCCGCGGCGGGCTTAATTTTAGCGGTTACTCGTTTCATTCTGCCCCACTATTATAACAAAATCAGCGTCCTCGGGTGGTGTATACCCTTCAGGCAATTTAGTGGTTGCAGTTGTCTTAAAGCGAAGCTCTAGGTATCGCTTGGTAAATTTCGTGTCTTTTTTCTTTAGGTCGATAATTTGGGTTGAGGGATTGTCTTTGGTCGGCGCATCGCCAACTTCGCTCACGTTGTATCCGTATGACTGCAGCATTTCACCCTTTGCTTTGGCAAGACTAGGTACTGTAGTGCCATTTAAGACTACGATATTGGCACCCTCTTTTTTGATAAAGCCATCTACAAAGGTAGTTCTTACAAATGCCCTTATTTCATCATAGCGGTACAAGCCTGCCTTAGGTACCTGGACAGAGCCAAGCCCTAAGCTGGCACCGCCGCTTCCAATCAAAACATTTGGCTCATCTACAAGACTGACTGATTTAATTCGAGAAGCATCGATTGACTGTCCAATTCCGTACAGCTTACTAATTTCATCATTGCCATTTATATTGGTACGAACCCGCGTGCCAAATGCATCCATTAACTGGGAAATTTTAATTGGATTACTAAAAGTACCAAGACTGAAGACTTTTTCGCGTAGCGCAACAATCACTTCTCGTTGACGCTCGGATCGACCAAAGTCAGACCGATTATCACAATGGCGACATCGTGAATATGCTAACGCACGCAACCCATCGAACTCTTGGGTACCTGTAGGCACGTCTAATCGATACTGTTTACCCTTTAATCGCATCTGTTCCGTAACAGACTTCTTGACGTCAATGGTAATACCCCCAACAGCATCAACTGCTTGCTCAAACGCTGTAAAATCAAGCATGATATAGCGATCCATACGCAAACCAACTACATTCTCGACAACTTTTTCTATAGCTTCAATACCGGCCTTTTCAGCTTCTTCTTCAGACTTACCTTCTCTCCGAGCAGCCATCTTTGTCAGAGCATAAGGATGGTTTATTTTAACGGTTTCACCATCTTCCATCTTTACCGCAAGATCTCGAGGGATGCTAAGTAGTCCTGCCTCGTTGTTACAAGGGTCAACACTAGCCACAATAATGGTATCAGTAAGATCGGGTCCATCTGGCTGCTCAGGCCCCCCTTTACCTAGGATTAAGAAATTAATCCGCCCATCACCCTCTTGTTTTAGTGACTCAGGATTGGGCTCGCAGCTCCATAGAACATCTTCACCGCCACCTTTAAAAATCTGACGAGCTTTCAATAACCCCTTGGTGCCAAGATAGCCACCCGTAACCAAGACAAGCAATGCTAACCCGATTGCGGTGCGCTTAAAAATGCGTCGCCAATCGCGGCTTTTCTTAGATTTTCTAGCATGAGAAGGTTTTTCTTCTATCGTCATGTCAATAGGGTTACGGACGGCTCTTGGCTGCCTTCCTAGCGATCGGCCATCAGGAGCAATTGGCTTAGTTTTTCTAGCCAAAAACCCCTCTTTTCGGTTAAAATTGCCGATGCGAGCCTCGGTTGGCCGGTCAGCAATGTTCGAACTGCGCGTAGCTGTACGCCTAGCAGAAAAACCACTACCCTGGCGCATTCGGGAACGTAAAATTCCATCTAAGTCCTTCGTATTCGCTACACGTTTTGATCTTCGGAAATTATCCATAGCACGTGGTCTTTAGTATACCGTCAAATGGCCAGATATGAAAGATATTTGTAAAAAGCTTTTATGGCTATTTCTGACTATATCCCGTATAGTTATTATCTGTAATGCCTGATTATGCAACAAATTATCAGCCTCAGTCACCCGCACCCGCCGCTGGTGAAACAAGCAAGAACTGGCGCAATATTGTATCAACGATAGTCCTCTTTTTGGCTGCCCCGCTGCTGGCACTTGTACTGATACTATTTGTTATTCAGTCATACGAAGTAGATGGCCCCAGCATGGAACAAACTCTTCAAAATCAGGATCTTTTAATAGTTTATAAGTTACCACGCACCTTGGCTCGGATAACCGGTAAAGACTTTATACCTTCTCGCTACGAAGTAATCATTTTTAGCCGCGATGAATCTGGTATTGGTCAGGGTAATCGCCAGCTGGTTAAACGCGTGATTGGCTTGCCAGGCGAACGCGTGACGGTTCGTAATGGCAGAGTTACCGTTTATAACAAGCAAAATCCGAATGGTTTTAACCCTGATCAAGGGCAAGAGTATGCAAAAACAATTACACCCTCAAGTAACGGCAACGACGTAGATATAACTGTTCGTGAGGGTGAAGTTTTTGTCTTAGGCGATAACCGCAACAATTCGCTAGACTCGCGTTACTTTGGTAATGTCGCCGCGAAAGATATTGTGGGTAAATTAGGCATTAGGATCTTCCCCTTAAACAAGGCTAGAACGTTTTAAGATAACAGCTGCTGAGCAATCCGCTCTAAGTCATTATCGTCTTTAAAGTAAACCTCTAACCTTCCACCTTTTGCGGTTCTTTTTATAGAAACTTGGGTTTTTAACTGTTTTGATAAAGCTTGGGTTTGCTGATTACTAGTAGCCATATGGTGCTTCACTGCCTTTGGCTTATGTTGTGCTTGCCGTGAACCTGTTACAAATTGCTCGGCCTGGCGAACCGACCAACCCTGTTTTATGATCGAATCAAGCAATTCAGCCTGCTTATCGGGAGCGTCTTTTAAGGCAAGTATGGCGCGGGCGTGTCCTTCGCTAATCTTTTTAGACTGCAGTGCCTCTTTGGCTGCATTTGGCAACTGTAATAACCGTACCGTATTGTGAATAGTCGGCACTGCCTTGCCGAGCTTTTTGGCGATATCACCGTAGCTAAGACTAAATTGATCATGCAGGCGCTCAATAGAAAGAGCCTGTTCAAGCGGCGATAAATCAACACGTTGTACGTTTTCAATAATCGCGACCTCTAACTCTTCGAGCTGCTTCAATGACCGAACAATAACCGGCACCTCTGTCAAGCCAGCTAACTTGGCCGCTCGCCAGCGTCGCTCGCCCGCAACAATACGATATGCTGTGCCACTTTTTGTTACAACCAGAGGCTGCACAATGCCGTGCGATTTAATCGACGCGGCCAATTCGTGTAGGGCCTCTTCGTCAAAGTGTTTACGGGGCTGCTCCGGATTGGGGTTAACTTCCCGTAACGGAACCGTTTGAACTTTTTCAGAGCTTTGTAGTAAAGTACTATCAAACTCTTTGGGAATTAAGGCTTCGAGGCCCTTGCCGAGACCACTTTTAATTGCCATGCTTGTCTATCTCCTTTGCCAATGCTTTATATGATCGTGCCCCCCGCGACCATTTGTCGTGCTCTAAAATTGTTTTACCGTGACTTGGCGCTTCTGCTAAGCGCACGTTTCGCGGAATAACTGTTTTAAACAATTTAGGTCCAAAGTGTTTTTGCAGCTCTTTATATACGCTGTCTGACAAAGATGTACGGCTGTCATACATAGTAACCACTACGCCCAGTAACTCTAGATTGGGGTTAAGCCCCTCTCTAACACGCTGTACCGTTGAAAGCAGCTGGGTTAAGCCTTCTAGCGCATAGTATTCGGCCTGCACCGGTATCAGCACCGAATCGGCTGCCGTTAGTGCATTAATACTTAATAAGCCCAGTGACGGCGGACAGTCAATCAAAATATAATCATAGGCGGCATGGGCTAGCGCTTCTTTTAATCTGGTTTCACGGTTTGCCTGAGATACAAGCTCTACTTCTGCACCTGCTAATTCAGCGTTGGCTGGCACAAGAGCTACATCCCTATTGCCAACTTCTTTAATGGCTTGGCCCAGTAAAGCTCCATTCAAAAGCACGTCGTAGGTTGTTACCTCGTTATTTTTAGCCAACCCTAAACCACTGGTAGCATTTCCTTGTGGGTCAAGATCGACAATCAATACAGAACGACCCATTTTCGCTAAATATGCTGCTATGTTTATGGTGCTGGTCGTCTTGCCAACACCGCCTTTTTGGTTTAGTACCGCTATTATATGCCTCATACCCGTAGCGCTTTTCACTCCTCAAGCGTAGCATTTTCACGCAACTATCTCAAATACTTTAGGTGTTTATGCGTTTTGTAATAAATCACGCAATTTTTTTGCTCTTTCAGGATGCCTCAACTTTGCGAGAGTTTTAGATTCTATTTGTCTTATTCTTTCCCTGCTTACACCAAATTCTTCGGCTATTTCGTCATGAGTCATCGGTTTACCATCTTTACCAAAAAAACGAAGCCTCAGAATTTCAGCTTCTCGATCGCTTAACCCCGTAGACGAACCAGACACTAAAGCTTCGTTAACTATCTTCTGAATTTCGGAAATTAATATCTCTTCTTCTACTTCACGCCTTTCGCTGGCAGCAGGATCAATCGGTTTCCATCTATCGTCCCGAGTTTTGCCAAAAGTACTATGCTGATCGCGATCGTCCTCAAAATAACCCCCATTTATAGAGCCCATCTGATACGTCAACGCTTCATTTACCGCAAAATCATCTACCGCTTCAACGCTTACACCCATCAAACGAGCTATTCTTTTTCTGCGAGGCATATGCTCCGTATCTTCATATGACTGCCAGTAGATCCCTCTGTATTTTTTTACTTTGTCTCGAACATCATGAGGCAAACGAACAGTAGTACTGACTTCTTCAGCCCTCCTCATGATCTGTCTTGATACAGTCACGCTTGCGTATGACAGAAAACCGCCCCGAGCTCTTTCGGGATTCCATCCTAAAGCCGCACGAAATAACCCGTAAAACCCTTCCTGGTCCAGGTCATCCATACTAAATCCCGGTGGTCTACCAAGCTTAAAATAAGTATCGCGAGCAAATTTATGAATCATTGGTTCATAATGGAGATAAAGCTCACCTAAGGCACTGGCTCCATCTTCGGTCATCACACCATCAGTTGTTCTTGGTCGTGGATTGTCTTCACTTGGCTGTTCTGGTGTAAAGCCTATTTGTACTCGCTGAACTAGATCAACATCTCTTCGATATCGCTCTTGAAATTCAGGCGAGGCCATATGTTCTGCTGCTGTAGTCATATACTATATTGTATCACAGTTCCATTAATAAGTCAATATTTACTACGACCACTGTATATACCATCCCTTCATAGAGGGGTAAATCTTTTTTAAAGAAATGAATTATGTCAAAGAGATTTTATCAACAGAAATACGTGTTAGTACCTGGCGGTGACCACGTACCTTTTTGACACGTTTTTTAGACTTATACCGAATAGAGGTTACTTTATCGGCTTTTACTTCTTCTACTACTTTGGCGGTAACCGTAGCACCGGCTACTTCGGGAGTTCCAACACTCACCGTGTCACCATCAATCACCAAAAGAGGATTGAAAGTTAACTTATCTTTGGTGTCTTTAAGGCGCTCGACCTCTAAGGTCTCGCCTTCGCTTACAATATATTGTTTGCCACCAGTGGCAATAACTGCTTTTTTACTCATATTATCTCTTCTATTCGTCTTATCTGTTGAGAAAAGTTACCGATAAAGTGTACCAGATATACACCTCTCTGTAAAGTGTCCTAAATAGCCTCTTTGATCTTGGGTTCGCTAATACCCAAATCTACACCCTCTTGTGGCGACATTGTATATACCGGACCGTAAGGCGCTCCGGCTTCGTCGTAACAAGAAGGAGGGTGGTAGTATTCGTTTTTTACCCAATTACCTTCCTCATCCACTATCGTAGCAAGTATCATGTATTGGTGGGGACGTTTCGCCCTAAACTTTACTTGTTCACAACAAGTTTCACAAATTGCAATTTCACCAGCCATTACTCTTCGGGCAACTGCTCGTGACACAGGGTTGCTTATACCAAAAGGCTCGGGTGGCCCATCAATAACCTCAGTTGCGAGCTGTTGCTGCAATCTTTCTGGATTAACACTAGGACGCCGTCTTGCACTACTTCTTCTCATTCAACCCTCGCTAGAGCTAATTCAAGCTTTGAACCATCTATAAAAACCTCAGATAGGTCATAATCACTCGGCTCGTTAATTATCATTTTTGTAGCTAATGTTTCAGCCTTGATTACCTCTTTGTGCTCAGTAATTGATTGTGTAAGCTGATCATCTGTAGTCATTAATTGCAAAATAATGCGATCATCAACATTAAGGCCAGCTTGCTTACGAGCATTTTGAACCTGACGAATCACTTCGCGTATCATCCCTTCTCGTTTAAGCTCTGGCGATACAACAAGATCAATGGTGGGTTTTTTCAGGCTTTTACTGCCTATTTCTTCTACTAGCTTAACGTTTAACTCTTCTTTAACTATTTCTTCGTATTTTTTTAATAGCTCTGCATCAGCCGCAGAAGCTGTAATCTTCTTTAGTGGTTGACGCACCTTTATTCCGGCAGCCGCTCTTTGTGATAGCCCATCAGTGATGATTTCACGCAATCTCGCCATATCGTCTATGATGAGCTCATCAATTTGTCCGCCACCAGGCCAGTCAAGCAAGTGAACCGATTCACGACCCGTCAACTTTTGATACAGCTCTTCGGCCAAAAACGGCGTAAACGGTGCTAGGACCATGCTTAACTGAACTAGTACGTAGTGGAGTGTTTTATAAGCATTGTTTTTGTCCTCATCATCACCGCTCTTCCAGAAACGTCGGCGACTACGACGAACATACCAGTTAGACGCATCATCGATAAACGGCAGAATCGGTCGCACCGCTTCCGCCAATTCGTACGATTGCATATACGTGCTGACTTCGGCAATAACTTGATGCAGCCGGCTAACAATCCATATATCTAGTGGGTTTGTTAGATCTCGGGCAGGATCACTTAAATCGCCGTTAAACTCCCACTTGTCAACTTCGGCGTACATGGTAAAGAAGTCGTACATGTTCCAGATCATACCAAGCTTACGAGCCATATCACTTACATCTTTATCGTTTAAAGCAAAGTCTTCGCCTCTTGTAAGCGGTGCAGAAAGCATCAGCAAACGGAATGAATCTGCCGAAAACTTATCCATGAGCTCCATAGGATCGGTATAATTCTTCAGTTTTTTGCTCATTTTTTTACCGTCAGCGGCATTAATAAAGCCGGTACAAATAAGATTTTTGTACGCCGTCATTCCAAACAATGCAACGTTCACGGCGGTTAGGCTGTAAAACCAACCGCGAGTTTGGTCAATTGCTTCGGTTATGAAATCTGCCGGAAAGCCATTTTCAAACTTTTCTTTGTTCTCAAACGGATAGTGGTGTTGCGCAAACGGCATTGAACCGCTTTCAAACCAGCAATCTAACACTTTGCCGATATGTCGCATTTCTATGCCATCGCACTCAAAGGTAACGTCCATGACCATCGGCAAATGGTAGTCGTTAAGCTTCTTGCCGGTCAGCTCCTCAAATTCTTTATAACTGCCCATCACTTTCACTATCTCGGTGCCATCGTTACGCACGCCTTTCCAGACCGGAATTGGCGTAGCCCAGTAGCGGTCGCGACTTAGATTCCAATCTGGTGCCGATTCAATAATGTTGCGGAAGCGCCCTTCTTGAATCTGCTTGGGCACCCAGCGCGTTTTGTCAGTGGCTTCTTGCATTTCATGCTTTTGTGCCTGGATATCCATGAACCAACTCGGATGTGCTCGGTACATAAGTTTTGTACCACAGCGATGACAGTGTGGATACTCATGCTGGATGTATTCAACTTTGAGCGCCTTGCCCTCACGGACAAGTGTTTTGGCAATCTCTTTGTTGACGTCCCAGATGTTTTCTCCCAGCCAACGGCCTTCGGTATAATGACCGTTTTCGTCAACAAGAGATATGATTGGTACACCTTCTTTTTTGCAAAGTTCGTAATCCTCTTCTCCGTACGCCGGTGCTTGGTGCACAATGCCCGTACCATCATCGGCGTTCACAAAGTCTGCTGCCAAAATACGGTGAGCCTCAGGACCGCGGTTTTCAAATAAGGGGCTGTATTTTTTACCCACCAAGTCCTTGCCGCGCATGGTTTTTACGACCGTATACTCAAGTGGTTTGTGCTTTTCGTTAGTCATCACACGATGAAGCGCATCGGTTGCCACATAAAACTTCTTGCCTTCGTACTCGACAAGTGAGTATTCAAGGGTAGCATTGACAGCAATAGCCACATTGGCTGGTAATGTCCATGGTGTCGTGGTCCAGGCCAGCAGCTGCTCATCACTGTCCTCAATCTGAAAGTACACAAACACACTGGGGTCGGTATCCAGCTGATAACTGTTCTCCATAGCCACTTCCGATTTGCTGATTGGCGTAGCGTCTTTAGTACAATAGACCAGGATTTTTTCACCTTCGTAGATCTTACCTTCTTCGTATAACTTCTTAAATGCCCACCAAACAGACTCCATATATTCGTTATCCATGGTTTTGTAGGCATCTTCAAATTCTACCCAACGGCCAAGCCTATCAATCGTATCCTCCCATTCGGTACCGGTCTTGACCATGGCAGCCCGGCACGCTGCCACATAATCGGTAATACTGATTTTGGTGCCAATTTCTTTCTTATTTTTGATACCCAGCTGGTTTTCAACGAATAATTCTGCCGGCAGCCCGTGGCAATCCCACCCCCATCGACGCTCAACCCGATGACCTTGCATTGTTTGATAACGTGCCACAGCGTCCTTGACCGTAGAGACAAGCAAGTGGCCGTGGTGCGGCGTACCCGTAAGAAACGGGGGCCCATCATAAAAAGTAAAGCTTTTGCTTTTTGGCCGCTGTTCGACAGACTTTTCGAATGTTTTATTCTGCTTCCAGCGCTCGACCCAGTATCTTTCGTATTCAATCGGTTTTCGTCGTGTTCCTGATTTAAACTTCATTCTTCTTCCTCCAACTTGTGCTTACTGGGATCAAAAGCTGGACCACAAGGGACAATCAGGTCCATATCACCCTCCCATCTAAAGCGTTCTTTCGGTTCGACACAAATTACATCACCTTTGTCGAGTTTCACCCTACCATCTTTCTTAGAAGTAATATAACCTTCGCCACTCACTACTACAGCCATTTCATAGGACTCCTCAAGATAACCCCAGCCTTTTTGCGGAAAACGTCCACGTCTTGAAATTTTGGCAATGTCAATCTTTCCGTTGCCAGGATTATATTCCCGTCCGTAGCAGAGATCGCTATTACGAAATTCTACACCTTCATCGTCTGACCACTTTCTCATCATATCTCCTTTTTCATTTGTTGTGCCAGTTCTTCAAAGTAAATTGCCAATCCGTCTCCTTGGACCGAACCTATGACCTTATCGGCAACACTCTTTAGTTCGGGAACCGCATTTCCCATTGCAACTTTATAGCCGACTGCATTATAGAGATGCAAGTCATTATGGCCATCACCTATACCGATCATGTCCGCTTTGTCAATCCCGATCATTTTTTCTAATTCATAAATGGCATGTTCCTTTGTGGCTGCTTTATTGGTTATATGCAAATCGTGAGTACCCGGTTTTTGTGCGACTACAACGGTTACGACCACGCCTTCAATGTCCTCCAACTGCTTTAACACATTCGATAAATCTTCGGCTGAAACAAAACAGATCTCAAAAAAGTAGATCCCCTCATTTTCTCTCAGCTGGTCAATCTTCCAGCCACCACTTAAATAGTCTTCTTCGGTGGAATCGTTCCATAAGAAACCATAAGGCAACATCTTTACCCTTTGCTTAACTTGCACGACCTGTTCTGCTGAGAGCCCGCACACCCAAAGATCCTTGCCGCTTTCTGGATCAATAATTTTTGTGCCACCAGACACGATGGCTGGCCCCTTGAGATTCATGCTTGAGAGCATGATTTTTGCAAAAGACGGCGCACGGCCAGTGGCAGCACACACTTTTATACCTAACTCTTGGAGCTTTCCCACAGCTTTAGCAAGACGTTCACTGGCAAGCTTCACTGTTGGTGAGTCAACAGCTGTTCCATCTAAATCGGTAATGATTGCTTTATATTGCATACTTTTCCTATTAAAAATCGCCTCTTCCGGCTGCCAGAATCCGCTGATTAGCGGACGGTACCATCTGGCTTCCAAAAGAGACGATTCTTTTGACACTTAATTTGTTGCTGTTACGGGCTTACCCGGCGAGGTCTAC
Source organism: uncultured Candidatus Saccharibacteria bacterium (assembly GCA_964577565.1). Taxonomy (GTDB): domain Bacteria; phylum Patescibacteriota; class Saccharimonadia; order Saccharimonadales; family JAGQNJ01; genus CAYRRR01. Next base: position 25,998 of record CAZNZL010000005.1, on the reverse strand, counting down.
TTATCGACACATGCGTCATGACAGCCTGCTTGCAGCAGAGCTGCAACTCCGCTGTCATTCTTGGTGTGATGCTTTGTCAGAAACTCCGTGGCTCGTGCACAGTACCATAAGTACCGCTTACTCCGCTACTCGTTTCTTCCTTGCCTCACACTCAAGCGCAAGGTCGATGATCGCAAATTATCAATGTTCTTCTCGCTGCGCGCCCCGTAGTAGCCAAGTGCTCACTACGTGGGCTTCGCGGTTGATAGCCGCTCATCAGGCAGTTGCCTGAACGCATTTATGCTTCAATACTATCAAAAACAGGGGTATTGTTCAAGCACTAACGAGACTCTTGCGCATACGCTGTAAGCTCATTCATAACTGGCAAGGGCTTGCCTGCCCAAGCATTTAGTAACTGACCATCGTCAGCAACCGCAATAAAGGCTGGAAAATCCATAACTCCATATAGTTGTGCCATCCGTGACCCTTCAGGCGTATCAATATTGACAATTTCAATGTGCTTCAATGTACGACGCTTAAATTCACGTGCATACTCTTCTGCCCCCCGAGCAAATTCCGAATTTGGCCGATACAACATAACCACTTTCATACCATCATATTACTACACATTAGTTGAAAATCTAGAGAGGATATGCAAGAAAGAAACGAGGCTCGCAAATGAAACGTATGTTTAATACGGTGAATGCGAACCTCGAGTTTCTGACGCAGCAGATTGCTCTAGATTTTTAACTAGGAGCAGCCGGTAGTGCTACCGCAGCTCGTACATACATAGCAGCTGCCTGAACGCTGCGTCTGGTTACCGCAGTTGTAACACAGCGGTGCGTTATCGTCTTTGGTAACCTTTTCCACGGTAGGTTCTTGCTTTGAAGCTTCAGAAGTTACCTTAGCCTCTACTAATTGCACTGGTGTTTGTTTGGGCTGTTCAACCGGTTCATCAATTAGAGATGTTTGAGATTCTGGCATATCATCAATAGACGCTAGGCCAAGCTCTAAACGATCATCGAATGACAAATAGTCTAACGCAAGTCGCCTGAAGATGTAGTCAATCACCGAACTAGCCGTGCGAATATCACTATCATCAGTCACACCAGACGGCGCAAAGGTTGTACCACGCAATGTCTTTACGTAGCTCTTTAATGGCACGCCGTATTGCAAGCCGTGACTTACGCTAATGGCGAATGAATCCATTAGTCCAGCAAGTGTGGAGCCTTGCTTAGAAACCGTAACAAACAACTCTCCTGGCGCTCCATCGTCGTATTCACCTACGGTGAAAAAGCCCTCAAGATCAGCTACTAAGAAGCGGTATGTCCGACTCTTGCGCATGCGTGGCAGTTTGCGACGAACAGCACCCTTCACCACAATTTTATCTTCGATTGCCGTCGTGATAGGATCTTCTTTCTTGTCGCCATCTTTCTTGGCCATCGACAAAGGTTGTGCAACTTTACAGTTATCACGATAAATTGCAACCGCCTTTAGGCCAAGCTTCCAAGATTCAATGTGAAGCTGCTCAACATCTTCAACCGTTACGTCTTCAGGCATGTTTACGGTCTTACTAATAGCACCAGAAATAAACGGCTGCACCGCACCCATCATCTTAACGTGACCCATGTAATGGATTGAGTTATCGCCCATTGAGCATGCAAAGACTGGTAAATGCTCCTCTTTGAGCTCTGGTGCTCCTACAATTGTCTTTTCGGTGTCAACGTAGTTAACAATCGCGTCGATCTGCTTCTTGTTGTAGCCAAGCGCTTTCAACGCGCGCGGCACTGTTTGGTTAACAATGTGCATCGTACCGCCACCAACTAGTTTCTTTACCTTAACCAAGCCAAGATCAGGCTCAATACCGGTGGTGTCGCAGTCCATCATAAGACCAATTGTTCCGGTTGGCGCTAATACGCTGGCTTGTGAGTTACGGACGCCAAACATTGTTCCGAGCTCAACCGCATCATCCCATGAGGCTGCAGCAGCGCTCAATAACTCTTCAGACACAAGACTGGCGTCAATCTTAGAAACTTCTTCTCGGTGCATCTTAAGCACATGTAGCATGCCTTCGCGATCTTTATGAAAGCCCCTGAACGGACCAACGCGTCGAGCAATTTTTGCACTGGTTGCGTACGCATGGCCAGTCATCAAGGCCGTAATAGCAGCTGCTTGCGCGCGCCCTTCGGCTGAATCATACGGCAATCCTTGCGCCATTAACAAAGCGCCCAGGTTAGCGTAGCCTAAGCCAAGCTCACGATACGCCCGAGCATTTTTACCAATTCCTTCGGTCGGATACTCAGAGTAACCCACTAAAATTTCTTGAGACGTAAACATAACCTCTACGGTGTGCTTAAAGGCTTCTATATCAAATGTGCCGTCGTCTTTCAGGTACTTCAGTAAGTTAATAGATGCCAAGTTACATGCCGAGTTATCAAGGTGCATGTATTCGCTACAAGGGTTTGAGGCGTTGATTCGGCCAGCATTCGGTGCAGTGTGCCACTTGTTAATCGTGGTATCAAATTGCATGCCTGGGTCTGCACACTCCCACGCTGCTTCCGCAAACTGGCGGAATAGATCCCGCGCTTTGATGGTTTTAACCGGCTTACCGGTAGTGACTGCTCGTAGCTGCCAATCTGCGTCATCAACTACAGCTTGCATAAATTCATCTGTTACACGTACAGAGTTGTTAGCATTTTGATATTGCACCGAGAAAGAATCTTTGCCGTCAAGGCTCATATCAAAGCCAGCTTCTTGCAATACACGTGCCTTACGCTCTTCAATTGCCTTGCACCAAATAAACTCTTCCACATCGGGATGGTCAGCATTAAGAATGACCATCTTAGCAGCACGGCGCGTTTTGCCACCGCTTTTAATTGCTCCAGCAGATGCATCTGCCCCGCGCATGAAACTTAACGGGCCAGAGGCTGTACCGGCACTTTTTCCTAGCTTTTCTACCGATGAACGAATAGCACTCAGGTTAATACCGGCACCTGAACCACCCTTAAAGATCATACCTTCTTCTTTGTACCAGTTAAGAATTGATGGCATGGTGTCTTCAATGCCCAAAATAAAACAAGCACTCGCTTGTTGAGACCGTGAGGGAGCTCCTATGTTAAACCAAACCGGAGAGTTAAAAGCGGCACGCTGGGTTGCTAAGATATACTTTAGTTCTTGTTTAAAATCTTCGGCTTCTTCTTTGTTTTCAAAATAATCCTCTTGAAGTCCCTGGCGTACAATCGTATCTGCCACACGATTAACCAGGTCGCGTAATGATGTTTCGCGCTCATCAGTACCGGGTGTACCGGTAAAATATTTTTGCGCTACGATATTAATCGCATTCAATGACCATCCTTCAGGAAATTCGACATCGCGCTGTTCAAACACCATGTCACCTGTCATTGGGTTTTTAATAATTGAATCTCTCTTTACCCAGCGCAAACTGTCGTATGCCTTTGTTTTGGGCCGAGTAAAGTATCGACCAACCCCTAATGTAGTAGTTTGTCCCATAGTACCCTCACTTGTAGTTAGTGTTATTTTGTTTTTATTTAGAGTTCTGGCCAGCCTCAGCTAACCTATGAGCTCTCCTTGATCCTCCAATTACCTTGAAGAACCCAGGAGAACAGCTAAAGCTACGTCTCTTAAGCCTTAGCTTGTTCTGTTTGATGTTTGCGAATCTGCGACAGCTCTTGTTCAAAGCCTGCAATATCCTTAAAGCGCCTGTATACACTCGCAAACCGAACGTACGCAACCTCATTTATGTCAGCCAACTTATCCATGACAAGCTGCCCAATCTTAGAAGAGGAAATCTCCGGCTCACCACACGCATGTAGCTGCTGCTCAATTTCTGAAACAAGCCGCTCTATTTGCATATTTGATGTGGTGGTTTTTTCGCAAGCGCGATATAAGCCACTTAGTAGCTTTTCGCGGTTAAATAACTCCCGCGTACCGTTATGCTTAACAACTACCAGTTGTGGACGCTCCAGGCGTTCATAGGTAGTAAATCGGTTATTGCAACTCGGGCAAGCCCGGCGTCGACGAATCGACTCTCCTTCTGAAACATCCCGAGATTCAATAACTTTTGTATCAGCATGGTGGCATTGGTTGCATCGCATTATGCACACCTCCTTTAACCTATCATAAATGTACGATCGCTATGGTTACTATATATAGCGTCTATGCTTAGAATCATAGCCCTAACTATAGCGTTTTTCAAGCTTTTTGTGGTGTATTATTTATTACGTTTTAGAATTTAGCGCTGAGTATCGTCATCAGCTTTTTGCTGACCTCGCTTACGCAAACGACGTAAGAAAGATGGTTTATCAAGATCTTTGTGTTCAGAAAGCTCTGATGCCTCGCTGGCAGCCGGATCAGGTTTATGGTCTTCTTGGTCAATGGCCCAGATATTTGGCATTGGTGAATCACTATGAAAATCATTAGCATCGGTTGTTATCTCGGGCGCGGGTTGCTCGAGATTCATATCTAAATCTTTAATGTCTTCGTCATCTTTTTTGGTAGTTGCTTTTTCGGTTTTTAGCAGCTGGGTGGGCTCATTAGCTTGCCGCTTTGTAAAGTATGAGGCGTCAAAGCCCGTGGCAACTACCGTAATAATTAATTCGTCGCCAAGATCAGGATTAATACTTGCACCAAAAATAATGTTAGCATCGTTATCAGCTGCGTTTGTAATTGCTTCTGCGGCAGTATTAATCTCGTGCATTGTCATGTCATTACCGCCAATAACGTTGAACAAGACACCGCGAGCACCATCAATTGATACCTCTAATAGTGGCGATTCGATAGCCTGTTGCGCTGCTTTGGTAGCGCGGTCTTCACCACTAGCACGCCCAATACCCATCAAGGCTGAGCCCGCATTACTCATTACAGTTTTAACGTCTGCAAAGTCAAGGTTAATAAGGCCATGAACCGTAATAAGGTCTGAAATTCCTTGCACGCCTTGGCGCAAGACATCATCAGCTACCTTAAATGCTTCAACAAGTGGGGTTTGACGATCGATGGTTTGCAACAAGCGATCATTCGGAATAATGATGAGCGTATCGACCGATTCGCGTAATCTATCAATTGCCTCATCGGCATTACGCCGACGTTTTTCGCCTTCAAACGCAAAGGGCTTTGTCGCAAAGCCAACAACAAGCGTATCGTCTTCTTTAGCAATTTTTGCCACAATATGACCAGCTCCACTACCGGTACCTCCACCCGCACCGATTGTTACAAACACCATGTCAGCACCAGTTAAGGCTTGTCGAATTTCATCTACTGATTCTTGGGCTGCTTTCTCACCTACGCTAGGATCTGCTCCGGCGCCTAAGCCACGCGTAGCTTCTTTGCCAATATGAATCTTTTTGTCTGCTTTTGAGTGGTGTAAGGCTTGGGCATCGGTATTGATGGCAATGAACTCAACACCCTCAACGCCGGCTTCTACCATGCGATTGATTGCTGCGCCGCCCGCACCGCCAACGCCAACCACCTTAATTGCTGCAAATGTTTCAATTGCTGGTGCTACTTGAGGCATAGATATATTCTCTTTTATCTCTTAGTTAACAAATTCTAGTATACGGCACGCATTGAACAACTGCAATGCACATTCCATTCTTTACATATCCAGCATGTGCATGTTTATTATTCGTTGCGTTCTAAACATTATTTGCGTTTAAGTTTACGCCACATTCCTTCGACAAGCCCGAATACATTTCCTGTACCACCGCCACGGTTCGATTGATTACCGGCAATATTTGGCAACAGCAACATATCAAGCAACATCAACCCCACTGCAGCTGCATATTGCGGGTCAGCTACTGTATCAATCAATCCACCAATCGGCTGCAATTTACCAATCCGGGCCGCTAATTGAAGCTTTTCCTTTGCAAACTCAGCCATACCGGGTAATTTTGCCATTCCCCCTACAATCACTACCCCACCCGGCAGTTTTTGTGAACGATGAATACGCTTTAATTCTTTTTCTACTAGTTCAAACAATTCTTCTACCCGTGCTTCAGTAATTAATGCAACATCTTCTGCATCAAAACTATGGTTTTTTTTCTGAACATTCACGCTAACCGTACCAATTTTAGCTTGCTCACTTAACGCAGCATGCTGCAGCTTAACCGCCTCTGCGATGTCTAAATCAGTCTTAAGGCCAATAGCCAAGTCATTGGTAAGGAGGTTGCTCCCGACCGGCAAAACGCCCACGTGCTGAACTTCTCCATCCTCTACAACCACCATGTTGGTAGTTCCGGCGCCAATGTCGAGCAAAAGCGTACCTGATTCCTTTTGTTGTCGAGACAAGACCGCTTCTGCGGCTGCCAAACTAGAAACGGTGTAGTGGGAGGGTGCTATGTGTGCACGGGCTACTACCGCATCAAGGTTTTTAAGATTTGAGCCCAACGCCGTAACAATGTGTGTATCTACTTCTAATCGGATACCCTGCATACCCACTGGATCTTTAATATTACCCTGCCCGTCAATTCTATAATTCTTGGCAAACACCTGAATAATTTCGCGATTAGGAGGAAGTTTTATGATTGTAGCAGCTTCTTCAACACGCATTCTGTCAGCTTCGGTTATTTCTTTATTAGCAGTGCTAATAGCAATGACACCACGAGAGTTAATACCTGACACATGATCACCATTAACGTTTACGGTCGCATGTTGCAAATGAATACCAGATACCCGCTCTGCTTCATTAATTGCTTTAATAACCGCCTCTGCTACATCATCAATGTGAGCAACTACACCTTTACGCATACCTTGATTAGTAGCACTACCATGGCCAATTACGGATATTTTCGCGCCATCATGCTGGTCTAAGATTCCTACGACGCAACGTACCGAACCTGTACCTATATCAAGGCCTACAAAATGAGGAGATTGTTCGCGCATGCAAGCAGTATAACGCTTATACTCTTGTTACGGCAAGGTGATAAAAAATTTACTCAATCGTACGAGTTAAAATTTCGGGACCGTTTTCGGTGACTAAAACCGTATCTTCAAAATGAGCAGCTATTGACCCGTCGCGCGTAATTACAGTCCAATTATCGTCTGCCACATAAACCTCAGGCCGGCCCAACGTGGCCATCGGCTCAATTGCGATAGTCATATTGGTCTCGAGCATCGGGCCCGTTCCTGAACGACCATAGTTGGGTACGTTTGGCTCTTCATGCAGTTCATGACCAACGCCGTGACCTACATATTCTTTGACGATTCCAAGCTTAGCTTTGGTTAATACTTCTTCAATTGCTGCTGCGACGTCCCCAACCCTTGTACTACTTTTAACAACATTTATTCCGGTTAGTAAAGCTTGTTCAGTTTTAGAGATAAGAAGTTTCTCGGCTGAATTTGTTTTTCCTACAACATATGTTCGGGCTGCATCCGTTATCATACCTTCATAGTTCACTCCAAAATCGATACTAATAACATCGCCCTGGTTGATTATATGGTCAGCTCGTGGAATGCCATGAATGACCTCATCATTAACCGACACACACAGAACATGAGGAAAACCATGATACCCTAAAAAAACCGGCTTTCCGCCCAGCTCTTTGAGTTTATCTGCTGCCAAATCTGCAAGGGCTAATGTGCTCATCCCGGCTTCTGTAGACTGCATTACATAATTAAGTACATTTTCGAGTATGCGTCCGCTTTTACGCATGCGGTCTAGTTCAACCGGTGTTTTAACTTTTGTATACATACCTTTACGATTTTTGCTGCGTCAAAGCCTTTTTTATATCCTCATGAACTGCTTCGATTGATTGTCGAGCATTAATTTCATGCACCGGAATACCTGCTTTGATAAAATCTTGAAGCATGGGCTTAATTGAGTGTTCGTATTCTTTAAAACGGGCGGCAATTGCTTTTTCTGTATCATCTTGCCTACCTCTGGACAATAGGCGCCTTTTAGCCATGGATGGGCTTACCTGCAAATGTAGTACCCCCGTTACTGTCAATTGACCGTGCTTAACCTGGGCAAGTAACCAATCTGCCTGTGCCTCAGTGCGAGGAAAACCATCAAGGACAAATTCTTTCTTTGTATCAACAATTGTAAACACTTTCTGTATTAACTCAATCGTTTCATTGTCGCTAAGCAACTTACCGGCTACCATGTCCTGGCGGCGCTTTCCTGATATAAGCATACGCAAAAACTCGCCCGTAGATAGCCAGGGCAACCCTAGCCGATCAGCCAGCAATTTACCCTGCAAGCTTTTACCAGAACCCGCGACGCCCGTAAAAATAATCATACTATTCCTTAACCTGTAATTTCTTTTTTACGATTTGTGCAATGACAGAGCCGTCAGCTGCTGGGCCGGCAGCTTTTTTTACAGAGCCAATAATAGCACCCATGGAAGCTGGCGTAACCTGCCCCTGACGAGAGATTGCATCGTCAACTAATCGGGTAAGCTCTTCTTCAGATAAGGCTGCTGGCAGATACGATTCGATTATTTGTTGTTCGGCTTGCTCTTGTTGGGCTCGTTCAGTTGAACCCGCCTTTTCATATAACACAACAGCTTCTTGTCGCTTTTTAAGCTCTTTTTTAAGGCACACGATAATACTATCATGGTCAAGGCCTTGCTCGCGAACACCACGAGCAATCTCTTCGTTTAAGATAGCGCTTTTTATACCTCGTAAGGTGCTTGCCTTTATTTTATCTCCACCAAGCAGAGCCTGTTTTAAGTCTTGATCTATTTGCGCTTTTAGACCCATTACCGCTGGCTTAGTTTGACTCGCTTAACCTTCAGATTTTTGCGTTCATTGCGAATAATTGCTCGTTTGCGGCGCTCGCTTTTGCTCATTGGTTTTTCAAAATACTGGTTTTTTTTGGCTACTGCCATCACACCCGATTGTTGAACCTTACGGGTAAAACGACGCAATAGGTTTTCTGCAGACTCTTTTGAGTCTTTACGTGTAACTTGAATCATGCGTTATATTGTACTCTAACAGATAGAAAAATGCAAATTAACGATTTACTTCACTTTTTCGGGTTTGGCTAACACGCTGCGATTTTAATACGATACTTTGCAATTCTTTAAAAATAATAAAGTGTTTATTCGTGTAATAGGTTTTGGTATTGCCTTGTTTTTCCGAAATTAAAAAACCGATTTTCTCTAGCTTTTTTAGCTCGCGCTGAATATTACCGGCATCTTCTTTAATAAGTTTGGCAAGACCACGGACGTGAGTTTTAAAGTCTGGGTACTTAGCGTACACGACTACTATTTTCCTCCTCACTCGTGATGTGATAAATGTATCTAGCATAAGCATCTATTGTTATTAGAACAACGCTGTATATGTAGTATAGCGACTAATGAAAGTTTTTCAACCTTTTATCTTATTGTCTCTTATAATAGCAGGTATGCATACCTATGAAGTGTGGGTACGGAGTACAACTTACCACGGTAAATCACCTCTAACCTATACATCACCAGATTTACTTTTGCCGGGCAGTATTGTACGCGTTAACTTGCGGCGTAAAAACGTGCTGGGCATTATAAAACGTACCGCACCAGCGCCAAAAGGCGTTTCGCTAAAACCGATTGAGACGGTTATAAGCACCAATCGTAAATTACCGCTTGAAAGCCTACGTTTAATAGACTGGATGAATTCGTACTATCCGGCTAGCTCAGGTAGCCTTACTCAGTTATTCTTACCATCGGCTTGGCCCGAGAAGCCTCGTGCCCGTACTGCCGCTCATGCTCCTAAATCAAACCAAACACTGCCGCCCTTAACCAAGCAACAAAAAGAGGCGATTGACGCCATACTCCGGCAAGAAGGTACTTCAATTCTTCACGGGGATACTGCAACCGGTAAGACACGGATCTATATTGAGTTACTACAGCAAAGCTTACGGCGCAATCGGTCAGGTTTGGTATTAATACCCGAGATTGGACTCACCACTCACCTGCTCGCAGACTTATCGGTTGCGTTTAGTCCATCAACACTCAAGGTAATTCATTCTGGCCTAAGTACCGCCCAGCGCCGGGCGGTGTGGCAAGAAATTCTTGAGAACCCTTTGCCCCAGATTGTTATCGGACCCCGGTCTGCGTTATTTGCCCCGTTCTCAAACCTTGGTTGCATCATTGTTGATGAGTGCCATGACGACAGCTATAAACAAGATAATGCACCCCAGTACCATGCTTTACGCGTTGCCTCTCGCTTAGGCTTTTTGCATAAAGCGCGGATTATTTTTGGATCAGCTACGCCAGGTGTAAGCGACGTGTACATCGCAACCAAGAAAGATATTCCGATCATTCGCTTAACAGAACCGGCCATTAAGCAAAATGGCTACCAAACCAAGACAACGATTGTTAACCGCTTAGATAAAAATGAGTTTACGCAGTCAAGCAGCTTAAGTACTACCTTGATCGAGGCCATAAGAAACCAGTTAGCCGGTAAACGTCAATCGCTTTTATTTCTTAATAGACGCGGCAGCGCTCGTGTCATTATGTGCCCTAACTGTGGCTGGAGAGCGCTCTGCCCTAACTGCGAACTACCGCTTACATTGCATGAAGATATCTTCTTGTTGCGCTGTCATACCTGTGGTTACAAAACCAATGCGCCCAGCGCTTGTCCCGACTGCGGCCATAATGATGTACTCTTTTTGGGTCCGGGCACCAAAGCTCTCGAGAAAGAATGTAGTCACCTATTTGCAGAAGCGACCATTGCGCGTTTTGATGGTGATAATCTTACAAGCGAGCGCCTCGATAAGCAAATTGAGCGCATTAAAAAGGGTGAAATCGACATCATAATTGGCACACAAATTCTTGTAAAAGGCTTTGATATTCCCCGCCTGGGATTAGTCGGTATCGCCGATGCTGACACAAGCCTTTCCTTTCCTGATTTTACGGCTGAAGAACGCACCTACCAACTTATCAGCCAGGCAATTGGCCGCGTTGGTCGTGGTCATGCAAGCGGGCAAATCATTATTCAGACACTAGACCCTGACAGTCAGCTTCTCCATCAAGCCCTCAACAAGAATTGGGATGATTTTTATAGTTCACAAATTGCTCATCGCAAAGCCCATGGCTTTCCTCCTTTTAGTTTCTTGCTTAAACTTGAGGTATCACGCAAAAGCCGCACCTCCGCTCAAAAGGCAGCCAGCGAGCTTAAGACAAAGCTTGAGGCGCAGCCCGGCATTAGTATTCTGGGGCCTACACCCTCATTCTATGAAAAGCAGCACGGCAGTTATCGCTGGCAATTAGTTATAAAGTCATCACATCGAGCGCCCTTACGTGCTATTGCCCAAAACTTACCAAGCGGCTGGAAGCATGACATAGACCCCACCCATCTGTTATAAGTGATAGATTTACGCTATAATAGCCCTCAAGCAATGAAGTCAAAACTAATTACATTACCTCATCCGCATTTGCGGCAGCGTTCTCAAAAAGTGGGTCTCATTACTGATGATATCAAGCAAATCATCGAAGACATGAAGCAGACCACCCTTACCTGGGAGGATAGTCGAGAACACGAAGTTGGCGTGGCCTTGGCAGGCGTCCAAATTGATCAATTGCTGCGAATTGTTATCATCCGCGAAGATACCGAACATAAAGAAAACCGCAATTTTGCAGTTTTCATTAACCCAGAAATAACTAAATATGAGGGTGAGGTGGTTGAGGATTATGAAGGTTGCCTGAGTATTAAAGACATTTATGGCAAGGTCCCTCGCTATACTACAGTAAAAGTTAAGGCTTTAAACGAACACGGTAAAGAGTTTAGGATGACCGCCAAAGGGTTTCTGGCCCGAATCTTTCAGCATGAGATTGACCATACTAAAGGCATTCTATTTATTGATCATATAAAAGATAATCCAGACGCCTTCTTTAAGCTAATACCTAATGGAGAACTTAACCAATTAGATTATGAAAAAGACATTAAAGCCAATCGTATTCTTTGGTAGTGGGCCGGTTGCTGCTGAATCATTGCAGCTGTTAGCTAAAGACTTCTCTATAGAAGCTGTCATTACAAAGCCGCGCCCAAAACACCATAAAGGCCCGGTACCGGTCATTGATACTGCCCAAGCACTCGCAATCCCTTTTTATACCGTACAGAACAAACAAGCGCTTGATGAGCTTGTGGCTAAAAAACCTGTTAAGAGTGACCTTGCGGTATTGATTGATTTTGGTATTATTGTCAGTCAAAACGTAATAGATTATTTTCCGTTTGGTATCGTCAACAGTCATTTCTCTTTGTTGCCGCGCTGGCGCGGTGCCGACCCAATAAGTTTTGCCCTGTTGTCTGGTGATGCCAAAACAGGAGTTAGCCTTATGCTTATCGATGCTGGCATGGATACCGGCAAACTCCTTACTCAAAAAACCCTTCATATACCCGCTTCTATCACCACTCCAGAACTTACAAAACTATTAATACAGCTAAGCCATCAATTACTCGTAGAGTATCTGCCAAAATACATGAACGAAGAGATAAAACCCAAAGCTCAACCACATCCCGATAGAGCAACCTATTCACGAAAATTGACCAAGCAAGATGGATTGATTGATTGGCATAAGCCTGCTGAACAAATTGAACGTGAAATTCGAGCCTTTATGGGTTGGCCGGGCAGCCGAACAACCTTGCTTGGTAAAGAAGTCATAATTACTAAGGCATATACTGTAGCGAGTGTTGGCATCGATGATAAGCCAGGTGATATTACGGTTACCCCGGAAGCCTCGGCGCTTTCGGTTGCAACAAGTAACGGATCACTATGGATCGAGAAGTTAAAGCCTGCTGGTAAAAATGAAATGACAATAAAAGAATTCTTGAGCGGCTACTATAAAAAGACTTAGGCTGCCGCAGGCGGGGCTTGCTCTGATGATTGCTGGCTTGCTGCTAAAATTTGGGGCGCTGCCTGTTTAATTTCGTTTTTGAGCTTCTCTAGCTCATCAGCCACAATTTGTTTGTAGTTAGGAAAATTAGTCTCTAGCCAATGAAGTGCTGACTTCTCTTTTTGTTGTCTTTGTTCTTCAGAATCACCTTGTGCTGGCATGAGCTGCTCAAACTCTGTTAGCTGCTGATTGCTCATTTGCTCGGCAAGCCTTGTTCCAACGTTCAACTCTAGCACATCATAAATATGGCGTAGCATAAGATTCTTCTCATGTGGCGGCAGCTCTCCCAAACCCAGCTCGATTAAAAAGTCATTATTTAGCTTAAACATACAGTCTCCTTACGTCTTATTGTAACAATCTTAGTAACATCACCGCAAACCCCAAATAAACACAATAATCAAAAACGCAACAATCATCAAAAGGCCAACATATACACCTTGTTTAGCGGCTTGCGCGTAAAGATCAGGGACTGGCTTGGGAGACTTGATAGCCGGAGCTTTAACCGGGTCAGGCAAAACAGAGGTAGTCAACTGTATATCATCTGATGACGTAGACGTACCTACCCCCGTAGCAGCTCCACTATGGGACGGTGTAGTTGGTACATCTTTTGCCTCATGGCGTCGCTCGTAATATGACTCAAGCGGAATGTCGCGTTCGGCAGCCTTTTCTGCCTGCTCAAGGATCAGTGCATCATCTTTATGCTCTGGGGCCGCTTCGCGGGGAGTCTCGATGTGTGTGCGCACCAGAGGTTCGTGCCGTTCAACCCGTGACTTTGAGGGCAATGTTTGCTCTGGTCTGCGGGGAACTTGTTCATAGGCTACTGCTTCACGCTTAGGAGCTAGCTGTTCAGGGGAAGGCGCCGTGCGCTTTTCGTGATCAATAACTACTTCGTTTTCGCTCCCAGCCTCATTACGACGCTCACGTAACGCCTCGATTTGCTGACGGTTTTTATCCCTAACTTCGTTTAATTCTACTGTTTGCTGCACTTGATTTTTCTCAAGCTGGTCAACTTGTTTTTTAAGGGCCTTTGCTTCTTTTCTTATTTTTGCATCGCGCGAACGGCTTAATGTCTCGGCAGCCACAAAACCCAGCAAAGCAGCGCCGCCGCCTCCGCCACGCTCAATAACAACCTCTTTTTCTTTTTCTGCTCTCCTATCTGGCTCTAACTTCTGCTCGTAACTGACAAAGCGCTCTTTTGCAGGCTCAACGTCATCCTTTGCTATCTCTGATAAATCTGGAACTGGTCGCTCGATGCCATGCTGGTTGTTCTGTAGGGGCAGCTCTTCGATCCGAGCACTATTCGTTTGGTCTGGCAGCGTATGCGCTGGGGTTTGCTGTTCAACCTCATTCGTAAGCTCGGCACTGCTGTTGTTATCGTTACCCAAATCTACATCAGGTTGCTCATACACCGGCTGAGGAGAAAACTCAGTCGTAAGCGGAAAGTACAAGGACCGCTCGGCGGCTATTTGTTCTGACTCTAGCTGCTCTTCGGGTAGCTCGTTGGTTTCAATACCGCTAGCCTTGCCAAATAAGTTTCGAAAAGCCTCAGCAACCCGCCATGTTTTGGTACGCTTTTCTTCGGCCTCGGGCGAAGCATCGTCATCTACTTCTGGACGTAAAAACTTAGATAGCCATTCTGATAAGCGGCTTTTTTTCTTTTTGTCTTTTTTTTCTAATTTTTGCTCATGCTCATCAAGGTTTTCTGGGGCAGAAAATCGTGCGTCTATGGGAGTAAACGGATTCTTGTCTTCCATTACGTTTACCGTTATTATTCGCTTAAAGTGTCCTTGTAACCTCTTGGCGCGTATAAACTTCTAGGCGGTCACCTTCTTGCAGTTCGACTTTTTCAGATGTTTTTAATAACACCCCGCACATCTCGCCCGTCTGTACCTCTTTTGCGTCTTGCGGGCCTCGCTTAAGCCCAACCACCTCGGCCTCAGCAAATGTCTGACCATCCCGTTCGATTCGCGCTAAAGCAGGCACGGCAAGTTTACCCTTTGTAACTTCGCCGCCGCAAATAACCTCTGTTTTTGTTGTCTTAAATACGCCCTTAACCACTAAACGACCCAGCTCAGTCTCGGTCACCTCTGGTGCAAGTAACTTGGTTAATTCTTGTTTTACATCGTCAATAAGTTCATAAATAACTTTGTAAAGGCGTACGCTTATTTGATCTCGTACTGCATGCTGCCGTAAACCGCTGGCAAATGAAACGTTAAACCCATAAATAACCGCTCCTGTAGTACCCGCTAACTGAAGATCATTTTCTGTAATATTGCCTACGCCGCTACCAACAATACGAACTGACACCTCTTCGTTTTCAAGCGTTTTAAGGCTGTCGATAACTGACGTTAACGACCCCTGTACATCCGCCTTAACAATGACATTAAACTCAGAAACGTTGATGTTGCGATTAATCATACGAAGCAGCTCATGGCTGGTGCTTACGTTCATCTTTGCGTTGCTATTTGCCTGGCGCAGGCGATCTTCGGCAGTTTTCTTGGCCACTTTTTCGTTTGCTACCACTGTAAATTCGTCACCAAACTCTGGTAATGCTCGAAACCCAGTTAATATTACAGGCGTGGATGGTCCCGCCTCGCTCAGCGTAACCCCTGTGGTTGACTCAAGGTTGCGAATTTTACCATAGGTGTTACCAACCACGATAGCGTCACCGTTTTTTAGCGTCCCGGTTTCTACCAAAGCAATGGCCACGGGGCCGCGGCCCTTTTCCATATGAGATTCAATGATTAATCCCTCGGCTGGCTTATCGACATCTGCCTTTAGATCTTCGACGTCTGCTACCAGTAACACCATATCAAGTAGCTCTGGAATACCGGCTTTGGTTTTGGCTGAGACAGGCACAATAATCGTATCGCCGCCCCATTCTTCCGGTATGAGGTTTTGTTCGCTCAGCTGTTGTTTGGCTCGTTCGGGATTTGCCTCTGGTTTATCTATTTTATTCAAGGCAAAAATCATTTTTACGCCCGCTTTTTGGGCAAAACGAATAGCCTCTAGTGTTTGCGGTTTAATACCATCGTCAGCGGCAATGACAATAATTGCTACATCGGTTAATTGCGCACCGTGTTCACGCAAGGCAGCAAATGCTTCGTGACCAGGTGTGTCCAAAAAAGTAATCTTGCGATCCCCGTGCTCAATCTGGTAGGCAGAAATATGCTGCGTAATGCCGCCTGCTTCTTGCTTGACTACTGCTGCACCGCGAATAGCATCAAGCAGCGAGGTTTTACCGTGGTCAACATGACCCATCACGGCAACGACTGGTGGCCGACTGGCGGCTTTTTCGCTTACCTCTCGAACACGCTTGGCCCCTGTTAGTGCCTCATCTTGTTTTTTTTGCACCAACTCAATATCTGTCAGGCCAAGTTCACCAGTAATAATTTGGGCGGTTTCAAAGTCAATCCGTTCGTTAACGGTTACCATAATACCGTTTTTCATGAGCTCACCAATCAGCTTGGTGACCGGTATCATAAGTTTTTCGGCGAGGTCACCGACGGTAATCATGTCATCTAGTTCTATTGTTGCCATGGGCCACGCTCCTTTCTTATGATACGTTTGCTACATATCGGTACTATTACTTTTTACCTTCTTTTAGACTAAGGGCAATCTTGCGGCCATCAACATCAATATCAATAACCTTAAATTGCTTTTTCTCATTAAGCTGAAAGAGCTTTTCTGGGTCAACGCTCTCATCGTTGCTCATTTCTGACACATGAACGAGGGCTTCAACCGCCGGGCTCAACTGCACAAAGGCACCAAAAGGTGTAATGCGCGTAATTTTACCCTCAACGATGTCGCCTTTTTTAAAGGCTTTAACTTCTTGTAGCCATGGGTCTTCAGTCATTTGCTTAAGGCTTAATGACAAGCGATCTTTATCGATGGCAATAATTTTGGCCTCAATACTCTGGCCAACCTTTACATAGTCTTTAGGGTTCTCTACACGCTCCCATGAAATTTCAGAGATATGAATCAACCCCTCAATACCATCTACATTCACAAAAGCACCAAAGTCGATTACTCCAGTAATAACCCCTTTAACCGTATCGCCAACCTTCAGTTTCGCAAAACGGTCTTGTAGCTCATCGCGTACGGCTTCTTTCTCAGACACAATAAGCTTGTTGTCTTTCTTGCTTACATCAAGCACCCTAACCTTAATTGGCTTGTTTACAAGAGAATTCAGCTTTTGCAAAATCTCATCTTTGTCGGCGCCAGATACACGAGGATAATGACCCGCAGCCAGTTGAGATACAGGCAAAAAGCCTCGAATGCCTTCTGCTTCAATCAGCAAGCCACCGCGGTTAGCATCGTAGGGGTAAATCTCAATTATCTCTTGCTTTTCTTGCAAGCGCTTGAGCTCATCCCAGCCTCGGTCTTTTGCGGCACGGCGCATGCTCAACAAGACATAGCCGTCTTCAAGCTCAGGTTCAAGCACACTGACCGTTACCTGTTTGCCTATCTCTAAGCTTTGGGCACCACTAATCTCGCGGCGCAAAACCACACCAACGCCATTAGCGCCCAGGTCAATCCAGACCTCGTTCTTTTTAATATCGGTGACGGTACCTTCAATAACATCACCGGCTTTTAATTGTTTTATTTCAGATGACGCCAATAAGTCATCCATAGTTACGGTTTTAGACACGTTTCTAAAGCCTCCTTAAAAATGTATTTCCGCCAAGATAAGCTCAGCTTTTTGCCAAAGCCAGCACGCTTACCCTGAAAGATTACCTTTATTATATCTGTTATACCGCTTGAAGTAAAGAGGCAGCTATTTTGGGCTCGTAACCGCTGCTCCGTGGTAGAATAGGGCTTAGATAAAGCGGCAATTTTGGAGGGTACTAGTGCTAGTATTGAGGCAAATCTTAGCAAGAAAGGCATGGCCAACGCCATGTATCTAGCAATTGATATTGGGGGCACCAAAACGCTCGTCGCCAGCTTTACCAACAGCGGTAAACTACACGAGCAAATCCGTTTTGCCACCCCAAAAAAATACCCTGATTTTCTTGCTCAACTACAAAAAACAATCAAAGAGTTGTCAGTTGACATTTTTCAGGTTGCTGCCGTGGCCGCTCCTGGCTTGATCGATCGCAAGAAAGGCATTGTTATTGCATTTGGTAACTTGCCCTGGAAGAACGTTACCCTAAAAAAAGACATCAAGAAACTCGTCCATTGCCCTGTTGTGCTAGAAAATGATGCCAAGTTAGCCGGTTTATCAGAGGCACTACACATCCGTAAAAAATATAATAAAGTGCTGTATATCACCATAAGCACCGGTATAAGCGCTGGGCTGGTGGTTGATGGCAAAATTGACCCAGAACTAGCCGACAGTGAAGCTGGCCATATGAAAGTACAATACAATGACCGCCTGCAGATCTGGGAAGACATTGCCTCGGGGCAAGCTATCAAAAAACGTTACGGTAAAATCGCTGCCGATATAAACAACAAAAAAACCTGGAAAGAAATCACCCATCGTTTTGCCATTGGCATTAATGGTCTGATCGCTATCATTCAGCCCGAGGTAATTGTGATCGGTGGCGGCGTTGGTAGTCATTTTCATAAGTTTGGCAAGCTACTCAAAGAAGAGCTACAAAAGTACGCCACTCCCCTTACGCCCGTACCGCCAATTATCGGCGCTAAACACCCAGAGCATGCCGTTATTTACGGGTGCTACCAGCTCGCAAAGGAGGCTCATGAGAACACTCTTAAGTAGATTCCAGCAGGACCATCCGCAGCTTGAATTTGTGCCAGGTAAGCAATTTCGCTGGTCACCGCTAAAGCAGCAGATCATGTTTGTTAAAGAACAGCTGGTCCAACCGCAAGGCTACTGGACTTTATTGCACGAACTAAGCCATGCCCTGCTCGGTCATAAGAATTACAGATCAGATTTAGAGCTCGTAAAAATGGAAAGCGCAGCGTGGGAGCATGCCCTTGAGCTTGCCGAGGTCTATAACGTATCTATTCCAAATGATTACATTCAAGATTGTCTCGATACTTATCGTGACTGGCTACACCTCAGGAGCACCTGCCCCACCTGCACCACGCATAGCTTGCAGCAAAATGATCAAAAGTACACCTGCTATAACTGTGGCCATACGTGGCGCGTCAGCTCCTCTCGTTTTTGCCGCCCCTACCGCATGTCACAAAATAAAACAGTTCCGTCCTAGTAAAAACGCCAAGAAATCAAAAAGCAGCTGGGCTTATGCTCAACTGCTTTTTGTTTGCCTAAAAGTAATCTAGGCTACTTTTTTAGTGCGGCGTGAAATCCGTCCACCCTTTGCACCGGCAATGCGGGCAAGTTCTCGGTTAGCAGCAAAGCCGCCTGTGCGACCTTTTTTACCACCGATAGCACCAATTTTTGCGTAAAAATCAGCACCGTACTTGGTTTTGTTAGTTGTAGCAGCAGCTTTGCCGCCAGCTTTAGTTCCAGCCATTTCTGACCTCCCCTCCGGCTTTTGTGCCGCATGAACTGCCAATCAGCAAGCTGCTTGCGCCTTCATGCTCTTGGTGAATTACGGTGTCGATATACGGTCAAGATTTTAGTCAGCGTATGCATATACGCCTCCATCAATCTCTCTCTATCTCCTTGTACTTCACTCAAGCACAAACCCCGGAACAATTAATGTTAAATCGCTCCACCCACTTCTATTACGAAAAAGAAAACAAAAAGAGCTCCTGAAAACAGGAACCCTCCTTATCTTCTTTCGAATGCGCTTATGATATCACCTTAACCTGCTTGTGTCAATAACTATTCTTAGAGTAGCCAATCATACGCGGTCTACGCATACTTTGCCCTCAACCGTAACCATACCCCTACCTTTTGTTTTGTATATAGTATTATACGGCTAGTAATTTAATACCAGTAAAGTAGTGTTAGGAGTTCTTGTGTACAAATTGTCCCAAGAAGTCTAAAAAGCGCTATAATCATGACAACATCAATATTAAGTTTATTTGAGAAAGGTATGTCGCAAAATGAAAAGCTCAACCTATAGCAATGTTGATGAATATATAGCCACCTTCCCGCCTGATAAACAGCAGGTACTTACTAAAATTCGACAAACTATTAAAGGGGCTGCGCCTGAAGCAACCGAGAAGATAAGTTACGGCGTCCCAACCTATGTATACAAAGGCAATCTGGTGCATTTTGGGGGCTATGATAAGCATTTTGCCCTCTATCCTGGATCGAAAGGTGTTGAAGCATTCAAGGACGCTCTAGAGGGCTTAGAAACGTCTAAGGGAACTATTCGCTTTGCAGCAGACAAGCCTGTTCCCTATGACCTCATCAGAGACATAACCACCGAGCTCTATACCCAACGCATTAATTCTTGATAAGATGAATAGAGAATAACTATGTCATTTCAAGCATATATAGATAATATCAAGGCAAAAACCGGCAAAACGCCAGAAGAGCTGAAAGACGCCGCCCAAAAAGCGGGTATTTATAAGCGTGACATGAAGGCTGGTGAGCTCGTAACATTCCTCAAAGAAGAATTTGATTTAGGCCATGGTCATTCCATGGCCATCTGGAAGTACTTCAAAGACCAAAACTGGGTCGATTAACAACAAAGCAAACGACGCCAGATATGCTGTTTATTTTTAACATCTTTAGATAGCAAGCCGAGTTAATACTTCATATAGAACGTAAGCTGGCCAAACGGCAGCTTGCAAGAAGGCCAGTACGTCACCCCAAAACCCTTGGTTGCGTTCTATAAAGTATATTAATGCTCCAATCCACGCCACAAAAAGTACAAAGCCCCACGGATTATCTACTTTTACGTTTGGTTTACTTTTAGCCATAACCCCTCCTTACTTATCTTCTACCCCTGATTATACACCTTCAAATCGCCTATGCTTGCTTTATGAATTCAACTTATTGATAATTGCCTTGTGATTTATAAAAGAATGGAAGTTAACCCCGATACCCTGACGGTACGGTTTGTCCCGCCTGGGAGCGCTTTATTTAGCCCCACTGAACATAGCTATCCAGAGGTAGCCGACCAAGCAGATGCTCAGGAGTTTGAAGACACGCTTAGGGCACAGACTCGAGAGGCATGCGGACAAGCAGTTTGCGGTGCAACCGTTAAGACTATTTGCAATAAGAGTATGTTTGACGAAAGGGTCAGACGACATTCTGGAGGTGACGCAAGCTGGCTTCAGGGCGTAACGATCCAATGCAATACTGCTGAATGCCCCCTCAATGGTGGCTCAGGCGGCTCAGGTGATAGAGAACCCCGTAACCCAACGCCTGACTAGCCTCAACTAGAAGCAGAACTATCAGTCACTAAATAATGATTCTATGTTAGCTACCGAAAGCAGCTGTCTGTTTGCTGGACTTCATCCTTTTGCCTATGCAGTACAACTATGCATAGCTCTATTGCCGAGCAGGAGCATGAACGGCGTCAGCATTGATAATTACTTCTCGTACACCTGTTCCGGCTTTGGTAATCTCAATTATTTGAGGCATCCGGGCTAAACGAGCAGCTTCTTCAGAAATTACTAATGAGTCACGGCCAAACATAAAAAGTAGATTGTGGCCAATTTTACGCATAGCCCCAAGGTTCGCGTACGCTTCTTGTTTGGCCATGATTGATCTGATTCTATCTGCAAGCGCTGCGACTTCTTCTTCAGTCATTGGCTCTTGTGGTGGCACTGGCTTCTCCATTCGGTCAGCATGTTCAGGTGCTCCAATCCTTCGATAACTTGCCCGTAAGGCTTCATCTGCCTTAATACGCGATTCGTAGGTATCAGGAGCTACGCACAGCGTTTCGTTGACGCCAAGACTGGTTGCTAGCATTACGTTGTCTCGTAACCCCAATACACCGGCGTAACGATCGATATATTCATCTTCTGGTAAGCGTGTGACTTCGGTAAATAGCTCTTCTTCAATAAATTCTTTAACCGCCATATTAAATTTTACTCTACCAAAGTTTTAAAAAGTTTTAAAGTGACTTCTGCCAGAAACAAAGCTTATAACCGTCTGGGTCTTTGACGATAAATTCGCGGTTGCCCCATGGCCAGTTTTTTGGCTCAGTGTGCGGCTTGATCCCAATTTGCTGCAACTTTGCATGAAACGCATCGACGTCGTCAACTTTAAGGTAAATATACATTCCTATACCCTTCTCACCTGCGATTGCATCTTTTGCAAACATGGCTTCATCGCGCATATTTACTAAAACTAGCTCAAAACCGTCGAGGCGCACTGTACTAGTCTCCTCATCAGATTGCACAACCTCAAAGCCGAGTTTTTTATAAAACTTCTCTGATAGTTTGTTCTCTTGAACCCAAAATAAAATATTCGTAAACTTCATAAACCCTATTTTGAACAAATGTAAACTTCATTTCACAGTATTTCTTACAACACACTTGATAGGTAGCATTCTATTCGTTTGGATACAACAACGCATCCGGCCAATCAAAATCTTGTGAAGCAAGCGTGGAGCCGATATCAAGCTCAGCTTGATCAATCAAGAGTCTTATCTGTTGTGCATCTTCGTCAGATAAATAGTCTGGTTCAGCACTTCCGGCATGTATACTCTCAAAATATTCGGTTAAATCTAACCTTGAATTCACCAAAAATGGCTGCATCTCAGAACTGATTACGACATCTGCATAATCATCAGCCTTTTCGGTGCCTGAAAAATACCACTTATCGTGATCTGCTAAATGTACAATGAATAATCCATCGCTGTATTTTGTGGCAGCATAAACAAACGTTTCATCATGGTCTCTAAACTTACCATCATGCTCACCCGTAAACTCTATATATCTGCCTGATGGATTAGCTATTATTTCTTCTAGCTTTTCCTTATATCGCTCAACCTCATCTTCATCGTAATCACTTAGATTAACTTGATTAGGAGCATCACGCAGAGCTTTACTAAATAAGGCATCAAAAGTGTCACTAATGTGTTTAAATAGCCTTAAACGGGGTGGTAATTCTTGTTCTGCGGGTTGAGGGCGTGGTTCTTTTGACATATTTTTTCTAACCTTACTCTTTTTATTATAGCATAACTGTAGTTTAAAGTCAATATTTCAACGAAGACTTATACCTAAGTAAGGGTGTGTTCTCTCATGTTATCATTAGAGTAATGGAGATGATTCTGGCGTTTTTACTCGGCATGTGTTCCGGGTTTATTGGCGGCTTTTCTACCGGCGGCGGGCTGGTGTCTATCCCTGGGCTTATATTTTTGGGGTTACCACCCGCTACAGCAATCGCAACTACACGACTCAGCGCCTTAAGCTCTGGCATAACTGCAGTGCTTAGATTCCGAAAAGATAACTTACTAAGACTAAAGATGGTTACCCCTCTTATACCTCTTGCAATCCTAGCAGGAGTTGCCGGATCTGAGATATTACTGAGCATAGACCAAGACGCACTTACAAAGCTCGTTGGTGTTCTACTGCTCATGCTTGTACCATTTCTTTTAGTTAAAAAAGATCTTGGCGTCGTTAAAAAGCATCGGGGACGTGTGTTTAAGTACGCGGGATACTTTGTTATCTTCTTGGTACTGGTGTACTCCGCTTTCTTTGGTGGTGGCGCAGGCATGTTTGCCGTCTATGCGTTTATTTACTTCTTTGGTATGAGTGTTATTCAGGCCAATGCAAATGCCACTGTTTTAAACATTTTTACCGTTTTAACCGCAATAATCTTCTACGCCGGTTCAGGCAGCATCCGCTTTGATCTTGGCATACCGTTGATGATAGGCTCGGCCATTGGTGGCTACTTAGGCGCAAGTTCTGCTGTTAAGAAAGGTGACGCATTCGTAAAAATCGCCTTTGTAATTATCATCGTGATATCGAGCATAAAGCTCCTTTTCTTCTCTTGAACTATATACATCATTGAATATAAATGCATGAAGAAAAGCTGGATTTAGTCCAGTCTTTTCTGATTCAACTTAAGGGGGAGATCTGAGCGAAGCGAACTAAGAGGGGGAGCTCGTCCCCCTCTTAAAGCGAAAAGCCACCCCTGAAGGTGGCTTTGAGTCGCATAATACGGCACCGTGACAACACCCCACAAAACAAGTTTTGCGGGGACCCCTACTTTCTTCCGCATCGGGAAGATAACACGAGACAAATATAAAAAAAGACCCCCGCTTCAGGAGGTCTTTTTTATAATACGGCACCGTGCTATCTTCCCAGGGGTGAACCCCCAAGTATTGTAACCGCTGAGAGGCTTAACTGCTGTGTTCGGCATGGGAACAGGTGTTTCCCTCTCGCTATGGGCACCGATGTGGCACATGTGGCGCATCGGCCTGCTTTCTGGCAGAGCCAGAAACACTGCCGACGCTTTTGGCGAATTACTTTGTCGATGACGCTCGATTTTTTCGATCTTCGTATACACATACGATTCTTTCAAAATCTCGCTATCTCCTCGTACTTCATCCAAACACATGCTCCCACAATTGGGGCACATGCGCATCATCGATGTCCAAATATAAATTTGCACGGATAGATTGTTAAGAGAACACGGCTGTATATCGTTGTGTGATATACACCAATAACTAGCCAAATGGCACATGTTTTACTATTTTTACCCCTGTAAATAAAATACCTGAGCAAAAAAGTATCACAACCATGAGGGACACAGCTGAATATAGTGCGAGGCTTTGCCGAGAATCGCGGGAGGCGTATATAAATACGCTGACTGCGACTCGCAGGCAAGAAACGAAGCAATATGTTCAGAAGCTTTTATCTAAAGCTGGCTTTGCCAGTCTTAGTTAAAAGCGATGTGTTTCTCATGGACATAAAAAGTCAATGGGGCGATTAGTACTTCTCAGCTCAATACATTACTGCACTTTCACTTAAAGCCTATCAACCAGATCGTCTTTCTGGGCCCTCATAGGGAAATCTAATCTTGAGACCGGCTTCGCGCTTAATATGCTTTCAGCGCTTATCCGTTCCGCACTTAGCTACCGGGCAATGCAGTTGGTACCACAACCCGTACACCAGCGGTGCGTCCATCCCGGTCCTCTCGTCACTTACTCCCCTGTTTCCAGGAGCGCAGACTATATCTTCACCCGTCTTGCACGATACAAGCGAGGGTGGTGGCATATTACCTAACGCGCGTGTCATTCTGCCAGGGAATGATTCACTACTTTTCACGTTAAGTCCGCTTCAAAGGGGTGAACCTTATCAGCTGAGTCGTTACGGGGTCAAACCAAGTATTTTTAACAATTCTTCTCTGCTCTTCTTGCGACGAGCTTTGTAGTTTTCTTGCTGAATAATCAGCATGTACTCAACTACAGTGAGAAGATCTTGTTTTGAAAGCATACCCAAGTCTGTTTGTAAAATCTTACACGCCTCAATCATTGCTTCAGCTTGAAGCCTTTTGAAACGAATATGTGGTCGTAGATCCTGAAGTATTAATCGGATAGTTTTGAATCCATTAATCCTCAGTTCTGTGATGGCGTCTTTGCGTCTACAAATGTATCCTGCGCCAAGCACGCTACGTATCCAGTACAGATTGTTATCGTGACGGGTATCTTGATAAAAGCAGATTGTTGCCATGAACCGATAGCCACGTGAAGTGTCTGATCGCTTCTTGAGTTGCAACATTATACTGCCATCACCATCAAGAAAACCCGCAATATATGCTTTCTCAAAACTTGATCGACTTCCCACGGTATTACCTTTCAGAGGGTTACGGTCCTCAAGCGAATTATGCTATCGCTAGACCAAGCGTAACATATTCATCGAACCATAACCATAAGAAGGCTTCACCGTTATAAGCCACATTGTCATCACACATTTCTGCGTGAAGTAGCAATTGCTTACTAGGGACAGCTTCTCTCAAATTTCCTTGCGTCCACAGCGGATATAAACCGAACTGTCTCACGACGTTCTGAACCCAGCTCACGTACCACTTTAATCGGCGAACAGCCGAACCCTTGGAAGGTGCTCCCCCTCCAGGATGTGATGAGCCGACATCGAGGTGCCAAACAGCGCCGTCTATGTGAACTATTGGGCGCTATAAGCCTGTTATCCCCGGGGTAACTTTTATCCGTTTGCGTCACCGATCCCACGTTCATTGTCCAGCACTAAATGCACGATTTTCTTACTTAATTCACCTAACCTTGGCTTATTTAAGTATCACAGGGAGCCTAAAACGGCTCGCTGTTTCACGCATTTAGTGCTGGACAGGATGACGGATCACTAACTCCCACTTTCGTGTCTGCTTGGATTG
>CAZNZL010000004.1:0-48388 GCA_964577565.1 uncultured Candidatus Saccharibacteria bacterium | reverse complement strand
ATTACGTCACCCGAGAATGGCGGGACACTGGTACGGGTGGAGGTGCCAGCAGGGGCACAAAAATAACCTTTCTAGGTTTACAGATATCAGTGTCACGGGGTAGACTACAGTAGAATGAATGACCAGTTACAAGCACTGTTAGTAGCTGCCGGGGTAATACTTGGTATTGGATTGGTGCTCACATATATAGATTACCGTAAACATAAACGGCCGCTAGAGCTTATGGCGGCAGAGATACAAAGTGGCGCAGTCAAAAAATACACTTTCTGGCACCACCTTAGAGTGGTAACCATACCAACCGCAAAATACCGCATACGAATTAGGCTAGAGAAGAAAATCGACATCGAAGCCTAAAGCCTAAAAATGTTGTTTATTTTAATCTTTCCAAACTATATTTTAACTTGCTACAATATAAACCTAGTATGGCAATACTAGACACACAAGCCGAATTATTAGAGCAAGGACCCGAATCGGGTCATTTTTTTTGTCCTGAAACTGAAGCGCCTATTGAAACTGGACTTGCTTCAGGGGTAGATATACCTCAAGTTAGTAAACTATTCTGGTTTGAACATTTAGATCTACTTGGTGAAAACGGCCTAGAGCCAGGTGTAATCCTACAATATAGAAAGACCAGCGACGGTATACCCGTATCGTACGATAATGAAAACGGTTTACCGGGTGTTAGCACCCTTTTGTTTCAAGCCAATGGTATAAAGGATTGTGGCATAACGGATTGCGAGTGGCAGTTAACGGTGGCACATCCTGAAGGCAGAACGGTGCACCACCTTATAGTCAGTGCAGACACCACCTCTTTAACCACCGCTCATTATGATAGGCAAGGCAGGGAACAGGGCCATCAAGTAGATGACGGGACTCATGAAGATCTAGTGATGTCAGAGATAATGCTTGCATTATCTAGTGACCTATTGACAGAAAGAACCAGTCAATTACGAGAACAGCGGCAACGCGTAGAAGAAAACATTGCGCTGTTTGCAGTTGAAGGTATCCGACAGTACGCACCGAAAAAATTCGATAAACTCTTAAAAGATAAAGAAAAAGCTCGCAATAGCACGCGCTTTACACCACTTAATTTTTAAGTGTCCTTAACCGTCCACTCAATAATCTCGGCATTAGCGTATTTAATGGGCGCATGAAACGGCTGACGCGGGTATAGGTGGTGGCGTAACGCCCGCCCGGTTGACCCGTGGCTGACGACTAAAATTTTTGAATATGATACAGATCGTAAGTACTGCACCGCTTGTTCGGCGCGGTCAAGCAGGGTTTGCGTTGGTTCTGCTCCTTGCACAAGATCATAGTTTATACCCGGCTTGTATGGTTGGCCATCAAGCGTGCCAAAATCTCGTTCACGAAAGAGTGGGTTTACCTCTATTTTATCAAGCGGATATCCAATTTCTTTGGCCATGATACGAGCGGTTTCCAGGCTGCGTGAAAGCGGTGACGAGATAATATATTCAACGCCAAGCTCTTTGGCTTGTTGCCCAGCTTTTTTGGCCTGCTTTTTACCTTCTGGCGCAAGGGGAGTGTCAATTCGGCCAGCCAGTTTGCCGGCAACGCCTAATTCACTTAAGCCGTGACGGATAAAATAGATTGTTTTCATCTGTTATTATTATACCAATGAAACAATTACTTAGTAAGGGCAAGTATGTCGTAGCCGTGTCTGGTGGTGTTGACTCTATGGTATTACTTAACATGTTAACAGTTAACAAGTTAAGTAATACCGAATTAATTGTTGCTCATTTTGATCACGGCATTCGCTCTGACTCGCACCAAGACCGTAAGCTCGTTGAAGAGACGGCTAGGCGTTATGGCTTGGTATTTGAGACGGCCAAAGCCAGGCTTGGTCCTAGCGCAAGCGAAGAAGCAGCCCGTACGGCGCGTTACGAATTTTTAGAATCGGTGAGACAGCGCTACCGCGCTGATGCGATAGTAACAGCCCATCATCAGGACGATGTACTTGAAACAATTATCATTAATCTTTTGCGCGGTACCGGCCGCAAAGGCTTATCATCGCTGACTAGCAATCAAAAACTTATCAGGCCGTTACTTAATGACACCAAACAAGCGCTTATTGATTACGCGGTAGAACACAACCTCACGTGGCGTGAAGACGCAACCAACAGCGATACGACGTACGTACGTAACTATGTCCGGCATAAAGTTATCACTCTGTTAACCGAGGCTCAAAAAAAACAACTACTACACATTTACGACACGGCGCGACGTACTAATCGTGAGCTTGAGGCCATTCTTAATGACATGCTGCCAAAAAAGAATTCAAAACAGCTTGATAAAAAGCTATTGGTAAGCCTGCCGCACGCCGCAGCCAAAGAACTTGTTGCCCACTGGTTACGCCAAAATAATTTGCGAGACTTTGATGCTAAACTTATTGAACGGATTACCATTGATGCCAAACGTCTGGGCGCGGGTAAGCGCATACCCGTGTATAAAGATGCCTATATTGACGTATTGCCTGACACGTTAACGCTGGTAAACAGTAGCAAAGATTAGCATAAATTTGTATAATACTCACACATGGATAAAAAACCATTCAGGAGACCAGGGAAGAATGACTATGGCCGTAACCGCGGCTTTAAAGGAGTGGGATTTGTAGCCTTCATCATTTTGCTGGGCCTTATTATTTATGCCGCCTATAACCAGCCAAGTAATTTAGAGCAAGTACCGCTTTCGCAGGTCATAAATGATGCCAATAACGGCGAGATTAAAAAGATTGAAATTACGGGTGATGAACTAGCAGTTACGCGCAAAGGCGAGGACAAACCAACCCAAAGCTCGCGCAAGGATCCCGGCTCAAGCATTCAAGATCAGGGCTTAGAGAGTAAAGATGTTGAAATTGCGTATGAGAAACCGTCAGACTCGGGCTCGTTGTGGCTCACGATTGGTACCTCGTTACTGCCCGTCATTATTATTACTGGTGTACTGTTCTTTATGTTGCGCAGCGCCCAAGGCCAGGGCAATCAGGCCATGAGCTTTGGTAAAAGTAGGGCACGTCTTTATGGTAACGAGCGCGACAAAGTTATCTTTAAAGATATTGCCGGCAGTGATGAAGCCAAGCAAGACCTAGAAGAAATTGTAGAGTTTTTAAAGTACCCTAAGAAGTTTGAGTCAGTCGGAGCCAGGATTCCAAAAGGCGTTTTGTTGGTTGGCCCGCCCGGAACGGGTAAAACCATGTTGGCACGGGCTGTGGCTGGCGAAGCCAACGTGCCGTTCTTTAGTATCTCGGGCTCAGAGTTTGTGGAAATGTTTGTTGGTGTCGGTGCCTCTCGCGTGCGGGATTTGTTTGCCAAAGCTAAAAAGAACGCCCCATGTATTATTTTTGTGGACGAGATTGACGCCGTAGGGCGCCGCCGCGGTTCTGGTATGGGCGGTGGCCATGATGAGCGCGAACAAACGCTCAACCAGATTTTGGTTGAAATGGATGGTTTTGAGCAAGGTCAAAACGTTATCGTTTTGGCGGCTACCAACCGTGCCGATGTGCTTGACCCAGCCCTGCTTAGGCCCGGTCGTTTTGACCGCCGGGTTAATATTAGCTTGCCTGATCGCAAAGACCGCGAGGCGATACTAAAAGTGCACTTTAGTAAAAAACCGCTTGCTAAAAATGTCGACCTCGATGCGTTGGCGGCTAAGACGGCTGGCTCTTCTGGTGCTGATCTGTCTAATATTGCCAATGAAGCAGCTATTATTTCTGCTCGTCATAATCGCAAAGAAATATCACAAGCTGATGTTACGGCGGCGTTTGAAAAGGTAGCGATTGGCCCCGAACGCAAAAGTAAAATTATGAGCGATAAAGAAAAAGAGCTAACCGCCTACCACGAAGCCGGCCACGCTATTGTCGGCCATGTGTTGCCTGACAGCGATATGGTGCACAAGGTGACGATTATTCCACGCGGCGGCACGGGCGGCGTAACTTGGTTTATCCCGCCAGAAGATAAGAGCTACCACAGTATTATTGAGTTTAAAGATGTACTAGCTCGCATGCTGGGCGGCCGTATTGCCGAAGAAGTTATTTACGGTAAAGATCGCGTCACCACCGGTGCCGGCAATGATTTACAAAAAGCGGCAGAATTGGCACGCGACATGGTAGTGAATCAAGGCATGGGCCAGCAGCTGCGCGATCAAGTCTTTCATGTAGAAGAAGGCTTAATGCTAGAGAAGATGGTGCATGAACGCCAGTACTCAGATGAAACAGCTAAGCTCATTGATGACGAAGTCGAAAACCTTATTACTGAGGCAGCAAACCGAGCGCGCGCTGTAATTAAAGCCAATATGACAAAATTAGAAGCCCTAAAGAATGCCCTTATTAAGCACGAGACCGTAGAAGCAGATGATGTGCATAAAATTCTTGAGGGCTCTCAAATGCCTAAAGCAGCAGCTTTGTACTAAATTGAATTTTCAGGCTAGCGACAGATAGCTTTCGTCTTTATAATTAACATAAATGAACAGCATAAAAAACAGTAAACCCACTCTTTTTCATTGTGTCGCCGGGTACGTTACCGGCGTAGGCGCCCATAAACAACAGGGAGCAGACGCCTAATGAAAAAAATACTCTCTCGTGCCAACTCAAAGGTTTCATTAGGCGGCGCAGCCACGCTGCTTATTGTGATAGCGCTGGTGGGGCAGGCGTTAGGTTTTTTGCGTAACCGTCTGATCAGCACTAACTTTACGGTGTACGATGCTGGCTCAACTGACGCATTCTTTGCCGCCTTTGTGATTCCGGACTTTTTCTACTTTACGATTGCGGCCGGAGCTTTGGGTGTAGCATATATGCCAGTTTTGGCTGATAAGATTGCGCAAGGTAATAAACAAGCGGTGCGAGACATTACTAACAGTCTTATTAATGTAGCGGCGATTACCATGTTGTTTGTGGCGGTAGTTATATTTATCTTTGCCAAACCATTAATGCACACGCTTGCCCCTAATTTACCACCTGATCATCTGCAAGAAGCAGTCACTATCATGCAACTATTGTCGTTAAACCCGCTCTTTTTTGCCATTGGCGGTATTGTTACGGCATTGCAGCAAACCTATGGACGATTCTTCTTTTATGCTATCTCATCATTATTTTATAACCTGGCCATTATTACCTCGGTTTTTCTTTTTAAAGACAACATTGGCGTCATTGGACTTGGTGTTGGTGCCTTAGCCGGTGGAATGTTGCAACTGATTGTAGCGCTCGGCGGGTTGACTGGGCTTGGCTTTAAATATCGACCGGTTATTAAGTGGAAGAGCGAGGATTTTAGATTTGTTTTGCGCCAATTGCCTCCGCGCTCGCTCGACCAAGGTATTGACCAAGTTAACAGTGTGGTTGAGGTTAACCGAGCACAAGCGCTTGGTATTGGTCCGGTCAGTTGGTACAACTTTGCGACAACGCTACAGAACGTGCCAATAATGCTGCTTGGCAACTCAATTGCTACGGCGGCGTTTCCGCGCTTAATTGACCGTTTATCACAGAACCGGCCTGACCTGTTTAGAAGAGATTTTGTTAAAATTTTACTCACTATGTTATGGTTAGCTGCACCAGTTGCGATTGTTGGCTACTTTACACGCGGCTACCTTGCTCGCTTGATTTTTGGTGATGTTGCCCCAGAAGTGGCTCTGATATTTGGGTATTTAACGGCTGCTATAGTGGCCCGTATTGTCTACGCCCTGTTTTCGCGCTATTTCTATGCCTACAAAGACACAAAGACACCTTTGTACGTATCAATTTTTGCCATCGGTTTAAATATTTACCTTGCCTTTACCCTAGCAGATCGTGACTCGTACGGTATAGCCGGGCTGGCTATGGCGCAATCAATCACTGCCGTAACCGAGGTCGCTATCTTAATGTTCATTATGATTATCCGTGATCGAAAAATATTTGATAGCTATTTTTGGTCAAGTAGTTTCAAAATTATATCAGTTACCGGTTTTAGTATGGTGGCTGCGTTTATTGCGGTGTCGCTGCTACCGCTAAAAATCTCTGATAGAGGTATTGCGGTGTTGGGAACCAAGCTGTTTATTATTGGCGGCACGACATTTTTGACTCATGTCGTTGTGTCATTTATGTTTGGTCTCGAGCAAGCTCGTGTAGTTTATGCAAAAGCACGTGACATAATTCTCAAACCGATCCGTGTTCCTTTCTAGGAATTGTTTTCTACCTCTGTTATACTCTAATGAGACACCCTTGCAGGGTTTCTCATCGCGCCAGGAACGAAATAAATTCGTTCGTGGGCTGCTCTTCCCGGTCGGAGGTAATTTGTGAGCCAGAGTAAAATTAGAAACTTCTGTATTATTGCGCATATTGAGCGCTCCGCTTATGAGACACCCTTGCAGGGTTTCTCATCGCGCCAGGAACGAAATAAATTCGTTCGTGGGCTGCTCTTCCCGGTCGGAGGTAATTTGTGAGCCAGAGTAAAATTAGAAACTTCTGTATTATTGCGCATATAGATCATGGCAAATCGACCCTTGCTGATCGATTGCTTGAGCTAACCAAAACGGTAGAAAAACGGGCTATGAAAGCGCAGTTGCTTGACCGTATGGATCTTGAGCGCGAAAAAGGTATAACCATTAAGCTGCAACCGGTGCGTATGAACTATAAAGACCACCAACTCAATCTTATTGATACACCCGGGCACGTCGATTTTAGTTATGAAGTCTCACGAAGTCTTGAGGCTTGCGAGGGGGCAATCTTGGTGGTTGATGCTACTCAAGGTATTCAGGCTCAGACACTTGCCAATGTGTACCTTGCAATGGCTGCGGATCTAGAGATTATTCCTGTGCTTAATAAAATTGATTTGCCTGCCGCTGATGTCGAGCGGGTGAGCGCAGAGGTAATGTCTTTGCTTGGCTGCAAGCGAGAGGATATTTTAGAAATATCTGCCAAGACGGGTCAAGGTGTTGAGGCCGTGCTGGAGGCTGTCGTAAGCAAGGTTCCGCCACCGCGAGGTAAAGCAAACGCTCACACACGCGCGCTCATTTTTGATAGCTACTACGACGATTACCGTGGGGTAATTCTCTACGTACGGGCAGTTGATGGAGCTATAAAGAAAAATGACGAAATTAACATGATGGCTACGGACGCAAATGGCATTGCGCTCGAAGTGGGGGCACTAAAACCAGACATGATTGCGTTGCCTGAACTGGCAACGGGTGAAATTGGCTACATTGTCACCAACCTTAAGAGTACGCGTGAAGCAAAAGTGGGTGATACCGTCACGCTAACCAAGTTTATTAATAAGCGGCAAGCTCATTCGCTTGAGGCTAGTGCAAGGAAGATGCGAAGCGCGGAGCAAGACGTACTTGAGGTACGTCGCGCGAGCACTACAGAACCTGACACAGCAATAGTCCAAGAGACAGGACAGAGTGGTGAATCCACTTCATCAGCAGGCCCTGGCGACGATGAGCTTGTGCCGTTGGCTGGCTATAAAGATGTCAAGCCATTTGTCTATGCTGGTTTCTTCCCGACGAGCAATGAGTACTATAACGTTTTAAAAGAGGCGGTCGAAAAGCTAGCGTTGTCTGACTCTGCCCTGCAGTTCAGCCCCGAAAACTCACCGGTGCTTGGTTTTGGGGTGCGTATTGGTTTTTTGGGTTTGCTACACATGGAGATTATTAAAGAACGACTAGAGCGAGAATATAACCTCGACCTTATCATTACCAATCCTTCTACTGATTATCATGTTTTGCTATCAAGCGGTGAAGAGCTTGATATTAGATCAGCAGCAGACCTACCAGAAGTGTCAAAGATTGAAGAGATCAGGGAGCCATGGATTAATGGTGAAGTAGTCGTGCCAAAAAACTTTGTCGGGGCAGTGATTCAGCTGGTATCAAGCAAACGAGGTTTGCAAAAAAATGTATCATACGTTGATGAACTAGCGGTTTTGACATTTGAGGCACCCCTAGCTAATTTACTGACAGATTTTTACGATCAGCTTAAAACCGTTACCAGCGGCTACGGTTCGTTTAACTACGAGCTGGCTGATTATCGACCGGAAGATTTAGTTAAATTAGAGTTCTACGTGGCCGGAGAACCAGTAGATGCTTTAGCGATAATTGTTCATCGCAGCGAAGCACAAGCTTTGGGCCGTGAGGTAGTAGCAAAATTAAAATCGGTCATTCCCCGCCAGCAATTTAAAGTTGCGCTGCAAGCTGCAGTGGGTGGCAAATTTATTGCAAGAGAAGACATCAGCTCGTTCCGTAAAGACGTAACGGCTAAGCTGTACGGGGGTGACGTTACTCGTCGGC
Source organism: uncultured Candidatus Saccharibacteria bacterium (assembly GCA_964577565.1). Taxonomy (GTDB): domain Bacteria; phylum Patescibacteriota; class Saccharimonadia; order Saccharimonadales; family JAGQNJ01; genus CAYRRR01. Next base: position 40,126 of record CAZNZL010000004.1, on the reverse strand, counting down.
GAAAACTGCTTGAAAAACAAAAGAAGGGTAAAGAACGCATGAAACGCTTCGGCTCCGTCGACATCCCAGCTGAAGCCTTTACGGTCTTACTCAAGCGTGATTAAAGAAGGGAAGAGCAGCCCGACAAAATGTCGCGTCATTTTGCCCGGCTCTGGTGAGAAACCCTGCAAGGGTGTCTCATTATAGCCGCTTCGGCTCCGTCGACATCCCTGCCGAGGCCTTTACCGTCCTACTCAAGCGTGATTAGGGTTAGCCTAGCGAGCTAAGCGTTTCAGAGCTTCAAGGATGTTCGCCGTTACTTTATCTTCATGAGCGGTGCCATCAATTGTTATAAGTAGTCCCCGGTCTTTATAAAAGTTTAGTACAGGCTGTGTTTTGTGCTTAAATTCATCCAGGCGCGTTTTTAGCACTGCTTTTTGGTCATCAGTTCTTGTGCCACGATCAAGGCGTAACCGCGAGGCGTCAAAGCGGTCAAAGGCAACTTGTTCGGGAATATCTAAGTGAATCACGGCTTTCAGCGGATGCTGTGATGATTCGCACGCTTTCATGACCGACTCTTCTTCACCGTGCCAGCGCCCAATCGAATTAAGTATCAAAGGGTGAGATTCAAATTCTGGTTTTTGAAAGTGCGGCAAAACTAGTTCTAAAAACGCAGCTTGAGGGATCAGCTTGCCTTGATTATTGGTTTCTACGACTTCTTGGGTGGTTAAATTGGCTCGTACAATATCACCCCCGCCAATCAGTGAAGCCTCAAAGAGTGTTGCTAGGCGTTTGCTTTGAGTGTCTTTGCCTGAGAAGGGTCTTCCAAACATATTAATTGACCCGCTGCCTAGCCAAGATCGCACACTATTCACGTCGTTTTTATTTAGATTATCCATATAGTAATTATAGAAGAAAAGCATAAGAATGTAAATGTTTAGCACTCTTGACGTTTGAGTGCCAAACGAGTACACTAAAATTATTAAGTAAGGTGTTATATGACCGCACGTCAGCAGAAAATTTTGCAAGCCATTGTCGAACAATATGCCGAGGTAGCCAGCCCGGTTGGTTCTAGCTTGTTGGCTAAAGTATTTGGCGTTTCTTCAGCAACGATTCGGGCAGAAATGGCCGAGTTAGAGCGAGCTGGCTACATTACCCACCCTCATACCAGCGCGGGGCGTATTCCGACTGATAAAGGCTACCGTTTTTACGTTAATAACCTCAGCGATAAAGATGAGTCACCCGCAGAGCGCCGTGCTGAGAAAGCACTTGCTACGAGAGTTACGCAAGGCGGTGTGCCAGAGCGCGTTATTCGCAATGCCGTTGATACGCTTGTTGAACTAACGCATAATTTAGGCCTTGCTACCATCGGCGATCAGCTTTATATGAGTGGGCTATCTAACTTGTTCGGACAACCAGAGTTTATGAATAGCGGCCAGGTCCGTGAAGTAGCGCGTTTACTTGATAATCTCGAGCCGTGGCTCTATGAGGCTGCCCCCAATGAGCCATTAAGCGTTTATATTGGCCAAGAAAACCCCATTGGGCGTAGCGCCGGTTGTACGTTAATTGTCAGCCGCTTTCGAAGCCCTTATTCTGACCGTAGTTATATAGGGGTTTTGGGCCCAACCCGGCAAAGTTACCGTGACGTCATGACATTGGTTCGACGCGCGGGCCACGCCCTAGAGGAGACTATGTATGCCTAAAAAGAAAAAGACAGAAGAAGTTGAAGTTTTAGAACAGCAAATAGCTGATTTAACTGATGCCCTGCAACGCGAACGAGCCGACGTTATAAATGTACGTCGTCGTCACGAAGAACAGATAGCTAGCCTTAAAACGTTGGTTAAAGTTGGCGTGGTGGAAGATTTACTGCCGGTCATCGATAACTTTGAACGTGCCTTAAAGCACGTACCCAAAGAATTAGCAGGCAACGATTACATAAAAGGGGTCAATGCAATAGTCAAGCAGTTTGAAAAAACACTAACTGATATAGGGGTAGAGCGAATCAAGACAGTCGGCGAACCGTTTGACCCCGTATTGCATGAAGCGGTTGGCATGGAGGATGGTGACGGTGATCAAGAAGTGGTCAGTGAAGAGCTGCAGGCGGGTTACAAACTCGGTGATAACGTTATTCGTCATGCCATGGTAAAAGTAAAGCGGATTAAGTAATGGCAATAGAGTGTGAACATCTTGACCCGTCCACATTAGGAGCTCGCTTTGAAGCGTTTCCGGGCACTGTTGGTGTGAATGATTCTAGTGGCCAAGAAGTATTTATAAAGCTGCGCCTCTCATTATTGTTGGGTGAAGGTGACCCAGCGGAGGTTGATAAATACCGAAGCAAACCAGACTTGCAGCCAATCAGCGATGCGGTAGAATCGTGCGTAGCCACTATCGAAGCCGGTGAATGCCCAAAATGGGTGGTTATACGTTCTGCTTCTGATGCAATTATGGTCCCGAGAGATTTAGCAAGACATTATAGTGTTGAGGAATAAGCAGTTGTGTCAGAATTTATTAACTGCGCTGGGTGTCCGGTTCTGGCTGGCGAGTCCGAGACGATGTGCGCGAAATTGATTATCAATGAGCTATGTAGCATATATCTGTATAGAGACATACCAGGTAGCGGGCCTCAATTCATAAAACGTATCGCAACAGAAAATCAGCATGCACCGCTCAATCCATTATCCGAAAAGCCGGTTGAAGTTGTATTGCCGGACGAGAAGTACCTATAGAGCAGTGTTATTATTAAAGTAATGGCAGTCAATGATATCTCAGAAAAAAGGCTTAAAGAAGCCACTGGTAAGTCTTGGGCCGAATGGCAAAAAGGCGGTTTACGTAAAAATTAAAGCCGGTAGTTATACGTTTCTACTGAACCATCAGCATAAAGTTGGATTTGGACCCACTACAAACAATTGAGCATAGTCAGCTTATTTTACCCTAAATCAACCAGGGTGTAGTATTAGCACTCTTGACTTGTGAGTGCTAATTTTTGTATGATAGAATTGCTTTAGCACTCTAATCCTGGAATTGCTAGCACTTCTTAAAAATATAAATGTACCGCATCGGTAAGCTTTAGCTTCTTTCGGTATTGCATGAAGATGCAGTGCGCGGAAAAGCGAAGCACGGAGCAAAGACGTACAGGTAAGTACGTTACCGCGAGTACTGGAGCTCTGACACTGCACTGCGCTTAAAGCAGCGTAGGAGTGTAGAGCTCTGCTCGTACAGCTGTACAATGCGGTGCAATAGTGAAAGGAGAACAAAGTGGGTAAAATTATCGGAATCGATCTAGGTACAACTAACTCAGCCATGGCGGTCATGCAGTCTGGCAAGCCAGAAATTATAGCCAACAGCGAGGGCAATCGTACCACGCCAAGCGTCGTTGCTATCAACAAAAACAATGAACGTTTGGTGGGTCAAGTGGCTAACCGCCAGCGAGTCACCAATCCAAAAAACACTATTTTTGGGGTGAAGCGTCTGATCGGCCGTAACTTTAATGATAAAGAAGTGCAGCGAGACATCGAACTCATGCCGTACGAAATCGTTAAAAGCGGTACGGGCGTAAAAGTCAAAATGGCTGACAAAGAATACAGTCCTGAAGAAGTCAGTGCCATGATTCTTTCAAAACTCAAGGCCGATGCCGAAAAATTCTTAGGTGAGCCCGTAACAGAGGCGGTTATAACCGTTCCGGCTTATTTTGATGACTCACAGCGTCAGGCTACCAAAGATGCAGGTAAAATTGCCGGCCTCGAGGTCAAGCGTATTATTAACGAACCAACAGCGGCAGCTCTGGCTTATGGTATTGATAAAAAAGGCAAAGAAGAAAAAGTAGCCGTCTTTGACCTTGGTGGTGGTACCTTTGATGTTTCTATTCTTCACCTTGGCGACGGCGTCTTTGAAGTGCTTTCTACCAACGGTGACACTCACCTTGGTGGTGAAGACTTTGATATGCGCATCGTGAACCACTTTGTTGATGAATTTAAAAAAGAGAATGGGATTGACGTTAAAAACGACAAAGCCGCCATGCAGCGCCTAAAAGAAGAGGCCGAGAAGGCTAAAAAAGAGCTTTCAACCGCCGAAGTTGCTGATATTAATCTGCCATTCTTGACTGCGGATGCCGAAGGTCCTAAGCACTTTGAATATAAGCTAACTCGTGCCAAATTAATTGAACTAGTACAAGAGTTGATTGATAAGACTGCAGAGCCATGCAAAAAAGCGCTTAAAGACGCCAAACTAAGCGCCAGCGACATCAACGAGGTGATTTTGGTCGGTGGTATGACCCGCATGCCAGCCGTAGTTGAAAAGGTTAAGCAAGTCTTTGGCAAAGACCCCATGCAAGGTGTTAACCCTGATGAAGTTGTGGCCATTGGCGCTGCCATTCAAGGCGGTGTCTTGCAGGGTGACGTTAAAGATGTGCTGTTGCTTGACGTAACGCCATTGTCACTAGGTATTGAAACCTTGGGTGGTGTAGCCACCAAGTTGATTGAGCGCAACACAACCATTCCAACCAGTAAGAGCGAGGTCTTTAGTACGGCGGCCGATAACCAGCCGCAGGTTGAAATCCACGTGGTGCAGGGCGAGCGTGAGATGGTGGCCGACAACAAGAGTCTTGGCCGATTTGTGCTTGACGGCATTCCATCAGCTCCGCGTGGTGTACCGCAAATTGAAGTGACGTTTAACATCGATGCTAACGGTATTTTAAACGTAACCGCTAAAGATAAGGGTTCTGGCAAAGAACAGAGCATTACGATTCAAAACAGCGGCAATCTTGATAAAGACGAGGTAGAAAAAGCCGCCAAAGAGGCCGAAGCGCACGCCGAAGAAGATAAGAAAAAGCGTGAAGTCGTCGAGGCTCGTAACCAGCTAGACAGTGCCATTTACCAGGCAGAAAAAATGAAGTCTGATAACAAAGACAAATTAGCTGAAGACGATGTTAAGGCGCTTGATGAAGCCGTCGAGGCTGCCAAGAAAGTAGCCGGTGACGACAAAGCTGATAAAGATGCCATTGAAGCGGCAGTTAAAGAACTGACCGATAAGTTAATGCCAATTGGCGCCAAAATGTATGAGCAGGCTCAAAAAGAAGAAGATGCGTCTTCTGAAGATACAGACGCCAATGACAAGAAGTCTAGTAAAGACGAGCCCGTAGAAGGCGAAGTCGTCGATTCGTCAGATGACGAACAGGCGGACAAGGAAGAGAAATAAATGCTTAACAAGTTAATAATTAACATGTTAAGTATAGGGTAAGTATATTTTCTCGAGGAGGTTAGATGGTGAATGAGAGACCGGATCAGCAGGAAGCTTTGTTTGATGACTTGAGCGATATCCCCTATTTCGCTCATCCATCACAAGAAACCTACGTCGCTCTCACACCAGAACAGCGACGACGCATAGATGCCGTAGCCGATGCCATGACCAAAGACGATGTCTTAAGACTCACAAGATTGTTTGAAGAACTACCGCTCGATTAAGTATAAAACAATGAAATAACTGATGAAATCTAGCACTCTCGTACTTAAAGTGCTAAAATATGAGCTATGTCAAGCAGTGATATAAAACGGGAATTCTTAAGTTTAATGGAATGGAATTCAAATTTCTGGCTAGAACATGATGATAATCCAGCCAGGCTAGCTGCTCGTGATGAACGTATTGAGAGAGCAGCGAGTTATATGCTAGGTCTGGCTAACGAGTGTCCGTTTGACTATGAAGATCTACTGAGGATAATCTCTGGGGAGTACGGGATATCCGAGGATACTGTGTCTGACCTTTTTGATTCGATAGAAATTGAAATAAGCAATCGTCAACTATGAGTAAACGAGATTACTACGAGGTTTTAGGTGTAGGCAAAAACGCCAGCGCGGATGAGCTTAAAAAAGCTTTTCGGCGCAAAGCCATTGAACACCACCCCGATAAGGGCGGTGATGAAGCCAAATTTAAAGAGATTAACGAGGCGTATGAGGTTTTAAAAGACGATAAAAAGCGCCAGCGCTATGATCAATTTGGCCATGCTGGTGTTGGCAGTAGTGCGGCCAGTGATGGTGGCAATCCATTTGCTGGCTTTGGCGGCGCAGGCGGTCAGAACATCAACTTTGATTTTGGTGATCTTGGCCTTGGTGATATTTTTGGTAGCTTTTTTGGCGGCGGCGGAGGCGGTGGTCAGCGTCGTAGAGCGCGCGGTAATGACGTACAGACACAACTAGATCTTTCGTTTGAACAAGCTGTTTTTGGCACAGAGGTTGAACTACGTCTCAATTTGAACGATAAATGTAAGCATTGTAAGGGCACTACGGTTGAGCCGGGTTATGAAATGAAGACCTGTCCGGTTTGTGACGGAGCCGGCCAAACAGTGCGGGTTATGCGCACTATTTTGGGTAATATTCAGCAAGCTGCAACCTGTGACCGGTGTAAGGGGAGCGGTAAAATACCAGAAAAAGTCTGCAGCGTTTGTCGTGGCAGTGGCGTACAGCGTCAAACTCAAGAAATTAAGCTTAAAGTGCCAGCCGGTATTGATGATGGAGCTACCATACGGTTGAGTGGCCACGGTGAAGCAGTAGCAAACGGGCCCAAGGGTGATTTATACGTAAGCATCAGAGTTAAAGCTCATAAGAAATTTACGCGCGAAGGCGATCTGATTTTAAGCGAAGAAACGGTACATATGGTAGATGCTGCTTTGGGTACTGAAATCGAGGTGGATACCGTTGATGGTCCGGTTCGCATGAAGGTGCCAGCGGGTACGCAAAGCGGTACCGATTTCAAATTAAGCGGACATGGCGTACCGCATCTACGGAGTAAATCACGTGGCGCTCACATTGTGACCGTAAACGTTGAGACGCCGACTAAATTAAGTAAACGCCAGCAAGAACTACTCAAAGAGTTTAAAGATAACAAAAAATCCCGCTTCTTCTAAGTTTAAGATACAGCGCTTTTTAGCCAGTCTTCAACCCGAGCGCCAAGACCTTCTAAGTACGGAATTATTCGCCGCAAAACAATTTTATCTTCTTCAGTTATCCGGTCAATTTTGTCCTTGTATTTTACTTCAAACATTTTTGCATCCGCCCGCACAAACGTATCAGCAGGTGTTTTATCGAGGTCTGGGTCGTATGAGACACCACCTATTGCCATACTGACCTTAAAAGCTTCAAACTTGGTGCCCTCCGTTAGCGCTGTAATTGCTTGGTTTAATCGTACGGATTGCTGCTGTACCATGTCGGTTGCGCTATTGCTGCGCTTATGATCAGTAGCTCCACCATCTTCTTTAATAACTGAGAAAAAACCAAACTCATCACCACCAAGTCGAGCAATGTCTCCACGCTGCTCATGAACAGAAGCGTCACGGGTTCCCCGTGAGAGATGGTCAGAAGATCGGCTAAAGGTTTGCTTACAAGCTTCGCCTACAATTCCTAACAGCTCGTCACCTGCTTGATGGCCCAAGGCGTCGTTAACAGCCTTAAAGCCATTAAGGTCACCGACCATTACCACAACCGTATCGTTATCGTTGAGTGATTCAACCGATCTAGCAAGCTCGCTCCGCCATCTTGTTTCAGTTGCAAGCCCAGATTTTTCATCCTCATTGACTGCTTTCTCGGCTCTCCATAGACGTCGCGCTACATCATTAGCGACGTTCAAAACAAATGACATGCCGGCTTGTTCTTCTTCGGATTGTGGACGTCGAAGCTCTTCACTCATGGTTATATTATGGCACTTTAGACGAATATTGACGAGAACTTGTACTCACCCAAAGGCGTTCGGTACAATAGAAGACACGTGTTTGGAAGAAAAAAATCGTACTACCACATTGATGAAGTACCGACTAAGCAGGCGAGAAGCAGGCGCAAACCGCTCAGCCTAGCTATCGCTGCTATTTTGTTCTTGGCCGGAGGCTATTTGTTTGTGTTGCTGCAATCCCCTGATGTTCTTGTGTCACCGGCAGTAGCAGCTGGCTACACCGAAGACAGCCTAGTCAAATCTGAAGAAAATTTTATAAAAATTGAACGTATTAACCTATTGGTACCGTTTCATACCGGTGAGACCGAAAAAACTCTTGAAAGCGGTGCCTGGCATCGCTTTCCTGAACGGGGTGACCCGGTAAAAGGCGGCAATTTTATATTAAGCGCCCACCGTTTTAGGCTCGGCGCAACCCCAAACCAAACCATGGAGCGCTCGCCGTTTTATCATATTGATAAACTGCAAAACGAAGACATGGTCGACATCTACTTTGAGGGTACCTGGTACAAGTATCAGATTAAAAAAATCTATAGTGTTCAACCCGATGCGATAAAAATCGAAGAACCCAGCAGTGACGCTAAACTTACGCTATATAGCTGCTCATTAAATGGCAACGCAGATGGCAGGGTTGTTATTGAGGCTATACCCTTGCACGCTGTTAACCCAGCCAGCGACTCAGAGAACCCCTTGTTGTAAAAAATCTTTTTGTCGTTTAATTTTTGTGCTTAAATGTAAGCCGAATATGAAACATGCTGTAAAACACGATCAAAATGGGCTCATTCCCATGTTAATTATGTTATTTGCGCTGTTAGTTGGCATTATTGTACTGGTGTACATCCGCGTCCAACACGCCCAATAAACTTGATAATAACATCAAAACATTATACAATATATTGATGGAGTTCAATCAGGATATAGACCTATCTATACGAAAGCTAACATCTCGTTTAATTATTCAACGCGCGCTGAAACGCGGGTGGCACGTGACTGGATTCAAAACAAATCCCGGATTATATTTATTGCGTATTCCCGGCCGTACTAAACCCATACAAATTTTTAGTGCAGCGCCCCCTACAATGTCATTGGCAGCAAGTAAAATATCGAAAGATAAGTACATAACTAATCAGTTACTAGCAATGCATCAGCTACCTGTTCCTGCTGAATTGCTGATAGAATCTCAAGATACGTTTGATGCACACCAAGTACATTCCTTTATCAAAGCACACGGCCAGGTAGTGGTGAAGCCCTTGGACTCAGCGCACGGTCGTGGCATAACAGTGGGCATTACAAGTGTTAAAGAAGCTGAAGCTGCAGTTAAAAACGCTAATCTAGTCAGTGAGGGTTCGTGTTTGCTGCAGCAGCAACTAAGCGGTATAGATGTGCGCATCCTTTGCATCAATCATAAATACGTTGATGCGATTACCCGGGTACCAGCGACAGTGATGGGTGACGGCGTAATGACCACCGAACAATTGATTACTAAGGCTAATACGAATAACCACCGGGGCGAAAACTACACGACAAAACTAAACAAGATACCCCTAGAACTTGCAGACCAATATCTTGGCAAAGAGAAATTGAGCAGTATTCCACCTAACGGTGAGCTTGTGCAAGTAGTTGGAGTTGCAAATGTGGGAATGGGAGGCGAGAGAAAAAATATTAAAGATTCCATACCGTCATTCATGATTGAGTGGGCTGAGGTTGTCTCGAGAATTTTAGAATTACCCGTCTGCGGGGTGGACTTTATGGTTAAGCACTTGCCCCATAAGGATGACAAAGTAGAGGCATTAATGCCGGTTATAATTGAGGTCAATAATGTCCCCTCACTTATTCATTATGATGACCTCGCTAGTCCTGAGCAAAATAGGGTAATAGATTATTACTTGGATTACCTAGCGGCCATTGACAAAAGCTAATATTAGTGATATTTTATAAGACGAACAACAGGATTTTTTCTTGTTGTATTTTTTATCAATTTACGTTTAAGTTTAAGTATGCCAGGTTTTTACGAAGCACAAGAACGAGACATGTTCCTCTTTGTAGGATCATATTTGACCTCTCAAAAAGAGGCGTTATTAAAATTGGGCAAAAGTATGAATAAAAAAATCATCCCACTTGTGCTGCTTGATTTTACTGACCCGGGCGCAAAAAGAAAGCTAGCCACTGATTCAAGGGCAAAGATTGTTTATTGTGACTTCTCTTCACATGTGGCTATTGAGCAGACGTTGGCTCCCTTTAAGGATCGACTTTTAGCAGCAACCTGCCGGGCAGAAAAGAACATACCTTTATTTAAGAAAACGATTCCACACATTCCTTACATCAATACACCTACCGAGCTATCCCTAGACTGGACAACGGATAAAATTCGTATGAGGCAAATGCTTCGAACCCATGATAAAAATATTTCACCCAAGTTTCTAGTCGTGCATGATGCGAGTGAGGAGACGCTTAACAAAATTGAAAAGAAAGTGGGTTTTCCGTTAATAATCAAGCCTGCAGGACTAGCTGCTAGTTTACTGGTGACACTGTGTTATCACCGCGAAGAACTAGAATCTAATCTTAAAAATACAGTTAAGAAAATTAATCAAATTTATAAAAAGAAAAAGGGCAGAGGCGAACCTCAAATCTTAGTCGAAGAGTTTATGGAAGGTGCGATGTTTTCGACCGATATTTATGTTAATCAACGTGGGGTTACGTATAGTACGCCGTTGGTGCATGTAAAAACTGGCAAGTCTGTTGGTTATGATGACTTCTTTGGTTATTTGCGTATAACCCCCGTGATACTGAAGCCTCACAAGATCGAAAACGCCCGTAGAGTGGCCGAAAAAGCTGTCGAGGCCCTTGGTCTCAGAAGTACGACGTGTCATATCGAACTTATGAAGACCGAAGATGGCTGGAAGATTATAGAATTAGGCCCACGAATAGGGGGCTTCCGCCATGAAATGTATAACCTTTCATACGGCATAGACCACTCGTTGAATGATATGCTCATTAGAATTCCTCGAAAGCCAATATTGACCAAAAAGGTCCGAGGCTTTAGTGTTGTCATGCAGTTTTACGCCCGCAAGAAAGGGAAGCTTCAAAGTCTTGAAGGCATAAATAAGATTCGAAAACTGGAATCATTCTCGAGAATAGAGGTTAACAAAAAGATTGGCGAAATGTGCGACTTTGCACGCAATGGTGACGATCCTGTTTTCACTCTCGTCTTGTTCAATAAAAGCCGGTCACGTGTACTGGCAGATATACGGCGCGTGGAGCAGAACGTCAAAATAAAAGTGATTACTCAAAAGCGAAAAGCAGCTTCATAATTTTGTTATCGTATACTGCTAAAATAATAGAGTATGTCGAACAAAACGCCCGAAAACAGCGACGCAAAGACCGCGTCGGCGCCTAAAGCTAGCCCTTCTGTTATTATCTCGCTTTGCCTGGCGGCTATCGTGCTTCTTCTTGGCGCAGTATTTTTTAGCCTTTTAAATGATCGCACCGTTACCATCAACGGAAAACGTTTTACCGTTACCGTTGCCGATTCTCCTGAAGAACGACAACAGGGTCTTAGCGGCCGAGATCGGCTCAATGATAGTGAAGGTATGTTGTTTGAGTTTGACAGCGACGGCGTGTACTGTTTTTGGATGAAGGACATGCAGTTTGCGATTGATATGATCTGGCTAGACAAGAACAAGAAAGTGGTGCATATACAAGAAAATGCCGCACCAGAATCGTATCCTGAGAGTTTTTGCCCTGAGACAGAAGCCCGGTATGTGTTAGAGATAAAAAATGGTGGCGTGAAAGCCAATAGTATTACCGTGGGCGATCAAGCTTCGTTCTAGCGAGGCGTGGTATTATTTAAGCATATGCCGTATGAATTTATTGTAGCGGGTGTCGCTGTACTGATTGCGATCTTTTTACTCCTCATTAAGACAAATGGAGCAGTTGTCTTCTTTAGCCTATGTGCGGGCAGCGTTTTGGCTACGCAACTAGGGGGTGAAGCAAGCCTGGTGCTGACAAGCTTTATAAAGGACGGTGATCTTAGTCGAGCAGTTACGGCTATCGCTATGATTGTATTACCTGCTTTATTTAGCGCTTTATTTTTACGTGGCTCGGTTCATTCATCAAAGCTGTTTTTTAATGTGGTTCCAAGTGCAGCGGTGGGCGCGCTGGCTGTTCTGTTGATTGTGCCGTTTATTCCGGGTGGCATGCGTGAGCAATTAATGAGTAACGTTGCTTGGGATACGCTAAAACAATATGAATCCGCTATTCTGATTGGCGGAATTGTCTCTGGCGTGTTGCTACTATGGCTTAATCAAAACAAAAGCAAAAAAGATAAAAAACATAAAAAATAGACCATTGTTTTGCAAGAAGGTAATAAGGCTTGTTTAGCGCAGCGAGTAGCTCGTTACCTTCCAGGTTCCGCCCGTATCGGTAAACGTTAATGAGCCTCCAAGTGGCTGGCCATAGTAGTCTATATAACCATTGACGGTACCCTCGCTTGGGCCATTTTGGGTCCAACTACCTCGGTCAATTGATATCGCGACCCCGTCAGGCAAGCCCGATGTATCAACGGCAACGTAAGGGTTGTTTTTTACGCCATTGGCTTCAATAGAGTTGATAGCAACTACTACGCCCTCTGGCATTGCGCTAGAAGCAGGCTGTTGTGCGCCGCCCGGTGCTGGGGCTGGACTTGATGGTGTCGTGCCGGCGGGGGTGTCGCTTGTTATTGGGGCACCTGTGGTTGGGTCAATCGTGAGGTAGGGGTCATTAACGGTTTGACTCGGGTCAAGCGGTGTAGCTGCATCATTTATTGCAATAGCCTCTTCTGCAGGCGGAGCTATTATTCGTCTATAGGTACTATATGCCACCCCTGCAAGAACCAAAGGAATACCGATAATTAATAATACGGTAAGATTACCGAACCGCTGTGATAACTGAAATCGTTTGATGTTTTTACTGTTGGCGCTAAAAACGCTGGGCTGTGTTGGTTTTGATACACCCATACTGCTTATGATAGCATATTTAAAATAACCATATTGACTTTTTTACATTTTCAGAGATAATATACCCTTGTTTAACTGTAATATTTCCTCGTCATAAATTCGGAAAAAGCATTCTTAAAAAATGACCGCAAAAACGGGTTAATTAGTGTAAGTACGTCACACTTCAATCAGATTGTTTCTTTAACCCAGTTTTTTATCCCAAGGAGCGGCTACGGCCGACTCGACTGGATAAAAAACTGAGAGGAAGAAGCGACTAGAGCGTGAAACGAAAGTTAGTTTATAAACTTTCGCAGAAGGCGACCGTCGGTTCTGACGAGGGCCCATAGCTCAGCCGGTTAGAGCACCTGCCTTTTAAGCAGGGTGTCCTGGGTTCGAGTCCCAGTGGGCCCTCCAATGAAAAGACCCGACAGCAATGTCGGGCTTTTTCATTGGAAAGACTCGTTGAGATTGCGAACACAGGACACTCCTCGGGTGTCATGGGTGAAGAATGCCTGTGGCATTCTGCAAGAGAATCTTCACCTGGCAGCTATGCTGGCAAGGTAGAAGTTCTGGGCCCGCAGAATGTGGGCGAGTCCCTAGACGGGCCCTCCAATTTGATCCTACAGATGACCCTAATAAGAAAATATGAACTTAGGTCGCTTCACGGCTTGTTTATTGGGGTTACAATATAATCATGGTAAAAAATAATAATGATCTAGTGAAGAAAATCTTTGGTAAAACGGCTAAAGAGATATTTTCTACTCCAAGTGAACCGCACTCCAAATTTCATAGCCCAAATGCTTTCTGCGGCAATGCGGGTCCGGAAGAAATGAAACATTTCCAAGAACTATTAGACGTGCTTTCTGACTCGCAAGTCGCTGCATTGGTAGATGCAGTCGGTATCCGCTTTGGTTCGCCCACTAAAGACATTGACAGACATACACTAGAAGGAGTATTAGACGAGGCGGACAGAGAAGACTTTTACCGGGAATACCGCAAACTAACTAGCAATAAATAAAGCTTATACTAATAGTACTTGCAGTAACTCTCATCTTACCCCCATATTTACGAGCGTACACTACCAGCATTATTTAAATAAAAATTTTCAAGATATAAACTGTATGATATTATTACCATAAGTATTAACAATATGAAAGGTTAATAATGGCCATAAAAAGCAAAACCAAACATAAAAAAAGTTCAACTAACAAGGGTTTTTTGGTTTCAAAAAACATTAATTTCAAATCCCCTCGAGTGCGTTTTTTAATTTCGATTTTATTTATTGCACTTTTAGGTGCCGGATATTTTACATATAAAAGCGCGGCAGCGACAACAGTCAAGTTTAAAGCAGTACATGAGCTGGGTAATCCAGTGGTACCAGTACCCGAGAGTAAAAATATCAACGGTAAACAAGGTCAATATGTCGCTCGTCTCAATGGCGGAGATAGTGTTCGTTGGAAAGCCGGTGGTATAACAAAGGATCAGAAATATTATGCCTGCGTTACTGGGCGAGTATCTAACCAGGCAGCTTCAGGAAAAATGAAAATTGCAATCATCCAAGATAAAGGAATATCTTTTTCGGGTGATAGAGTACATAGAAGTGACTCGTTTGGTGTTGAGCGCTGGGGTAAATATGGACAGTACTGTACTGGGTACTTTACCGGATGGGGTCGAGATGACCTTACCGTAAGAATCACCAATGATGGCAAGAGTCATATTTACCTTGGCCTATTGTCACTCCACCGTGGTAACAAAAATTAACTCTCAAGACACAGCTACTCTTGAAGTTTGACATGTAATTATGCATATGCTATAATTGATATATTGTTTTAATTGATCCGGGTTGGAAGTTTGCACTCGATTCATGCTAGCAATCGTTTACAAACTAAAAACTAAAGGATTCTATGTCTTATTCTTATTCGTCTCGTACGAAGTTTACAAAGCGCCCAACTTCACGATCACGCTTTAATAAATCAACAAACAATCGTAAAAAAAATGCCAAGACGATTAACCCTGAGCGCTTTATAGCCGAAGCTCAGTCAATCGAGGCTGAAGTATATGTTCCTGAGCATAGCTTTAATGACTTTGCGCTTATAGATATGCTAAAAACAAATCTTAAAGCAAAGGGCTATCAAACACCTTCGCCCATTCAAGACCAAACGATTCCCGCCGGCCTTGCGGGGCGGGACGTAATTGGCATGGCGGGTACGGGTACCGGCAAGACGGCAGCATTTGCATTACCGGTGTTGCAGCGCCTTATTACTGATAAAACTTCAGCAGCTATCATTATTGCGCCAACCCGAGAGCTGGCACAGCAAATCGAAGTAGAATGCGAACAGTTGGCAATCGGCAGCCGTCTTAATGGAGCTCTACTTATAGGTGGTTCGAGTATGGGCGCCCAACTTCGCGACCTGCGCTACAACCCTCAAATTGTCATTGGAACGCCCGGCCGTATTAAAGATCATCTAAAACGCGGTACGTTAAAACTGCAAAGATTCAACATGGTTGTTTTAGATGAGGTTGACCGCATGCTTGATATGGGTTTTGTGAATGACGTGAAAGAGATCTTGAGTAATGTCAATGATGATCGACAGTCGTTTTATTTCTCGGCAACAATTGATTCACGGGTTCGCGGTTTAATCACGACGTTTACGCATGACCCAATTAGTGTAGCCATTAAGTCGAATAAAGCCAGCGAAAGTGTTAATCAAGACGTGGTTCGTTATTATGACAACACAGACAGGCTCGATCGTTTACACGACCTGTTACTACAACGTGGCGTTTCTAAGGCAATCGTCTTCGATGAAACGCAGCGTAGCGTCGAGCGTTTGCATCGAACACTTTCTGAGCGAGGATTCAAAACAGAGGCACTGCATGGCGGCAAAACACAGGGTCAACGTTTACGTGCCTTAAACAAGTTTAAGAATAATGATGTTACTATTCTTGTGGCCACGGATGTAGCTGCTCGCGGTATTGACGTAGCTGATATTACCCATGTCATTAACTACACAGCACCTACCGAATACGAAGATTATATTCATCGTATCGGGCGCGCAGGCCGTGCTGGTCAGATTGGCTATGCATTTACGTTTGTACCGCGTTAATTAATGCTGAAAGCCAAAATATTGTTATAGCTTTGTTGCACGACTATACCTTAAGTTGCTGACCGCTTTGCTATAATTAGGCGAATGGTATACCGCATATACAAACACATTAATAAAAAACAAAATGTAACCGTCATTGATCGCTTAATGGGTGGCGCTGCTATCATTCACCCCTTGACGGCCGTACCTCAGGTAATTGCTATCTACTCAACTGGCGATGTTTCTGGAATATCCTTGTGGACATGGTTTAGCTTTATGGTGCTTGGACTTATTTTTCTGCTGTACGGGATTGTTCATAAACTTCGTCCATTTATTGTTACGCAGGTGTTGTGGTTTATGGTTGACTTTTTGATTGTTGCGGGTGTGTTAATGTATCGCTAAATAGCGCTTTTGTTTATTTACCGCTAGCTACGTATTATGGCGTCAAGATGTTTGGTCGATATCAGCTAAGGCGCACTACTCTACTGTCAATTATTCTAGTAACGTTCTTACTTGGCTTGGCGTTACCGCGGCTTAGTTTAACTGCTCTACAAACGACTATTGTTTATCTTTGTATAGGCCTAGTTGGGCTGTATGTTTTATTGAAGCGTAAAAACGGCGCTGTTTTTGTTTTATTGATAGTAGCTGCCTTGTTGCTTGGCATATGGCGAGGCTCTGCATTTGATGAGCGAGTTGATCAGTACCAAACATATATTGGTAGGCCAATTACGCTACGCGTGACCGCACGTGAAGATTCTGTTTATAGCGAGCGAAGACAACTTATTTTTTCTGCAACCAATATTCAGTTAATCAAGCCCCATCCTGCCAAACTGGTGGGTAATCTTGAGATTGAAGGTTTTGGTGTTCCGATGGTTTACCGGGGCGATACCGTAGAGGTAACGGGCAAAATGTTTCCGAAACGAGGTGATAACGTTGCAGGAGTTTCATTTGCCCAAATTTCGTCGATTAAAAAAGACAATTCTTTTGTCAATAAAGCACGGCGAGAGTTTTCTGCTGGTTTACAAAATGCCCTTCCTGAACCTATGGCGTCATTCGCGCTTGGCATATTAATTGGGCAGCGCAACACTTTGCCTGAAGAGCTCAAAAATCAGTTGACTATAGTAGGGCTCATACATATTGTGGCGGTATCGGGGTACAACGTTACGATTATCATTAACGCGTCAAAGCGCTTGTTTGAACGCCGCTCACGCTATCAAGCAATGGTGGTTTCAATTACTTTAATTTTGGTGTTTTTGCTGCTGACTGGTTCAAGCCCATCAATTATTAGAGCGGCAGTTGTTAGCTCTATTGGTTTGGTAATGTGGTATTTTGGGCGAGCCATCAAGCCTACCGTATTACTTTTATTGGCTGCCTCTTTAACAGCTGGCATAAATCCGTTATACCTATGGTCAAGCATAGGTTGGTATTTGTCATTTACAGCCTTTTTCGGGGTATTAGTGCTTGCGCCTTTGCTGCACCAACGGTTATTTAAGCCGAAACTACACGATAAACTGCTGCCACAAACATTAACTGAAACCCTGGCTGCTCAGCTTTGTACGTTGCCAATAATTCTATTTGTGTTCGGGCGCTTGTCAATCATTAGTGTACTTGCAAATCTACTGGTTGTGCCGATGATTCCGTTAGCAATGCTTGCCAGTCTTGTGGCAGGTTTATACGGCATGATTGGCCCTATTGTGTTTGGTGGTGTTTTGGTGGTGCCGGCGCGCTTAACACTAGATTACGTACTTTCATTTACTGAAGTACTCAGCCGAATACCGTTTGCCAATGTACCATTCTCGATTACGTCAACGCAAATGACGGTTTTATATATCTTGATAGCAGTTATAAGTTACGCCTTATTTATCTCGCAGCGGCGACGGTTAGAATTACATCGTCTCAAAAATATGGTATAATAACAGATAAGAAACAGGAGAAATTGATGGCAGGACATAGTAAATGGGCAAAGATTCATCGTGGTAAGGCAATTGAAGACGCTAAACGCGGCGCGGTTTTTACGCGGCTTGGCAACGCAATCGCTATTGCCGCTAAAAACGGAGCAGATCCAGATATGAACTTCAGCCTGCGTTTGGCTATAGATAAAGCTAAAGCAGCCAACATGCCAGCAAATAATATTCAACGAGCGATTGATCGTGGTTCTGGTAAGCTTGGCGGTGACCAAATTCAAGAAGTCATGTACGAAGGCTACGGCCCAGGTGGGGTTGGTATTTTGGTTGAATGTGCCACGGATAACACTAATCGCACGCACACGTTTGTAAAAACTGCCTTCAATAAGCACGGCGGTAGCATTGCAGAAAAAGGATCGGTTGCGTACCAATTTGAACGTAAAGGTGTTATTAGAGTGCGTGGTAGCGGAGAAGATTTACTCTTACAGATCATTGACGCCGGCGCCGAAGATGCAGAAGAGGTAGATGGTGAAATGATCATCTTTACTGACCCCAAGCAGCTTGCCGCGGTACGCGATAATTTGCAATCGGCTGGGCTTGAGGTTATTGAAGCGGAGCTGACGTATCAACCGCAAAATATCGTAGAAGTCACTGACGAAGCAACTCAAGGCAAGATTGCACGTTTAATGGATGCGCTCGAAGAGCTTGACGATGTCGTCAATACTCACGTAAACTTCGAATTATGAAAAAGTTTCGGGGTAAAAGGCGTATTACATGTATGGTTGTAATACTTGCTATCGCTTTATCACTTATATCTCTTTTGTATAAGCGAACCGAAACGTGTGGGGTAATAAGTTCTGATAGTGGTGTAGCGTTATGTGTAACATTTGGGCCACGCACTTATCGTGGTTATCCGTTTGGTGTAACGTATGAAACTACTGCCTATATTGAGGCGCTACAGCAAGAGGGCATTCAGATTAAAACGAACTACTGGCCAATACTATTCAATATTGTATTCTATGCAATTTGGATTGCAATATTGCTGTATCTTATAAAAATTCTTAAGCTCAGTAATCAAGATAAGCATAACAATATTGACGTGAAGTAAAATTTACATTATTTATGGCACTTATCCCTTGACAGTAGGTAAACAGGGGTGTATAATGGAAGTATGAAACAGATGAAGTACACTATCTCAGACTTCCGTGCCGACTTCCCCGATGAGGAAGCGTGTTTAGTGTGGCTTAAAGAGTATCTGTACCCAGACGGTATCTACTGTAAGATAGACAAAAAGATTACCCCGCACCACAGAATGAAGACCCGTAAGTCTTGGTCATGTGAAATGTGCGGTCATCACGTACACCCAACAGCGGGCACTATCTTCCATAAATCCACAACGCCTCTTACATCATGGTTCTATGCTGTGTATCTCATGGCTTCTACCCGTGCAGGGATCTCCGCAAAACAGTTAGAGCGAGAGCTAGGCGTAACGTATAAGACGGCATGGCGCATGTTCCACCAAATTAGAAAGATGATGGCTGATGATGACGATACTAATTTAACTGGCGACGTCGAAATTGATGAAGCATACATAGGACCAAACCCTAAATGGCGTCGTGCAAGTTCAAAAGTCCCTAATTGGAAACACCAAGGTGAAGCTATCATTGGTGTGGTTCAACGTGACGGCAAAGCCAAGGTAAAACATATCGGTAAGTCCACTAATAGAGCTATGCTTCCTTTTATCGAGGCAAGCGTTTCTATGAAGGATGCAACGGTCTACACAGACCAGTACAGCGTCTATAAAAACTTATACTGGCAAGGCTACACCCATAAGACCATTAACCACAGTCAGGGCGACTATGTGAGGGGTACAACCCATACTCAGAACGTTGAGAACCTATGGTCAAACATGAAACGGGGTATTAAGGGTGTTTACCGCCATGTAGACCCAAAGTATCTACAAGCCTATGCAGATGAATATGCATTTAGGTATAGCCACCGCAATGACTTTCAACCGATGTTCTGGTCTATACTCGGTAATGTAGCAAAACCATAAGCGATACGTTAGTTTACATGTTAAGTAATTTTACCCCTGTTAACAGATAGCATAAGTGTCAACAAAAAGTTATAAAGTCGCTTGCATATGCGGACTTTGTGTGTATATACTAGTAGAGCAAGCATAGCTTGTCGGCATACTTTCCGAAGTGTGCTTGCACTTTTTCCTTCGGTCTAAGAAGCAATCAACCCTACATTTATTGTGGGGTTTTTTGTTGGTATAAAAATTCGGTAACGCAAAAGACCTAGGCTCTAACAGTCCTAGGTCTAATGTGGCTATGAGGCGATAGTGCAGAATAAACGTTTAAAAACTTTTTCCTTCGGTCTAATGAAGGGCACTATCTCAACTTGTTGCTTTGCCTCAGTCCCTCAGGAGCGATCGCATCCCGATTAAGAATAATTATACACATGCCTACCCCTGAGACAATAGTTTATGTGTTGTAAAATTGTGCTTACCCTTACTTTTTGCTTTTCGTCTTGCGAGAAACCTTCTTCAAGACCTTAAAGAACTCATCTTTTGATAGTGAATTTCCCTGTTTATCCTTTTTGTTCATTTTTTTTTCGATGCCTTAAAGTCTACAACCGTTTTCTGAATATCTGCCCCCAATTTCTCTAGTTGCTCTAGGCTTAGGCGGATATTAGACACGACGCTACCTTCTAGTTCCTTTGATTCTGTTTCTGGTTTTTGACTGGGGTTTATTTGTATGAATAATAGGTTAGCAACGCTGTTCTCATTATTAATACCAATACCATGTCCGTCTGCAACAATAGCGGGGATACTGTTTGTTATTCTGACTGGTTTATTGCTGTCCATGATTTTTGATATACCCTTCTACCTTATGAATTATAGTCTTTTTATCCATATTATCAATCTTACCGAATATGCTCGATGCTGATTTCATTTCAAATAGAAGTGGCTTACGTGTATCGGATTCAAAAATAATAAAATAGTCTCCATAGTCTTTATCTATAAGCTCCTCTTTTGATTTTTTGTTTATCAAGTCACGATAAACATGCAGAGTATCGACATATGGACTATACGCAACACGCCAGTCGTTGGGTTTCTTTAAAAGTTTATTCATTTTCATCCAATTTGCCTTCCATGAAGGTTGGGCACGATATAAAAGCTAATAGCTTTATTTGGTCTGCCATCATAAGGGTAAAATACGGGCACAACCATACTATGATTGGGTTTAACTGCAGACCAACTAACATTATCTAACTTTTCGTATATATTGTCAAGTTGATATACCTCCGTGTGGCCTTGAGCTAGACGAGCTAAGTGGTCGGGGTGCTTTGATGTTGACTGGTGATGCCTTCCCTGAGCAATAACGTGGGGTATAAGCCAGTAAATACTAGGGTGTTCGTCAAATTCACTAACACTACTACTCATATGCCCTGATTTAACATTGTCGTATATATGGACCTCAAAATTGTCTATGTCTGGTAGGCTGAACTGACCATCAACTATAAAGTGTGGTTTGGATAGATTCCAGGACTCGTCATAGGTAGACAGATTCCCGTCATGGCGGTGTGTGGACATAATATAAATTGTAACATTAATCATACACTACCTACACTAAGGGTATATGTGCCTTATTTATTGGAAAATCAAAAAGACAGGTATATATTAAACCTCATCTATGGGGTTGAGAGTCAAAATATCAATCTTAATCATTACACTACTGACTGCACTAGTGCCGATAGTAGTGAGGGCTGAAACAAACAATACTATACTTATTACGGTCATAAAGCTTGGGGGTGCAATTCCAAACCAGCCAACCGAGTTTGTAGAGATTTATAACGATAGTGATAATGAGATAGACCTTGCTAACTGGCGCCTCGAATATGCAAAACCCGCTGCAAAGCTTACCGATTGCACTGTGGTTAGCTGGAAGCAAGTTGACAGCACCAATGTAAAAGAGGCACTGCTTGACGGCATACTGGCTCCCCAGGATCGAAAAGTGGTCGAAATACCAATGAATGACAATACAGGTGGTTCCCTGCGGCTTCGTTCTGACTCGGCTGTAATTGATGTGGTAGGTTGGGGAAGCGCTACAAGCCTGCCGCTATGTGCTGAGGGCGAGCCGGCAGCAATCCCGCCCAATACGAAGAGCCTTAAGCGGTGGTTTGATAGCGCGGGGTATGCAATAGATACCAATAATAATCTTGAAGATTTCACGCTTGAAGACAGCCCAATAAAGTCAGACGATCCAACAGAAAATCCCACGGATGATGTATGTAATAACCTTGAGGGGGTGCAAGCAACCGTGCCAGCCGGGTATCAGCAGCAGGGTGATGCCTGTTTTCTAGTAAACACACCCGTCTTGCCGTGTGAAGCGCTTGAGATAACTGAGATTGTGCCTAACCCGTCAGGCACAGACACTGGTAATGAATATGTTGAGCTCTACAACCCACTAGCTTCGAGTGTTGTGCTCGATGGTTGCTCATTAAAAATTGGGTCGAGTACTAAGCAATTGAGTGGCTCTATGCAGCCAGGGTATCAGGCCTTTTATGGACTAGTATTGCCAAATGCAAGTGGGGGAACGGTGGAGCTTATTGGTGCAACAACTGAGAAGGCCGTTACCTACCCCGCCGATTTAAGTGATGATGAAGCCTGGGCATATATTGGTAGCTCATGGCAACTTACGACGACGCCTACCCCTAGCAAAGCGAATGTAGCTACGGCAACGGTGACGACAGCAAATACTAAAAACGAAGCACTCGAACCCTGCCCCGAGGGTAAATTCCGTAATCCTGAGACTAATCGGTGTAAAAATATTGAGACAGACGATGGGCTCAAGCCGTGTGAACCAGGCCAGGTCAGAAACCCAGAGACGAATCGATGCAGAAAGCTAGATGCTGATGGCCTGACCTCTTTAAAGCCCTGTAGCCCCGGGCAAGAACGTAACCCTGCAACAAACCGTTGCCGAAAAGTAGCTACGTCGTCTAGTTCGCTCAAAGCTTGTGAGCCAGGCCAGGAGCGCAACCCAGAAACCAATCGGTGTCGCAAAGTCGCCGGTGCATCTACTGCTTCAACCAGCAGCAAAGAGCAAGCTCAAAATAACGCCCAACCAGTTGGCTATGCAATTTTTGGATTACTAGCAGTGGCCGGTCTTGGCTACGGTGCGTACGAATATCGGCAAGAAATCGGGAACTTCTTTAGCGGCCTACGGCTTAAGCTTAAAAAGTAATATACTTATTAGTATGCGAATAATGGGAATTGACCCGGGAACCGGCATTCTAGGTTTTGGTGTCATTGACATAGTTAAAAATAAAACTAGTTTGGTTGATGCCGGCGTTATACGAACGCCTGTTAAGCAGGCTGATAGTGATCGCCTCTTTACTATTTATGAAGAACTAGAACAACTCATTAAAGAACACCAACCACAGGCGCTATCAGTTGAAAAGTTATTTTTTATTCGTAATATCACGACAGCTATGAGCGTATCGCAAGCGCGAGGCGTTGTATTACTTCTGGGCAAACAACATAATCTCGACTTATATGAGTTTACACCCCTGCAAATTAAACAAGCGGTTACGGGGTACGGCAAGGCCGAAAAAAAACAAATTCAAGAAATGGTAAAAGTTATTCTGGGCTTGCCAGACGTACCAAAACCTGACGATGCAGCCGATGCCTTAGCTGCCGCTATCTGTTGCAGCATGAGTATGAGATAATGGTTTAGATGATTGCGACATTAACTGGTAGAGTTGCCGAAAAGATTGGCTCACAAGTAGTTATAGACGTTAACGGCGTTGGGTATGGTGTATTGACGCCCGTAAGTGATTACGGCAGCTTAACAAGCGAAGACAACGTAAAGCTATACATACACGAACATATTAAAGAAGATTCACATGATTTGTATGGTTTTAAACAGATTGAGGTAAAAGAGCTCTTTGAACAGCTCTTAAGTGTCAAAAACGTTGGTCCAAAAGTAGCCTTAGCGGTGCTTGATATCGGCCCGGTAGACACCGTGCGTGCAGCAATTGCAAACGGTGAGGTCAAGGTACTTCAAACTGCTAAAGGGGTTGGTAAGCGCGCTGCTGAGCAAATTGTAGTTGAACTGCGAGACAAAGTTGGTGCACCGGTTGGTGATGGCGCAGAGGCCATTATTGGCCGCTCTGGCGTAAATGCAGGTGACGAAGCAGTCCAAGCTTTGATGGCGCTTGGTTATAGTGACATTGATGCGCAGCGGGCGCTCGATGGTGTAGATAAAGAAAAGCCTACCGAAGAACGAATACGGCTAGCGCTGAAAGGTAAATAATGGCGATTGAACGAATAGTAAACACTGGTTTAGACGAAACGCCTGACGAGCAAGAGCTTGAAATAACCTTGCGCCCGCATGATTTTGCGAATTACATTGGCCAGGAGCGCATTAAGCAAAACCTAAAACTGGCTATTCATGCTGCCAAAAAGCGGGGCGAACCCATTGACCATGTACTGCTCTATGGCCCGCCGGGTTTAGGTAAAACCACGCTCGCCACGGTCATAGCCAATGAAATGGGAGCACAGATTCGCGTAACAAGCGGCCCGGCTATCGAGCGTGCGGGCGACCTGGCAAGCTTACTGACCAACCTACAAGACGGCGATATTTTATTTATTGATGAGATTCACCGCTTGCATCGTAGTGTTGAAGAAGTGCTTTATAGTGCGATGGAGGATTTTAAGCTAGATATCATGCTTGGCAAGGGTCCAAGCGCTAAGAGTCTACGACTGGATCTCCCACAATTTACCATTATTGGCGCAACTACAAAGGCAGGTTCATTGGCAGCGCCGTTGCGAGATCGTTTTGGGTTGACGCACCGGCTTGAATTTTATACGCCTGAAGAAATCGCTCAAATCATCAAACGAGCTGCCACAATCTTGAATGTTACAATCGATGACCGAGCGGCTAAGAAACTGGCTCACCGTGCGCGCCTGACACCCCGAATTGCTAATCGTCTGCTTAAACGCGTTCGTGATTACGCCGATGTTAATGGCGATGGTATCATTGACCATGCTATCAGCAGTAATGCTTTAAAATTACTGGAGATTGATGAGCTTGGGCTCGATCCAGCCGATCGCAGAATGCTGGAAGCGATTATAGAAAGTTACAGCGGTGGCCCAGTGGGCGTAGATACGATTGCGGCCTTAATAGCTGAAGAGCGTGGCACCATAGAAGACTTTCATGAACCGTATCTGATGCAAATCGGGTTACTGGAGCGCACGCCACGCGGCCGAAAGGTCACCATTAAGGCCTATAAGCATTTGGGCAAAGATACGAATACCGACCAAGCGCAACCGTCTTTGCTATAATGGTACAAATGGAAGCGCAGATTGACGAAAAAACCAATGCCAAGCTGTCATACGTTGGTCGTAAGTATTTCAAATTTATCGAATTTGACAAAGACGAAGTGCTTATTACAGAGATTAGAAAACACCCCATCGGCTTATTTTTTATCTACCTTACCGGCTTGAGTATTGTGCTGTTATTTGCGCTCATGCTGTATGTAGTCGGTTTTAGTGCTGGCTTCTCGTCTGCATTTGATGGCGCCGGCATATCGGGTGATTCAGCGCGGGGCGTTATTGCGCTCCTTGGGTTTGTGCTTATTGTCGGAGCGGTGATCGTTATGACTATCCAAGCAATCTTATACGTGAATAATGTTATTTTTGTAACTAGTGAAAAAATTGCCCAAGTCTTGTATCTGACCTTATTTAACCGTAAAATCTCCCAATTAAGCATTGGTGATGTTCAAGACGTTACAGTTACCCAAAAAGGCATCTTGGCACACATTTTTAATTACGGCACGCTGGTTATTGAAACGGCTGGCGAGCAGCAAAACTATACATTTACCTACATTCCCGACCCGTACACCTACTCACGGGCGATAGTTAGCTCGCATGAAGTCAATCTTACCAAGTTTGGTAACTAGACTACTCCCGAAACGGATTATCACGATTTTGGTCAAAGAGAGCCTTAACCTCAACATTAGTTGATTGTAGTTCTTGAATTTTTTCTACTGCTTTTTTGTCAATGGTGGCTGGTCGGCTTTCTCCCGCCTTTTCGGCAATCGCAGATTCGCTTGGTTCTTGGTTGGCGAGTGAGTTGATGCGATATACAAAGAAGCTAAGCACCAGTAGTGAGCCGACAATAAAAATAAAGACAGCATAGGCAGTGGCAAACGCTACTAATTTGCTTTGGATTTTTTCAAAGAGGGCTTTATCTATCTTCATGGCTTTACATAAATATTAATGCTTAAGTTAAATTTAACTGCCGAACTGCTTCCGCTTGAAGCTTCAGGTTCGATTCGTACTTTTGAAATTTGTGCGGTGCGTCGGTTCTTCTCTAGTTTAGATAAGAAGTTTAAAAAGGCATAATAATCTTGGTTGCGCGGCGAAACAACGGCCATTTCAACGCGGTAAAGTCCTTTGATGCCTTGCACGGGTTTTGCTTGGCTAATGGATGGGTTACTGGTTTGAGGAGCAGTTTGGGCAGCATTGCCGTCAGATTGGGGTGAAGGGGTAGTTCTTGTGCCCAGGTTTGAAGCAGGGAAAGTAATAGATGTCACGCCGACGCCACTTTCTTGCGCAAGGGCAATGACCTCACGAACAGCCCTGGCTTGATCTTTATCTTGGGGCACAATTGATTGTGTAATTTCTTCAAGGTTAGCGTACTTTCTAATGTCGCTCTGGGCTTTGATAAGCTCGGTTTGTTGCATTTCGAGTACCTGATTGGTGGCCTTTAAGTCTAAAAGCTTCACCGATTCTTTAGCCAAAAGCTGATTGCCAAGGTAAAGCAGGGCAAGTAAAACGATGCCGCTAAATGCAAGTAGTCCGAGCATGATGAAATAGGTGCGTTTAACGGTCATGACTCCTCCTTTTTGCGGTTATTTATAAACATGAATGGATTATTTTTAGTGAAGAGAGCCCTCATGGTTACGCGGCACGGGTACGCTGGGTCGACGGCTGGGTCGCAGGTGACCGTTACGATATCAACTTGATCAAATAATTTATTTTTAGGGTCCGTTAAATTAATCTGAATTTGCGTTGCCGTATTCTGGTCGGTTGATCGAGCGGTTAAATCAATACCGCCCTGTACCTCAGAGATCTCAATGTCAGATAAGATGGTACCCGGCGGCATAACCGCCCCTACTTGTTTAATAAGTTCAGAGAATATAACTTGGTTTTGCAAAACCTGAACAATGAGCTTTAAATTGTCGGAAATGTTCTGAACTTTATCAAGCGTTTCTTCTATGTTTTGCGCTTGGAGCTCAGCTTGTGTTTCTTTGTTTAGATTATCAAAGCGCTTGGCCTCCATTTGCAGGTACGCTCGCCCAATAAAAATCGTGCCGCTTGCCAGCAACATTATTATTACAACCCCGGTGAGCCACTTTAGTAAAATGCTGTTTTTGCGGGCGTATCGTAGTGACTCTCGGTAATCATTCGGCAATAAATTTATCATGACAGCGGTTCCTTGGGGTCGATAAGACTTAAGCCGGCAGTGGTGACATAAAGACCCGATTCTGCCAAGGGTATTGGTTTTAAGTGATCAAAGGTAATAGTAGACCAGGGGTCACATGACCGTACCGGCAAACGTAGGGCGTTGGTTAAATAGTCAGTCAGACCAGGAATGTTAGCGCCGCCGCCAAACGTAACTACTTGGCCAATTTTTTTGTTTTGGTCATTGACGCGCTCTTCGTAGTAGCGAATCATCCGCTTGATCTCTTTTGTGAGCTCCTCAATGAAAGGTTTAATAGCATCACGAATCTCGGCTTGTTTTTTACTTAAATTTAGCCCATAGCGCGTTTTAATAGTATGCGCTTCTTGCTCGGTTACATTCAACGTTTGCATAATGGCGTTGGTGTAGTGCTCACCACCTCCGGTAACAGTTCCGGTAACCACTAAATTATTGTCATAAATAGTGATATCAGTTGAAGTTGCGCCAAAGTCTATGAGTACACTGGGAACACTGTGCTGGTCTGTCATGCTAAATAGCCGGTTAGATGCGCCAGTTGAAGGTTCTATGGCAATTACTTCAAGCCCTAAGATGTTTGCAAACTTCATGTATGAGTCAATGATAGTGCGCGGAACGGCTACCGTGAGAACGCGCCGTTCATTGCTTAACGAATCCACCATCGAATAATCGGTATACAACTCTTCAATCGGGGAGGGTAGATACTGCTGCATCTCAGTTTGGATAGCGTCATGCGTATCTTTTTCGCTAACTTCTTTTGGCAAGCTAATAATACGAGAAAATGTATAGGCACCGGGCACCGAAAAGGCGACACGCTTGGTTGTAATCTTGCCCGTTAAACCTTCATCAAATAACTTTTTGGTAGCTGCAGCAACGCCCTCAAAGTTAACGATCTCACCTTTTTTTATCCACGCTTCTTCGTATGAGGTACGGCCATACCCAACGACGCTATAGGAGGCTTTATCTTTCTTTGCGTGAAGCTGCATAACTTTAATGTTACGAAACCCAATATCAAGCCCAAACAGCGGTAAGTCTTTATAAAAATACATAGAATTCATCATATTGTTTTAGCACTAGCGTCTTAAGGTAGTATAGCATTGATGTTCGTTATAACAGAGATGCAAATTAAAATAACCCCACTTATACGCGGGGTTATTTTTAGAGCTTAACAACAATTAGTTGTTAAGGCTGGTCTTAGTGTAGGTGCCACTGCCATCAATCTGGCCTTCAAGCGTGGCAGTTAACGTGTAGCCTGTGCAGTCAGTACCACCATCGGCGTTATCGCAGTCAGTTGGTGTTGCTGCGTACGCATAAGAGTTGGCAGCGGGAGCGCCAACTAAGGTAGCTGCTGAACCTTTTGGATCTTGCAAAGCTTCAGTGTCAAGACCCTTTAAGTTGTCGCTTCTAAAGGTTGCATCATTAAGGCTGGTAAGTGTTGGATAGCGACCATTTTGCGCATAGTACGCCTCGAGCTGACCATGCAATGCCTTAATATCAGTTTGCCGTTCGGTGTCACGACCTTTCTGTTGAATGCCATTAAAGGTTGTGATGACCAAAGCTGCCAAGATACCAATAACGACAATCACGATTAAGAGCTCCACGATAGTGAAACCTTGTTGTTTTTTGTTTAGTGAAGTCATAAGGACCCACCCTCCTTGTTTTATTTGCTTATCTATTTGACGAGACATTTACGTAGATGTCTAGCTGAGCCCAATTATAACCATAAGTGTAACGGCAGGCAAGCCCATTCTTAATCTGTTATTTCCTAGCCGATATTCCTACGTGATGACGCAACCGCCTCCACAGGCTTTTAGCCGCCGATGTTTTTGCTGAGCGAGGCAATAGGGCCCATGACGCTGGCGGCAATAAGACCGACCACACTACCCAAAACAATGATCATAATCGGCTCAATAATTGAGCTGAGACCATCAACCGTCGCCGCCACATCTTCTTCATAAAAATCAGCCACTTTAACTAAGATGGTATCAATTTGTCCAGTTTCTTCACCCACAGCCAGCATTTGCGAAACCATAGGCGGAAAGTGCGTCCCCTTGGCGAGCGTTTCTGACAACTGCTTACCGTTTTTAACTTCTTTAGCGGCGTTGAGGAGCTCACCTTCAATCACTTTGTTGCCAATGGCTGCGCCGGTTACCTCTAGCGCGTCGAGCACTGCTACGCCAGCGGCCATCAACGATGCAAAAGTACGGGCAAACCGGGCAATGGCTACTTTAATGACAACTGTTTTAATGATAGGCAATCGAAGTAACAAGGCGTGAAACTGATGTTTGCCTTTTGGGGTTCTGATATAGCGCCTGATCAAGAAGAGCACAACCGCACCGCCAATAATGATTAACGGTACGTTAGTTCTTAAAAAATCGCTCAACGCAAGCATAGCCTGGGTATACACAGGCAGTTCGGCATCTTCACCCCCTAGGTCGGTTAATATGGTGCTGATTTTAGGCATGATAAAAACCATGATCCCAAAAAATGCAATAACCGTAACGACTAAAATGACGGTCGGATACGTCATAGCGCTTTTGATTTTTTTGTGCATGCTGTTATCTCGTTCTATTTGAGAAGCCAGTCGTTTTAAGATCTCGTCTAATATGCCGCCCGCCTCACCAGCTTTTACCATGTTAACGTATACGTCTGAAAAAACGTTAGGGTGTTTAGCAAAACCGTCTGCGAGTGGCAGACCGCTTTCGACGTGCTTCCCAATATCGCCAATAACTTTTTTAAAGTACTTATTAGGTGCTTGCAATTGTAAGGTAGCAAGGGCTCGGTTTAGGGGTACACCAGCAGAAACCATGGTAGAAAGCTGCCGGGTAAAAATGGCTAAATCTTTGAGGGGTACTCTTTTACGAG
Organism: uncultured Candidatus Saccharibacteria bacterium; assembly: GCA_964577565.1. Lineage (GTDB taxonomy): Bacteria > Patescibacteriota > Saccharimonadia > Saccharimonadales > JAGQNJ01 > CAYRRR01. The sequence goes on along the minus strand of CAZNZL010000004.1, from coordinate 10,103 downwards.
ACAACAATTTTGCGCCAAGTGAATGTTTGTTCTCTGCTTTGACAACAAGCGGGTGAATACCTTGGTTGCGTAAGCTTGTAATTGCCGCTTCTTTGCTAGGGGCGTCAAGCCGGCCGGTTATAGTTTTGCCTTCTTTTTTGGCGGTATAGGTAAACTGATCCATTGCTTACGTTTCTCGCGTTACTCGTAAGATTTCTTCAATACTGGTCTGGCCGCACAGGGCTTTTACAAAGCCGTCCATTTGCATTGTCAACATGCCGTCGCGGATAGCTTGCGTTTGAATAACATCACTAGTGGTGTTACTAACAATGAGCTTCTGAACTTCATTAGTAGTCTCCAGCACCTCATAAATACCCATGCGCCCCTTATAGCCAACGTGATTACAAGCATCACAACCGCCATCGTGAGCCTTCCAGAGTCGTCTAATAGAAGTCTCGGTGGTTGAAAGTTCATTGCTTTCTTGCAGTTTTTTGACCGAGCTTAACTTACCGATGCCGGCGTCGCGGGCGCGCTTTTCGAGTGAGTGTATCCAAGAAAGTTTTTCTGGGCTATCAATACCAAAGGTTTCTTGCACCTTGGTAAGCGTAGCTTCGTCTGGCGTGTAGCTTTCGCGGCATTCAATGCAAAGTTTACGAATAAGACGCTGGCCGACTACTGCACGTATGGTCGAGGCGATTAAAAACGGCTCTACTCCCATATCGAGTAAGCGCGGCAGAGAAGTGGCGGCATTGTTGGTATGAAGCGTTGAAAACACCAAGTGTCCCGTGAGGGCGGCTTGAATAGCGAGGTCGGCCGTTTCTCCGTCACGAATCTCACCAACCATGATAATATTTGGATCTTGACGTAAAAGAGAGCGGAGGCCGTTTACAAACGTCATGCCGGCGACTGGGTTAACCTGGGTTTGGTTGGCGCCGGTAATACGGTACTCTACGGGGTCTTCAACGGTTGAGATATTGACTGATGGTTTGTTTAGGGTGCTTAATATACTAAATAAGCTGGTAGACTTACCCGAGCCAGTCGGCCCGGTAACCAAAATCATGCCGTAGGGCTGCACAATAGCCCGGTTGATGGCGTCTAAAGAGCCATCCCAAAAACCTAGGTCCTGCAACTCAAGCGCCTTGGTAGATTCATCTAAGATTCGCATCACTACCTTTTCGCCGTCCATAATAGGAAGAGTCGAGACGCGCAGAGCATATACCTGGCCAGAAACCTGAACTTTAAAGCGACCGTCTTGCGGGGCGCGGCGCTCATCGATTTTAAGGTTGGACAGTATTTTAATGCGAGATACCAGTGCAGCCGTAACTTTTTTTGGTAAACGGTTTGCTTCTCGTAAAACACCATCAACACGGTAGCGAATAAGTACCACATCTTCTCTGGGTTCTATGTGGATATCGCTGGCTCCAGCCTTGATTGCATACTCAATTATTAAATTAACGGTTTGGGCAATAGGCGAATCCTCCGCCAGATCTTCTGCAGCGACTTGCTCTGGTGCTTCTTCTTCTGGTTTATCGTCGCCTGAAATTACCTTGGTAAGCTCGGTACTAATACTACCTCGATACTGATCAAGTCCGGCTTGAATGGTAGCCCTGGTAGCAACGTATACTTGTACCTTGCCGCCCAATTGCTTTTGTAAAAAGTTAATGGCCTCTATATCATCCGGGTCTTCCATGGCAACCTTCTTGGTGCCGTCAGGTTGGATATCAAACAAGATAACCCGGTATTGGTTGGCGATTCGTTCTGGAATGTGCTGCAGGGTTTCGCGCGGTATCTCAGCAGGCTTTACATCAATAAACGGAATATCAATTTCTTCAGCGTACAGCTTGGTTAGGTCCTTGTCGCTAATAAGGTTATTTCTTATAGCAAGGTCTTGTAGTGGCTGTTTGCTTGAGGCTCCTTGTTGTTTAAGGACTGCAAGTTGCTCGTCTGTAACTTTGGCGGTCTTTTGAAGAAGTTTTTCAACCAGTGCATCGGATAAGCGCATACCGTTACAGCTCCTTAATTAAGGGTTGTGACACATTGCTCGTAATGGCTTTGTTTGTCTTGGTTTTAACGGGGCCCATAATTACTACCATTATATAGAAGTTCGATAGCCATAACCAGATTAAATTTCTTACTGTACGTGGCTAGTAAAAGGTATTATTATAAGGACACCAAAAGAGGTGGAGAAGGGGATAATGTAATGGCAGATAAAAAAGCTGCAGCTAAAACTTCAACCGAAGAAACAAGTGGCAAAAGCCAGGCCCTTAATCTGGCGCTAGACACTATAGAAAAGCAATTCGGTAAAGGATCAATCATGCGTTTGGGTGAAGCCCATAAAACCGTGGTAGAAACCATTCCTACCGGTAGCCTAGCGCTTGATCTTGCGCTTGGAGGTGGTTTGCCAAAGGGGAGGATTATAGAAATTTATGGTCCTGAAAGCTCGGGTAAAACAACCTTGGCACTCCATGCCATTGCCGAGATTCAAAAGCAGGGCGGCACCGCAGCCTTTGTTGATGCCGAACATGCCCTTGACCCTGCCTACGCCAAACGCCTTGGTGTTAAGGTTGATAATCTGCTGATTTCACAACCCGATAACGGCGAGCAAGCGCTTGAGATTACTGAAACGCTGGTTCGGTCGAACGCAGTTGACCTCATAGTAGTTGACTCGGTTGCGGCCTTGGTGCCACGAGCAGAAATCGAAGGCGATATGGGCGATGCTCATATGGGCTTGCAGGCACGACTCATGAGCCAGGCACTACGTAAGCTAACGGGTGTTATTAACAAGTCTAAAGCTACGGTAATCTTCATCAACCAGATCAGAATGAAGATTGGTATTATGTTTGGTAATCCAGAGACTACGACCGGTGGTAATGCACTCAAGTTTTATGCTTCTGTTCGTATGGATATTCGCCGAACCTCTCAAATTAAGCAGGGCGATAAAGTGATTGGTAATCATTGCCGGGTCAAAGTTGTTAAAAACAAGATTGCGCCGCCGTTTAGAGAGGCCGAGTTTGACATCATGTACAATCAGGGCATTTCTCGCTCGGGTGATGTGATTGACCTTGCAGTGAATCACAATATTATTGAAAAATCTGGTGCCTGGTTTGCCTATAACGGTGAAAAAATCGGGCAGGGTAGAGAAGCCGCCAAGAAGTATCTAGAGGATAATCCAAAAATTATGGAAGAGGTTGCCAAAAAAGTAACCGAAGCCGCCAACAAGGAGTAGCATATGGAAGCCAAGTCGCGCATTAAAGAAAAGTATCTAAAACAGCTTCACGCTAAACGGCCTCGATATGGTACGGAACGTCATTACCCTGAAGATATGAGTAGAGCTAGGCGTGTTGCCTCAAGGGTATTTTCACTGCTTGACCCTGTCGTAGAACACCAAGGCTTGGTTACAAGCCAAACAAGGCACGGTTCTTACAGGGGCGAAAAAGTTGTCAGAAAATCTGGTATTGTAGAAATTCGACGTGCTGTCTCTGTTATACGAAGTCCTGAAGGGGTGAGATTTGCGCGCAGCAATCTAGAAGTGCCCGGGGTTAGTGGGTTTGTAAAAGTTGGAGATGAGGGAGAAGAAGGTGGTCGTATTTGGGTTCCAGCCACAGATGATGATGGAGAAACCGAGAGTTTAGTTCATCCAATACGGCAGTCAGGCGAGGAGCTACCACCAGAAAAGGAAGCTACAAGTAGGGAATAGCATATGGCACAAGAAAATCCCGCAGGTAGAGGTCCCGAGCAAACAACATCGCGAACCGAGCACGAGCCTGATATAGCCTCTGTCAGGACTGAATTGATAGAAGGTTTGTATTCCCAAACGGTTGCAACTGAAGAAATGGATGAGCAGACACGGGAATTTACCCCTTCTGAATTAATGGCGGTACTTGCTCTCTATGAAGTCAAGTTGCGTAACGAGGGCTTATTGATTGATGATCTTAATGATCAAAGACCAAGTAGATCATCACAAACCGAACGATTAGCTTCAATGGGGAGTAGTGATCATCTCAAAGTTGGAGCGGGTGATGAGGGCGGGGATGGTAGCCTTATCCGTCTAATGCGACATCCTGGAAGGGAACTTACACCAGAAGAAGTTGCAGCCGACTCCGCTGTTACAGAAGCAGAGGAAGAGGAGTTTCAGGCTGACCTAAAAAGAATTGAAGATGCTGAAAGATGGGCCTCGATTGAATCTCGAGATGTTATTCTCTAGAATGCCAAGCAGTAAAAATAAGGTGTAATATAAAAACGAGGAGCGATCGAAGCGAAATATGTCTGAGGCGTTGATTCAAATTGTAGACGATAAAGATAATCCGATTGGTGAAGCACCAATGCTAGAGGCTCAACAACAGGGGTTATATCATCGCATAGCTCGCGTGATGGTTGAAGATCATAATGGCAATATTCTACTGCAAAAGCGCGCAAAAGGTATGCGTGTTTATCCGGACTGTTGGGATAATTCTGCTGCCGGTCACGTAGATTCTGGTGAAACAAATGAGACAGCTGCAAAACGAGAGCTCTTTGAAGAGACCGGTATTGAGGCAGCGAAGCTAGAGTATCTAGGTAGCTATTCGACCGACCGAACGTATAAGAATTTACACCTGAAGAGATTTAATCCAACATACCGAGCAGTAATTGATCGAGATACCGCAATGCATCCCGAACCCTTGGAAGTATCTGAATTAAGGTGGTTCTCGCTTAAAGAAATAAAAGATATGCTAGAAAAAGATCCTGATAGCGTAACAGATGGACTTAGAGATGTAATAAATCAATTCTATTCATGAAAATAACTGATATCAAACAGCAGGTTAAGAGGCAAGGTCGCTATTCTATTTATATTGATGGCAAATATTCATTTAGCTTATCCGAGCATGAATTATTACTACAAGGTTTACGCATTGGCCAAGAGTTTGATAAACAAGAATTTGAAAAGATACAAGACACCGCAGCAGAGGATAAGGCGTACATGCGCGCTTTAGATCTGTTAGCTCGACGGCCCAGAAGTGTCTGGGAGATGGAGCAATACCTAAAACGAAAAGGTTATGAACACAACATTATACAAAATATACTTAACATGTTAAGTAATAGGGGACTACTTGATGATAAAAAGTTTGCAACTTCATGGGTGGAAAGCCGGCGCCTTTTAAAGCCAGTTAGCAAACGCCGATTGTCGCAAGAATTACAACAAAAGAAAATTTCCAAAGATATTATTTCTCTTGTTTTAGAAGAAGACGAGACGAGTGAACAGGACGTGCTTCGTGACCTAATTGAGCGCAAACGCCGACAAACACGGTATCAAGATAATGAAAAGCTGATGGCCTACTTAATAAGACAAGGTTTTAGTTATGGTGATGTTAAAGAGGTATTAGCTCAATTAGAGGAGTAGTTCTTTCAAAAAGAACCAAACCTCGTTCCTATTTCTTTCACTCTCTTGTTTCACAAGCTGTTTCGCTTCGGTAACTTCGTTACCTCTAAGCGACCTTCTTTTTGGTTGAGTGCAAAAAGAAGGGCGCTGGATAGCTTGTGAAACAAGCGAGCGAAAGAGTTCTGAAAGTTTTAGTTACACCTTTTGGCCATACAAAAGGTGTTGAAAGCTTTGGTTCTTTTAGAAAGGACACACAGCAGGACGCTTAAGCAGCTGCGGGCGCTATGGCCGGCTCTTCAACCGTGGCTTCTTTAACGGTTATTCTTTTTTGTGTAATCTCAACTATTTGAGTCCGGTCAATTACCAGCCCTCCCCCACTAAAACTTTTTAAAATTGACTGGCTGACATACAGCTTTTGTATAAAAAAACCATTTTTTTCAAACGCATAATCATTAACTTTGCCGAGACGCTTTTTACTGGTAGTTACGACAGGTTTGCCAATCAAAGTAAATTTATACTCGACAATCTCCTTAAGGCGAACAAGTTCATGCGGGTTACTCAAAGCCTCGTGATCATTAACAACAAAACCTTGCGGCAGAATCTCGCGCACATCTAGCGAAAGTAAAATAGCCTGGCTTTTATCTGAAAGATCGGTGGCATACCACCCCTCGATCTTAAGATTGTTGGGGTTAATAATTGCCTGGTCAGTCACGCCTATTGGTTTGCCAATGCGAAGGCTCATGATATTTTTGCCAGATAATTGCTGCCCGAGCGTTAACATAACCCCATTATAAACCACCATAAAAAAGTTGCTTGCAGTTCTGTTGTTTAACACCGTAGAATAAAACTAATGTCAACATCAACCAACAAGTTACAAATTGATTCTGCCGAGGCGATGATAGCGCTTGGTACAGCCATTGGTAAAAACTTAACAGGCGGGGAATGTATTGAGCTGATAAGCGACGTGGGTGGCGGCAAAACCACCTTTGTTCGTGGTTTGGCAAAAGGTGCGGGCAGTACAAGCCATGTTTCTAGCCCCACGTTTACCATTAGCAAAGTGTATAAAGCCCCAGCGTTTGATATTGTGCACTTTGATTTTTATCGTCTAGCAGAAGCCGGTTTAATTGAGCACGAAATAGAAGAAGAAATTTTTAACTCCTCTTCTGTTATTGTGGTTGAATGGTCAGAGATTGTTAAGCATGTCTTGCCCGACGAGCGCTTGCAAATACACATAAAGGTTGAGGCCCATGATATACGGTTACTTGAGATAACTGCCTCTGAATCACGTACATATTTACTGAAAGGTGTTGCATGATCCTTACTATAAGAACTGACAAGCCCGAGGCTGAACTGGCGTTATGGAGCGGCGGCACACAGGTTGCAGCTTATACATGGCAAGCTCATCGTCAGCTGGCAGAGACGATACATCAAAAAATCGAAGAGCTACTGCACAAGCAGCACAAAGACTGGAGTGATATAACAGGTTTGGTTTGTTATAAGGGTCCGGGTAGCTTTACGGGGTTGCGTATTGGTATGAGTGTTGGCAACGCTCTTGCCTATAGTCTGGGTATTCCAATTGTGAGTACTACAAACGAGGCTTGGCAGCAGACCGGCATTACATTGTTACAACAAGGCAAAACTGATGGTATTGCCGTGCCCGCATATGGCCGGCCGGCCCGAATAACCCAGCCAAAAAAATAATTTGCGTAATTATACTAAAGAGTGCGTAGCAAAATCGTAATTTGTGCAGTATACTTTGGTTAGGATTACGTGTTTTTGGGAACCAATCCGCATTTGTAATTTTATTGATTGAACACCCCTATAACGCTTTTGGCCGTAACTAATGAAGTGAAAGTGATGTTGCCAGCCGGGCGTCATTAAGGGACAGAAAGGAAAAACCAATGGATCCACTTACCATAGTACTAGCTGTGGCGGGTCTTGCTATTGGTTTTGGCGGCAACGCGATTATCACACGCACCAAAGCCGGCAGAGCTGAAGAAGCAGCCCAAAAAGAAATAGACAAAGCTAAAAAAGAGGCTCGTAAAGTTGTGCAGGAGGCTCGTGATCAGGCTGCTAAGCTGGCAGAAGATGCACGAAAAGAAGAACAATCACGCCGCCGTGAGCTTAAAGAGATTGAGCAACGATTGCTTGACCGCGAAGAGGCCCTTGACAAAAAATTGGACTCGCTCGATAAGCGCACCGAAGCCTTACGTAAAAGCGAGGATGAAGTCGAGGCCTTAAAAGAAGAAATACGCAAGATTCGCACCAAGCAACAAGAAAAGCTCGAGAAAGTAGCTAAGTTAACCAAAGCTGAAGCCGCCGAAAAACTCATGCAAATGACCGAGCGCGATATTAAGGGTGACTTAACGGGGTTAGTCGCCAAACTACAAAACGAAGCCATGGACCTTGCTGAAGAAAAAGCAGCCACTGCTATCGTAACTGCTATGGAACGTATGGCTAGTGAAGTAACGGCTGAGCGCACCATTACCAGCGTCAAACTTGAAGACGAAGAAATGAAGGGTCGCATTATTGGTAAAGAGGGCCGTAACATACAGGCCCTACAGCGAGCTACCGGTGTAGACATTATGGTTGATGACACACCAGGTTACATTGTACTTTCCAGCTTTGATCCCGTTCGCCGTGAGGTTGCTCGCCAAGCGCTGGAAATGCTGTTGAAGGATGGCCGAGTACACCCTGGTCGTATTGAAGAGGTGGTTGAAAAAGCACAAAAGAACGTCCAAAAAGATGTGATGCGTGCCGGTGAAGATGCTGCCCGTGAGGTGGGCATCATCGGTATGCCAAAAGAGATCCTTCAAATTTTAGGTGAACTAAAATACCGTACGTCTTATGGCCAAAATGTGCTTAAACACAGTACTGAAATGGCTCATATTGCCGGTATTTTGGCTGAAGAGCTTGGTGCAGACGTTAAAACGGCCAAATATGCTGCGCTAGTACATGATATTGGTAAAGCGCTGACACACAAAGTTGAGGGCAAACATCATCACATAAGCGGCGAGATTTTGCGTAAATACGGTGCACCAGAAGAGGTGGCTCATGCCGCTGAGGCACATCACGATGATGTCGAGGCCACCACGACAGAAGCGCTAATCGTACGCGTCGTAGATGCGATCAGTGCCGCGCGCCCAGGAGCTCGTAACATCAGTGCCGAAAACTTCATTGAGCGTATGAAAGAGCTTGAAAACGTAGCCAATAGTTTTGAAGGTATCGAAAAATCATACGCCATTAGCGCCGGCCGCGAAGTACGTGTGTTTGTAAAGCCTAAAGTTGTTGATGATCTTACTGCTATTAAACTGGCTCGTGATATTGCTACCAAGATTGAGTCAACGATGCAGTATCCTGGTACAATCAAAGTAAATGTGATTCGAGAAACTCGCGCCATCGAGTTTGCGAAGTAGCAAGTACTAGAAATTTTCAGAGGAATACAGTATAATTTCCTCTGTTTCGGGGTTTGGCGCAGTTGGCTAGCGCGCGCGGTTTGGGACCGCGAGGTCACAGGTTCGAGTCCTGTAACCCCGACCAATTCAAGGGCCCGCATTAAAGCGGGCTTTTGAATTGGTGAGATACAAGCCTATGACTGTGACCGCGCAGAGGTCAGAGGTGAGAATAGCCTGTGGCTATTCGCAAGGGAGTCAACTCCTCAAAACTTGTTTTGAAGGATGTTGCGACGGGGCCGCCGAAGGTGACTGAGTCCTGTAACCCCGACCAGTATAATTCACCTCTGTTTAACAGAGGTGTTCTCATTTCTTCCACAGTTGATTGTGCGACATGATTTGGGTCATTTGTCCAATACTAAAGAGTGCTAAGATGTATACATGTACATAATGTGTCTTTCAAAAGGTTTGGAGGCAGTTAAAGCTCCCCTCAAAGACGGGGCTTTGCCAAACAGGACATTAGGATTCATACCAAACGCAGGAGATACTTACGAGAACCCATACTTCGTTGAAGAATCACTACAACGATTAAAAGGTCTAGGCATTACACTTGTAGAAATAGATTTAGCATCAGATGACAGACAAATATTATTAAGTAAGTTAGATCAAGTTGACGGTTTATATGTTGCTGGCGGTAACACTTTTTACCTACTCCACTTGCTATATAAAAACAAATTAATGGGACTAATAAGAACAAAGGTAAAGGAGGGTATGCCCTACTTTGGTGAAAGTGCTGGTGCTGTTTTGCTTGCTAAGTCTATTGAGCCAGTAAAAACCATAGATGATCCTGATGATGCACCTGAATTAGAGTCATTTGAAGGACTTGGGCTCTTGGAGTTTTTCCCATTACCTCATGTAGGAAAAGAGAAATACAAGGCTGTTTTTGATAAGTTTATCGCCGAAAACAAAGACTCAATTAACATAGTTCAATACACCGACGAACAAGCTATCATTACAAATGATGGGGTTAAATACGAGATAGTTACTTCAGGTATTGTGGCTATATAAATATTTAGAGTACAACCTTTAGATTTAATTTAATTCTATCGCTCTTTGGTTTACATGCGTTTCGTAAATCATCTAGGATACTTTTGGCTTCGTCTGAGTATTCCACAGATGATTAAGCAGTTCGTGTAGCGTATGTTCGACCCGACCCGACCTGACCTGACCCAACCCGACCATAATGGAAGTCATTCGATTAAAGGAGCCCCACCCTAGGTCTTTTTTAATTTAAGCAATAATAGTCATTTAAAAATACTGTATTAACTTACATTCTTCACCTTGCTTAAAATTAGAAATAATAGTATAATATATAT
>CAZNZL010000003.1:0-73907 GCA_964577565.1 uncultured Candidatus Saccharibacteria bacterium | reverse complement strand
GCGACCTCACGGCCCCCAGCCGTACGCGCTAGCCAACTGCGCCACACCCCGATACTGTAAGTTTACTATAAAATTATCTCTTGTGAGCCGTTCGGCCCTCACGGTCACGTTCCGCGACCCCGTCGCAACATCTATCAAAACAAGTTTTGAAGAGTTGACTCCCTTGCAAACAGCCACTGGCTGTTCTCACCCCAGCCGTACGCGCTAGCAGTCTAACGCCACACCCCGTTGTCAAAATCGACGGGCGCCTACGGAAAACCACGTTTTCATCCACGCTCTAGTCGCTTCTTCCTCTCAAATTTGCGAATCCTCTCGCAAATTTGTATTAAACCATAATCTAAAAGCCGGGCCATCACCCGTGATTAATCTGATAAATCTAAGTGGGTTCTCTCAAGTAGATACCACGGTAGCTACTGTATATAAGATCCCTATCAGAAGCTGTTAGATAATCATTGATGGGCGATGACCCAGTACTTACAGTATACCTCTTTTGCTATGACTTAGCCCAGCAAAATCTCAAAGAAAAAGTTATTTACAAAACTAACAATTGGAATGAGCAACGGAAACAATACGAACATAAAAATAAATATCCCGCCCAAGCCAAAGGCCTCGATTTGTTCCATAACCCTTCTGAGCGGTTCTGGGGCTACTGCATAAAGCACCCGAGAGCCGTCCAAAGGCGGAAACGGAATCATGTTAAATACAAAGACCGCTACGTTAATCTGTAAAAACAACGCAATAATTTCATATAAATTAGTACCGACGGCAATTGAAAACAGCTTAATTACCGCAGCAGCTACAAAAGCAAGCAGCAAGTTACTAAGTGGCCCCGCCAAGCCAACCAGAGCAGCCCCAAACTCACCCCACCGCACGCGATAAGGGTTAAACGGCACAGGTTTAGCAATTAAAAACGGGGGTAAACCTAGCAAAAGCAGCCCCAACGGGAGCAGTATCGTTGTAAATATATCAATGTGTTTTAGAGGATTTAGCGTCAGCCTTCCTAAGTCACTTGCGGTGGTATCCCCCAGCCAATGTGATGTAAAAGCATGCATCGCCTCATGAAAACTCAACGAAATAACAATGCTTACTAATAGTACGGCGATCAGGTTTATGCTAAATGCTTCCATTGTTTCTAAAGTATAGCAAGTTAGAACCTCTCGCCAAAATATTGACATATAAGAGGTAAACCGGTACAATTAACACTTGTCATGCAAAAATGTGAATTAACCGGTAAAGGCAAACAATTCGGCCACAACGTGAGCTTTTCTCAAAGGCACACTAAAAAAGTTTGGAAGCCAAATTTACAGACTAAAACGTTGATTGTTGACGGCAAAAAAGTACGGATGAAGATCAGTACTCAAGCTATTAGGACTCTTAAGAAAAAAGGGCTGCTAGAGCCAGCAAAAGCCACTACGGCCGACAAATAAAGAAGCCCCTGGGGGGCTTCTTTTACTTTTAGCTTACCGTAAGAGGATAACTGCAGCCCCTGCGTCCAAATATGCCGGGTTCAATTCCCTCAAACACTTAACCAAGCTGGACCTTTCTGCGAATAGCTACTGCTTCTCAAGAACTATAAGCGTCGTAATTTCTGGTAAATCGCTACGCTTTAGTTTTAGCTTTGGCGTGGTCTCCTTCGCCTCCATACCAAGCTGCTGCAAGACCTCATTAATATCTTGTTGTGGCACCGGATAATTAAGGCCTTTGATAGCATAATGAGTAGGAATAATAATTTTAGGTTCTACTTTTTTGATAACTTTGAGCGCACCTACAGGATCAAGCGTGTAACCGTTGCCGCCCACGGGTACGATCATAATATCTATTAAACCAATCTCCTCAAGCTGCTCATCAGTCAAATCAGGGAAAATATGTCCTGTAATTAACACCTGTATGTCTTCAGTGGTGATCTTGAATATCGTTGCAGACTGTTTGCCCTCTTCATCAACATGCGAACGAGCGGCGAGGCCTTTTATCGACATATGCGAAACCTCAAATTCACCTGGTTGGTCAATTACTATCTTTGGATCGACCTCAGGAAGACCATGGGCGCCAGTATAGATCGCAATATCACCAGTTTTGAGCGGAGACTTACCGCCCAGTTCTGCTATATTATCATCAATCACCACTGCAGCCTGCTTAGTAGTAATACGCATACAGTTTGCACCAAAATATTGAAGCTCCATATATTCCTCTCTTTATCTATTAATTCCCGAATCGATGTTTTTTATCTATGAGGATCTGTTTTTTTGCTCCTGCCAGTTTGGTCAAAAAACGATCCTTAACCTGTTCTCGATAATCATACTCCTTGCTATCCATAACAGCAAAACGAACCTCTTTACCTTCTTTAGCCTCCATCTCGCTCACGTATTTATTCATTTTTGTTTGGTTGATGTCACCAACCACCAACATATCTATACCACTTGCCTCATCTCGCGTAAATTGACCGGTCAAAATAGCGAGCTCTACGTTCCCTACCTTTTTTAGAGCCGCAATTTCGTCCGTATCTTCAGGAGGTGACACCTCTTTGCCTACCGCTGCTATAGCTTTAGCCCCGCCTCGGCCAAAAATTGCCGACAAAGCTTTGTAATACTCATACTGTTGGTTTACTTCATAGTACAAGCGATTATTGTTGTTGTCCGATGAAATAATACCGATACTCAAGAGATTGGCGAGCTCACGACGTACCGAGTTGATTTGCTCATCAATTTTGCGAGTTATTTCACGTACATAAAAAGATCTGTTAGGGTTAGAAAAGAAAAGCTGCAGTAGCTTTACCCTTGTTTTCGATCCAAACAGTTGTTCAACCATACAGCTCGCTCCGCTCGCATAATGAGACACCCGCAAGCGGGTTTCTCATCGCGCGGGCAAAATGGGAGACATTTTGTCCGGCTGCTCTTCCCAAAAGTTGCAATGATTTTTGTTCAACCATATAGTCATTGTAGCAGAAACAGATTCAACTTTTGCGCAATAATGTTGTTACAAGCTCAACGGCTTTACTCTGTTCTGTTATCCAATGAATACTTTTATTACGCTTAAACCACGTGCGTTGACGCTTAGCAAGATCTTTATCACCCTTAATAAAGCGCTGCTTTGCCTCATCGAGTGTTATGTGACCGTTAATATAATCTGCAAAAGCCCTATAACCAATGCCCGTCATCGCTGGTGCATCCCAGCCATACTTATTACCAAGCCCTCTTACCTCTTCAACAAAACCGCGCTGAATCATTGTATCAACCCGTTCAGCGATTCGCTGGTTTAAGTCATCACGATCACGCCTTACCCCTATAACCAGCGTGTTGGGGCGCAATGCTTGCATCGTTCTATTGTCGAAGTCATACCCGAATATCACAGAGTCAACATATAACCCTGTTCCGCCCACCATAATTGGCAACTTACCTCTGTCGGCTATATCAGCAATTGTAGCTGTAGCATCCTGCTGAAAGCGTGCTACATTATATTTTTGATCAGGGGTGACAATATCTATTAAATGGTGTTTAACTTGTTTTTGATCTTTTGCGCTTGGCTTCGCAGTACCAATATTCATATCTTTATAGATAGTACGACTGTCTGCAGCAATTATCTCGCCGTTAAACTTCTCTGCCAGATACATAGCCAGGTCGCTTTTACCGCTGGCCGTTTCGCCAACAATAACTACTAAGGGGGTTAGTTTGGACGCCATAACAGCCCTTCTACATCTACTTTAAAGTCATTCACTATATAGCCTTCTTGCTCTAATGCCTCTTTGTGCCCTGCTTTACCGCCAGGATAACCGCTTGCTAAGCCGCCTTGTTTGTTTACGACTCGATGCCATGGCAATTTGGGGTCACCAAAGTGAGCAATACCGCCAACAATGCGTGCAGCCGTCGGGTTGCCGCATAAAGCTGCAAGCTGACCATAGGTCATAACCCTACCTTTTGGTATACGGGCTACCAGAGCCTCCACGCGGCTCTTAAACCCAGCTTTATCCCCCATCATGTTCACATCTTAGATTTTTGAGCCACGGTATTCAAGAATTCCTCCACAGATTGTTCTGAAAGATTCTCCAGGTCACTTCGTACCCTCGGCGTAACTTTACCGCTTGTTAGTTCTTTTTCACCTATAACTAGGGTATAAGGCACTTTCATAACTTCGGCTGCACGTATCTTCTTACCAACAGACTCGTTGGCATTATCCACTTCTACCCTTAATCCGGCTTCTTTAGCTTTGTTGGCTAATTCCTCTGCAAATTTAACCGTCGCATCTTCTTGATTAACGGTAATGATTCTGATCTGCTCTGGGGCAAGCCAGACCGGTAGATTGCCGGCAGTTTTTTCAAGCAAAAAGGCCATGAAACGTTCAAACGCCCCCATAATCGATTTATGAATCACGTAAGGATGCCTTTCTTTGCTACCAGCATCAACATATGTTAGCCCCATTCGCTCCGGAACAAGTATATCTATCTGAACCGTTGCAATCGTATCTTCTTTACCTAAGACATTTTTGGTTTGCACATCTAGTTTTGGCCCGTAAAAGGCGGCCTCGCCTACCCCTTCTTCATACTTGAGCTCTAATTCTTCAAGTACATCTCTGATCACTTCAGCCGCGTGATTCCATTTGTCGCTCTCTTTGGCGAATTTATCTTTCTCAAAATCAGGCAACGACAGTCTAAACCAGTAATCATCAATACCCGTCTGACTATAGACATCTTTAAGCATCTCTAATATGGCTTTAAATTCTGTTTTAAGTTGGCCATCAGTTACGTAGGTATGAGAGTCGTTTTGTGTGATGGGACCACGCATACGTATCAATCCCGTCAACGTCCCAGAGAGCTCGTAACGATACAGCCCGGCGTGCTCACTTAGCCGTAGCGGCAAATCGCGGTAGCTATCTACCATTCGCTCATAAATCATATGATGGTGGGGGCAATTCATAGGCTTAATAAAGAACTGATTGCCTTCTTCGTCTTCTTTAGTTGCATACATGTTCTCTAGGTAGTAATCTGCGTGCCCTGAGCGTTCGTATAACTTACGCTGTGTTAAAACAGGGGTAGATACATATTGATAGCCAGCTGCCTCCTCCTTCTCACGCATATAGTCCATCAAGATCTTCTTGATTCGTTCACCTCGAGGCATAAGCAGGGGTAGACCTGCTCCTACATCTGGTGTCATGAAGAAAAGTTTGAGCTTTTCGCCTAAAACCCGGTGATCTCTAGACTTAGCTTCTTCAAGCAGTTTCAGGTACTCATCTAACTCTTCTTGTGTCTCAAAGGCCACGCCGTATATTCGTTGCATTTGTGGGTTGCTTTCTTTACCGCGCCAGTAGGCACCACTCACGCGCATGAGCTTAAAAATACCCACTTTACCAGTACTCTCGACGTGCGGCCCACGGCACAAGTCAGTAAATGAGCCGTTTCTATAAAACGATACAGCCTCTATGGCACTGTCTGACACCGCCTCGACGCCTAGCTCTGCCGAATCTATATCTTTAGCTGCGGTAGTGCCTGCTCGTTTTAGGTCGTTTAACAACTCAGTTTTATACGGTTGGTTGTTGTCTTTAGCCCACTCAATTGCCTGGTCTATTGGTAACTCGAATTTTTCAAACGGCTCATCGGCTGCAATAACCTGTCTCATGCCGGCTTCTAATGTCGCAAAATCTTCTTCTGACAGTGTTGTATCGCCTAAATCTACATCATAATAAAAACCATTCTCTACCACTGGCCCCACCCCAAACTTTGCCTCAGGCCATTGTTTTTGTATAGCGGTGGCCATTATATGTGCCAAGCTGTGGCGCATAGCATACAAAAAATCTGCACCACTACCGGCTTGTCCAGGCAAAACCTGGTCGTTCTCAGTAGTTTCTGGCGGTAAATAGGTTTGTGCACTCTGTTGCTCACTCACCGTACCACTTGTACGGTTCATTCCGCTACTCATACCCGCACCAATTTCTCGCTCAGATGCAGTCTTTTTGTCTTTATCGTTGTTATCTGTCATTTATTCTTCCTTTAGCAGTAATAATAACAGTTTCGTCACCTCTTATAAAGGGAAAACATCTCTATTTATAGGTACACGGTCCCTTTAGGGTCCCCATAAAATCCATAGATTTTATGGGGAATAAAAAAGTACCGTTTCAATGTTCTCGCAAATACATTTAAACGGTACCCGTGTGTTTAGTATAACACACCTCGGCAAAATGCCACCTTACAAATTGATAGTATACATAGGCTGGTATTAAAATGCTAGTACTTTTTTAATGCTTCTGAAAACAAAAAACTTCCGTGATATTCACGGAAGTTATTAACAGTTTTAGGCTGGTGGGCGCGGAGGGATTCGAACCCCCGACCTCAACAACGTCAATGTTGCGCTACTAGCCAACTGAGCTACGCGCCCCTTCCTACCCAATAATCCTACCAAAAACAGAGGTAAACATCAATTACTACTCCGTACCTTTGTGAAACGGGAGGTACCGTCTATCGTTTCTATCCAGCTAGATAATGGACGAATGAACTCTATGCTGGGCTCATCAACCTCGCTATACCGCACAGCCACCTCATCGGTAGCCTCTATAATAAGAAGACCTAGAGCCGTGTAGATACATCGATTCTTATAGTGCCTGTATTCTCCTCCAATTTCCACAACCTTTGCAGCATCCGCAAGTTCGTGATTGAGCTGGTCAAATGATTTATGGGGCATTTCTGTACTCTTCACAGATACGCTGTAGGTACCGGATGTTATGAATACTCGCGAGCGTTCCGGCCAACGGCTCGCCTACTTTAAATTGGTGGCGCAAAAAACCCTTACTAAAGCCTTGCGTACACGTATAACAATCGCAGTTACTATCAATTACAGAGGTATCGCGCGCAAATTTTTCATTGCTAAGGTGCAGCTTAAGGTCAAAATTAATGCCGCAGCGACTGCAGGAGGATGCAGAGCCAGGAGAAGCAGAAGCACCAACTGAATCGTATGCAGAATACGACGAAAGAGTACTGGAAGCTTCGACGCCGCTCTGCGCCTCAAGCTTCTTCGGAGCAGCAGGCTTTGACTGCTGGCAGGAAGAAGCGGTGCAGCCACTGCGCACCCACACGGTAGCATGACGCGCATTACGGGTTGGCAATACGCAATCAAGCATATCAATACCGTGCTCTATGGCAAAGCGTAGATCAACCGGGTCACCCACCCCTAGTAAAAAGCGCGGTCGTGGCGAATTATCATACAGAGGGGCAAGAAATGACAACATATCGTGCATTTCTTCTCTGCTTTCACCTACCGATAATCCCCCAATGGCAATACCGTCCACAGGTAACCTTTGAACGATTTCTAAACTCTGCTTGCGCAAATCTTTATCGAGACCACCCTGCACCACCCCAAACAACAGGGGTCTTTCATCAGGCTTCATATTGCTTGTGAGTCGCTGAAACTCGGCAATAGAACGTTTGAGCCACCGGTGTGTCCGGTCAAAAGCCTCTTTAGTGCGTGCCCTCCCTGCATCGTCCAGCGCTGTAACATCATCAAAGGCTACCATCATATCAGCACCAAGTTTTAGCTGAATTTGCATAGATTTTTCAGGCGATAGAAAGATATTATCGCCCGTTCGTGGGTCTTTAAAATACACACCCTCTTCGGTAATTTTATTGATGTGTGCAAGGCTAAACACTTGAAACCCGCCCGAATCTGTTAAAAGCGGCAGACTTTGCTTGGTAAACTCGTGCAAACCGCCCAAAGCGGCAATTGCATCCTCGCCAGGCTGCAGATGTAAGTGGTAGGTATTAGCGAGTACTGCCCCGACACCGGTACTCTTAACCATCTCTGGCGTTAACGACTTTACGGCGCCGCGGGTACCATCTGGCATAAAGGTTGGCGTCAGTATGTTGCCGGCTCTGGTTTTTAAAACTCCCTGCCTTATACCGTTTATGGTATTTTTGAGCGTAAATACAGGGGTGGGGCTTGTGGGTGTCATTGTTGTTATTATATCATTTTTTACCCACCTTTATTGACACAAAGTGGGTAGATTGCTAGTATGTGTTGGTTAAACGAGGCAACTCATTAATGAGTAGCAATCAGCATAAGTCTTCGTTAGAAGGCTTTAAGCTGTTCTACGAGGAGCTCGTATTTACAACCGGCAAACGATCAGTTAACCGGCTACGAAGAACTCGTTTAACAGCGGCTGCCTCAAAGTAACATTTAGGTAGCAAATGAAACCCTTTTACGGTACTTGAGAGACGTCGTAAGAGGGTTTTTTGTTTCTCTATAACTTCTTATTTTGTCCATTTAATCCCGTTATGAACCACCACTGTTTCGCCTCGCTCACTCCGTGAGCTGTAAGCGCCCTTCTTTTTGCGCCGACCAAAAAGAAGGCAAAAAGTCTCGTGGCGGTATTTCATTCTTGGTAAACTACTTGTCAAAACTAACAATGCTTTAGACAACTCTCCGGCAACTGCCGGATCAAACAAGTCTTCGCTCTAATTGTTATTTTGACGTAGTTTAATCCATGAATGAAATAAGCCACATTTGAGACCGGAAACCTGGCTCTGAAAAACTGAAGAGAATGAGCGTAGTCTGGTATACCGTGATTCGAGGCTCACCCGGCAATAAGCCGGGCGACCCCGAAGGGTCGTTACGTAGAATCCGGATACCAGACACGTGAATAAACATCATTGTTTTTCAGTCGTCAGTGGCCTTTTGGTTACACCTTTTGGCCATACAAAAGGTGTTGAATTTTGGTTCTTTTTGAAAGAACAAGTTGCTTATGTGGTTTTCCCACAAGTTTATATGAGTTATCCACTAGCATTATTAATAGCTGTATGACAATATATAGACATGGTTTTTGGAAAATCACACCACATTTGCATCAACTTGGGCCAAGCCCCATCAGGCACAAATGTGCATTTCCAAATACTAAACTTAAAAATAAGATTTCTTAACATAAAGGTGGTACGTATATGATTTGTATGTTTTGTGATGGAGATACCGCAGTTATAAACTCACGCCTGCAAAAGCGCGAGAATAGCGTGTGGCGACGCCGCAAATGTCAAAGTTGTGGCACCGTATTTACCACCATAGAAGAAGCAGACCTTTCCTACAGCATCCGGGTTGCTTCTGAGGGCCAAACTGAGGCGCTCACACCGTTTTCAAAGCCAAAACTCCACATGAGCATCTACGAATGCTGCAAACACCTTAAAGAGCCCGAGAATACGTCTGAAGCACTAACCAGAACGGTTATTTCTAGGCTTTTGCGCAAAAAATCTGCTCTAATCAATACACACGACATAAAACAGATAACGTTTGAGGTACTGCACCGCTTTGATACGGCTGCCGGCGTGCAGTACGCTGCCTTTCACCCCGTAAAATCGTAGCTATTCAGTAGTACTGTGCCCTGTTACGGTTTGACCGGTGTCAGTCTTAACGGTCTTTTCAGTCAAATCAAACTTATCAAGATACTTACCAAACAGTAACCGCGTTTGAGAGTTAATAGCTGCCAGCGCACTGTACACAATACTTGTCAGGGGCAATAACACCCACTGAAGCACCATCCACAGCGTTCTACGGTGTTTATAACGTTTAGGTTTAGGCGGCAAGGCCTTCATACCAAGAAAGAACGTTACCAAAATACCGGCTAACGCAACCGTTTGAATGCGGCTAGCCAGCAACGGTAATTGGTTAGAGGCGTAATCGTTAGGATTAAACAGCGCAGGAATAAAGGCGGCAAACGCCAATATAAGCGGTGCAGTTGACCAGCTAATATGCCCTTCTAGCAGGCGTAAAAATTTAAAGAGCTTGTCCAGCTTAGGAATGCTGTTAGGCGTAAACCAGGCTTTATCGGCCACATAAGCGATGTCTGACGCACCGTAGGCCCAGCGGCGCATTTGTATAAACTGGGCGCGCAAGGTTTTACGATAGGTTTTGTCTAGCACGGCATCTTGGTAAATGGGCAAATAAATGGGGTAAACCTCGTAGTTGCCCTCAAACGCAAAATAGCTGCGCCAAAATTGATGCCCGTCTTCTACGATCGTTCGCACGCTCCAGTAATCTGTTTCGATGAGCCCTTGCATACTTTGGGCATGAGACGCAAAGTTACGCAGCATATGTGGCCGCAACGACAAAATAATGTTCCAAAACGAGTTACCGGTTGCAACCACGCGCATTGGCGCCGGCACGTCCCAAATATTATTTGTAAACTGCGGAATTGGCTGATACGAGACGTGAATAGGGTCAGGCGACAGTACAAAGGTATAGGTTAGCGCTGCCAGGTAGTTAGCATGGGGCCGATTATCAGCATCAAGCGTTGTTACGATGACGTTTTTGGGCTCAATCTTCTCTTTTGTTAAGTACCGCTCAAGCTCTTTAGCCGCATAAGTAATATTACCCCCCTTACCGATCACCTCATTAGGCAGGTCGCGCGGATGCTTAACAGCGAAAATATGCCCAAACTTGCTTTTATACTCTTTAATCAGTTGATGGGCCTGTTGCTCAACTGCCTCACCGCCCCGCTCTTCATAGGCTAGTACTAAAATCACTTTATCCATGTCGTAGTGAGAGTTTTGTACCGACTGAAACGTCGGCTCTAACACCTCACGGCTTTCATTGTAGGTAGCAATAATGACGGCGTGATAAATGTCGTCTGGCTTGAATGCCTGGTTATGTGCAAGCCGCCGTAGGTTGTCAAAGTGCCATTTGGGCAAATCTTTGGTTTTTTGATAGTCTTTCTCGGGGTTTTCAAGTTGGCTGAGCATTTTAGGCCAGTTGAGCTTTTGATGCTGATGCATCGTTCTCCAGCCCTGAACAACACGCACGTTTAGGCCCACCGCCCGCGCAAACCACAACAAAAAGAAAGCAATAATTAAAATTGCAGTTATATGGGCCGCAAAAATACTTAACACAAACGGTAGTATCAAGATTGACCAAGTAAGTAAACCAGGTAACATCTCAAAAAAACGGTAATGCCAGCTCTTTTCTGATTGTAGGGGTATTTCTATGTTTTTCATTATCGCAAGGCCAATAACGCGTTACCAACTATTATAGTCAGCATTAAAAGCAAGATACACAAAGCCGATATAGCAATGGCGTACGGGCGGCGAATCTTAAAAGCCCGCATACTTAAGATCACTTGCACGCCTAATATGATAAAACCAAACAAAACCATGCTAATAAAGGTTGTGCTGTCGCCTACTTTAAAGGCGCTTAACCCTAAATTTGCCCTATATTGCACAATGTAGCTGCCGCGGCTGTTATCAAGACGCAATAGGATTAATAAAGCGTTTAGTACGGTTAAAAACACCCCAGAACTCAAGAGCAACAAAATTATGCGATCATGAAAATAGTTTTTTGGTATGTGCATTTGAATAAATTATAGTGCTTTCACAACTATCTTGCTAGTAGTTGCTGTTTCTGGATAAAACCGTTCACTTCTTAAGTACCCAAATCATAAAAGCAGGGGTTTTTGTTAGCTGTTCGTAGTGTTCTGGGTCGCCTTCGATTGGTTGTGGTTCAACCATTCTTACAATCGTAAATCCAGAATCACAGATATGTTCAAGCATACGGCTAAATGTGCGATGATAAAAAGTCACTTCCATGTCACCAACCTTGCCTGTTATTCGCTTTATTCCGCCACCCTCTTTCGCTAAGTAATCACCATAAATGCGGCGTTTTTTAGTGTGTACGTCAATTTGTCGCCCGAGTCGAGCGTACTTATAGTCACCCTCGGTTATATACTCCATGGCACTATCGAGCGGATGACCGCACGAGAACACATAGTGCCCGCCAGGCCTAAGGATTCTCCGCGCCTCTTTGAGCGACTTTGTCCAATCGTCAACATAATGAATAGCCAGGCTTGAATAGGCCAAATCAAAACTTTCAGCGGCAAAGCCCAGCTCCTCCATATCCATCTGAATAAACTCAATGTCAGGATTTTCTCTTCTGGCAATTTCAAGTAGCCCTGTTGATATGTCTACCCCCACCACCGTTTTAGCACCATTATCAGCTAACCAGCGTGCGTCTACCCCACTACCACAGCCAATACTGATTACATCTAGATTTTGAAGACTGGGCAGTTCACGGCGTATAGCCGGTTTTTCGTAAAATGCGTGGTACGTCCCATCCTGCGGATTGGTCACATGACGGTGATAATCTTCGGCATTTTGGTCGTAATGCCTAATGGTATTTGGGTCTGTTGCCATAACTAGTCCTGATTAAATTATTACTTGTACGTTAAGGATGCTGCCGCGGCTGTTATCAAGACGCAATAGGATTAATAAAGCGTTTAGTACGGTTAAAAACACCCCAGAACTCAAGAGCAACAAAATTATGCGATCATGAAAATAGTTTTTTGGTATGTGCATTTGAATAAATTATAGTGCTTACCGCGAGTTTATTCTAGCAAACTTTCTCTTTTAGAACTTAGATTGGCGGGCCCGACCGGATTCGAACCGGCGATCTCCTCCGTGACAGGGAGGCATGTTAGGCCTCTACACCACGAGCCCAACAATCTAAATCCTAAACACAACCATAAAATTTTAGCAGAATTTGTATCTGTTGGCAATCTGTTACAATATTGAAGTTAACGTGCCACCTTAGCTCAGTTGGTAGAGCGACACATTCGTAACGTGTAGGTCGCCGGTTCAATCCCGGCAGGTGGCTCCAGGCTCGCGGGTGTCGTATAACGGCTATTATGTATCCTTCCCAAGGATGAGACGAGGGTTCGACTCCCTCCACCCGCACCATATTGACTACACAAAGCGTTTATGCTATAATTATAATAATATGGCAACTCGCCTCTCGACTGAACTGCACAACTCTTCGTTTAATGCTCGTGACTTAAGGGATGGTACTAAGCACATTGAATTCGTTGACCCTTTTTCGAACGAACTGTTATCACCATATAAAGTCCCTGCATCTATCGAAGCACAACCACACCTCAAAGAAGGAATGGATTATTTAAGAAGTAGGTCTGGTGATCTTCAACTTGCTATCTATGCTGCCCCTCATGGGGATAATGCTGTACATGACATGCGTGAACTAATGGATGCATTTGCAGCCCATGATGTTATTTTCTTTGAGGGTGTTGGGCACAATGAACACCAGAGAAAACTGATTTGGGACGTTTCATTAGGAAACAGGACTACACTTACGGATGAAGAAGGCCAATCGTTTGGACCATACGGTCAACGCAAACTTGCTGCTCTCTTAAGACAAAACAAGCCAGTATACTTTGCAGACTTACCAAGTGATGGCGGTGAGTTCGAACATGCCCTATTGGACTGGAATGGAATGGTTGAAACTTTAAATAGTATGATAGATCAATCCTCTAACGATCAAGAGGGTCATAAGTTAGCGCTCGGCATAAATCTTACAGCCACAACCATTATGCGGGAGTGGTACATGCTAGCAACGATTGGGTACAATTTAAAGCGACTTGATGAAGCAGGTTACAAAAGCAAAGACCCGTTGTTTCTGGTAGGTGCCATGCACGGAGAAACACTTCCCTACAAAGCCGGTGTGATTGGGTTAAGAACAAACGTTACGCTACCGACTATGGCAGAGAGGGGTGAACAGAGGTTAGTAGATATTCCGTTCGATTTTGTAAAAGCTGTTGGCGCTTGCGCGATTACAACTGATAGGTAAGCGATTATATAGTTCGGAAATCTGACTCAGCTCCCTCGTAGGCTATATACAGGTGCTGGCTATTTTATCTTTGCCGCAGTGCTGCTTGAATAGCTTGAGCCACAATATTTCTAATACTACTCTTCTCTTGCATTGCTTCGGTTTCAGGTGTAGACACGCCACCAAAGGCGTATCGTATACGGTTTAAAGCTGGGCTATAATGATCGACTATGTCGAAAAAATCAATAGGTCTATCAAGACTACCAGACATTTGATCTATGGATCGGCGTAATGCTTCGGGTGTTAAACACATACTATATTGGAACTGTTCCGGCTTCCCGCCGATTGAAAGCGCAAGCAGAATGCTCAATGTATCAGTTTCATCAGTAGCAACAGGTTGAATAGTAGCTGACTCACCGTCAAAGGTGGTTGTCACAATGGGTTCGCCATCATAGGTATCACCAAAGAGTTCTGTATACCTTGTAACCAGATCCTCTGGCGCAACACATGTTGCAATTAAATACTTCCATTCCTCCTCACTAAATAATGGCGCAAATTCCATCGTCTCAATCATAGGTACAATTTAATACTTTTTCTGACTTATGACAAGCTGCCTGTTCGGAAATCTGACTCTACATCTCGCCATGTATAGACTTTTTATTACTCTCATGCTATAATATATATTATGGTTGAGCTGTCACCTGATCTACAAGAGATAAGAGATGCATTTATTGCAAACTATGCCAATGGTGGTATTGAAGCATGCCGAACCATGGTTGATGATCTGAAGCAAGAAGCTGAATTAGTTGATGCCGTTGCTGATGGTACTTCTGAAGTAGACGGCGAAACCATCGAATTGCAAACAGCACTCCCCCCTGAAGAAGTTCAGCAAAGACTCGATTTAACTCGAGGAATAACACGGGACAGCATTACGGCAAAATCAAGGCACTCATTTGCATTGTTTTTGCTTGGTATAGTTGATACGCCGAAAGAATAAACTAGCTACATACCTCCAAAGTATGGACCGCCAAGCAGAAGCAATACTAAAAATACCTGAGATATGGTATTTTTTCATTATGGCAAATAGAGAACCCTTTCCATATGATGAAGATTGGAGACAAGACCTACCCGTACTGATTGAGACAGGAGTTGTGCAATCAATATCAAAACATCTGACCACTACTCGCCCTAGTACCACGCAAGCAGTTCGTGAAGGTCTACATTGCCGCACCGTGTGGAGCCAATGGAATTGGTCAAATGACGGTGAGCAATTTCTGAATGTGGAATATAGATTCCCTTCAATAATATTCGGCGAGAATGAGACTGGACACGTTGCTGTAGGTGATGGGCCACTTGAAACTATCACTCCTCAAGTAATCGAAGTCTTATCTGAACTAGCAAGTACACGTACACTAGATATTTGGGATGTTGAACCCTATAAGCGCGAACACGCTGTACCAAAATAGTTCCAGATAGCTAAAGCTATGGACCGCGAAGCATAGACATATACAGCTTTTTGTGGTATTATAAGCTTGTGAGTTGTGAATTAGATCCTACAACCGGTGAAGTTCTGCGCAGTACCGAGCTGCGTGATGCAGTCATG
Source organism: uncultured Candidatus Saccharibacteria bacterium (assembly GCA_964577565.1). GTDB lineage: Bacteria > Patescibacteriota > Saccharimonadia > Saccharimonadales > JAGQNJ01 > CAYRRR01. The sequence continues at coordinate 58,736 of CAZNZL010000003.1, read as the reverse complement.
TCGCTTCTTCCGCCCCTTGCTATAGAGCGACACAAAGAAGTAATGGTACAACTTCCCCTGTCTCGGCCGGGCTCTGTGGATTTTGTTGAAGTTCAATATGTACCTAACGGGACGGTAGATCAGCGCCTACGATTATTTGTCGTAGAGACCCAGCCAATAAAAATCGAAGCTACAGAAGCTGCAATCCGTGAATCTACGCCCTACAACGAATTTCGGGGCATCCAAAAAGAGTGCAGAATTGACCCAGAAACTGGCGAAATACAGCGTTACCATGAATACGCAGGCATGCTTGATGCGACGCAAAGAACGTTTCTTTTAGATGACGATTCTAGGCCCTTTTTGCGTGGACAAGCGCTTATTACCCCTGCGGACCGGCTTGTTGAAGCTATATTTGGACACCACCCGCTAACCGAGGAAGAAACCGCACTTAATGAGGCGGAGGGTAAGCTTCGGGCATTTACGAAAGATAAACTAGATGCCCTTTTTGGGTACTTTGTCGAACTAGGCGTAGTTGACCAGTAGTTGTATATACCGAATACAAGAACTTTTGCTGGAATGACCTTAATTACTGTCGTTTTTCATATACACGTCAAAAAATAGAACTGAATTTCATATAAGTGCTATTATGAAATTATGAGACGTAGAGGATTTAGAAACGCAACAGTAGCTTTTGGTATAGCCACAGGGGTAAGTCTGGGGGTTGTAGGCTATAATGTAAATGAGATTAAAACTGCAGAACAAGAGGCTGCCCTGACAACGTCAGAATCGCAAGAAGCAGAAGCCGCCAGATTAAATTCGTACGGACTGCTTGTCCAAAGCCTGGCCGTAACCGCTCTGTCAGGAACCGCTACCCTTGTGGCATCTAGAGCTTATAGCCAAACAGCAGAATAGCAATAGCATCATCAACCAGCACTAGTCCAGCTTAAGCTACGTTATGAGTAGCTTAGTGACATACGGTCTTCGTTACGAATAGCCAAAACGCTTACGCAATTCTGTGCTTAAATTCTACGCCTTTTGGTTGTAAATTTTCTTCGAATTGCCTGGAAAATTCGGCGTGACGAAGCTTGTTCAGCTTTAGAGCCATCGTCTTCTGTGCCAGAATCTTCTTCGGTTGTGGCTTCTTCCTCCTCATTAACCCAACTAACACTTGGACCACGTCTCTCAGCTACTTCTTGCTCTACTCTCTTAGTCGTGTCACTTGGTACTCCAACTACCCTTATAGATAAGGTTGGGACGTTAATAGACCCACCCTCAATGTTAATCTGGTCGATGAATCTGTACACATCAAATTCTACCGGTTCTCCTGCTACATCACCCCGCCAGACCTCTAATTCAAGTGTGCTCGCCTTGTCATCTTTTTTGGCATTTGTACTGGCAAAAAGGTCTTCAATTAGCTTTTGTGTTCTTGGCGGAACCTCACCTCTAATAACATACGGGTCACCGAATAGGTGTGCAGTTTCGGGCGCGACGCCATAATCAATATACTCTTGGCGACGATCCGGCTGCAACAACACTGGATTAAGATGTACACGTAGCTTATTTTCTTTGGTGTCATCATCTGGGTAATCTGGAGTGCCGACTGGTTCTTGATCGGTAAAAGTTAGATCCTCTAACCCAACTACTTGGTGTAATGACCGTGCGTTTTGACCTTCAATTGTTCGATACCACCCCTCTAACCGCTCTGTTTCTTGCACGCCTTCTGCCGCCCGAAAGCTCCTCCAAACATCGTCAGGTGGTTCGTGAGATTGCTGCTCTGCCATAACTATGTATTGTACACCTTTACTCCGCTTGCCATTGCACCCTTTGGTCATCTACTGCAACAGTCACTTCTTTGATTGGGTGTGCAACTTCGTGATCAAAAATACTTAACGTCTGTTGGGGTGCCATTAATGCATATCGAGAGCCTGTACCTAATTTTTGAAGATACAAAATACCCCTGTTAGTTTCTACACCAAATACTGAATGTGAATATACAAAACGCGCGTCACCAAAACCCAAACAACGCTCATCATTTGGAATCCCCATGGCAACTGGCCCCTCGTGATCTGGTCTTGAAACGCTATCATCACAAATCTGATCTAGCGTTTGACCTCTATAAAATGGTGAGCAGGTCGGTAGCCATACTCCACTCATAGCCATGACAAAATGTACGCAATCCCTAAAGTTTTTTTTGAGGTAATACTTCCGTCTGCATGGTAGAAACCACGTCTTGGAAAGTTTTTATTAACTCTTCATCGAGCTCTATTTCTTCTCCGTCGAGTGCAACACTCTGGACAGGCTCATCAGGACGTATCTGGTTTAGATCAACCAGCAATGAGACCCCTGCGGCATACTCCGAAACAATTTGGCTTTCAAAACGCAACTTCATTCATGACTCTCATTCCCGCAACAATATCACCTTGCGATTGTCCAGGGCAAGCATGATCGCTTCTATCCAAGTGAGAAAAAATGTTGACTTTTTATAACATTTATGCTACTATGTAATTATACCCCTTAAAACAAACATTATGATAAACACAACCCTGCCAGCCGACGAAGAACAACTCACCCAAACTGAAGATACGATCAGAGATGTATTAGAATCGGTTGAGCTTAACCCTTCTGTCTTAGACCCGATTATTATTCAGCGCTTGGCTATTTTGCACGAGGCAACCCCTACCGTAGAAGATGAACTCCGCGCCATTACCATGTCTCAAGCCGTTTTTGATACCGCCGCAGAAGCCGGCCACGCTTACTCTGAAGAAGAAAAACGAACCGTAATTGTAGGATCATTATTTACCGATATTGGTAAAAGCGGCCCCAAGTCAGCCACGATTGAACAATCTAAACTTATGGCCTCTATTTTTAACGCAGAAAACCTGCCGCCCGAAACGGTGAACGGACCAATTGAAGACTTTGTTGACAGTTATTTTGGCGAAGACGCAGACGCAGCCAAAGCCCAGCTAGCGAAACTTGGGCTCGACATTAAAGAGCTAAAAATGCGAGACCTCTATAACCTGCACACATTATGGACACTAGAATTAACGGTAGATTCAGGTATTCCTGAAGAGGCGGTTGCCGCTGCTGCCTCACATCATCGTTTGCGTGGTGATAACCCCGGCTCTATTTTGAACGAAGATGATACGTTTGCGCATGAGTTTGGCACCAACAGCAAATTTGACCGAGCCGAAAAGTTAATAGCTGCACTTGATATGTACGATGCGTTTACGCGCCGTTCTGGGCTCAATCATGAAGAGGCTATGTCGGCTCTTGCGGGGTGGTTACAAAAAACTGCAGGCGGCAAGTATGCTGATGACCCAGAATTAAAAGAAATTCTCCACGATTTAGACTCATCTATGGCGGCTACAGCCACAGCGTCAACTACATAAACTTTAGTACAAGATACATTGCGGCTATTGCTCTATTTTGGTTTAGAAGTTAAGTGCCAGCCGGAGCAAACCGGACATTTATAAACCCGGTACGGTTTACCCAACTTCTTGTGTAAGTTGATTTTTTTAAGGGCTGCTTGCGCGGCGGCGTCACTAGAGTACCTGGCCTTGCGCTTGCATGCTTCTTTTTCTCTGCTTGAAGGCATGGGTTAATAGTATCAAAACTTATTTGATGTATGTATTCTACCCCTTATCAGTATATTGACTATTGTTTGTTTTTGTGCTACAATAAACTGTCTTTCCAAGGTGGATTGACCTCTGGGTAACACCCAGCGAACATTCAGGAGGTGCACTAACGTGCCCGAAGTAATCATCAAGACTCGTGACGAGTGGTTCCCCGCCGACAAGGCAGAGAGCACCGGGGGTTCCGAACGTCGTCACACCGAGAAGCAGGCACTGACACTGGCCATCGCGAGAAAGTTGCCGAGCATCGTCGCAGACATCTTTCTCGAGCAGTTCGACGAAGCACTGAAGGAGAGCGAGGTCGTATTCGACATCATCAAGTTCCACGCCCTGTGCAGCGGCAACCAGCCCGACATCGCCATCACCATCTCCCCAGCCAGGAAGAAGGCCCGAGAGGTCAAGAAGCACGACTTCGTCGCCCGCATTCGCGTCAGGGTGTTGGCCTACATCAACGGGGTGATCCATCCTTCAATCAAAGAAGACTTCCCCAGCATCGACATCATGGTCAAGTTCGTGAACGAAGCGGGTGAGGCTGTCGACGGCAACGGTTCGGTCACCAGCACATGGTGAACTGACGAACATGACGGTTCCAGGGTATGTAGGTTAAGAAACGTTCTTAGCTGAAGTGGTGTTACTACCTTAAGCACCCCCCTGGAAAACGGACCCTTAACTAACTCCCTTAGCCCCTACCGGCACTTTGTAAGGTTGCAGTTAGTAAAAGGGTCCTATTTTATTTATAAGCGTTTCGCAACTTAAGCTTAAAAGTGTGTATCAATAAACCGGGTTACCTGTGGGTCGAGTTCTGGCGGTAAACCTTGGCGTTCGCGCAGCCGTTGCCCCAAAACCTGGGTAACTGCCGTAATAACCTCTTCTTTTGATAACGGTGTCAATACCGTGCCTTCACTGCCCTGGTCTGTCTCTTGGCCTGGCGTAAAATACGGAACCGTCTCCATATGACTCTCGTGCCTACTCATTGCACCCATTGTACGTGGTTTTTTAGAGTGTGGCCGCCGATTTGTGCTTAAAATATCCATGATAAAACAACAAGTAGTCCTATAACTGCTAGTATTCCCCAAACAATACCCATACCACCTCCTTTCTAAGCTAACACTCATTATTCTAAGTCGAGCGGCTACACCGCTTCAGCGATAATTCTTACAAGTCTGCCTGAAAAGGACTATTAAACAGGTATTGATAATAGCAAAACCAATGAAAAAACCTCCCGTTGCCAGGAGGTTTTTGTCTATCGTTGCCTAAACGATGAGTTGCGGTTAAAGCCGCCTGATGGGCGTTCTTCGCGCGGGCGGGCCTCGTTGACGACAATCTTGCGTCCGCCAAGGTCACTACCATCAAGTGCTTTGATTGCAGCTTGAGCGTCATCAGCAGATTCAAATTCCACAAAACCAAAGCCTTTTGAGCGGCCCGATTCGCGGTCTTGAATAACCGTTGCTGAAGCAACCGTACCATGAGCTGCAAACAAATCTTGCAATTCTTGGTCGGTAGTACTGTAGGGCAAACCCCCTACGTATAACTTACTAGCCATTTTTTAAAACCTTTACTTTCTTTTATTTCAGGTCGACCTATCTTTACTCACACACTAAACAATGGCTAGCAAGAATCCTGTCGCCTTATTTTACCCTGTTTCGTATAAAAAAGCTACTAGTACCGTTAGCGAGGATCTTCGCCCGACCCTAGCTCTGGCAGTTTAATGTACGTCCTGGTTGGCTGTTTGTCTTTGCTGTCATTTAAAAATTCGTTGATGTCTTTAAAATTAAACACTATGTGCGCCGCTTTAGCCTTGGTGCCCTCTTGAAGCTCGAGCAGTTTATAAATTTCTAAACCGTTGCCGGTGTTGATAATGTCTGAGGTTTGGCCGGGCTGCAGATTAAAAATTGCATCAAGCGTACGGGAGTTGAGGTCTCGGTTAGATTTCTCTATCAAAAAACCAAACTCACCGCCACTATCTTTTGAGGAGGCGTCATCTGAATACGCCTGAGCAATAGCCGCAAAGTCACCGCCAGCTTTAATCTCGGCCAAGGCTGCCTCTGCCCTGCCCCTTGTATCAGTATCAAGAGCCGCCAGCACCTTTTGGCGCAACAAGGTATCTCGTGCATAACGTTTAAAATCGGCTCTTGACCAGCCAAAATACTGCCGCAAGACATCTTCAAGCACCTCGTCACTACTGCCAAGCCGCTCCTGGTTGCGCAACAACGTAATTTGATCTTCTACTTCTCTGTCGGTGACGGTTATATTTTTATCTTTGGCAATTTGCTTAATATAGGCGTCGTCAATTACCTTTTCTAGGGCGCGGCGCTTATATTCATCAAGCTGCTGCTTGCCAACATCGCTGTTAAAATCTAGCTTCTGTTGGTTTTCGTAGTAGTGCATATAACGGCGCACTTCAAACAGATAGTTCTCATATGCTATAAAACGCCCACCCTGCCGAGCAATCGGAAACGGAATAACCTGTGTTGCTTTATATAAAAACGTCGAGGTTGACTGCAAGCGATACAACGCAATGGTGCAATACGTAAAGAATGCAATTAATGCTACCAAGACGATAGACACTGTTAACATCACAATTTTATGCTTTGAGTGTTGCAGCGGGTAAATATATTTACGTGCGCTCCCCAACACCTCTTCACGGTGCTCGGCGACGGTATCATTTGTAATGCGCGGCAAGGCTGTAACTGGAATAGCTTCTTGCTGCTTTTTGCGGCGAAGCTTTGGCCTTTTAAATTTCTTCGAGTATTTCTTCATCTTCGTTCCCACTTTTAATTTCTGCCTCATCCATAACTTCAGCCTCAACCCCCTCTTGTCGCAAGATTTCGTTCATTTTTCTTATGACCTCTGCGGGATGATGCACCTCGTGAACAACTAAGTCCCCCATGTATGTCTGTATAATTATTGTACCAAATCCAAGCAGTGTTGCCTGCACTCCTTTAATTTCATAGTTGGTGGACTGAATTTTGCTTAAACCAATATCTACCACTGACTTACTAAAAAAGCCTTTTTGCGATATCTGCACAAAGCGCTGGTCGGTCACAATAAAAATACTGTAAAACCACACAATCCACGATGGCAAAAATAACAAAAAGGCCAACACCAGCCCTCCGGCCATTCCGCCGTAAAAGTACGACATCTCTGGTTTAATAAGTGCCGGGATGGTGCCCAGCAGGATGGCAAACATTGATATAACCAAACCCTTGCGCATGACGATCGGATGCTTTCTAAACGTATACAGCACCTCTTCATCATCAAACTGATCGGCAAACTCTTTTCGGGCTGTTTTTTCTTTTTTAGCCATAACCTTATTTTACTCTATTTTACAACTAATTCTTTTTCCAATCTTAGTAAGGTTATATTAACCCTCTTTCTTAACCACATTCCCTTTCTTGTCTCTTCCATCTACCCAGTTATAACGTTCAACGAATCGCAAATAATATCCGAACGGATCAGTCACCCTAAAATCTGCACGACTATGCCTCTTGTATAGTTCACCGACTATGTTGTCAGGATATATCCGTTTGAATTGGTCATAAAACTTAGCTATACCCGTCACAGGTATGATGATCTCTACACCATAGCCTCTGGGTGTGTTTCTTGAAAATCTTTTAAAATACGAGTGCTCATAGACATGATCGTTCCCACAATAAAAGTTCAGTACACTATGGCCCGAACGCAAAACTAGATACCCTTCCCGTTCTCGTGGAGTTTTTTCCCAAACAACCTCATATCCAAGTTTGCAGTAAAAATCTTTTACTGTTTCAAAATCAGGAACATGCAATTCAATTAATATGTCGCTCTGTAAATCTCTCATGTGCAATGGCTCGCTTTTATTATGGTATCCCCACTACGATTCGAACGTAGATCTACTCCTTAGGACGGAGGTATTCTATCCATTGAACTATGGGGACTCATCTCAATTTTATCTATTTAATGTTTAAAATGAAAAAACAATTGTTTTATACTGCCACACACCTAATCCATGAGTAATAGATATTACGCTTGTGTCAGCTGTTCATGGACCGTCTTATAGTTAAATAGCTCATGCTTATCAAACCACATGTCGATTTCATGTTGGGCTTCTTTAACCGAGCCTGAGGCGTGAACAATATTTGCCGCACCTCTTTTTTGTAATGAGGCACGACCCAAGCTCAAGTGCGCATAGTCCCCTCTAATTGTTCCGGGTGGCGAATCCTTCGGCCCCGTATTACCAACCATCTTACGAACAATCTCTACTGCATGGCCGCCTTCAAGTACGATGGCTATTACCGGAGAACTTTTCATAAAGTCTCTTGTTGCGTCCACAATCATTTTGCCAATTTCTTCGACTGATTCACTGTACTCTACCCCGTAATTATCCCAGTCTTCTTTTGTCTTATTGCCCACAATAGGAATCAGCTCATCGGGATAATGATTTCTTAATAGTTCCATTTCAGGAATCATCATTTTCATTCCAATGATTTTCAATCCCACGCGCTCAAAACGAGTAATAATTTCACCCGCAATTGCTCGTTGAACCGTATCAGGTTTTAAAATAATCAACGTTTGTTCCATAATTTTATCCTTGCTCCATAATTTTATCCTTATCGTTTAGAATTTATTATCATTTTAACAGATTAGCACCATTCATTAAACCCCTTCGCTTTGTCAGAACGTTCTCAAATTGTCCAGCTCAGGCAGGTTTTGGGAATGTTTGTGTGGGGTCGTACAATATAGGTATGCTATTCAATAAAGCTAAAGTAGATTTTTTAGAATACTTAGAGATTGAGCAAAATCGCTCTCAGCGTACCATTCGTAATTATGATCATTACCTCACCCGGCTTGAAGATTTTGCCGGTGACATAAAGGTTGAAGACATTAATCAAGATTTTATTCGCAAATGGCGTTTATGGCTAAACCGCTTGGGTACCAATACAAGCGAAGAGCTACAAAAAAACACGCTTAACTATCATCTCATTGCGTTAAGAAGTTTTCTCAAATGGTGCACTAAGCGTGAAATCAAGGCCTTGCCCGCCGACAAAATAGAGTTGGCAAAAGTTGTTCGCAAACAAGTTACATTTTTAAGTGCTGAAGAATTGAGTAATTTATTTGCTCAACCAAACATTAACACCTTACAAGGTCTAAGAGACAGAGCAATTTTAGAACTATTATTCTCGAGTGGTTTGCGCGTATCAGAGTTAGTCAGCCTTAACAAAGAGCACGTCAATCTAAAGCGAAAAGAGTTTATGGTTAGAGGCAAGGGTCAAAAAGATCGCCCAATTTTTATTAGCGATTCAGCAGCAGAATGGCTCACGAACTATATTGAACAACGCAACGATACCATCCCTGCCCTGTTTATTCGACATGGCAACCAAAAGAATAACCCTGATAGTTCTGGTGATTACAAACGGCTTACGGCACGGAGTATACAACGGATGGTAAGTCGCTATGCCCTGCTGGCAGGTATCACTAAACACGTATCGCCTCATACCTTACGGCATAGTTTTGCGACCGACCTATTAATGAACGGAGCTGACCTAAGAAGCGTCCAAGCCTTGCTCGGCCACAGCAACATTGCCACCACTCAAATATATACACACGTTACCGACCCACACCTAAAGCAAGTACACCAAAAGTTTCACCGCCAATCAGATTAGATAGCCAAGGACTGTCTCTATTTATTTTGTATGTTTATACTAGAAAATTGCTAATCTAATTGCACTGGTTTGAAACATTATTGTTTGCAACTAAAAGCTTTTTACAAATACCCGTGGTTGACTCTAGCGCGGCATCAGGCATGAGGTTATCATTTAAATTCAACTTCTGGGCCGCGCCAATAGGTATTCTTACCTGAATACGACGCAAAACATCCGCTGCCTTGCCAGTTACGTCAACTACAGCTTGCGTATCTTCAAGTTGTAAACGATTACCATTAATATCATACGCTTCTACTTTGATTTTAACTTTGTGATATAGCGGCATAATATGGAGATAGTACTTATTATTACGATCGGTGCTACTGAGGTTTACTTTAACGCTGCACGCATGCGAGTCAGTCTTACCCGCATCACAGTTGCCAGAAACTATAGCCCCTTGCGTTGGACGAGATTGATTCTGTGGGCTGTTGACGGGGTCATATGCAGTGCTTCCATCTCCAGAACCGCTTTTTGGATACAAAAACATTGTTTGTGCGTTATTTATTAAGCTAGCCCTATCTAGTTGGCTGGCCTTCATTAAGGTAGCTCTTAAAACACCCGTCCCCAAGTTGTCACCACCACTTTGCGGGAACGTCATAGGCGCAGAAGATGACGCAAAGTTTTCTGTGCCATCATCATTCTCCCAGCTTATGCGTAAAGAAGCAGGTTGACCGGTTGTACTAATTGGCACCACGACTGATCCATTTGGGTCTACCGAATTTGCGACCCAATCTGATGGCTTGTTGTCTATAAGTACACATGTGTATGAAACGTTGTCGGCTACTTCATTCGAGTAACCAGATATATTATTAAACTCGTTGCAGTTGTTGGTCGAGTAATTATTATTCGCACCCAGAAACGCTGCAGCAGCCTGAACGCCAGACTCAGCAGCATAAAATGCCTGTGTACTTAATTGTCGGTCAAGACTTTGCCGCTGCTCACGTCTAACTACCAAAGAAAAGCTTAGTACCACCAGTGTAATAAGCACCATGATAATCATGGTTACCGTAATAGCTATTGCGCCCGATTCTTTGTGTTTAAAATCTTCTATCTTGTTCATGGTTATATTGTACCTCAATTTTTTACTCTTTTAACAACTGTTGTTTCGTACCGAGCATTTGCACAAAACTGACTGCTTGATACCTGTGCTTTACACTTGCCATTGTTGTCCATATCATCAATTTCTCCATAAGACACGTCTACGATTATTTGCCAGACTGTTTCTGGCGCGCTACCAGATGGGGTGATATTTGTAACCTCTAGAGAGTTTAGTCTCATTTTTTCAGGCAAGAGGTCTTCCCCTCCACCTGAAGGTATAGCACCACTAAGATCAACTGGGCTACACCCTGTCGGGCCCTTCTGGCTCTTCCATATACCATGTCGAATGCGCCCTTCTGCAATACCATTAGAAACATCTTTATCAACCATCATATCGGTTACAAATGAAAAGAGCTGGTCACCAACACAAAGTGCATGTTTTTTAGGATGATTACCCTCATCGCTAATAACACTACCGTACTCTCCGGGAGGCAGTGGCTCTCGCAGAACTTCTTGATCGTGCAGCTGAATTGGCCTTGCGATATTATCGACAATATTTCTAGCGGCGTCTTGCGTACGCGACATAATGACACCTTTGTAGTACATACGCCCTATGTGAATAATCATGTAGCTTGCGCCTAAAATAAGGACCGATAGTGCAGTTGTAGCTATTAACAGCTCGATGATAGTAAAACCTTTGCTGGTGGGTACTTTAGAGAGCTTCATGGCGTTTACTGTGGCGCCTTATACGATAATTTAACTTGCTGCAGCTGATCAGAGCCACTAATTGGCTCCCAAAACACGTTAACGGTATATTTTAACTCTTCGATATCTATCCCCCCAGGTGTAGTGTATGTTATATCGTCACTCTCAATTGCTATATGATATAGCTGGTTAATGATACAGTGGCTTGCTTCCGAGTGACCTGCATAGTCTTCAATTTTATTAATAGGGTCAATGTCAAATTTTCGAATATCTACCCCGTCAAAGCAGAAGGCCGTTTCGGGAGGGTCCACTTTTATATCTTCGTTTGGAACACCACCTAGCTCGTAAATTTTATTTCTCAGCAGCTCTAGTTGCGATTCTGCTATTTTTAAGGCCTCGCTACGCTCTTGTGCAGCCCGCACCGAGCTAAGGCTCCTAGTAGAGATGGCGTAACCAGCAGTCATAACTACGCCTAAGACCGCTAACGCAATCAATACTTCTACAATAGTGTCACCTTTTGGACTCAACCGCAGTAGCTTTAGCATCCAGCACCTCCTACACCCCATTCAGCTGCTGATAGAATTCTTTGGGTCACACTCATTGGGTTATTGTTTTCACCCAACGTGATTGCTGCCAACTGGTCGGTAGTGCCGCTTTTTAGACAAATGATAACGCCATTCGCAGGGTTTTTTGAAGCAGCCTTTATATTAGTAAAGCCCGCAAAGACAGAAGCAGGCTGACCGAGTGCCAAATTACCGGAGTTGGTATTAAATACTCTCATTTCAACTGATTGCGAACCAGTAACCCTCTCCTCACCACCATCTACAGTTACGGCACCGCTCCCAAAAGTTTGTAAATAGGCTACACCGTTAGGATTGGCAACGGGTCCGATAATTTTTGTTATATGCAAACCATGCGGAATAGTGTACGTTTCGCCAGCGCCAACTGTAGTAGGGTCAATAATCTTAGGTTCTGCCAACTCGGTATTATTTTGTGTTGTTGACAGGTCTTTTCTCAGGCCCCACACTGTGTAAATGCCGATTTGGTCGCAATCAGCATGATCGACTGGTGGGCTATTAAGATCGCAATCGCCTTTTTGAGACGCAAATTGTATAGCCTTACCCATAAAAATACAGTCCGAATTCGTGCCCTGTTCACCAGGGGCGGCCTGGACTCCACTAGTAGCGTCACATTTAATATTATTGGTTGACGGGTAAAACCCATTCTGCACGTCATTAGTAACACCACGCAACTTCGTCTCAAGCTCGGTAACCGCCTGTGAGAACTGGGTTCGAGGAATCCTCGAGTTAAACAGCGCCATTGCACTGACAATTAGCACCGTGCTAATTGTCAGAACAGTAATAACCTCTATGATGGTATACCCACCTTGGTGTGGACGCTTGCCACGAATCATAGGCAAATTATAGCATAAGCACGTAATGTTTTACATGTATATAAATGACTGTGAATACCAGCTAATAAGCCTTGGCCCAAACAAAAACATTATAACGGCGGCACCAATCAATAAAGGGCCGAACGGTATAACAGACCCGGCTTTAAGCCGCATAGTAGCTAACAGGGGCACAATAATTACTGTACCTATAAACGAGGCAACAAAGAGCAGGGTCAAGGCATTCAGCGGATTCCCCGCCAACAAACCAAGGGCAAATGCTATCTTTACATCTCCGCCGCCTATCCATTTGCCTTTTGACACCTCAAACAAACCCCAAAAAAGGCCTGTCAGCAATAGGCCCGCCAGCACGGCCCAAAGAATCTTTATGGGGTCTGAAGCGTGAAGGCCACGCAACATAACCGTAAGCCCTGCGGTAACCGTAACAGACGCCACTAATGTGTTAGGTAGTAGCATCCACTTAAGGTCGTATACAAACAACGCAATCAGTAACACTAAGGTGCCTAGCCAGCTTACAAACAGCGTAATGCCTACCAAACTAAAACTATGTGGCCAAAAAACGTATGAGACGACAAACAATAATGCCGTCAGAAGCTCTACAAGCGGATACTGCAATGATATAGCTTTTTTGCAGTAACGGCACCTTCCTTTTAAAAACAGCCAGCTAATGACCGGTATAAGGTCTTTAGGGGCAAGAACATGTTTGCAGTGTGGGCAGATAGAACGTTGATTGACCCAATCTTTTTTGTTTTTTATGCGCCATACCAAGGCATTTATAAAACTGCCGAAGATCAGCCCTAATATAAAAAGCATTACAATTATCATTTATTTAATAGTACTGATTTTGCAGCAATAAAAAAAGAGCGAGTTGCCTCGCTCTTTAATATTTACCTAGAATCTATTAGCTACCTACACAACGTTGTTGTGTGTCTGGTTCGTTTTGGAAACGGACTGCAAACTCTCTAGCAGCGATGCCTTCACTATCATCCAAAGTTTGATCACCATCAGCATTACATCGCGCACCAAACACAACTACTGCCTTACTTGTTGAACCTGTCATATTTGCGTTATCATTTGGATTTGCCCCAGGCTTATCAAACACAGCAATCTCATCTGTTAGTTGTGCACGATTTCCTACGGCAATATTATCAGGATTAACACATTGGTCCACATTACCGTTACGATTAGCTAAACACTCCGATACCGCTGCAGATATTCTACTCGCATCGTTAGTACGTGCGTTATTGCGCGAGTTTCGCTGCAAGGCTGGCACCGCCAAGAATACAATCAATAAGATTAAACCTGCGATCGCCAACACGATCAAGACTTCTATGATAGTAAAGCCTTCATCTCTTTTAGTTTTATATTTTTGTAACATTGCCTTATATCCCCCTTTTAAGGTGACTACGCACTCGTACCAGCAATCTACCGCCTAGCTAAGCTAGTCGCCTGTTTGCCTCTTGGCTATTTCCGGTTCAGTACTTTGTGGTGCTCACTCTACGTATTAAACATACGTTTCGTTGCGCTCCTCAAGACTTTACCGAAACTAGCTCAAGTCTGAGCCACGTAGAATTTTATATATGCAAAGCATTTTGTGCTTATGGTTAAAATACTATGCCTTTTTGTGGGCAAATGCAAGCTTTTCTTTGTTTAGATAATGTTGGTTTGATTAACCAGGCCATATACCGGTAGTAGCACGGCTGCAACAATAATAAAGGCTACGATACCAAGCATAATCATTAAAATAGGCTCGATAACGGTTGAAATAGTTTTAATCTCGTTATCAACCTCTTTTTCATAATAATCAGCGGTTTTTGACAGCATATCTTCTAATGAACCGGACTCTTCACCGATATGGATCATATCGGGCACTAACTGTAAAAAGTATGGGTCACCAGCTAAAGACTGCGATAGCGATTTACCCCCTTTGACTTTTTCGATGGCTTTTTTTACTGAACGAGTTATGTGTACGTTGTTAACTGATCTAGCAACAATTTCAAGCATTTGAATTAACGGTACGCCGCTTGATACCAACGTAGCGCCAGTGCGCGTAAATCGTGCCATGTACATCTTCATAAACAATGGCCCGAACATGGGCGCCTTGATTTTAAACTTATCAATCGCCTCTTTGCCCCCTAAAGAACGCGCCCATCGAGAACCCAAAAATACAATAAGCGCAATTAAGATTAATGTAACCCACCAATAATCAGTAACAAAATGAGAAAGACCTAAGAGAATTCTTGTCACTAGAGGTAAATTAGCTCCAGGCAAGTCTTTATAGATGTTTTCTACCTGCGGCATAACCGTAACCACCATAAATCCAACTACTGCAATCATCACCACCACAACTACAGCAGGATAGACCATAGCCCCACGAATTTTGCTGATAATCTCGGCATCTTTTTCTTGCTGGTTAGCAATACGCTCTAACGCTTTATCTAGCGTACCGGAGGCTTCCCCGGCTGCCACAAGATTAATAAATACCTCATTAAAGACCCTGGGGTGCCGTGATAGCGCCTTAGAGAACGAGTTACCAGCCTCTACGTCTGCTATTACTTTAGAGATAATCATCTTCAACGTTTTGTTCTGTGTCTGACCAGAAACATTTCGCAGTGATTGCACCAGTGGCAAACCAGCATTAATAAGCGTAGAGAGTTGCCGCGAGAATAATACTTTATCTTTAGATTTAACGCGGTTTTTAAATTTAGATAATGGGTTAAACGATTCCTCTAACGGTTTAATTGAAATAGGCATTAAGCCTTCTCTTTTTATAATCTTGGCTGCGGTTTGCTCGCTGTCTGCATCGACAACTGCTTTGACCATCTCGCCAGATTCAGGGTTTCTTGCCTCGTATTTAAACGTCTGCATGCTAACCTCTCATTAGCCTATCAAGCTCATCAAGATCAACAGCATAGTTCCTCGCTTCATCATAGGTAATTGTTCCGCTATGAATAAGCGATACGAGAGTTTTATCCATAGATTGCATACCAAACTCAGCACCGGTTTGGATCACTGCCTCTAGTTGGTGTGTTTTGCCCTCGCGAATAATGTTACGGACCGCCGGTGTTGCAATAAGAATTTCTGCTGCTGCGACACGACCGCCGCCAATTGATGGAATAAGCCGCTGTGAACAAATAGCCATTAAAATGTTTGACAACTGCGCACGAATTTGCGGCTGCTGGTGCGGCGGAAAGACGTCAATCATACGGTCAATACTCTGAGAGGCCGAGTTGGTGTGCAACGTTGCAAATACCAAGTGTCCTGTCTCAGCAATGGTGATGGCTGACGCTATTGTTTCAAGATCGCGCATTTCACCAATCAAGACGACATCCGGGTCTTCACGCAAGGTACTGCGTAGAGCTGCCGAGAACGAGAACGTATCATAATGGACTTCTCGCTGCGCCACGACGGATTTTTTAGACCGGTGCGTATATTCAATTGGGTCCTCTATGGTAATAATGTGGTCGGCTCGTTCGCTGTTAATTTTATCTATTAAAGCAGCTAATGTAGTAGATTTACCAGAGCCGGTTGGACCTGTTACCAGAACAAGACCCCGCGGATGCTGAGCAAATTTGTTTATAATCGGCGGTAAGCCAAGCTGTTCTACGGTGCGAATCTCGTTGGGGATAAGGCGCAGTGCTGCCGCCATGTTGCCCCGCTCATGAAAGGCATTGACACGAAAACGCCCTAGGTCACCAAAGGCAAAGCTAAAGTCAAACTCTTTATCTTTAAGTAAAATTTGTTTTTGGTCTTCATCAAGGATTGAGAAAACCAGGGTCTCAACGAGCTCTTCAGTTAGTGCTTCTTGGCCCTGTACAGGTGTTAATTTGCCATCGATACGCAACATCGGCGGTAAGCCAACTTGGATGTGAAGATCTGAAGCCTTCTTTTTAACGACTTCTTCTAGTAAAAGTTCGATTCTTGGTTGTCCGTTCATGTTTTATTTCCCACCTTTTAAACGCTTTCCTCAGCGGCAACACGGTTAACTTCGGCTAGGGTCGTTGCGCCTTCAAGAGCTTTCAAAAAGCCATCTTGTCGCATACTAACCATACCCTGCTGCAAGGCCATTCTCTGAATCTCGCTGCTGGTTGCCCGTTTTAAAATGAGTTGTTGTATTTCAGGCGTAACATCGAATACCTCATACAAGCCCATTCTGCCCTTATAACCGCCAGGTGCTGAGCTGCTATCTTCGCTCTTGAATAAAGTATAAGCGTTTTGGCCTCGTAGTGGCAAGGTTTTATACCCAAGATCAGCTGCATACTTTGGTACTTCTTGGGCGCTTGGCGGCAACAATGGGCCCAGAACTTGCTGAATAGCCTGGGTTTCTGACGGCGACGACTGGTACGAAACCGCACCGGGCGCCAACCGACGCACTAACCGCTGCCCAATAACAGTACGCACGGTTGAGGCAATCAAGAACGGCTCAATCCCCATGTCAAGCAAGCGTGGCAAAATACCCGCTGCCGAGTTGGTGTGAAGCGTAGAAAAGACAAGGTGCCCCGTTAAGGCAGCCTGTACGGCTAGCGTGGCCGTTTCTTTGTCGCGAATTTCACCCACCATTACAACGTTGGGGTCTTGGCGCAATATAGAGCGCAAGCCTGACGCAAACGTTAGCCCAATGTCAGCGTTAACCTGTATCTGGTTAACCCCCTCCATCTTATATTCCACCGGATCTTCAAGCGTCACGATGTTAATTGAATCGTTTTTAATTTCTTGCAACAAAGCATACATAGAGGTTGACTTACCAGAGCCCGTCGGACCCGAGGTTAAAACCATGCCGTTCGGGTGTTTGAGAGCGTTTCTAATCGTTCTAAGGGCACGGCCCTTATAGCCCATGTCTTCAAGCTTGAGGCTTGTGCCCGACTTATCAAGCAAACGTATAACCACTTGTTCACCCCATACCACCGGCGAAATTGCAATACGAAGATCAATACTTCTGTTTGCGACGTTAACCGTAAACTGGCCGTCTTGCGGCAGGCGATGTTCATCAATTTTAAGGTTAGAAAGAATCTTAACACGTGAAACCAAGGGTGGTTCTGCCGCCTTAGGCAAACGCATAACTTCACGCAATACCCCATCAATACGGCAGCGAATTTTCAGCTCATTCTCAAGCGGCTCAATATGAATATCACTTGCGCCGTTAGTAGCGGCATAGTCAAGAATGGCTGAAAGTACTTTACTGATTGGCGAATCCTGCACAATTGACTTAATATCACGCTTCTCTGCCTTAAACGTGCCTTTGTTAGACTCATCTTTGTGATCTTTTGCCCCCGTCTCTACCTCGGCAATATTGCTTTTTATGTCTTCACCGGAAATAGCCATTTTCATAGCCGCCGAGACATCAACTTTATATTGTTTTATGACGTTTCGAATGCCTGTTTCGCTGGCTGCAAAGACTTTAACCGGCCGGCCAATTTTATTAGAAAGAAAATCAATGGCCTGTACGTTACCGGCATCAAGCATTGCAATAACAAGGCGATTTTGCATTTCGCCTAAAGGTACCGCCATGTATCGCTCCGCGATATCTTTGGGTAATAAATCGAGTGTCTTGCCAGGTATGACTGCCTTGCTAAGATTTACATAAGGCACCCCTGACGCATGGGCGATGGTTTTTGTTAAGATTTCGTCAGAAATTTTAGCCTCACTCAACAGCAGCGAAAAAAACGGTTTGCCTTCAAGCTTGGATTTCTTTTTTAGGTTTCGAATAATGTCAGTCGTAAGTACGCCCTCTGCCACTAAGGTATCTTCGACCTTTTTCTGTATCTCTGTTGACAAGACACTCATACTGCTACCATGCCCAAACCAGGCAACCTAGAATGGTTGCTGATTATCTTGATTACCAATTTGTATTAACTGAGTTGGGTTGATAGAGTTGGCATTAAAATACCGTTCATCAGGTTTAGTAAACTCGGCAGTAATCGGCTCGACAACCTCTACCTGTTCTTTGCGATTCTCTGGGCTCGTTATGAGCATGTTAGACAAAATAAATGAAATAACACCAGAAATAAAGACCACGATAATAATTAAGGTTATATCTTTTTGTTTCACTTTACTTCCTTCTTTTCAATCGTTAGTCCGCGAGATGCCTTGAAGTATGATACCGCATCGATATCAAGGCTGAGGGTTCCTTGTTCTCCGCCAATGGTGACTGTATTAACTTTAATAGGCCTGATCGATTGTTCTAAGGTGGTAAGTAGCTCTTTGGCTCGCCCATAGTTCTCAACAGTGCTAGAAATTTGAAACGGTATTTCAACCGGATCTTTGTCTTTGCTGTCTGTATATTTTGTTTCTTCGTCGTTTCCGCCAATGTTTTCAAGCGTAAAGTTTTTGATACTAAGCAACTTCTGTACGCTGGTAATAAAGGCCGGAAAGTCATATTTGCTTGGCAATGCATCCAAAACAATCTTTGCGTTATTGCCGTCTTTATCACCTACACCAGTAGGGTTGCCACCAATGACGTTATCGGGGGTTTTAATAAACTCTTGGTAGGTGATGGCTAGCTTATCAACCGCGGTAATATTGTCATCTAGTTGTTTTACGGCTTTTTCTTTCTCGGTTATAACTCGGGCTTGGTAGCCTCTTTGGCTTAATAGTGCGCGGCTCGCTACTATCGAAAACATAATCAAGAAGCCAGCAATAGCAATTGAAGCAACCATAGTGCTATTAGCCTTATCAATTAGTACGCGTTTGGTATTTGATTGCTGCGAGGTTGTCATTGGTTCTGCTCCACTTCTACTTGTGGCTTAGGCTCAAATAAGTCTGTTGGAGTCTCGATGACAGAACGGGTTGAAATAATATTTGGCACCACAAGTTGCACAGTTTTAGTATTATCAAAAATTACCGGGTCAAACTTAAACGTAAATGAGTAAGGGCTTCGGCCGTTATCTGCACGCCCACCTGCAGAGCCATAGCTTTCAAGCACTACCTCTGAAAAGGCCTTGTCGCTTGTTTCGCCTGCTTTGTAATCAGTAAACTTCAAAATATCTGCAAACCGGTTTATTGTTTCAAGCGCTCCTGCCGAGCCTGAAATTGTCATTGAACTTTGACTAAAATCTATTTCAACTTCTGATATTTTTGCATCATTGGGAGTAAGTTGAACCAAATAGTCGTTGAGGCGACTGGTTGCAGGCTTAGACTCATGCAGCGGGGTTAGGCTCTTTAGTTGATTCTGAATCGTCAAGACCTTTTCAAGATCTTCAACTGACTTTAATTGTTCGGTTTTAGCCTTTATATCGTTGTTTAGGTTTGAAAGGTGCTGCTTTTGAAACACATTAACTACTAAAAACAACAAAACCAGCACAAACACCGCCAGCCCGGTGGCAGTAAATGCTGCTAGCATAACCAAACGCTTGGTACGCTGGGCTTTTATATATTCTAGCTTTACATCTGGTAATAAGTTAAACTGGACCATTTTTACTCCTCACGCTCCGCTAACCCTGCAGCCACTCCAAAATAAGGAGACATCGCCATTAAATCGCTTTGCTGGGCAGAACCGGGGTTTACATTGCGCCATGCATTGCCAATCTCTACATTCAGGCCAGCTTTGGTGGCAATGTAGGCTGGCATTTCAGGTAAAACGGCGGCTGCACCAGCTACAATAATGCGCTCGAGATTTGTTTGATATCGATTAGCAAAGAACTTTATAGATTTTTCAACTTCTGATGTCAATATGTCTACCGTACCAATAATGGCGTTAAAAATTTGGCCCTCTAGACGGTCTTTACTTAAACCAAATTTATATACAAACTGGTTAGCTTGCAACTGATCAATGCTTAGGTTTTGCATGGCAGCGCGTACGATTGCCTCTGAGCCGGTTGCGATTGACCGGGTTAAGCGCGGTGCTCCGTTCATGGTTATCACTAAGTCTGTGCTGTTATGACCAACGTCTAACACCATTTGAGGCGCGGTGGCATCAGGCGCAACCAATGCCCTGGTAAGTGCTAAATTATCAGGTTCAAACGCAATAACGTTTAAGCCTATTGATTCAAGCAAATCAAGGTGCCCTTCGATGTATTTGGTAGGCACGCTAGTAAGCAAAATTTCAACCTTACCTTGTTCTTTTGGCGAATCACCCAACACAGCCCAGTCAATTTTAGACTCTTCTATTGAGGTAGGAATAATTGAATCCGCCTGATACTTAATTGATTGCTCTAGCTCATGTTCATCAATTTTATCTATATCTACCACCGTAGTAAAAACCCGCTGCGAGGGTATGCCAACTACTACGTTTCTACTTGATACTCGAGCCTGCGAAAGCAAATCTTGAATAATTTGCGCTACCTTTTGCTGATCGGCTTTAGCATCGCTCATAGAGAGCTTGATGTCTATCGGAACGTACCCATAGCGAACAAGCTGCTTTACTGGCCCACCCCCTCTAAGTTCAACTATTCTAACTGCTGAGGTGCCGATGTCCAGTCCAAAAAAATCGGAGACGCCGGTTAATAAACTCATTAGTGAGAATTATAGCATAAGCGTTGATGTAATGTACAAGCTAAACCTACAATATTGGCGGCAAGCCAACAACGGCGTCATAACGGCCAAGTGATGAGGTGTTACCAGATTGTACATTAGTAAGCCCTAGTAATATTTCAGGCGTAAAATTAAAGACTTCTGCTATTTCACCCGAGCCAGCAGGTTCATTCGTACTAGCTACTGAAACATTACCGTTTGTGCGTCTTAATAAGACATTTTTAGCCGCAAATGCGCCGTTAACCACTAGTTGGTTATCGCAACCCGTATAATCATCAGGATCCGGGTGATAACAAGTGTTTATATCACCGCCTGACCCGCCATTTGGCTGGGCAATATAGACGCCATCCAATTGGGTTACGCCCGGTGCAATATGTATGTTGCCCTTAACTACCAAGAAGAAGCTTGGAATGTTTGCAAGATCACTACCGCGGTCTTCTGTATTGTATTCAATATTATTTGTAATACGGAGGTCGCCGGTGTGTACAAAAATCTTGGACTGCCCCTTACCTATAGTTAAACCATTGATTTCATCTCCTGGATTACTGCCTGCTCCCCCATTCGGGTCTGTGGCCCAAGCAAAATAATCCGTCACGCAATCCTGGTAGGCACCCCTATCTTTACCAAATGGACTGGCTATGTTACCGAGCGCCAAAGCCGTTGGAGGACGAGACGTACCCCCCGTATCAGGGTTATGCATGCTGGCGGTGAGAAAGTCGTTAATCTCACTAACTGCACTAGCGGCAAACTGCGACCCAGCGCCTGCCCAATTAGAACCATCTTGCCTTGTAAAGGCTTGGATTTTAGCTTCAGTCGGAGTACAACTATTGCCATTTTTAAATCCACGACCAACCACCACGTCTCCGCCAAATACCCTGAAATATGGTTTACGACTTACGTTTATTGTTTCGCTACAATTAGGCGCCGGAGAATCATAGGTAACACCGTTAGCACTAATAGTGAAGGTTACCTGGTGAGACCCGGGATTGACATCTGATCCTGAAATATTGACTACTTCTGTAGAAATAACCCCGTTGCCATTATTAGGAAAACTACCGTTGCCTACCTCTCTATTAGTAATACCAAAGCCGGGCGCATTAAGCGTAATGGTGTAGCTGCGATTACCGCTCCCCACCCCACCGGAATACCGGAAATTACCCTGGATACTTAAATCTTGTCCTGGTATTGGCGGGCTTGGATTAATAACTATATTGTCGCAAGAAATTTTAGTAGGGCGCGGAATCGTAACGCAGTCTGCGGTACGTGAGCCAGCACTTCTCGAGGCGGCATTTGGGTTATATACAGTTGTATCAGTATACCCTGTTGGTGGTCGTACTGAAATAGAAGCACACACCTTAGCACCGCCAGGTAATGGGTTCGACGGAGTCCAGCTCTCTGCCCAGGTGGCATTGCCGTTAATAATAATTCTTTGGCTTTTTGTGTATCTTATTACATTATTCACCCACACACGCCGATCAATCATGACACCCTTACGGTCATTAAGACGAGCTTCCCCTTCTTTTCGGTTGCTAGCGGCAAAGTTAACCCTTCCGGTATTGGGGTCAATTGTTCTAGAAGGAGACACGTCAAACGGTTTTGCTACTTTACGGTAAAACAAATATGTTAAATGGTTCGCATCGCCATTTAATGATGCTTTCCACTCAAATGGTGATGACTGGCCAGGTGGCATCGTTTTATTAACGTAAACGTACCCCGGTATTGACCGTATAGGATCACCGAATATTCCCCACTGGGGCCCGTTACAATCAACCTCAACCCTTACGTTTGCGTTTGATGTGTTGATCTTAAATAACTTGCTGACATTTCTCCAGGTATGGTTGGCGTATTGAAAGGGCTTCCCTACACTCCAACCATTACTTGTATAACCCCCTGCCGTACAAAGATGCATGGCCCGATTAGCGCCAAAGCCAAACTGTATACCGCTTATTGCACCTGCAGGCAACGGAGCACCTGTATCTTTGTCTATATATACAAGTTCATAGCGTACAGGGTGAGTCTCTAAACAGTTTGTTGCGGCAGCCTCAGCTTTTTTGGGCAGAATAGGATTGTGCTGGCTATTGCCGACAAGCGATTTAACCGACGAAACTATTCTAGAAAATACCGACGGGCCAAAAGAAACCCCGGATATTTTCTCATAATGCTCACGAAAGTGATCCCAGTTTCTATATGGCCCACCCTCAGACTTTTCAAGTCTTGCAATGACTAAAATGCCCATATTTGATTTGAAGGGACCAATAAAATCACCCACGTTCTCGATTGCTTGCAGTGTGGCAAGCATGTCTTCACCCTCATCGTACTTTAGCAAATCACCGAACCCCATTTCTGTAACCGTAAACGATACTGGCACCCCATCACTACTTGAAAAAGCTTTCATTTGCTGCTCTTCGCTCGCTCCATCTGCGTAATCAGCCAACGAGGCAAGGGTATTCACATCAGCCTTGAGCCTAAAATAAGGCAGGTACTTGTTCTTTAGTAGCTCTTCTTTTTGTTTATATAATTGTTCAAAATTATCAGGGTTATTCGCCCTTAAATTATCCCACCGAACAAACATCAGCGCGTACGTTCTTCTGGCAATCAAATCTGCTTGCAATTTTTCTTTCAAGTACTCGACAGTTCTGTATCTGTAAACATCCTCTTCAGTCCATTTGTTTTCATCTTGCATATGCCTGAAAAACTGCTCTCTGCTACCATAAAAATCAAAAGATTCTTGTAATATTTTATCTATCTCTGCTTTGCCGTATTTAATATTCCGTTTATCTGCTTCGGTTTTAAGCGCGGCAAGCAAGACAGCTTGCTCGCGGCCTAGTCGCTCTGCCTCAGAGGCATCGTGATCGTTAGCCTCGTAGGCGTTCTTAATCGCATTGCTAGAGTTTGCTAAATCTTTCTTTAGTACCGTGTGGCTACCAATCATAAATGGCTTTTGATCAATTACCCAGTACGTAATACCGCCAGCTAACAGTATCATTATAAATACCAACACAACGACCACACGCCTTGATGGTTTTGGCAAGAACTTTTTAAGAGAGTTTGTACGTTTTGCTTCCACTATAAACGCACCTTCAGGCTTGTTTGCCCTAGTGTTATTTTGCTCATTGTCTGCGGGTAAGGCTACCTGCTTATCTTTTTCTGTTTTTGCAAACCACTTGAATTTCATTGCAGAATACCCCGTACAGCTTGAGGTGCATATAAACTAAACATGTTACGTTTGCCAGTTTTTATTGTTCGCATAATTATCGCTTTACCCTCAGCTGCAAACCGCTAGTGCTATTGAGTCTCATTATAACAATCGAAGCGTAATTGTAAATAAATTTACGTTGCGTGCTGGCTACAAACTATGAGGTTATAGAATGGGCGGTAAACCAACAATTGAATCGTACCGCCCCATCGTTGGAGTTGTGCCGGTGTTCAGACTGGTAAGACCAAGCAAAATTTCAGGCGTAAAGTTAAAGACCTCGGCAATGTTTGTTTGATTGGCAGGTAGCGGCTGAATAGTACCAGCTTCGTTAGGGTCAGCGCTTGCAACGTCACCATGAATACGGTTAAGTTTTACGTTATTAGCTGCAAAAGCGCCGTTAACTACCAGTTGGTTTGTGCAACCGACTGGCCCGGGAACGCACGTATCAATTTGTCCGCTATCGGGGTTACCGTTTTGCGGCTGAGCAATATAGACACCATCTAATTGTGTTACGCCCGGCGCAATGGTGATGTTGCCGCGCACAATCAAGATGAAGCTTGGTATCTTTTCAAGACTATCGCGATTTGTAGCGGTGTTAAACGTAATATTGCCGTTTATGTGTACGTCACCATCGCGGTACAGTATCACCGGGTCGCCACTACCAACTACAACGTTCCCTATGCTGCTTGCTGCTTGCGCCTTACCGGGGCCAGAATACGTGTTTGTTACCCAGTCAAAATAGTCTTGTATACAACCACTATAGGCTCCGGCATCCTTACCACTACTTGACCCCGTATTTCCAAACCCAAGACCATTTGGCGAACGCACTTCATTAGACAAACTAGGGTTATGCATGCTGGCGGTCAAAAACTGCTCAATTACGTTTGTTGCACTCGCAGCAAACTGCGAACCAGCACCTGCATACCTACCATTGACAGATCGAGTAAAAGCTTGGATTTTAGCGTCTGGGTTACTAACGCATGATTCAGCCTCGTAAAAGCCCCGTCCTACTACGACATCGCCGCCATAAACACGGAAGTACGGAGCAGTAGAAACCGTTTCGCAATTTTCTGACATCGAGCCATCGTGTCGCTCTTGAGCTCCACCAGATTGATAGCTCGGGTGATTATCTCCTAGCCATTGCGCCAGACCAGTAATACCCGTAACAGGCTTTACCGATATTGCAGCGCATACAACATCACCAGGATTAAGTGAACCGATATTAACAGAATATGACCAGGTTATACCCGGACCTATAATGCGGCGTTGATCATTTTCACTAGGGTTAATTGGAATACTTTGACCATTTTTTGTCAACCTCATGTTTACCCTTGAGCCGCCATTATCGCTTAAACGTGACTCACCCCGACCATTGTTTGTAACTTCAAATTCAACTCTTGCGTCATCAACGTTTATTCTTCTTCTCGGCCTCAAATCAAAAGAATTCTGCTGTGGAGTACCGCATCGAAAGTAATCATCGGCAAATTTTCTCTGACTTAAGCCGTGACCAATATTAATTGCGTATACCTCGTATCTATACCTAACATTATTCTTATACTGTCCAGGCAAATTAAAGCTGAAACCATGACGGCCGCTAATATTAAAAACATCATTAACGTCTTGACGTAAAATATTTGTTGGAATATTATACCCCACTCTTTCGCCCGTTACTGTATTGGTTATATAAATATGTACTTGTATTGATCGGTTTGTGTCGTCTCGATCAAATGCCCAACCCCTAAAACCGGTGTCACAAGAAAAACCATTAAAGTCTGCCTCTGGAATAGAATTATAGTAAACACGATATAAGCTTGGAGCAATTCCCTGAATAGGAGAACATGTTCCGCTTGGTAGGCTTGTACAAGTATTGCCCTGAAAGTTAACCGAAAGTGTATTCCAGCCGGGCTGTAACGTAATATCAGCCTGCGGATGAGAAAGCCAGGCTGACCCATGACCAGGGTTTACACGACTCGGTAGTCGCCCACTAGAAGCCGGCCCATTATTTAAATTTTTCATGTGGTCAGCACTTCGCTCACCGCCAGCATGTGACAATCTTATGTAATGATACGAATCATACCTATAGCCTGGACGTGCCTTAGGACACACATAGTAGCCACTGTAAGGAGTTATCTTGATGGTACGCTTATTTGATACTACTCCTACTCCCCAAATATTAGAAAGATCTGGACTACTAAAATCTTTTAAGTAGCGGGTCGCCCCATAATCGCTACATGGATATGCATCATTAAAAAACACCCTGTTATTAAAATAATCAGTATTGATTGCAGGAGGCGCTCCAATGGCGGCTTGGGCATTTGACTGAGTGTGCACAAGAAGTACGACAACAAGGCTTAAAACACATACCGCCCATAAGAATAGCTGTTGGTGAATCTTCTCACTCACCTGAAACACCTCCAAGACTCGGCTCACTCATCGAATCATCAGACTTGTTTAGGGCCATTTCTGCAACCGACCTTATAGTGTCGATATTTTCTTGTGATACTGGTATAGCTAACTCTTCAGGCAGGGATTCACTATCAATTTCATTGACATACTGAATGGCTTTTTCATATTGTTGCGTTTGTAACGCTAAACGAGCCTTCAAGAAAAGGATTTGGCCGTTTTGCGAAGGACTACCTGTTTCAAGATTGTTAATTTCTGTTTCAGCTGTTTTCGTGTCACCTTTATCTAGCGCTTCGCTTATTAACAACAATTTAGCATGTTCACCATTAGCATTGGGTATTATCGAAACCACATCTTCATTGGTTGGTGTTTGTTGGCCCCTTGACGCTCCATATAAATACAAACAAACTAGTGCGAAGACCAATAACAATAAACCACCGACCAGTGCAATAATCCGTTGTCTTTTTGATGTGTTTTGAAGTCTATTACGAATCTTAGCTGAAAGTTTAATACTCTTGCCAATTACCACATTAGATTCTGGCTTTTGTTCCTTAAACGCCATGGTTATACTTATTTTACACTACAATGCTAGTGCTTTGAAATGTTTTTGACTATCTACGAGCCAAAGTCGCCGACCAGAGGTACATCACCCTCCCAGCCGCCATGAAATACATGTGAGATATAATTGCTTCCACCTGGCGCTGCCTTAGTTATCCAGTTTAGGGTTCCACCAGAGCGTCTTAGTAGCACAAAGTCATCTGTGCCGTTACCATCAATATCTCCCATTTTGGGTTTATCGCCGGGCCAGCCGCCATGAAAGATATGTGATATGTAAGTAGTACCGCTTGGTGCTGCCTTGCTGATCCACTCACCATTCCTATAAATAACGAAGTCTTTTTTGTCATCACCATTCACATCACCCAGCATGGGGATATCTTCTGGCCAGCCGCCATGGAATACGTGAGAAATATAGTTATGCCCACCGGGGGCAGCTTTTGTTATCCAGTTCAGTGTTCCACCGGTATTTCTTAACAAAACAAAGTCATCAGTCTTATTACCATCAATATCACCAAGCATATACTCATCACCCGGCCAGCCACCATGCGCAATGTCTGAAATATAAGACGTACCCGTTGGGCCGGATTTAGTAATCCAGCGGGTGGTCCCATTTGCGGTACGTATGATCACAAAATCATCAATGCCATTACCATCAATGTCACCCACCATCGGAACGTCGCCAGGCCAACCTCCATGAGCTAATCCGTTTGGTCCGGGGCCAATAAAATTACCGTTTTTATCTTTTACGTACCATACACCGTTTCGATAAATAACAAGGTCTTCTACGTTATCACCGTTAAAATCACCCGCTAGCGGCACATCACCGGGCCAGCCGCCGTGAGGTATGCCGTTCACATTATATGTGTTTCCGCTTGGGCCAGATTTGGCATACCATTTGCCATGATCTGATGCTCGATAAATCATAAAATCTTCTGGCTTCGATTGTGGTTGCGCTGTGGTCGGTTGGCTATTTACGCCTTTGCCAGCTCCATTCATGTCAATATAATGATTGGCCACTCTGCCTGTTCGGTATTCATAATTGCCATTGCCACGGCTATTGTAGCTAGATGTGTTTACAGATCCATTGGAATTTACTGACTCTACTACTTCAACATGCCCGTATATGTTCTTGTCTGTACCATTCCATACGGCAATATCACCCGGCTCTGGTGTGGTATCCACACTAAAGCCTGCCTTCCTTGCAGCATCGTCCCAATTACCTCCATGACTCCAACCTTTCGGTACACTTTTACCAGTAAGCTGGGGTATTCTATATGCTGCCCAGTCAGTACAGTTACGATAAGCATATCCTCTTGGGGAACTCCAGTAATAAGGACTTCCCTTGCACCAAGAATAAATTCCATACGTTGCTGAGCAGTCTTTAGCATCAGCGTCAGGATAGGTATTAATGGTATCGGCCGCTTCAACGTATTCGTTGTCAGAATCGCTGGCAATTGCTCCACCAGAAATTAGGCTTAAGATTAATAATCCTCTACCAAGTAACTGTCGCGCTCGAAAAATAGTGTCTTTTAAGAAGTGAGCTTCAGGCACACTTGGCTCAATTTCAACTCCTTGTGAAAGTGATGTTTCTGGACTAGCAGACATATACCCCTCCTTTGCCCACCGTCTAAAAACATTAATTTATAGGCTTAATATTTTCTAATGCCCCTCTTAGCTCGGCTATGCTCTCGCCATCAGTTTCTTCATTGATACACATTTGATCTGCAAAGTTTAAGTGAAAAGCGTGAGCTTCATTCTGGTATACGTCTTGCTTAAATTCCCATCTATATCTACTTACATTGAAGGGCTTTGTTTTCTCAGAACGAATGTACTGTATAGCTGTATCTATTGATTCACCTAAAGAAGTTTGATTAAGGTTACACTCATGATTTATCACTGCGTCTTCTTCAATGTAAATCCTCGCAGAATTTATAGAATTGCCTTGCTCATCCACGACCGTTTCACCAAGCAAGTAACTAATTTTTCCTTGCAAACTAGATGGAAGTAAGGCCTTTACGCCCCATTCAGTGATAACAAGATATTTGCCACCTTCAGAAGGATCTTCTTCGGTTCTTTTATCAAAATTTTGATTAGCTTGCTGGCTGCTTTTATGCGATTCTGTTTTTTTATTTTCATGAGCAAAGGCCATCCACCCAGTGAATCCAAGGCCAATAATCGCTGTCACCACTAATACAATCATGACCCTAGCGATACTCGTATTACCTACCCCATTCACAAGTTTCCCTCCTTGTTTGTCTGCCATTATTTTTTATGAATTTTTAAAATGCAAGCAGTAGCAATTTTAAAATGTCCATAAAACAACAACCTCAGTTCAAATTATTTTGATTACACCACCGTATATACCTCTGTTATAATAGGTACTCATGAGTTTATCAATTGGGATTGTGGGATTACCGAATGTGGGTAAGTCTACCTTGTTTAATGCCCTGACCAATAATAATATTTTGGCGGCTAATTATCCGTTTGCGACCATTGAGCCGAATACCGGTATTGTACCGATCCCCGATGAGCGGCTTAATCAATTAGCCAAGTTATACAACAGCCAAAAAGTTGTGCCCGCAACGGTGACATTTGTTGACATTGCCGGTTTGGTCGCCGGAGCATCACAGGGCGAAGGTTTAGGTAATCAATTTTTGGCTAATATACGCAGCACTAATGCGATTGCACATGTGGTGCGGGCTTTTGATGACCCAAACGTGCAGCACGTAGATGAAGCACATGACCCTAAAAAAGACATAGATATTATCAACACTGAACTTGTGCTGGCAGATCTGCAAACCGTTGAAAAGCGCCTACCCCGCCTAGACAAAGAAGCCCGCGCTAACCCAAAGCTTGCTCCGCTAGTCAAGCTCCTTAGTGCCATTCACGTCGAACTTTCTAATGATATACCCCTGTTTCATTCTAACATTCTTAAGAATGTTAGAAATAATTTGGAGGGAGAAGCTCTGCTTGACGAATTGCAATTATTGACAGCTAAGCCAGTTATCTACGTGTTTAATGTGGATGAAAACACCCTAGCAGACAATAGCAAAAAAGCAGCCCTGGCTACGCTAGTGCCACATGCGCAAAGTATTTTTGTTTGTGCCAAACTAGAGCACGAGCTTCAGGCCCTTGATGAGGATGATCGAAGCGAACTACTTGCCAGTTATAACGTAGAGCAATCTGGCTTGGAACAATTAATCCATGCGGCTTATGAAACGTTAGGGCTACAGAGTTATCTGACCGCAGGCCAAAAAGAAGTGCGGGCTTGGACCATCAAAAAAGGAGCTACGGCTCCGCAAGCCGCTGGCGTTATTCACACCGACTTTGAGCGCGGTTTTATTGCCGCCCAGGTGGTTAATTACCACGATCTTATCGCGGCTGGGTCAGAAACGGCCGCCAAGGCTGCCGGCAAAGTCCGGACCGAAGGCAAAACCTACATAATGCAACCAGACGACGTGGTGGAGTTTCGGTTTAACGTTTAAACCCTATCAATTACCCAAAACTAACCGTGCTGAACAGAAGATGGCGTGGGCCGATTTTGACCAAAAGTGCCAGAACGATATCGAGCGACAAGCGATGGCCGCGGGTAAAGCGGTTTAACGATTGGCTTGTGCCGCTGGATCCCCATTGCTACTTTACCGGCAACATGAGCAAGAGAGTGTCGCTTCATGTGTGTTTGGTAATTGGTGGCAAAATCATTTTGAACTTGTTGAGCAGGTATATAGTTAGTTGGTTGCGTACTCTGAGATGAGTGGTTGCTGGTTGCCTGTTGCTGCGCCTGCCAGCTGTTATCTATTTGCCGCAACTCCATCACGCGGTACTGAATATAGCGTACAAATTCACGTAGCCGCGCCTGGCGCCAGCTGGTAAAGCGTAGTGTTTTGCTAAATGTCACCAGTGAAAGCGTAGCGTCGAGTAAGCGCGCATAGTAATCAACCTCTGAAACCATGTCGTAACGAATGTCTTCCATGGTTAGAAACCACGGTTTTTTATCTATGAGCAATATGCGCCGGTCTGTTGCTAACATCATAGCAAAGCCGCCTTCGTATTGCCCGTTCACGGCGTGTTGAATGACCTCGCCGGGTGCCAGAATATGGCACAGCTCCTTAACCTCGGGCCTGCCAAAGAAGCGGTTTTTTATGCCGACCTTTGCAAGCTGAGCATCTACATCGGTTAGTGATACCATATCTCACACCTCCTTTTCCGCTTTTATAATGACATGATTCATAAAGAGCGGCAGTTAAGTTAAGCACATATGGTGTGAGAGATTTATCACATTACACTATATTTATTCGAAATTTGTGTCATAATTATTCTATGTTGGGCGATGATAGCCAATTAGACAAATTTTTACAGTTCTTTAAGCAAGGTACGAGTCTTACGTATCAAAAGGGCGAGTATATTATACGGCCCGGTGAATCCCCTTCTCATATCTTTTATATTGAAAGCGGCCTGGTTAAGGCATTTAACATTAGTAAATACGGCGAAGAAAACCTGTTAGTTATACGCCGCCC
Source organism: uncultured Candidatus Saccharibacteria bacterium (assembly GCA_964577565.1). Classification (GTDB taxonomy): domain Bacteria; phylum Patescibacteriota; class Saccharimonadia; order Saccharimonadales; family JAGQNJ01; genus CAYRRR01. The sequence continues at coordinate 27,147 of CAZNZL010000003.1, read as the reverse complement.
TCACGAAATGTTCCCTATTATTTGGGCGTTAAAGGGCCGTGAGCGTCACATTATTTATCAAGCACTTGCCCCTACTACTGTTTTGCGCGTGGATCGCAAAGAGTTTACACAATATCTTGAGTCTAACCCCAAAGCAATGTATCCGCTGCTTGATCTATTAATTGAGCAATATCAGATGCACTCCGAGCGCATTTTAAACCTCGAGTACCGTAGCGTACGCGAGCGCTTAATCTCGTTTTTGATTACTATGTCTAATCGCTTTGGTAAACAAGATGGTAGCGCTGTGATAATTGATGTACCCCTAAAACAACAAGATATCGCTAGCTCAATCAACGCCAGCCGCGAGACAACCAGCCGCGAACTTAGTATTCTTGAACGCAAAGGTTTACTCAGCACTAAACAAGCTTGTATTACCTTAAAAGATACCGATGCCTTAAAGCAATTACTGTAACGCTTGCTCAAGCGCCGCGCCAAGGCTAGCTACATTACGATAGCCCGCACCCTCAGTAAAAATTGAAACAATGACCGTTTTGTCATTTTGTAGTTCAATGATAGCCGTGTCGTGCCATTCTTGATCAAGGTTCCAGCCAACCTTGTTATAGACTGTTCCGTTAGTAATCCCAGACGGCAGGCCACGACGGTATTTTGCATCTTGCGTTTTCATTGAGTCAAGATACGCATCGCGGTGCTCTTTAGATAATTTTTTTTGATTATAAATATTACCCAAAATTATAGCTGCATCGTTAGGGGTAGTGCGAAGCGCCGTCATGTTAGTACCAGTAAGACCATAGGTATTTTTAAGTAAAGCGGTCAGTGAATCTTTACCAAGCTCAGCCCACATTTTCTCGGCACACGGGCTAAACGAGCTACGAATCATTTCATCAAGACACTCAAGACGGCTATAACCTGAAGAATACGGTTCGTTTGGGTTGTATGTTCCGTCTGCAATTTTTTGGTAGCCAATATATGCCACGTACAGCTTATAGATACTCGCCGCAAAAAACGGTCGGTCACCGTCAACCTCAGCCAAGCTATTACCATCTGTGTCTGTAATTTTAATTGCATAGGTGCCCGGATGATTGGCGACCCATTCATCAACAACCGGCTGCAGGTTTGGCAGCGAGGGTTTTTGTGGTTCTGGTTCTTGCGCACTTTGCTGATTATTTTCGGTCTGCGGTTGTAGCACGCTTGATTCTCTTAAAAAGGCATACCATACTCCTGCCCCAATTAGTAATGCAACTATCAACAGTAAAAACCATTTTTTAGATGATTTCTTTTTTGTAGGTTTGTAACCGTTGTAACTTGAGTAATAATTCATATCTTAATTTTATCAGTTTACCAGTTTTAATAAGTAAAAACGTTATTTATTGCCACTCACTTGAGAGGAGAATATACCCTCTCGGCGCGCCGGGCACGAAATAAATTCGTTGCTCAGGCTGCTCTCCACTACGATCTTTTTAATAAATAAAATCGTTCTTGGTTGCCTTTTGTACCCGTAATACCGCTGTCAGCTTTTTGTAAAATAACAAAGTAACCCTTCACCCACTGTTCAAAGTCTTTTAGAATCTCGCGCCGAATTTTTTCGTTTTTTATAACTCCCTTATGTTTATGCTGAGCACCGGCTTCAAATTGCGGCTTTAACATAGCGGCAATAAGTGCGTCTTTAGATAGAAGTGTTGATACGTGAGGCAAAACCTCTTTAAGCGATATAAACGAGACGTCAATCACGACAATATCGGGTTCTGAAGTCAACTTTTTTAAGTCTCTGATGTCGGTTTGTTCATGCAGCTCGATTCTTTTATCTGCGCGCAACTTCGGGTGCAGCTGATTAGTGCCAACATCTACTGCAATAACTTTTTGTGCACCATGCTGGAGAGCATAATCTGTAAACCCGCCGGTAGACGAGCCTACATCTAAAACGGTTTTATTTTTAAAATGTAGTTTAAATATTTGAGCTACTGACGCTAGCTTAAGGCCAGCACGTGAGACATATCGCTCATTAGCGGTCACTTTTATTTCTGACGAATCACTGACAAAATAGCCCGGCTTGGTGATTAATTTGCCGTCTACCGTAACTTCGCCAAGCTTAATAAAGTTCTCCGCTTGAGAGCGGCTTTCTGCAAATTTTCTATTTAAAAGCCGTACATCCAGCCTCTGTTTCATGCTAACTTTCTTAAGAATGTTAGAACATTGAGACCGCGCTTTGTTAAGATGTGCTCTACTCTTCGACCGCGGTATCTCTTTAAAACCAAACCACTTGTATACATACGGCGGATGTGGGCGGCCATCGTTTTGTATTCTGCCCCAATTTCATCAGCTATTTCCTCAACGGAAAGGCGGGGATGCTTGTGCAATAATCTTAAGATTTCTATTCGGTAGTGGTTAGAAAAACCCTTCACTACCTCTGCTTTCTGAACACTATTCATAATTTCATTCTAACATTCTTAAGAAAGTTAGAAAGTGGTTGCGTTTTTTATCTGCTAAAGCTGTAATTTTTAGCTATGGTTTTTACATACTGATCCGTCTCTTGTTCACGATGGCGCCGCACTAAGTAGAAGCCGTTGAGTAGAATATGTTCACCAACTGCAAAAATAGCTTCGCCTTGAGTGGTGACGTGGGGATTATAATTATCACCAAAAAATTCGGTGCTTATAAAGCGCGCATCAAGCGATTGTAGTGATGCATAAACTGCTTTGTGAATGGTACGAAGCACGTCTGCTGGCTCAACCAAACACACATCATGCTCACCAAAAGTCTCACGCGTAGAACCAATTGCCTTTAATGGTTGATGGTTGCCAGCAATTTGCTCAAGCGCTTCATCGGCTTGCTCTATGTTTTTAACGCTAAACCATGGAATGATAGTTATGTGCAGCGGCCAATCCGAAAAGGTCCGACCAATCTGCATTGGCTCTACAAAATACGTCAGTAAGTACGACGGGTCAAGCGCTCCAGGTTCGTGCTCTAAGCTAATCTTTTTTTCGTTCACGGTAAGCCCCCGTGGCTGTATCGACGCTAATTACATCGCCAGTCTTAATAAAAGATGGTACTTTTACGGTAATGCCAGTTTCTAGCTCGGCATCTTTTTGCACGCTTGAGGTTGTGTCACCCTTCACAACATCTTCTGCATAAGTAACTTTGAGGTACACATTTTTAGGCAACTCTACATTTATAACCCTACCGTTAAAAAGTTGCGCCACTACACGATCACCCTCTTTTAAATATCCTTGCTGGTCACCAATTAAGTCTGCTGATATCTCAAACTGTTCGTATGTATCATCCTCCATGAAGTAAAAGGTTGTACCGTCGTTATACAAGTACTGCACATTTTTGTTTGTTACTTCTGCGGGTTCTAGCTGTTCATTGCCCTTAAAGGTTTTTTCTAAAACCTTACCGTCAAGCAAACTCTTAATGCGAACATTCACAATTGAGCCACCACGGCCCATTACTTTTTGAGCATATTCAATAACTTTGTAAGGCTCGCCATTCCACTGAAACAACGTGCCTTTTTTAAGATCAGTAATTCCAAACGCCATCTACGGATCCTCTAATTGTTAGCAACGAATGGTAACAATGCTAGATGTCGTGCACGCTTAATAGCACGCGCCAAGTGACGCTGTTGACTCTCAGTTAGACCGGTTTTTTTGCGGCCCTCAATCTGACCATATACGTTTACGTAACGTTGTAAGGTCTTAAAGTCTTTATAGTCAAAAAATGCTACTTCGTCTCGTTTTCTAAATATCTTCGCCATAATAACGCGGGGCTAATGAGACTAAACTACGTTTTTTCTCATCGGGCCTTCACGAATGAATCGTGATCTGTCTATGGACAGACCGGCCCTGCTCTTTTTCCTTTAGCCCCTCTCCTTTCTTTAGTTTAGTTGATTGCTGTAAAGTCACCGCTTTTCAGTTCAAGCATTTATGCTTGGATGCATATATTAGAACTTTCACATATATTACTCATTTTTAAATCTCCGTTGATCCACCCCAGTTAGGAAAGAGCAGCCCGACAAAATGTGAACCATTTTGCCGGCGCGATGAGAAAACCCTTGGTTGTCTCATAAGCCAGCGTAAGCGTGGCTTAAAATGGGATGTCGTCGAGGTTAATCTCTTCATCATCCTTAATATCTTCAATCACCACGTCATCAGACTTTTTACTCTGACTTCCGCCGGAGCTTTGTCGCGATGCACCGCCACCGTTATTACCACCAAAGTCACCACCACCGCCACCAACAAAGTTAAAGTCTTCAATCACTACTTCAACCTTGCTGCGCTTTTGACCATCTTGTTCCCAGCTTCGCTGATCTAAACGACCAGAAACTAAAATTGGTCGACCTTTTTGCATGTACTGCGCAATCACTTCACCGGTGCGACCCCATGCAACACAATCAATATAGCTGACTGATTCTTGCTGGTTGCCATCCGCACCCTTCCAGGTACGATTTACCGCTAATGAAAAGTTAGCGACACTTTGACCATTTGGGGTCGTGCGAACTTCTGGGTCACGCGTGAGGTTACCCATTAAAATTACTTTGTTAAATCCCTTTGCCATCCCTAAATCTCCTTACTGCCCCTAGTGTACCTTATTTATTCTTCGGGTTCTTCTTTTGAATCATCGTTTGCGGCTTCGGCACGTGCTGCTTGCTTCTTGGCGGCGGCTTCTTTGGCTGCCGCGACTTTTGCTTCTTCTTTAGGGTCAATCTTAACTATCAAATAACGAATAACTTCGTCGGTGATGTTAAGGGTTGACTCAATTTTTGCGAGGCTGGTTGGCTCTAACTCTGTTGCATAGAACACATATACAGCTGACTCTAATCTGTTGATTGGGTACGCAAGCTTCTTTTTGCCCCAGTTATCACTCTCGACAATCTTGCCCTTATTGTCTTCAATGATTTTTTTAACGCGCTGTTCGCCCTTATCAAGATCTACTTCAAGATCAGGGTGATACAGTACGGCTAGTTCGTACTTATTCACTAAGTCTAAACTCCTTCCTTTGGTCTCGGCCCGTACGCCCTAGAGGCTACGAGCTGAATAAGTTAATAATGCGTTAATTTTACTAAAATCACCCCTGTTTGTCAAACCCCAACACCTATTTAAATGGACAAAAGGTATAACCAAAGTTTTTGCAGTTTCGCTCGCTTGCTAACGCAAGCTGTCCAGCGACCCACTTTTCTCAGTAGCAAGAAAAGATGGGGCAAAAGTGCCACTGGCGACTGCCAGTTCTTTATAATTTCATTGTCAAATAGAACAATGGCTCCAAACAGTGACAAGCATCCCCGTACGGGGCAAGTTTGTCGCTTGCTTAATTGTTCATTTGACATTCACTCATCATGAACTGCCAGAGCCAGAAAAAATCAAAGTCAAGTTTGGCGTAATCTAAACCAGGTATGAAATAAGCCACACCTGATACTGAAAACCTGGCTCTGAAAAACTGAAGAGAATGAACGTAGTCTGGTATACCGTGATTCGAGGCTCACCCGGCAGTAGCCGGGCGACCCCGAAGGGTCGTTACGTAGAATCCGGATACCAGACACGTGAATGAACATCATTGTTTTTCAGTCGCCAGTCGGCTTTTTGGGTTCTTTTTTGCCGAAACAAAAAGGAACAAAGGCTTTGGTTCTTTTTGAAAGAACTGTCAGAAGCAGATGATGCAAATAAGGTTCAAAAAAGGTCGGTCAGAGCCATTAGGACTCCAGCCGACCTCTTTTACCCAGTTTTTGTTTCTTATTTAATCGTAAGCAATTTTACAGTCAGAAGCAAGTTTATTTGCTAGCTACAGCGCCTCATCTTCGGCCACGGTGTTGTCAGCTCCACCACCAAAGACTTCGTCCATTGAACTCACCAGCACTTCACGTGGCCGTGATCCATCTGCTTGTCCTATAATACCTTGCTCTTCCATGGCTTCGATTAAGCGTGCTGCCTTGGCGTAACCAATACGCAAGCGCCGCTGCAAGAGGCTCGTACTGGCTTTGCGACCTTCAATCACTACCCGTACGGCATCTTTAAAGATAGGCTCATCAGTGTCATCAATTTGAGCCACAACGCCACCGCGTCCGTTTAGTTGCACCGGCTGGCTTACAACCTCTTCGTCATATTGCGGTTCGCGTTGGTCACGAATAAAGTCAGTAACCCTATTGGTTTCTTCATCAGTGATTAACGCACCTTGGACGCGAACCGGTTTTGGCATGTCGGCCGTTAAGAGCAACATGTCACCCTGGCCCAGCAGCTTTTCGGCGCCGATTTGGTCAATAATGGTACGAGAGTCAACTTGGCTGGCAACCGTAAAGGCAATACGAGCCGGCACGTTAGCTTTTATCAGACCAGTAATAACATCTACGCTCGGGCGCTGTGTTGCCAAAATAAGGTGAATACCAACGGCGCGCGCTTTTTGGGCAATGCGTACGATCAGTGCCTCGACGTCACGAGCGGCCATCATCATCAGATCTGCCAACTCGTCAATCACAACCACAATATACGGCATACCTTCTTCTTTCTTCTTGTTGTTGTATTCAACAACATTGCGCACGCGCAGCTCTGCAAGTGCTTTATAGCGACGCTCCATCTCGGCGACCGTCCATTTAAGCGCGCTGATGCATTTCTCTGGCTCGGTTATAACCGGTGTTAATAGATGTGGAATTTCATCATACGGCTTTAATTCAACCTGTTTGGGGTCAACCAAAATAAGCTTAAGATCACTGGGGCTATTGCGGTAAAGCAAGCTTGTTAAAATGGTATTGATCATGACCGACTTACCAGAACCTGTCTGACCAGCCACAAGCAGGTGCGGCATTTTATCTAATGAGGCGGTAATAGCTTTACCAGAGATGTCTTTACCAATCGCAAAACCCAGTGGGCTATTTATACCCTTCCACTCGGGCGATTGCATAATGCTGCTAATGCGAACGGTGGCTGATTTTACATTCGGTACTTCTATACCTACCGCTCGTTTACCCGGAATTGGCGCCTCAATTCTAATTGAATGTGCCGCAAGGTCATACGCCAAGTTGTCAGCATGGCCGGTAATTTTATTGAGCTTTACACCGGTAGAAGGCTTCAGGGTATACTGCGTTACGCGCGGGCCAATGTTAGCGCCTTCCATCTCTACATCAATATTAAAATTAGAGAGCGACTCTTTAATGGTGCGAGCATTACCCTCAACATCACCGGCATCAGCTTTGTCTTGTTTTTGATTAAGCAAGTCAAAGCCAGGCAACTTCCACGTTGGGTCACTGGCTACCGTTAGCGCCTCGTGATTTTCTTCTGCGGTTAGCTTTTGAGCGCTGTTTTTAATACCGACTGGCCTACCCTTAGCATGCTCAACCGGTACGCCTTCGTTCAATTGAAAGCCGGCGTTTGTTTTAAGCTTGCCGAGCTCACTTTCGTCGCCTTCTTCGCGCTTAAACAAGTCGCCTAGCCTCAAAAAGATATCAAGCGATATGTTAAATGCAAAAAAGAACGCTAGAAGCGTAAAAACAAAAAACATGACGCTAGCTGGCATTTTTGATAACGCGCTTAGGGTAATACCGCCGATGAGTTCGCCGATTGCACCGCCGCGGCCACCCGTAAATTCGCCTACAAGATCTTCAGTAGCAAACGCAACATGTAGCCAGCTTGCCAACATTACGAGAAATGCAATCATGCTCACCAGCTTGCCAAGCGGTATCTCGTGATCTTCTTCGGTAAACTTTAAGATTCCAAAAAAAGCGAGCGCGAGCGGTGTAGCGTACGCGCCCCAGCCCAATGCCCAGTAAGCGGCATTAAACATGCCTTGTGGCAACGGCCCGCCGGCCCCGAAGCCGCCCAGCAGCAAAAAGACCGCCAACAGCAACATGATCACACCGCCAGCCATCGCCCAAAACGGTGATTTTTCTACCGGTTCTGTCTTCTTTTTTCTTGTTTGTTTTCTCTTTTTTGCCATCGCTTGATTATTATATCATCCGTTAAAGTTATTATCATCTTCTTCAAGTTGACGTAAGTCTCGCTGTGCACGCAAAGCAGCATCAGTCGCATCATCAAGCGCTTGAGGCAAAGCCGGATCACCCGTACGGCGCATCATATCTTGAGTGTCTTCTATGCCCTCTGTTAGTTTATCGATTTCTGATTCCAGATTCGTTTTCTGAGTTCTTCTGGCACGCTTTTCATCTTTAGGTGAACCAATAGCATCAGGCCATACTTTTTTTACGTCTTTTGGCTCAGGAGGTTGTGGAGTTTCGCCCATACTTATATTATAGCAAATTTAACAACGTTTGTCAATAATTGCCTTCTGTTTAGTCGGCGCGTCTGGTACTGATTCCCTTGTTGCTGCATTTGGTCGCGAATAGTAACCTTGTCCGGCAATTCCATAATCTGTAATACTAACCAATGGTTCGTCAAACTTAGGGTGAGTAGTATCAATCGGGATATCACCATAGCCCTTTTACGCTCTCTCAGCTCGTCCATCTCTGGGATTGGCCGTGTTAGAGCGTCTACGTCTACTAACTCAAACCGTTCTAATAGTCTATGATTCAGTTCGCTCATTGATTGCAGCTTCTAATCTTACTGCAGCATCTACTGCCGATTTCGTTTCCTGCAGTAGTTGGCTGGCCTTACGGGTTACACCCGAATACTCTGCGCTATGACCAATCGTCTCAACAGTAGTACCAAATGGCAAAGTTAGTTCTTGAACACCTGGCATGTGTTGGCCTTGTGTATAAAAGCCGGTAGTAACAGCTACAACACTATGTCCAGGATCATCTGCTAATTCTGCTCGATCAGCGAAAAATCGGTAATTATCATAAGTTGTTGCTCTGCGCTTACCAATCATCTGCGGTGTACTCAAGACAAAACCGTGCTTCATCTCGCCATTTCTTTCAAATTCATATAGGCGCATACCCCACGTATCGCCGTCGCGCTCAATACTGATTTCATCTATCATTTTCGCACCGAGTAATGTTTCGATAGCGCCACAGCCTAGATCAAATTCAGTTTGAGCTTCAGGTGCATACTCTGCCGCCTTTTCGCGTTCGGCATCAGATACAGCTCGTGATGAGCCAAGATAAGCCACTCTATCAAAATCTTCAACATGTTCGAGACCATATCGTAGACGGTCAAGAGGAGCCCTATTCGCACCCCCAAGTATGACTAACGAATTTGGGTGTTTGTTTTTAGGTTCAGTATCTTGCACTAGACCAAGTTTATCTGCAGCAGCAAAGATAGCATCGTGCTGTTCGCTGCCTTCTTCATCAATTAGGCCCTCGTCCCAGTTAACCTCCTGACGCTCTGCGCCTTTACGGAAGTCCCAGTGTTCTGCGCCAAGTTGCTTTAAGGTAGATAGACGATCTAAAGTTCCTTCAGGAAGCTCCACGCCGTACAACGAGGCTAACTCATCCAGTCCTTCATTGCTCGCAAATCTACTAAGCTCCGCAGCTGCTAATTGTTCAGGTGTTTGTATCTCTTGTGATTTATCTATTTCATCCATATGGGAAGTATATCAGACTGGCTGAACAGAATTATATTCCCAAGTCCTGCTATTATTTAGTCATGCAGAACTTAAAGCAGATAATTTTAGAAGTTAATGGCGAAAGCATTGTTTGCGAGTACAAACTAGCAGATAAAAATGCTGTTATCATCCACGGCGGTGGCGCAAAAACACAGCGTAAAAAATACTACCCTGTCGCCGAAGAATTACTCAAACGTGGTGTCGGTGTCATACTCTTTGACCTATCAGGGCACGGTGAGAGCAGCGGCACATTAGCGAAGCTGTCATTAGAAAGACGTAAGCAGCAAACGATAGGTGTTATTAATGCCTTGATTCCGTCGGGCAGAGGCTTGTATTTAATAGGTTTCAGCATGGGAGCACATACGGTATGTGACCTATTGCCATATTATGGCAGCCGTATAGAGGCAATTTTACTTGGGTGCCCAGCAATTTACCGAGCCGATGTTCAAGATTTGCCTTTCGGTACAGATATTTTTACAGATAAGCTGCGTGAACCGGATAGCTGGCGGACTAGCAATGCAATCAAATATCTTGCTGACTATGAGGGTAAAACGGTCATCTGCATTGGCGACAAGGACGATGTAATCCCTCAAGATGTCATTGAACTGCTCAAAGCAGCCTCGAAGAACTTAACTTTCATAGAGCTAAATGGTGCTTCACACGCTCTCATGAGCTGGCTACCAGAGCATACAGAACAATTGAAAGAATTAATGAACGAATTACTGAAGGACGAAACATCTGAGCGTTCTGTCCAATTTAGAAGTAGTACTCGTTATAGGGTATAATATCCGCCTTTTTTACCTCTTGAACAGTACCATCACTTCCTTTTACATAAATATAGCGTCCTGTATGGATTCCGTCATATTCACCTGGGCCAGGTTCGTAGTAATCATCGCCAGCTTTGTATACATATCTTGCTGCTTGTTCTGGATCTTCGCAACGTAACCATACTGTAGAATGTTGTGGTTGTATTGCGTCATTATCCCTTATGACTTCTTCTATAACGGCTGAACCAGCGGGTAAATTTTCCATTACGACAGCAACTTCATCTAGCTTTTGTTGTTTGCGTTTTTTTTCAAATTCATTGTGAATCCGCCTAGCCCGTTCACTATCGGCATCGCTTATTGAATCCCAATCACGTGATTCAAGCTTTTTTCGATAGTCATCTAAGAACACTTCATCTTCTGGGTTTTCAGGTCGAATAGGTTGGTGAACAACACGTTTATAATCGCCAATATTTTCTAGTATTGGTGGTCGGCCTTCTTGTGCAGCCTCTCTCCTTAGTCGATTTGCTCGTACTGAAGGAAACTCAAATGGTCCATCAATTTCGCCTGCATCATACGATTTCTGATACTTGATGTCTGCAAGATCTAATAATGTCCCCCTATCATGAGGTAACGGCGTGTCTGGATTATCGCCACTTGCTAGCACACTCATCGTACTCTCATGGTCATCAATTCTAGTTCTATGATACTTTTCATCCATAAGGGTATCATGAGCACCTTCAAGTATCTCATGTGCTCTCTGAACTACCTCATCATCAAAGTTTGGATCTTGACCTGATGGTTCACCGTCTGTTGGCATAGTAAGTGCTCCTGTTATCTTTTAGACTTTGCATGCATATACATAAACAATAGTCTCTAATATATTTTATCATGAGCACTTATAAAAGTTATTTAATCGCCTTTTCGCGAAGAGTTAAGCAACTTGGCCCTAAGCTCGGCAAACCGTTGTTGTTGCTCTTCGGCGATTTGGTCTGGCGTTTTAGTCTCAACCGTGACTTTTTTACCGTTTCGACCACCGTCGCCATTTTTAATACCCACTACATTTACAACCGGTATCACAATTGGCGAGCGCTGCGTTTGCTCGTACAAGAAGTGCGTAATGTGGTCTTTTAACTCTTGTTTGAAACGATCGAGGTCAATGCGCTTAAAGCGTTGCTGCACCGCACGGCGCAACTCTTGACGCAAGCCGTTCATAATTTCTTCTGAGTCACGAATGTAGATGAAGCCACGAGTTAAAATATCAGGGCTTGTGAGCAAGGCACCTGACTTACGATCAATCGTAAGCACAACGGCAACCATACCTTCTCCTGCTAACACAATACGGTCTTTAACCACCACATTGCTTACCACTGCACCCGTTTGGTCAACCAACAAACTACCATGCGGCACTTCACCGGCAAACTCTGCCTTTTCGGGCGTAAGTAAGTAGCTATCACCATTGTTAGCTAAAATCACGTGGTCTCGTTTCCAGCCTTCCTCAATGGCAATTTCTGCATGATAACGCCGCCGTAACATTCCGCCATGAGCCGGAATATGGAAGATTGGTCTCACGAGCTGGATCATCTCGCGCAATTCATCTCGGCGACCGTGCCCAGAAACGTGCAACGGCCCGCAGCCGTCAATTTCATGGGTTGGATGGCGGAACAAATGTACGCCTATTTTTGCTAAATTATTACCAATTGCATCGTAACGAACTTCGTTACCAGGAATTGGCGTCGAGCTAACCACCACGGTGTCACCAGGCTTAAGCTTGATGTACTGATGGTTGCCCTCGCTCATACGCTGTAAAGCTGCGTTGGGTTCACCCTGCCCACCGGTACACATAACCAGTAGCTGCTCATCAGGAATATTAGCAGCATCTTTCATGGCCATAATGGTGCCTTTTGGCACCCGTAAAATACCTTGTCTCACGGCAATTTCGGCATACGCCATCATGCTACGGCCATCTAATGCAACCTTACGTCCCGCTTCCACGGCAGCATTGATAATCATTTGGGTTCGGTTCATATTACTTGAGAAAACCGCCACCATGATACGTCCCGGTGCATTTTTTATTATGTCGTTAAAGCTTTCTTGTAAGGTGTGTTCTGTGGGCGTTCTGCCTTCTTTTTCGGCATTGGTACTATCTGACAATAATGCAAGCACGCCTTCATCGCCTAGTTGCTTAAGGCGCTCTTTATCGCTTGGTTTTTGATCAAGCGGCTCAGGGTCAAGTCGAAAATCTCCAGCTGCAATTATGGTCCCGACAGGTGATTTAACGACTGCTGCGGCTGCATCAGGAATTGCGTGGGTTAAGCGCAAAAACTCTATAAAAAAAGCACCTACCTTAAGCCGTTCGTGATTGTCCATGTTTAGAATGATGGTTTTGGGATCAAAATGCTCTTCGCCGGCTGGAACGTCCTCAAATGTCTTCTCGACCACGCCAATCGTGTATCGAGTTCCATAAATTGGTGCCGGAAACTTAGGAACGATGTGCTTTAGGCCACCGATATGGTCAAGGTGACCATGGGTTATAACGTAACCTTTTATCTTGTGACGAATACTCTCTAGATACGTTGGATCGACGATTTCATAGTTAATACCCGGCAAGTCAACGCCGAGATTGTTACCACAATCGATAATAATAGCGTCATTTTGATATTCAATGACGGTTGTATTTTTCTCGCCCACATCTTCTAAACCGCCCAAGAAGGTGATCTTAAGCTTATTAAAATCATCAACAACAACGTTTGCGCGGCGAGACTTATCGCTACTTTGTTTTTGGGCTGCCGCAGCGTATTGATTAAGCATTTTTTGCGCATCTTCAAGGCTGCGTTTCTGGGCTCTGATAGCTTGGCTGCGCGATACGCTGCGCCCGTTGCCGTTGGCAGTTTTCTTTGTCGTGGTTTTAGGTTTTTGCGAGCTGGTTTTTTGCTGATTGCCACGTCTATTTGGCCTGGCTTGTTTTTCGTTCATGTAATGTTTTCTCCTTATTGTTCTAAATCATGGTTAGTAGTTTGGGAATTTTGGCAAAGTCATCCAGGAGCGTCTGGCGCATGCCACCGTTATACAAAGCAGCTGCTGGATGATACAGCGGTAGGAAGACGAGCGACTTTGTAGCCTGCACGTCCTGACTGGTCGAGGCCGATCCGTCAGCGTTTGTCCTAGGGTTAGAACGGACTTTCTTGCGGAAGGCTTGGCCATGGGCTTTGCTAATTTGCAAATCTGGTAAGAAGCAATTCATACTGTGTCTCCCGAGTGGAATGACTAGTTTGGGTTGAATTACCTCTATCTGGGCTTGCAAATAAGGCAGAAAAGCTGCTTTTTCTTTGGGTAATGGGTCACGATTGTTGGGCGGGCGATATTTCACAATATTTGTTATATACACGTCTTTGCGTTGTAAACCGACTGATTCTAACATCTCATCCAAAAATTTACCGGCGGCACCGACAAATGGTTTGCCCTGTAGATCTTCATTCTTGCCTGGTGCTTCGCCAATAAAAAGTAGCTTGGCATCCACGCTGCCATCGCCAAAAACAAGCTGGGTTGCGGTCTCTGCAAGTTCCAGGCAAATACGGTCGTCAATAATTGCCTGACGAATTTGGTCTAATTTTTGCTGTTTGCTCTCTGCCATAATTTTTTAAGGAACATCTGTGTGGCTACCACCAAGTGGTACAAACCCCAAATTAAACAAACTATTACGCCGCTCCACTGCAGCAAGCTACCAGTATCAGTCGCTAATAAAAATAGATTGAAGCCAATTACCCAAATGAGTGCCGCCAATACTAAATGGCCAGGGGCAGTATTATAAAACCGAAACGCCCGCTGTTCTTTGGTTAGCTTCTTTCGTTTAGCCATTGTTATCCCTTATTTTTCTTTTCTCGTGTGGCAGCTTTCATACTTAATTGTAGCCTGCCACGGTCATCAATAGCTACTAATTTTACGCTTACGCGGTCGCCCTCGCTGACAACATCGCTCGGCTTGTTAACGCGCTCTTCTTTCATTTCGCTCACGTGTACCAAACCCTCATGCCCAGGCATAATCTCTACAAAGGCACCGAAATCAAGCACACTAACAACTCGGCAATTCTCATAAATTTTGCCGACTTCTGGCTCGGCGGTTAAGTTTTTAACCCATTGAATGGCGGCGTCAATTGATGTCTTATCAGGGCTGGCAATCATTACCGTACCGTCGTCTTTAATATCAATTTCAGCACCGGTTTCAGCAATGATCTTATTGATGGTTTCACCGCCCTTACCAATAACATCACGGATTTTCTCTGGGTTTATTTTAATGGCCTCAACGCGTGGGGCATATTGGCTCATTTCATTGGGTTGGTCGATGGTTTCGAGCATGTGCGCCAAAATATGGGCGCGACCTTCTTTAGCCTGCTCTAGTGCTTGGGCAAGCACCGTAACTGGTAGTCCATGTACTTTCATATCCATTTGCAGTGCGGTAATGCCTTTTGACGTACCGGTAACTTTAAAGTCCATATCGCCGGCAAAATCTTCGGCGTCAGCAATATCGGTTAAGATAATTGGATCGCTACCATTCATCATCAACCCCATGGCAATACCACTGACAGGCCGCTTCAATGGAACACCCGCATCAAGCAAGGCCAAACAGCTGGCGCAGGTTGCAGCCATGCTGGTAGAACCATTCTGGCTCATGATCTCGGTTACGCTTCTGATGGCGTATGGAAAGTCTGCTTCACTTGGCAATACCGCTTGTAACGCCCGCTCTGCCAATGCGCTATGGCCAATTTCTCGACGGCCAGGGCTGCCTAACCGACGCACCTCGCCAACAGTATAACCAGGTGCATTGTAGTGGTGCATATAGCGCTTTTCTTCGTCTTTTTCCATGGTGTCAACCAGCTGAGCGTAACTTAAAGGCGCTAGGGTGACGATGTTCATAGCCTGCGTGACGCCACGGGTAAATAAACTTGAACCATGGGCACGCGGTAAAATACCAATCTCGCTTGAAAGTTGACGAACTTCAGTTAATGTACGGCCGTCAGGACGAATACCTTCTTCAATAATACCCTTGCGTACATCTTTATGGGTGGCTAGTACGAACGCATCATCATATTCTTGTCGCAATTCAGCAAATGCTTCTTCGCCGAGCTCTTCTTTAAAGTGCTCTTGCATTTGACTGCGCAGGTTGTTGACAAGGTTATTACGCTCAGGATACGGCGCTCGCAAACCAGCGCCCAATTTACCTTCTAGCCATGTCTCAACGCGCTGTTGAATATCTTTATCAGGCAGGCTCAGTTCATACGCTTGCGCTGACACGCCAACTTTTTTAACCAATTCTTCTTGTAGCTCAACAGCTGGTTTTATGGCTTTTTGTGCAAACTCAAGCGCAGTCGTTAGCTCCTCTTCGGCTACCTCGTTGGCGCCAGCTTCAACCATCATTATGGCGTCTTTGGTACCAGCCACCACAAGGTCAAGCTTGCCGTTAGTAAGCTCTTGATTACTCATGAAGGCTTGCGGCTTACCGTTTTTAATACCAACTCGAACGCCGGCAATTGGGCCTTCAAATGGTGCGCCCGTAAGCATAAAAGCAGCACTCATGGCAACCATCGCAACCATGTCAGGCCGAAAAGCTGGGTCCATGCTTAAAACGGTTGCTACACCCTGCACTTCGTGGCGATAACCTTTTGGCCACAGGGGGCGGATTGGGCGATCAATCAAGCGACCAATTAAAATGGCGTCTTCGCTTGGGCGACCCTCTCGCTTAATAAAGCGTGAGCCGCTAATTTTGCCTGCTGCATACATTTTTTCTTCGTAATCAATACTCAAAGGAAAGTAGTCAAAACCCTGCAAGGGCTTATCGCCAACCATAGCAGTTGCTAGTACAACTGTTTCGCCGTATCGAGCAATCACTGCTGATGTAGACCGAAAGCCTACCCGACCAACTTCAAGTTCTAGTTTTTGTCCGCAAAATTCTGTCGAGACAGAGGTTATTTTTTTTCCGAGTGGATTTATAGTTTTTCCCAAAATATACTCGCTCTCTTTCCAGGTAAAATTTTGGTGCATTGTGCAAATATACGCGCCTCTTGTGCAAAAACGGCAAACATATATCTGTTGCAATACACCAAACCGGAATTATTATCTTTTAATGTGCACAAGCTTAAGGCCTTGAAGTTCAAGACATCCAGTCTATACACAAGAGGATTTTTTGAAAACAGTACAGTTTGTATTAAAACCGAGCACTGTAACCGAGGCGCATGCAACGATACGTCGAGGTTCAGCGCGCAAGTTTTTGTGCAAAATGTGCATTTTTTTACAATCCTATCGGCGAAGCCCGAGCTTCTTGATTAACGCAAGATACTCATTGCTGTCTTTTTTAGCAATGTAAGCCAAATGGCGTTTACGTTGCCCTACCATTTGTAGCAGACCACGGCGTGCCATGTGGTCTTTTTTATTCGTCTTTAAGTGTTCGGTAATTTCTTCAATGCGCTTCGTTAAAATACCAACCTGCACCGCGCTGCTACCGGTGTCAGACTTGTGCTTTGCCAAATCAGAGATTACTGCCTTTTTCTTCTCACTTGTTATCATTCGTGCTTCGATTATATCAGTTTAGAGCTATTTTGGCAACAAGATTTTCACGTCTCAACAGAGTTACGCTCCGATGGATCCAGTTCATCAATGTTTTGCGCCTCAGAAACGTTAAAATTGCCGATAGCTGTTCGGTGTAAATCTGACATATAGGCTCCGGTTTGTAGCCTATCACCTATATCGACAGCCAATGATCGAATATACGTACCGCTTGATACTTTCGTCGTAAACCGAACATGCGGATAGCCATAGCTAACGTCATTAACTGAATAAATGGTGACTGTTCGAGGCTCTAGTGCAACTTCTTTGCCGGCTCGCGCCAATTTATAGGCACGCTTACCGTCAACTTTAATGGCTGAAAAAACCGGTGGCACCTGTTGAATCGTGCCAACAAATGACTGCAGGGCCTTCTTTACCTCTTCTTGGCTTGGTTTTTTGGTTGATACTACTGTTTTTTCGCCTTCTGCATCTGCTGTGGTACTTGTTTGACCTAAATGGAGTGTTACTTCATAAACTTTATCTTGCTTCATAAACTCATCTTGGCGCTTGGTAGCTTTACCAACCAATACAATGAGCAGTCCGGTAGCCAATGGGTCCAGCGTACCCGCATGCCCTACACGGATCTTTCGTAGTGCCTGGCCACCTTGCACTGCATCAAAATGCGAAATCCCGAGTTTTTTCAACTGCGTTACATTTCCCTGCCGAATAAGGGAACGAACTTTAGCAACCACGTCATGACTCGTCCAGCCCTTTGGCTTGTCGATTAATAGCACGCTGTTTAACATATGTGACTCTTATATTTCAAAGGGAAAAGAGCAGCCCGACAAAATGTCGCACCATTTTGCCGGCGCGACGAGAAAAACCGTAGGTTTGTCTCAGTTGTGTGACTCGTCCAGCCCTTTGGCTTGTCGATTAATAGCACGCTGTCCATGAAGACAGTGTACCACTAGCTCATTACATTGTAGGAGGTAGCGGCGGTGGAACGGGTGGTGGAGGCGTAGGAGAGCCACTTACACCTGTCTGTTCTGGCGGTAGGCCTTTGTCAGGAGGCACGAGATTAGGCGGTAAATTAAGACCATTTGAAGGAGGTGTAGAAGCCGATGGAGCCGTACTCGCTACCGGAGGCAATGGTGTTTCTGCAGGGTTACCAGCCTGGCCGTCTAAAGGAGTGGGGGGATTAAGGGGTTCTCCAAGAGGCTGAGCATTAAGAGATTGGACCGGCTCAGGCGGTGTACTTAGATTGCTCAAAGCAGCCTGCTCTACGGCCTGTCTGGCTTCATCAAGGCTTTGCGCGGCTTCTGCAGGATGTACGTCTGGTTTTGGAGTGCTTTCAACTGCTTTTGTCTGGCTAAGCATGTCATCAATCTTTGGCGCCGCACTGCTTACATGAGGGCTATCTAGCTCGTGCTCAAGCGTGCTTAGGGTTTTGTTTGGGGTCGGTGTATCTTGGGGTTTTTTGTCGCCCGTATCAGTCAGATGTGGTTTATCGTCTGGTAAGGGGGTTACTGACTTTTCGTGCGTTAAAATGCGTGCATTGTTTTTAATACTCATCGGATCTACGGTAGGGTTAGGCGCAATAGCGTGCACTTTGTCAGCCGGCCTACTATCAATACTAGGTAAGTCAAAGTTTGCGCTAGGCTTGTCTGACTTTTCATTTGATTCGGATTGTTCCCTTGCTGCTGTCTCTTGTAAGCCAGTATCAATATTCCCGTCACTATCTATGTGGATGGTAGAGCCGTCCTCATCACCGTCAAAAGGCTGCGGCAACTCAGTTTGCTTAGATTTTGAATCCGAGTGCTCAATCGCCAACATTCCTTCTTCAGAATCTTGTTTAGTACCACTGGTCTCTGCTACTGATGAAGGTTCTTGCAACTTGCTAGCGACAAGTTGCTGATTTGCGCCAGCCGCCATTAACTTAGCGCTTATACTCATTGTTTGAGACGTAGTCTTAGTGTTGCTAAAGCGCTCTGTTTCGGCAACGATCCCCGTCAAAAAGGCTGTTGCCATTTGCCCGTCAAGGCTGTTAGCCTGCAGTCCATCAACCAGGCTGACAATCATTTCGCTTAAGCTACTTGCTTTTTCATCATTCCAGTTGAGCGCACCAAGGTCAGCCGGCTTTGTATTATTAACCGATATCACCGTTGCGTCATGCAAAATACGTCCATGAGCCATGATTGCCTGATCAAGCTCTTCCCGCGCATGTACGCCCAACGCTACGACAACGTCTACGTTAAAATCACCCTGGCTAAACTCAAGGTCATCTGAACTCAGACTGGTGCGATACGGAGTTATAAAAATCTTAACAACTTTGTCTTCTACCTTATAACGAAGCTTATCGGCCTTGCTTTTATCGAGAGAAATAATAAAATCCCGCAAACTATTGGTGTTTTTCTCGAGCGTGTCTTCTGGCTTTAAAAACTCTATAACGGGCGGCACCTCGCCGCTAAAAACGGCGGTGGCATGCTTGCCCTGCTTATTCAAAAACAGTGTCAAACCTATACAGGCAGCAAGTTGATCAACGGTAGGGTTGCTTTTAACCGTAACCAAGACATTGTTGGTCTGCTTTAAACGGTCAATAATACTTTGTTTTATATTCGGATCCATTTTTTTGTTTCGTTAGAATATATTGTCAGACTACCATAACCGGGTTGCCATGTCTAGAGTAGCGCTCTTGAGCAAAGAACCAAGCTTCATGTTTCTTTTTGTTTCGGCAATAATTATTCTCACTTTTTGTCCGGCCGGACAAGTTTTGTGAATACTTATTCTTTCGCCCGCTTGCTAACGCAAGCTACCAGCGACCTTCTTTTGCACTTGGGTCAAAAGAAGGCAAAACCCCTCGTGGCAATGGTTTACTCTTGGCAAGGTGCTTGTCAATAAATACAATGCTTCGGACAACTCCCCGGCATTTGCCGGATCAAACAAGTCCTCAGGCTTTAATTGTATTTTTGACGCACCTTGTACCAGGAGCAAGCCAAGCCACACAAAGAAAGCCGCGGAGAACATCTAACTATCAGGAATGATACAATAATTGCATGTCCGTAATCTATAAAGGTGTACTTATTGCAGAATCGGTTGAAAACTCTGTTGAGATTTTGAAAAGTACTAAAGTAGTCGGATCGCGCAAGACCAAACTTGAAGGTGAGTCTTTTCGGGGAGTAGTCACGTTTTATAACATTGACGTTGAAGAGCATAAACTATGGGTTGTTCTTGAAAAAGTGGCACAGAATTTAAAGACTCCAGGATGGTATTTTCATTTAGTTAATAAAGACAGGCTGTATATTGTACTACCAAGGGCAATCCTGTTCGCTGCGAATAATAAGGATGAGCTTGATACCATAGTACAATTTGCCGAAAGCCAGGGCATTCACCCTAAACAGCTGAACCTAAAACAACTTTTTGATAACCCATACGTGTAAGGATCGCCTCTATTCCTGGCTCTGACAGTTCCTGGACTAGTGAGTGTTAAAGCTACCATTAGAGCGTAGTTGCGAAGTTGTAGGCGTGATATAACCCTACAACACAGTGACAAGTATGGTAGCTCTTAACAACGAACAAGCCAAGAACTGACAGTCGCCAGTGGCACTTTTGCCCCATCTTTTCTTGCTACTGAGAAAAGTGGGTCGCTCGTAGCTTGCGTTAGCAAGCGAGCGAAACGGGATTTCTAGAAGGCGGATAAGGCCCGCGGTAAGCCTCTTTACAAAACAGAGGTAATGCGCTATAGTTTCTCTGATATACATTATTAAATCTAAAGAGGATACTTAATGCCAATTATCAAATCTGCAAAAAAGCGTGTTCGAGTTGCCACAAAAGCAACTATTCGCAACCGTAAAACTAAGCGAAGCTACCGCGGCGCAACCAAAGCGTTTCTCGCTAGCCTGATTAGCGATAAAAAGAAAGCTCCTGAACTTCAAAAAGAAGCTCAAAGTGCTATTGATACAGCGGTAAAAAAAGGCGTGCTTCATAAAAATACAGCTGCCCGTAAAAAAGCTAAACTTGCCGAAGCTGCTAAAGCTGCCGGCGTTAAACCAACCTCAGCTGCTGCCAAAAAAGCTACTAAGCCTGCAGCAACCAAAAAAGCTCCTGCCAAGAAACCTGTGGCTAAAAAACCAGCCGCAAAAAAGACCCCTACTAAGAAATAGGCAACTTCAATAAATAGGTCTGGACGGCTTCGTCAGCATCGATCGAGGTGGTTTTTAGCGCTTTATCAAGTGCAATGGCATCGCTCACAAGTTGTTTTATGGTTGTTAGCGACATTCGTTTAGCAATTGCTGAGCTTTTCTTTACAACGAAGGGGTTTAGCTTGGCTTGTTTGGCGATCTCATCTTGCGGCCTATTACCCGCTGCCTTGATAACCGCCAAAATATGTAGCTGCCAGGCGATCATGCCAACAATCGCATGTGGTTCTACTTTTTGTGCGCGTTGTTCGTGGTAAATTTCTATTGCGCGCCTGAGGTTGCCACCAAAAGCCGCTTCTATAAGCTGAAAAACCGTGGTTTGTGGTAAGGGTTCCGTTAAGGCATCGATCGAACTTTTGGTAATTGTGTCGTTATATAAAAGTAATTTTTGAACTTCATTACTAAGTTGCAACTGATTAGTCCCCACCCGCTCAATAAGATAGCGCGCATCCGCCAGAGAAATAGTGCCGCCGCCTGCAACTACTTGCGCTTGCAACCATTTTGGTAATTGTTGTGGTGCAACCTCTTCAAACAATGTAAAGTCTGGGTGCTTTTGCAGTTTTTTATAATACTGGGCACGTTTATCTACTTTTGGTATAACCGCAATTACCTCGGTTGTATCAACTACTTCAAGTTCAACCAGTTTTTCAAGCAAATCTTTGCCGTTGGCATTAGAAATAACTATCATTTTGGCAGGCGCCAAAAACGATACACTTTGCGTAGCTTCTATTATTTGATCTGGATTAGCCTCTTCTGCGTCAATACGCTCTACCGCCAAGTCGCCGTGGCGTTTTACAAAACCCGCCACCGCTTGCTGAAGTGCTTGCGTAAGTTCGTGCTTATTAGCGCCGGTAAAAAATTTAATCATTGTCTTCCTTTGGCAATCGTTGCTCATGTGGGCAAATGTGTGTCCCGCGGCCTGCAACCTTAATCTTTTCTATTATATGGCCACAGCGCGGGCACGGTTGGCCTTGGCGTCGAAATACTTGGGCAAAACTTAAATAACTGCCCTTTTTACCCTCGGCGTTAACATAATTTTTATCGCTTGAGCCGCCCTTATCGATGCTTAGCTGCAGTACCGCGCGCAGCTCTTTTAAAAGCGTGTGTAGTTTTTTGTCGCTTACGAGTTTTACGCGCGTAGCGGGGTGAATTTTAGCAGCAAATAGCGCTTCGTCAGCATAAATATTGCCAACCCCCGCAATAACAGTCTGGTCGAGCAGTGCCGCCTTTATAGAAGTATTCGCTCGGCGCCGAATACGCGTAATAAATTCTTTGGCCGTAGTGTTTTTACTCAGTGGTTCGGGGCCAACTTTTTTAAAGAAATCGATGTTGGGTACTTCGGCCGTTGGCAGTAATCGCATCCAACCAAATTTTCTAAAGTCATTAAAGTAAAGATGTGCACCATCTTTAAACGTCAATATTACGCGAGTAGATTTATCGGGAAGGTTGCCTATTAACGAATCGTTAGGGTGGCCCCCGCCCCAGCGAGTTGCATCGCCAAGCAGCTCAGCTGATCCAGTAACCTGAGTAGCTTGGCTGGCGGCATACTTTTGGTTTGCAGCTTGTGCTACTCGCTTCTTCGTACCGGCTGTACGTTTCGCTCCGTTGCTCGCTGACGCACCAATATTATGCTCGCCTGCAAAACCGCTGGATGCCTTACGAGTTGCATCGCCAATCGCCTTACCGACAAACACCAGCTGCCCCGTCATTTTTAGATGAATAATTAAGCTATATTTTGTACTTAACTCAATTAACAGCACTTTGGCCCGGCGTTTTACGCGTTCAATAGTAGCCCCGATTAAAAACGTCTCAACATCCGCTGCCGCGTTTGGAAAGCTTTTATCCCAATCAAACGCGACATCAACAATAATGCGACCTGGCAGCAAACGCTGCAGGCCAGTTTTAATAGTTTCTACCTCTGGCAATTCTGGCATACCTCTATTGTAACAACGCCTTCGCTCAAAAAGTCTTGCAAATAATAATTACTACACCAGCCTGGTTTATACTAAAACCTATGAGCAATTCACTCGGAGACATCCTTAAGAAACGCGGCCAAGCCAGCAATGAGCCAGAAGAATTTATAATTATTCGTAAATTTGTACAAGATAAATACTCAGTCACACCAAAATTGTCGGTAAGCAAATCAGGTCTTACTATTGGCGTGCCCAATGCTGCCATTGCCGGCAATTTACGTTTTGATATTTATGACTTACAGCAATTAACCGGTAGCTCGGCGCGGCTTATCATCCGCATCAGCCGCTGAGCCATACAACTCTGGAAAAACATCTTCTCTTTCTACGGCCGATAAGATAACCACCATTCCAAAACCGCTTTCACGCCCTACATTGACAGCGTGCACAACTTTGCCTTCCGAGCTAGAAACATCAACTGGCGCAATATGATGTGGTGGTTTTGGTTTTTCTGCCATCTACTTCTATTGTGACAGCTATAACGCTTACGGCAAAATCTTTTTTAACTCTTTTTTAAACGAGCTAAAGTCTTTGTAGTGCACGGCGTACATACCAACTTCTTCTGCCGCCAAGCAGTAGCGCTCTAAATCATCCACCATAACACACTCTTCTGTTTTGCAGCCCAGACGTTGTGCCGCCAACCTAAAGATAGCCGGGTCTGGCTTTGCCATATAGACTTCAGACGAAATAACGGTATCATCAAACAACTCAAGCTGATCTGGCGTAAATAGCTCCGACAACCAGTTTTGAGAGGCATTTGATAGCATACCAATTTTATACGTTTTCTTTAAGTTTTTAATGTACTCAAGGAGCTCTACATTAGGCGGTGTATGGTCTAAAAACGCCTGAGTCTCTTCAACAGAAATTTTTGCAAGTTTTGCTAAACAATCAACAAAATCTTGATACGATAAGTCCCCGAGGTTTGATTTCCTGTCTAGCTCCCACACTTTTGACACCAACGCTGGGTTATTTTTTAGGTACGTTTCATTAAATGAAACCAGTGTTCCGCGAACTAAAACACCAAAACAATCAAAAATAATCGCCTTTATCATAGTTGGCATTGTAAAGCTAAACCCGCCATAGCGGTAGATAAAGTTATAAAAGTGATCAAGCAGTATGAAAGTAATGTTTCGGATTTTACCGGCTTGAAGCTAGCCTTATCAAAGATTCCATATCATCAAGTGCAGAACGACTAGTTGCAATACATACTCCATGAATACAGAGCTCGGCAGCCATTTCATCGAATACAGGTAATAGGTTTTTTCTTGCCTGCATGTCGCGATATTGATCAGGGGATACCCATCTTATATCTCTGTAGTGCTCAGTCGACTCAGCAAAAAGCTCCTTCTGGCTTGTCGTGGTTTGTACAAGCACATTTAACATTGCTACTTTTTCTATAACATCTCTGCCATATTCATCAACACCAACACGACTATTCCCTAGTGTCACTGCATGCTGTGCCGGCCTGTAACCCAGTACCGTACTATTGCGACCCCCAAAGGGAACACCTAATTTGTCTTGCAGCAGCATATCAATTTCCCACTGTATGCCAGTCCAATCATTATCTGCATCACTCGTAGAACGACGCCAACCTCGGTCAATTAAAAATTTATGGCGACGCGGGGTCTGTTCGATTACGGGAACTGCTGCAGCCGCAAGTGCAAAAGCTTCGGGCGTAAGTCTCCTAGTTGGCGTACTGACAACGTTTGGGTGTGTAATGTTGGTTTCGGGATCGCGAACTGCCACAAGGATCTCTGCAATACCATTACTGTCTGCTGTAAAAATAGTTGCTGCAAGTACAGGGGCCCAGCATGGTTCGCCCATGAATAAGGCTTCGTATTCAGAAGCTCTATCTCTCTCGGGGTCTCCCTCAAGCAATCGGGGCAATTGCCTTGGATCATCTTCGTTAACAAAGTATGGTCTGCCATAGAGTAACATATATTTATTATAATATTACTGTTATTTCTGCTACTTGTTCTCGACCTCACTTTTGTTCGGAGCATGTAGAATGCCGGAATCATTTTTCGGTACAGACTTTCACTTCTCTGCTTTGGCTCCGGGAACTGGATTCGAACCAAGCGAAACTACCACCTAACTTTAGGCTCGCTTTACTTTAGCTTACATCTGTTATTAATCAAGTTATTTCATTTTTATTGCAAAATTTTCACCATCATAATCAACAGCAACTTCCGAGTTCTCTGTTACGCCACCATCAATGATTTGTCGAGCGAGTTTGTTGAGAATGCGTTTTTGTATAACTCGCTTCAGCGGTCTTGCGCCAAATGCCTCGTCGTAGCCCTCTTTAGCTAGCGCCTCTTTCGCATTTGAAGTGAGAGTAATTTTAATACCTTTCGATTTTTCAATCTCCGCAAGCATGCTCTCTAGCTGTACCTCAACAATATGCTTCATGTCTTCTTCTTTGATGCGGTCAAAAATTACAATATCATCAATACGATTTATAAACTCAGGACGAAAATGGACCGTCAATTCTTTTTGTAGCGTGTTCTCCAGAGTACCAAAATTGTTGCCATCCCACTCCTGAATATATTGCGAGCCTATATTACTTGTCATAATGATTACGGTGTTAGAAAAGTTCACAGTTCGCCCCTGACCGTCCGTGAGCCTTCCATCATCCAATACTTGTAATAATACATTAAAGACATCCTGATGCGCTTTTTCGATTTCATCAAAGAGAATGATGCTATATGGCCTGCGCCGAACGGCTTCAGTCAGCTGACCACCTTGTTCGTATCCTACGTATCCTGGCGGGGAACCAATCAATCGGGATACCGCATGCTTTTCCATGTATTCACTCATGTCAATTCGCGTAATAGCTCGCTCATCATCAAATAAAGACGCTGCCAGACTTTTGGCAAGTTCGGTCTTTCCTACACCTGTCGGGCCAAGGAATAAGAAAGAACCGATAGGCCGTCTTTGATCACCTATTCCAGCTCGTGAACGCCTAATTGCATTTGCTACGGATTCGACCGCTCGATTCTGACCAATAACCCGTTTATGTAAATCATCTTCTAAATGGCTCAATTTCTTCGTTTCACTTTCTTTGAGTCGATCTACCGGTATGCCTGTCCACCGCGACACTACCGATGCAATGTCATCAGCAGTCACTTCATCTCTTAATAGCCTTTTATCTGCCGGTATCATGTTGATCTGCCGTCGATACTCAGCTATGTTTTGTTCAATTTCGGGGATTTCACCGTATTTAATTCGACTTGCTGCGCCAAGATCACTTTCGTTTTCGGCTAATTCTAATTTTGTCTTTGCGGCTTCAAGCTTCTCGCCCTCGGCGTTCAGTTTATCGATTAATTCTTTCTCTTTCTGCCAGGCAGACTCAAGCGTCTTTGCTTGTTGGGATAAAGAGTCAATTTCTTTCTCTATTTCTGCTTTCCTGGTTTTTGCAGTCTCACTCTTGTCCTTCTTAAGTGCCGTTTGTTCAATCTGCAGTTGCATAATACGTCTGTTCAAACGATCAAGCTCTATTGGTTTAGAATCAAGCTGCATTTTCAAAGCGGACGTTGCTTCGTCTATTAGATCGACAGCCTTGTCGGGCAAAAATCGCTCGGTAATGTAACGGTCACTGAGTCGAGCAGCAGCTACGATTGCATCATCAAGGATTATAACTCCATGGTGCACTTCATACTTTTCCTGAAGTCCGCGAAGTATTGCTACCGTATCTTCAAAATCCGGCTCCCCAACATATACTGGCTGCAAGCGACGCTCGAGTGCGGCGTCTTTTTCAATATACTGTCTATATTCGTTGAGCGTAGTGGCGCCAATAAGATGCAGTTTACCCCGTGCCATCATCGGCTTGAGCATATTAGCTGCATCTACAGCACCTTCTGCTTTTCCGGCTCCTACTATTGTGTGTATTTCATCAATGAAAAGAATAATCTCACCAGCAGCTTCCTCAACTTCTTTTAGCACTGACTGAAGTCGTTCCTCGAATTGGCCACGATAGCCGGCACCTGCCAATATGCTACTGATCTCTAGTCCTATTAATCGCTTATTTTTGAGACTTTGCGGCACATCGCCCTTGATTATTCGCTGTGCTAAACCTTCAACAATTGCGGTCTTGCCTACACCTGGCTCACCAATAAGCACAGGATTATTCTTACTTCTTCGCGACAAAACTTGCATACAGCGACGAATTTCTTCGTCACGACCAATGACAGGATCTAGTTTGCCT
>CAZNZL010000002.1:2488-185711 GCA_964577565.1 uncultured Candidatus Saccharibacteria bacterium | reverse complement strand
ACCAAAGAGAGAAGTAATTGTCAGTCATAGAACTGGGTCTATGCTTTTCTCTGCTTGGTCTGGCTCACAACGGTAGAGCAAGTTGTAACTCAAATTAAAGACGATTATAGCTTAGTGTGAAGAGCCCTTAACTATCTTTTTATTTATTGAACCGACAAAAAGTCGGTACGCAGGTCGGCTTTCCTTCTCGTAGATAATTCCAACTCCTAAAACTGAATCGCAATTAGGACACGTCAGCTGACTGCTTTTAGTAGACAAACCGCTAATTCTGTCATGATACATTCGCTTTAATGGGCCAGGTCCATCTTTTTGATAAAAACACATATGATTCCCGCAACGCGCACAACAAATATCAAGCATTCTTGACCATCCGCCACGTGCTTTTTTATACTTATCGTTTTTCATAACTTAATTATCTCATGAATATGACATTGAGTTTCAACTCTAGCGTGGGTATCAAAAAGTCAGAACCATTTTCACAGTTCTGACTTCATCTGTTCCAGATTGGCTCACAACGATAGAGGAAGTTATAACCGTGATTAAGCTAGATTTAGCAACGATTTGAGACTATTCGCCTTCGACTGCGGGAGTTTCTGGGAATGCTCGACGAACTTCAATCTCGAAAGCGAGGTGTGTAATATCTGCCGCAGCTTGCTCCTGTAATTCATTGCCTGGTTGCACGCTTTTAGCCGCTTCCATAGCTGCTGCCATGTGCGGAAATTGATCTTCAAATGATTCTGGTTTTGTCATAAAACAAAAATACCACAAAAAGTGGTATTTGTAAATGCTTGGCTCACAACGATAGAGGAAGTCATAACTATAATTAAGCAAGACTTAGCTGTAGACTAAACGACTCCTAAGTTTTTAGGGATCTCTATGCGTCTTACCTCATTCTAACTAGACTGCGGCCTAAGAAGATCGTTTAACTTTGCAGCTCTAGCATGTGCAAGAATATCAATCGGAGTGATACTGCCATTAAGAAGAAGTGCCTCGATATGGTTAAACTCATCAACATTATCAAATAGATAAAGCTCTGCTTCGCCAGAAAGCGACAATGGCGGGACACCATACGTATCCGTTCCGTGTAAAGGAGGGCGTTCGCCTACGTGTGCTTCTGTGTCATATGCTGAAATCGTCGTCACTCTCAGAAATCCTCCTTCACCACACAAATCATCAAAAGCTTCATCAACCGCAAGTGCAGCTGGGTTGTCATCGTCCAAGAAAGGCTCTCTGTCCGGTAATGGTGGTTCGATTGCGATTGACTCTGCTATAAGCTTTCCAACAAACGTCACTCTTTTAACATATGTTGCATCCATATGCGCCGTATCGATCACCAAACTGATTGGTTCTGCATCTCCAATCACAGGTACATAAAAAGGTTTCTCCAGGTGTTCATACCCCGGCACAGAAATACCGGGTATATAAAACTGATCAAATCCAGCAAAGCCTATAGAGGGTGATCCAAGCGGTGAATCCAACATAGTGGGATGTTCAGCGAGTGTATAGACGGTTTCAATACCTTCGTTATTAATATGCGCGGGTACAATATGCATAATGCGTTAAATATGCATGGAACACGGCACTAATGCAAGCATAAACAAAATAGAAAATACTTCCACGACAGATGACAAAATGCTTTTAGCCAACAATTTGGTTTCAACTCTGCTTTGGGTATACGAAAAGTCAGAACCATTTTCACAGTTCTGACTTTGTCTTGTCTGGCTTGGCTCCCTCTGATGGACGTACTTCGCGACTTTATTCAGGAGTATAAGTAGCTACATACACAATTGAGAGCTTTTCTGTAGGCTTATAAGGCCCATGCAGTAGCTGTTCTGTTGTTTCTGGTCTTTCTATGCCTAGCCCAATGGCGCACGTACGTTCGCATTCAGTACAGTCAGCAACCCCAGACTTAGGTGAAATGTATACATCCGCCCCCAGGTCCATTCCTGTTGTTTCTGGATTGGGGTCTCTAAACCACTCCATGGCGCCATTTATGGCTAATTTTGTCGCTGTGCAACTTGTTAACGGTAAATTGCCGAAACATAATCTTTCACCAGACAGTTTGTCAAGAGACATAAAACAAAGATTACCACAAAAAGAGATATTAGTAAACTTGGCTCACCACCATAGGGGAAGTTATAACTATTATTAAGCAAGATTTAGAAATTTATCAGTATCACTCCTAAGGAGTGTTGCATGCAACATCAGGGTGTACTTATGAGTAACGTTTGGCGCATTTTTCACTGTCTTGCAGTAGTGCTATCGCACTTCCTCCTACACGTGTTATGGTGCACATAACAGGACACTTCTTACACATCATCTCGGCTGCCCCGTCACTACTGTCCATGACAACATGACTATCAAGTGCGGTTGCTAATTCTGGGCGATCCTCAACATGTCCTTTTTCATTTTCTGCGTCTCTTACTAAATCGATTAAACAATCCTTGTCTATGCTCGCACTGATGGAAGCAGGATCAGGTTGACGGATAGTGTTCATAAAACAAAATTCCATAAATTTTTTAGTCAGTTCTAGCGCGTACGACTAGAGTCGGACCTCTTTAGTCAAATCGCGGTAATTAGGAATCTGCGCCTGGAAGAGCCGCCTTACATTTGAGCCGCGCCCTGCAAAGGTGCCGGCGCTTTTGCTGCAAGACGTGTTCCATAACGATTGTTTGGTTTCAGAGCCGTCAATAATATCGTAACGAAACCGTTGCCCCACCGGACACGCGCCCAGCGGATCTACACCTCGCGGTGCATTGCGTGATAAGGTATAGCCCTCATTCTGCAGCGCGGCTAAGAATGCATTATAGGCGTTACGATCGTTTAAATACGATTCTTGTCGCAACACCGCACCTTGGTAGCCTTCTAAGATCTGAATTGACCGAAAGTCTTTACCAACAAAAATTTGAATTACCCGGTGATTCTCACGAGCGTTTATCTCGCCCTCTATCGTTAAGCGTACCTCTGTTGACGTGTCGGCATAATCAACCAAACGTGATACGTCGTTAGGCGCACTTTCTTCGCGCGGGCTGTCGCCTCGGCTTGCAATCAGCCAAATAAAACCAATAATAACTAGTAGAATTGCTACTCCTGCAAGAATAAACCGCCTCATAACATGCTAATTATAGCACATAAGCACAATTATTTCAATATTCTTGTCCTAAAATAACGTTTAGTCCTTCACTGGCGGGAAGCGATCTGGATGACTTGAATAGTAATCAAATAATTCGGGATCTGTTGTTGGATCAATAAACACCGTCCGTACAAAGAAACCACCAGCAAAACCACCTTTTTCAGCAAACTTTTTGGCTTGAGCTTCACGCACATCTTCCGGCGTGCAGCCCAGTGCTATGGCGGCGTCGTCAATTACTTGTTGTATATCAGCTAATTCCTCTAGGCTACCTGCAACATCGTCTGGGTCAAGCCGCAGCTCCCCGGCTTCTTCTTTAGCCTTGTCTTCAAGGTATTCTAACTTTTCCCCACCAGTAACTACATGAAAGTCGGGATGGTGGCCACGGGCCTGCATTTCTTCTACTATTTTGTCACGTACCAGCTTGCGTAATTCAAAGGTTCTAGGATACTGTTCGCTCATAGCTCCCCCTCCACCCAAGAAAAAAGAGCAGCCAGACAAAATGTCGCGCCATTTTGCCTGCGCGATGAGAAAAAACGTAGTTTTGTCTCATTAGAGCTCTCCCCAGGTTTTGCCGATAGTGGTGTCTACCGTTAGTTTTACCGGCAGTTTGTAAATGTTCTCCATGGTGTCTTTTAATAGTTTGGCGACTGCTTTTGCTTTGCTCTCGGGGCATTCTACTAAAATTGAGTCATGAATTTGCAGCAGCTGTTTGCAGTCGCCGTCGAGCTTTTTATCGACCGCCACCATGGCCATCTTCATCAGATCTGCTTCTGTGCCCTGAATTGGCATGTTCATGGCGGCCCGTTCGGCAGCTGCACGAACCATAAAGTTACTCGATTTTATATCTGGCATGGGCCGGCGGCGGCCAAACAACGTCTCTACGTAACCGTCCTTTCGGGCTTGCTCTTTGAGGCTGTCTAGATATTTAAGCAGCGGCTTTCTGATGTCAAAGTATTTTTCTATAAACGTAACGGCTTGGTCGCGCGTCATGCCGGTAGCCACGCTTAAGCCGTGCGGGCTCATGCCATACAAAATACCAAAGTTTATCACCTTGGCGTCGCGGCGCATGTTTTTGGTTACGTCTTCTGGCTCACGGCCATAGACCTGCGCGGCGGTCACGGTGTGAATGTCGGTATCTTTGTTAAACATTTCTATCATGTCTTTGTCATTTGCCAAAAAGGCGGCGAGCCTAAGCTCAAACTGTGAATAATCGGCGCTGACTAGCACATTGCCCTCGTCTGCAATAAACGCTTCGCGAATGCGCTTGCCCAGCTCGGTTCGTACCGGAATATTTTGCAGATTTGGGTCGTTTGAGCTGAGACGCCCGGTTTGGGCAATGGTTAACGCAAAGGTGGTGTGCAGGCGGCTATTTTTGTCTACCATTTTGGGTAAGGTGTCGATGTAGGTGTTTTTAAGCTTAGTGACCTCGCGGTACTGCGAAATTAAGTCAATGATGGGGTGCTGGCCGCGCAATTTATCAAGCTCGACCGCCGCGGTTGAATACCCTGTTTTACCCTTTTTAATGCCTTGGGTTGGGAGCGCTAACTTTACAAACAAAATGTCGGCCAATTGCCCGGGACTGCTAACGTTAAATTCTTGGTCGGCGTATCCATAAATTTGTTGTTCAAGATCAGAGATTTGATCTTCAATTTCTACCGAGAATGTTTGGAGATACTTGGTATCGAGCTTGATGCCGACGTACTCCATACGCGCCAACACCGGAATAACCGGCCACTCAATTTTGTGTGCCAATGAATGCACTTTTGGTAGCTTTGTCAGCTCTTTAACCTGCTGTTCGTATAGCAGCCAAATGCCTTTTGTGATTTCGCCCGCGCGCTCGGCAACCTCATCGTGGCTTAGGTTTTCAAGCTCGATATCGTAGCCTAAATCTGCTTTAATGAGCTCGCTAAGGCTTTGCTCTCTGCGCAAACTATTAAGCAAAAAAGCGCCAATTAAAACGTCGTGCTCGAGCGAGGTTAGGTCAACGCCATACGAATAAGCCGCTTTTAATGAAGATTTAATATCGTAGCCAACTAGCGGTGGTAGTTTTTGTAACACCGCAGCCACTGCTTTGGCATCAAGCTTGTTAAGCATAAGTGTATACACCACTTCTTTGCTTGGGCTTAGGGCAAATACCTGCGGATCTTGGCCATGTTTACCGGCACAGCGGCTATGAATCACCACGTGCTTAGCTTTTGAAAAATTAAGTTCTTGTAATCTTGTATCGGTGTCAATGATGACATTTTTTGAGCTCGAAAGGCTGTGTGTTTCTTTGGGGGCGATGGATTCATTCCATATTTCAGTACTGGTGCGTAACAGCGTTCTAAATTCAAGTTTTTCAAGGATCTCACGCACTTTGCCAGGCTCACATTTACTGCCGTCGACTTCTTTTAAATCTAACTTTAATGGCGCATCGGTCCATATTGCTGCCAATTTTTTGCTTAAGTAGGCTAAGTCTTTGCCCGCAATTAGCTTCTTTTTAGTACTGTCTTTTATAAGTTCAATATTTTCATAAATGCCATCAAGCGTTTTATGCTCTTTTAGCAACTCTATGGCGCCCTTTTCGCCAATGCCCGGTACACCAGGGATATTATCGGAGCTATCCCCTTTTAGGGCTTTTAAGTCTAAAAATTGATTCGGCAGCAAACCAAATTTTTCAATGAAGCTCTCTGGGTGATATAACTCAATATTGCTTAAGCCTTTCTTTAATGCATAGACACTTACATGCAGATCAATGAGCTGAAGCATATCGAGATCGCTGGTTATCAGCATGGTTTCAATATCTTGGGCGGTGGCCTGCAAAGCGAGTGTGCCCATAATGTCGTCGGCCTCGTAATCGTCTAATTCATAGAGCGGCCAACCAAACGCATCAAGCAACTCGTGCAAAATAGGAATTTGCTCATAAAAATCTGGGGGCGGCGGTTTGCGCCCGGCTTTGTATTCAGGGTACATCTCTAAGCGTTTTCTAATGTTTGTTTTTGGCTTATCCCACGCTACGCACACATAGTCTGGCTTTAGTTTTTTAATAACTTCGAGGGCCATCGTTGCAAACCCGTACACCCCACCAGTCGGCGTCCCGTCTTTGGTGCTTAAATTTGGCATTGCAAAATAACCACGGTAAAAAACCGACTTACCGTCAATAATTGCCAGGCGCTTCCGTTGCGTTGCCTCTGCCATATTTACAGTATACCTTCACTATGCATTTTGCGCTTGATTGTCACAAATAAATAGCAAGACTAGAATGACACCATGCCTTATTCTATGCAAGCATAATAACCATGCGTTAATGCCGAGCCTATTCTTCAAAAAACCTATCTCGCACTTGTTTGGTTTTTAGTTTAATATTTTTTGGCGCCCGTTTGACGGCCGGAACAGCGGCTCTGGCAGCTGGCCGAATTTTCTTAACTCCTGCCCTGGCTTTTTTAGAGGCTTTAACGGTGGCACGTGCCGTTCCTTGGGTGGTATTTTTGAGAACCTGCCGTAACACCTGGCGCTTACGTGGTTTAACTTGTGTCTCAAACACGACGAACGGGTTTTTTTCAATTTTGCGAGCCGTCCAGTTGTACATATCAATGGCTGTTTTAATTGGTACCTGCAGACGCTCTGGTATAAATTGCAGGCCTTTGTTAGCCTCTCGTTGCCACTGGCGGTACTGATCAATTTGGGCTTGCATAAATTTTTTAAACTTGTCTGGGTTTGCCTTTGCTTCTTCTGGGCTAAGGTCTTTAAGACCATATTTTTTGAGCTCTGCTGCCGGAAAGTAACAGCGCTTTAGCTTGTGATCATGGCCAATGTCACGTATAAAGTTCATCCACTGCATAGCACGGCCTTGTAGTTTTGCCGCTTCATACGCCTCTTCTG
The DNA here is from genome assembly GCA_964577565.1 of uncultured Candidatus Saccharibacteria bacterium. Taxonomy (GTDB): domain Bacteria; phylum Patescibacteriota; class Saccharimonadia; order Saccharimonadales; family JAGQNJ01; genus CAYRRR01. The sequence goes on along the minus strand of CAZNZL010000002.1, from coordinate 178,717 downwards.
GTAATTTTAAGACTTTTGCCATCATCAGTCCTACAACTTCTGCAGAACCGTGTATGTACTTCAGCACGTCGTCAAGCGTTTTATAGGTTGTGGTATCAATGTTTGCCTTCATAGAGTCAAAAAACACCTTTACCCACTCGGGGTCAAATTTGTATTTATGTTGCAGGCGGACAATGTGTTTTATTACGCGAGCATCTATGTCATCCCACTGATGCGCAGTGGCATCAAAGGTATGGTCGGCAATAGCTTTTTGGTAATTTTTTTCTAGCTGGAGAAGTTTTTTTGACTCGGCTTTTTCATCTACGTACCGGTCGGCCGTACGCATAAAGCTATACAGGCGATACACGTCGTCTCTGATGCGCTTCGGAAAAAACCGACTGCTAAAGTAATATGTGGTGCTACCTTTTTTGACTATTTTTTGCTCTACATCCATACCATAATTATACAAGCTAATTTTACTCAAGTCGAAACAGCTTAGGAGCGGCGATTTGATAGGTAGTTGGCGAGGCCAATTAAAAAGTTTATGCTGTTTTTGCTCCAGTTGATGGTTTGGTTTTGCAGTGAACCTACTGCGTCTGCAATGCAAACATCTGCTTCGTTAGCGGCGTATTGCAGGGCGCCGGTTTCAATTAAAATGTCTTTGCAACGTTCAAATTCGGTTTGGGTCAAGTTTTGGTTGCCAAGCATTTGAATCAAAAAGTTTTTATCGGCCTTTTCAGCGTGCTCTAATGCAAAAAGCGTTAATTTAGTACGTTTGCCTTCTTTAATGTCATCGAGCGGGCTTTTGCCGCTTTCGAATTCTTGGCCAAAAATACCTAAAATATCGTCGGTAATCTGAAATGCCCTGCCCGCATTGAGGGCATAGTCACGGATAGCATCGGTCGCGGCACAATCTGCCCCCGCTAGCACCATGCCAAACGTTAAGGGGTTTAAAAAGGTATAGTGCGCGGTCTTCCACTCGAGCACATTGTCTACGTCGCGCATAGTTACCGGACCGTTAACCTCATTGATAATGTCGTTCGATTGCCCATGAGCCGTAATAATAATTGATTGGTTTAGAATGCTCAGTGCCTTAAGACGCAAATCTTCTTCTGTATTAAGGTTTGCAATCAGCACCTGGGCAGCATGGTTGCCTATTCCCATTGCATTTAACGCAATAGCAAGCCCAAAATGCTCAGCATCGCCTGATAGATGGTGTTTTTGATGATAGTCGGCAAGGGCGACATGCGCCGTTGGGCCACCACGACGAACCAGACTACGGTCTTGAATATCATCCATAATCAGAATATAGGCATGAATCATCTCTAGTGCTCGCGCAGCCAGGGTTATCATCTGCGCATCTTTGCCACCCATCATTTCATAGCCCACAATCGCCAGCGCCCCGCGAATACGCTTACCGCCGCGTGCTAACACATCAAGGTACGCGTCGGTCGCTATTCGAGCGTGTGCACCGTAATTTTGCAGGGTAGATTTTCGAATAGCTTTAGAGTAGGTAGCAATATCGTCATCGATGCGCTGCTTGTAGGCTTTTAGCTCGCGGGTAAAATAGTGTACCTGGTTGGTACTTTGTTGTCTCATTGATGAATAGTATACGCGCGTATCTGTTAAATCTCGAATGTTTTCGACACACTACTAGTTAAAAACAGAGGAGCATTCGTGTACACTATAGATATATGGAGAAAAAAATTATCACGTTTGTCGGTATGTCGGGTGCCGGAAAAAGCTATTGTGTTGAGTTTCTTGAAAAAGCCGGTTTGCCGTCTGTGTATTTTGGTGGCATTACGCTAGATGAAGTTAAAGCGCGTGGTCTAGAAATCAACGAACAAAATGAAAAAACAGTACGCGAAGACATCCGGGCCAAAGAAGGCAAAGCAGCCTACGCAAAACGAATTATTACTAAAATAAAAGGCCTGTTTGAATCGGGCCAAAATTACGTTGTGGCGGACGGATTATATAGCTGGACCGAATATAAAGAATTTAAGCAGGCTTTTGGCGATAACGCGATTATTATTGCTATCGCTGCCCCGCGAAAAATGCGTCACCAGCGGCTTGAAAACCGACCGGTACGGCCGCTCACCAATGAAGAAGTTAGCGCCCGCGAATACGCCGAGATTGAAAACATTGAAAAAGGCGGCCCAATTGCCAACGCCGACTATACTATTCTTAATGATTCCACGCCTGAAGACATGATTGCAAAACTTCGCCAGATTCTTGCTACCGAAGGTATCGAACTAAAATAAAACAAGGTGACTCTGCCGGCTTCATAAATTGTCATACACACTATTTTATGATAACTTCGAATATTCCAGTTAACACCGCAAGTACAACAACAGAAATATAGGTTGGTCGTACCGCTTCAGGATCGCCAAGCAATTTTCTGAACGAAGCTACCACCAATAAGCAAGCAAAAAGAAACAAGGGCAGATTAAAAAACACTGCAAAAAACTGTAGTCCGTTTCCTACTCTATCTGCATCGCTGCCAATAAAATGAATAGCAAGCATCGAGGCAATAACATAAGCAATCATAGACACCAACGTACTACCGAAAGTATGTAGCAGCACATAGCTAAGCATGAACAGAGTATACCAGATCAATGCCTACTTAATGTAGTCATGAAGTTTTTTAGAATCTTTATGCTTGCGTAATTTGGCAAGCGCTTTGGCTTCAATTTGGCGGATGCGCTCACGCGTAACATTAAACTCTTGCCCTACTTCTTCTAAAGTGTGTGAACGGCCATCTTCAAGCCCAAAACGCAGCTTGAGAATCTTTTGCTCGCGTTCACTCAGTGCCCCAAGCATAGTTTTAACATGCTCTTTGAGTAACTGACCAGTTGCCGAATCTTCTGGGCTAATAGTGTCTTCATCTTCAATAAAATCACCCAGGACACTGTCTTCTTCATCGTCACGCACGCTGGCATCAAGGCTTGAAATGTCTTGTTTGATCTTCATGATGTGCTCCACCTTATCAACATCAATTTCCATTGCTTTGGCGATTTCTTCGTTGGTTGGCTCGCGGTTGAGTTCTTGGGTTAGACGGCGTTGGGTGCGCAGCAATTTATTAATTGTCTCTACCATATGAACGGGAATACGAATCGTTCGAGCTTGGTCGGCAATGGCACGCGTGATTGCCTGGCGAATCCACCACGTTGCGTAAGTAGAAAACTTAAAGCCTTTATCAGGGTCAAATTTTTCAACAGCACGGAGTAAACCCGTGTTGCCCTCTTGAATTAAATCAAGCAAATCTAGGCCACGACCCACGTAACGCTTGGCAATACTCACTACCAACCGCATGTTTGCCTCAGCCATCTTGTCTTTTGGTCGACTAAGCCGCCTGGCTTCTGCCTCAAGCTCTTGGTAAGCTTTTGCTTCTTGCTTGCTTAGGTTCTCTTTGATGTTGCCTTCTTCGTTTTCAAAAGCTTTGAGCTTATCAGTAACTTTATTCAGTTTTGGTTGGTTGGCTACGATTTTATAGGCTAACTCTAGCTCTTCATCTGGTTTTAAGAGTGGGATTTTACCGATTTCGCGCAAGTATAGCCTTACAGAGTCATCAGCGATATCATCGGTAAAAACTTGTTCTTCGACTACCACCTCTTCTTCGTCGGCAACCCACTCATCAGAAAAATCCTCTGGGTTGGGTTCTGTTGCCTCGACAACTTCAACGCCAGCTTCAACGAGTTCGCTGTGGAGCTTATCAAGTATATCTATATTCTCCGGGGTGTCTGGAATCGCTTTAAAAATCTCGCGCTGTTCAATGCGGCCGTCTTTTTTGGCTTTTTCTAGAAGCTTTTGTTTGGCAGCTTCAAAACCCTTCTTGTCTTTATCATTACTCAACGTGTTGTCTCCTTCGCCTGCTTTAATAATTGGTCTAGTTTTTTGGCTTTTGTCAGCAATTTTGTAACCGTTGTTTCATCGGCCTCTTGTTGCAGTTTTTCAACTACAGCTCGTTTTTGGTCTTTTACATAATGTTCTATAACGCGCACCTGCAATCGAGCGGCTTCATATTCAAGCTCTACAAACTCGAGATGGGCATAGAGTTCTTCGTATAATAATGTAACTATTTTACCATAATCTGTTACTTGTTGCACATTTTTATGGACTTCAAGAATATCTTTGGCCTTTTCTTTTGGCATAGCTTTAATAGTTTTAAACAGCTCAGCCGCTTCATTAGAGATAAACATATACGGCTCAACCAGCGCCATATAGACGCGCAGGCTTGGCTGCATAAACATAAGGCTCATATATTGGTTTTCAGATTTTAGGATGTCGGCATTTGCCACGTCATGCACGGTTTGGTTTTTGGCTTTCTTAAGTACTTTTTGGCTTGCTGGCTTGGCTTGTTGGTCTAAAGCCTCGTAGGTTACCCCTAACATATCGGCAACTGACCGCTTGTAATGTTCTTTCTCGACTGAATTACTAATGTGATCAAGGATTGGCATAATTTTAGCGGTAAATTCTTTTTTGCCAACACCGCTTGTTAAGGAGTGTTCTGCTGCGTATTTTTTAATGAGCCAGTCTAGAGCGTATTCGCTGTTATCTAGTGAGTCCTCCCAGGCCTTGGCGTCAGACCGAATTAGCTCGTCTGGATCTTTACCGGCGGGGATGGTTATAACACCTAGTTTTATGTCCATTTGATTGGCTAAAATAATTGTTCGCTCCGTAGCGCTTACACCAGCCTTGTCTTGGTCAAAACACAGCCTTATATCATGCGTGAATCTGCCGATTTCTTTAAGATGAGGTTTTGTCATGGCAGTACCTGCTGTTGCCACTACGTTGCGTACGTTTGCTTGATGGCTAGCTATAACGTCCATGTTGCCCTCTACCACAACGGCAAAATCTCTTTTTCTGATTGCTTCTTTGGCAGCATGCAGTCCAAACACGTGGCGGCTTTTGTCATACAGCATGGTCGCCGGCGTGTTGATATATTTTGGCGCGTTTGGGTCATCTTTAAGCAAGCGCGCCGTAAAACCTACAACCCTGCCAGACGAATCCATTAAAGGTATCATTATTCGCCCGCGAAACATATCACGCAAATTACCTCTAAAAACATTACCCAAACCAGCTTGTTTTAGTTCTGTGGGCGTAAAACCTTTACCGGTTAAAAACCTTGCCAGCGCCTCACCGCCATCAGGCGCGTAGCCAATACGAAACCCTAACGCTGTTTGTTTTGAAAACGCCCGCTTTTTTAAGATATATTCCAACGCAGCGCGGTTATTTTTAAACTGGGTTTGATAAAACTTGGTGGCCAGCTCTAAACATTCATATAACCGTTCTTTTGTTTTGGCATTACGAGCATAGTTACTGCTGCGATATTGGCTTAAGTCTACACCGGCCTTACGTGCCAGCAATTCAAGCGCTCCTTTAAAATCAAGGCCTTCCATCTCCATGACAAAACTAAACATGTTGCCACCCTTGCCGCTGCTGAAGTCATGCCAGATTTGCTTCTCTGGGCTCACCATAAAGCTTGGCGTCTTTTCAGAAGTAAACGGGCTTAGGCCACGAAAATTGCGGCCGGCACGTTTAAGTTCGACGTATTCGCCAATTACGTCTTCGATATTTAGTCGTTGCTTGATTTCTTCAGCCGCATCCATCAGATCTCTATGACCGCATTGCCTGCTTGATTGCAGAGCAATCAACGCTGTATCGCTTTTGGCGCACAGCTGCGTCAACAGGCTACGCTACTCCCTTCACGGTATTATCTATACCCCTCGGTCTGTTGCTCGCCGTTTCCTTGCACCGCCTCCAAACCGTAGGTTCTGATTTTATTGTACTCTAGTAGACACTCCTCAAGCACAAGAACAATAACGCGGCCCTTACCCGAACGGCTAGTGTCCGTAACAACCTGGCTCATTTAATCTATCGCAACGCTTAACACTAAAGCCGAGCGCACACCATTGTATTTTTATCTACAAACATACTCGTGAATCTTGTTGAGGCCTGTATAATTAGCATTAACAGTATAATCAGGGAAAGTTTTATGGAAACATCAAATCAAAAAGGTTCGCGATCATTAAGACACAAACTAAATAACTTGCATAGCAAAAAAAAGAGGCTACTTGCGCTTATTGCAATTACTGTAATTGCTGGTGTTGGCACATGGATATTGGGCACTTCTATGGCTAGCTCACCTGTTACGCCATCTATAGCCGATTCTCAGTGCGGTGCTCGAGTCAAAAACTATACCTATAAAGTACCCTTTGGTAACGCCCCTTGGAATGTACCAGTTTGTAAACTTCCTCGTCATCAACGCTCTACCGAGTACGCCAGCCGTATCTTTAATTATGGCGTTCAAAACGATGGCAGCGCCGCCCACGCAAGCCGAAGGGGCAATTTTCACGTTAAATTCGGTTTTGAAGATCCTCGTGCCAACTATACAAGAGCGGTATACTACGCCAGCGACGCGACCACTACTAAAAAGGTTCAAACCTGCGCTAACAATTGTGGCATGACCAACTTCGATGACAATGCCATAACCGGAACGAGCTCTAAGCGATGGCTGCCTGACCGAGAAGTTCCATGGAATCCTAAGTGGCAGATTGCGGGCGGTGGCGACAACGAGCTGATTATTATCGATGACCGCGAAGGATTGCCAACTTCTGGTCAGCTATTTTCGTTTAGCAGCGTAAAGGAAGGCCTTGAAGCTTTCACGCAGTGCTTCCCATGGCAGCAAGATAGGCTTTGTGCCAGCAGTGCCAAGATTTTACGTGACTATGACGGCAAAGTTGCAGATTATCGCACGTTTGAAGGGAGTGACTTTAGCCGTGGGGCCGGTATTAACTACTTTGCTACCCTGGTTACCCCTGAAGAAGTAGCCGCTGGCGAGATCAGGCATGCACTGGGAATGGGTGTTTTTAATACTGCTTTTGGACCACGATGTACAGCTGAGCAATTGGCAAAAAATGATCCCAAGGTAATCGATGTAACCTGCGGTACGGCGGTAGCACCAGCAGCTAAATATGAATGGGGCAATGTTTCATCCATAGGCGAACGATTACCAAAATTAAAAGGAACCACGGTAGATAGCGCCTACACCCTTCGACAGACCGTGCCAGAAGGTATGCGCTTTGCTCTTGATATTGACGATGCGTACATAGAAAACTGGATTAACTCACGTGACGACCTCAAAAGTAATCCACGCAAAGCCGAAACAGCTCGTATATTTGCCCGCGCAATGAGAGACTATGGTTTTATGCCTGTTGATACATCCGGCTTTGGTGCCGGTATTCAAGTTGCAGGTGCACTAAACGAAGAAGCAAAGCAGCAATGGAATGACCTAGGTATTACTAATGAAAAAGATGATTATTTCTTAAACGGCTTAGTGTCATCCGCAAACATCATTTACACGGTAGAACCGCCGGTCAATAACTGTATTGACGGCAGAAAATCACAGTTCTATTGCGAATATACTGCAAGCAAATATAACGAGACTACTTCGGGTACACCTGTTGCCGATCCCCTCACCAACAACCCTGATGACGGTACCACAGACGACGACCCACCAAGTGACCCACCTACTGTTCCAGAAGAGCCAGTTGTTGAGCCGCCAAAACCACCCCTTACCACCAATCCACGCCCCGTTACTATTGATGATAGGATACCCGTTACAATTCAATGGAACAGCAAAAAATTTGAGCTACACCAGGCAGCAGACGTACGCTGGAGCGCCAGTGAGTCGCCTCACGGCATAGACCGGTACGTAGTGCGTAAAAACGGCCTAAAGGTTTACGAGGGGCCGGCTCGCAAATACACAGACTTTGAGATAAATAACGGCACTGCCTATCTTTACAGCGTCCAAGCCATAGATAAAAAAGGTAACCGCTCATCAGTGTCAGAGTATAGAGGCCTCGTAAAGTGTGGCGTCCTTAACTTAAGCTGTGAATTTGTTAAGATACTCAACGTTACGCCTATTAAGTAGCCGAGCAGTCGGCCTGTTTCTAAGATGCGTTGCAGTAGGGCCCTACGTAGCCCTACAACCAACCACACCTATTTTTTAGATCTTCGGTCAAGAATGCGCTTGCGTAGCTTTGGTTGAGGCTCTGGTAATTGCTCAATAACCTGGCCAGCTTTTTTGAGTGCTAATCGTGCAACCAGCTCAGCGGCTTTAGGGTTTTTGATGGTTATTGTTTCACCATTTCGGCGTACAGAGGTACTCTGCTCCTCGGTATTTTTGGCGGTTGAGTACATACCGGCTTCTGTCTTTACGCTTGCTGCATAGCCTGGTTTGTCACCATTACCAACGGTAACCTGTATACTTGGCCTGACTTGTAGGGGCTTTGATGGGCCGTATTTTCTAACTTGAATACCGGCAAGGTAGCCTGGACTAGATGTTACATCAACATCATACCCCTCGCCATCAACGAGCGGAGTTTGTTGCCATTTTATACTGCGCCCTATCTCACTGGCACCTGCCCGCCGGGCAAGTTCCATTGTTTGGTCATGAATCCGCTCAATGTCGTCATGAGTTTGGAGATCATGCTCAGCGGGATCATGATCAGCTTGCGGGTTTCGAGTAATAGTATCCATATTCTTCTCTTTCTAATCAATTGACTCATCAGAAAAGATGCTAGTCGGCACTTCGTCTGCTAACATGTTGTCTTGTTCTGCTTCAGCTAACTCCTGCGCGACCCACTCGTCCATTTGCGACTGGGTTGGCGAGACAATTGTAATATTGTCGTCGCTTGAGTTGTCTGTAACTTTGATTTTTGCCATTTGATGTTGATCCTTTTTTATTTTTACTTTAACTATGCCATTGTAGCATAGTTTAAAGTTTTTGTCAATATTGTGGTGGTGGCGGTCGAGCTTATGCTTTGGTATGATTATAGAAATGGATCCTGTAAGACTTCTCAATCACGCAAGCCAAAATATTTTATTACCCTTGGGGGTACCGGTATCCCACATTTTATTCGTAACCGCTCAAAAGAAGGTCTAACGGTATGGATCCGAACCCCAATTATCATCCCCCTACTACATCACCACCGTCTGGGCAGTTTGACTCAAGTCAGTTTGACTTCATTATGAACGCTGGCCAAAAATCTAAACGGAGCTTGTTGCCAAGCGGTAGCCCTAAGCAACGTCTGATCATGTACATTGTGTTAGGACTTGTAGGCTTGTTGGCTTTAGTTGTGTTGTATGCACTCTTTTTTGCAGGCGGCGACCCCAACACTGAAAAGATCGTTTCTATAACCAAGCAACAGAACGAGATCATACGCATCGCCACGCTTGGAAACCAGAAAGCTCGCAGCCAGGACACTAAAAAGCTAGCCGCCTTAACCGTCTCTACTGTTTCGTCAGACCAAAAACAAACCATTAACTACTTAGGTAAACTCAAGCGCAAGATAAATCAAAAAGAACTAAACGCCAGCGCTAATAAAAAACACGATGAAGCCCTAAAAGCAGCCGAACAAAACGGCCGTTTTGACGAGGCATTTGAAGATACGTTACTAGAGCTAATAAACGATTACCGAGCTGACTTGCAAGCGACCCAAGGCAATTTGGGCGCCAATGGCAAAGAGTTGTTTGATACTAACTTGCGGAATGCCTCGCTCATTTTAAGTGATAATCAACAGACCATGTTATGATTGGGCGAGCTGATTTTACGACCCCTGAATGGCAGCAGCTACAAACTGCGGTGCTTGGAACGGTCGAGTACGTAACCATGAAAAGCCCTCATATTTATGGAGATTATGTCGACCGTTTTCACGCCCAGCAAACAATCAAAGATTATCGTGACAAAAACGACTCGTTATTCATTAAAGAATTGACTGATTTTGATGATTATAAGTCACCTATACCCGAGCATGCTACCAAAACCGCAGAGTCAATTGAAGGGCCGACCTTACGGGCCTTAACAAAGTCGGTCGCAATGATTCGTCAACGCGACGAAAGCGCGGCAGCACTGTTTAAAAATTTGATTTTAAAAATTGCGTACCGAACCGCCAAAGCCCGTATACGCATCAGTCCAGCAGAAAATGAAGCATTAACGAAAATATCGCTCGCACTTGAAGCGGAGCCAGAAGTTCTAAATAAAAAATGGGATCCCTCTAACCCTCTTGAAAAAGTTTAGATTGCAGCCTTTCCTACCACTAAATCGTAACTGTGGCGAATGAGACCCTTCACGTCTTCCCAGGGGAGCTGGCCGGTTAAGACAATGGTGTTCCAGTGTTTTTTGTTTAGATGGTAGCCGGGCATTACAGACTCGTATTTTTCGCGCAACACTTCTGATAATTTGGGGTCGCCTTTAAGGCTTAAGCGTACCGGTTCTTTGTTTTCTTGCACCAGTGCAAACATCTTCCACTCACCACGCATCGCCTTGCCTTGCACACCTTCATCCTGCATGGCGATTGGCTTGGCTGATGAAACAAAAACTTTATAAACAGCGACGTCTTCGCCAAACGGATAATCCAGTTTAGCGTTGGGCATTGATAAAATATATTCTTCTACTTGTTTGTGCGTCATTTGTTAGCGTTTTCTTTTATTGTAGCAGCGAAATATAGTTATGGCCTGAAAGCCTTAAGCCGCGCTGCGGTATCAGCTGGGATTACCAGACGAAAACCAGCCGATATTTTACCTAAATCTATACCGCCGTTAGCTTGGCTGACCACTGGTAACACTTCTCCAATAACACGGTTTAATGCATCGTTTTCATCTGCTGCTGAACCGCTTGTACCCACCGCAAACTTTTGTAGCTTATTCCAGCAATTTGACCCCTTCTCTACAGTTACTATCTCAATTGCTTGCGGCGCTGGCGGTAATGGTGGCGCAGGTAAATCTGCAGGAGTTATGGGCTGCCTGGTATCAACCGCTGTTTCTGGCACGGTCATAGTTGCCGGCGGAAGCGTGGTTGTGGTTGAGGCTGTGGTGGTGGTCGTTTCGTGTACCGAAGCTTGCTCTTCTGTATCAGCAACACCTTTTGTCTTTTCTGGGCTTGGAGCAGCCACGGAAGCACTACCAGTAAGAAGGAGTGGTGATATCACCCCCACCCCAATGGCTGCCAGCAGTGTTCGGCCGACTCTGAGTGCTGTCCTAAATTTTGATTCATTGGCAGCTCGCCGCTCTTGACGCCCTACACCTCCTTGCTGTTCCGTTGGTTTACCCCTTCTTCTGCCTTGTTCCGATGTATTAGCACTCTGTGAAGGTGATTCTGGCTCTGCGTCAAACGCCCCTCGGTCGCGACTACGAGGTAACCGCCGTGCTCGTGTTTGCTCTTGATAAGCCCGTACATAACTTGCATCAAACCACTTCCTGTCTTCAGGACCCGCCTTGCCTATATTGATGCCGTGCCATTTAGCCCACTCAACAACTTGGGGCACCGAAAGCTGCATTAACTCCCAAACAAGTCCCGTACCCCGTTCTTTGTGACGCATCACAGAATCAAGCACTGCTGCGTATTCAAAGCGCATCGAACTCCCATCGGTGTCAACCCCGACACCTTCTTGATCACACAAACGATGGATGGCGTGCATGGCCCTTTCTTGTGCCTCTGCAAAACCGGTAGGATCAGCCTCATCATTAAAGGTTGCAACGTGTTCTAGCGCTTCGAACACCTCTTGTCCGAGCTCCATCCGGCGCTGAGCTGTATCAGGTTGAAATAAATCTGGTCTCCATGCGTTTTCTATGCTCATAGAAAAACTCCATTTATATGGAGTTACTATACCCCTTTTGCGGTTTTTTTGCAAGTTTGTGGTTTTACTGTTGCTTGAGCCAATCGAGGTAATATTGAAGCTCTGCTATTGACCCCTGAATGTCTTCAAACGCCCGGTGAACTTCTGGTTTTTTGTACTCTTTACCAAATTTACCCTGCATAAGAACCTTCCACGAGCTTACGTCAAGCATACGGTAATGCAACTTTAGATCTAGTGCCGGCATCCATTGTTTTATAAACATACGATCGTTATAAATTGAGTTACCGGCAAGAACCGCCGGCTCGTCGCCAAACTGCTCTTCAACTAACGCAACGAGTTCACGCTCGGCCTCTGCTAGATCTTTTCCATCTGGTAAATTGTCTACAAAATGGTCGCGGTTAGCAGGGTAATTGCGCCACCATACATTCTCTTGCATGCGCTTTAGTACTATTTCTTTTGGTTGTTTTATACAAGCCTCGTACGTTGCTAAGGTCTTAAAATTAAAGTCAGTAATTTCTGCCGCAACTTCTAAAATAACATCTTTCTGTGCATCTAATCCTGTCATTTCAAGATCAAGCCAGACAAGCTTGGTTGGTTTACTGTTTTTGTCGATCATCTTCAATATTATACCTAGGGAACACCCAACTAACCATATCCTCAATACATTTGGTCGTTTTACCCCTGTTATATTCTAACATTCATAAGAATGTTAGAATATACTGCGTGGTCTGATGTGAGCTTGGGTAGCACCGGCTCAACTATTGGCCGAGCTCTTTGAGGGTTTGGGCCCAATTAGCGCGTTGCTCTACGGCCGCTTGTACGCTGGGACTGGCTTTTTGCGTAATTTCTCGATACCCGGTTGTACTGGCCACTAAACCGTAGGTAAATTTTGGCTGGATTTTTTGCAACTTCTGTTGTTTGGCCTTTTCTAGACAATCATCGTAATGCGCCCGGCAGCTTTCGCCTAGCGCCAGCCATTGAGCCACATTCTCATCGTAATCAATACTCATTGTAACCTCAACGCTGGCGCCACGGTTGGTCTCTGAATCGAGCTGGTCAAAGATAAAATTACCGGTTGAGTAAAAAATTAGCTTGCCGTTATAAACGTCTGAGTCTTGCACCCAATGCGGACTATTACCAATTACAAACTCAGCGCCACCATCGATGATCTGTCGCCCGATAGCCCGCTGGTCTGCTCCGGCAGTTGCAACATATTCAACACCAACTTGCATCAATCCTACAACTGGCATAATATCTGCGTATTGCTTCATGACATCAAATTCGCCGGGGTACGGGTCGCGCTCAAAGTAATGCCAGGCGCAAAAGGCAATTGGCAGGGTTCCAGCCTCTGTCTGACCACCCTTTTTGTGCAGATTTACCTTCATGGCCATTACTTCGCACACGTCTTTCGTAGCCGCCGGGTCTTGGTTGCCCAGGTACTGCATGCCAGATTTTTCTACATGCTGTTGCATCTGCGGGAACTTGTCTTTGCCCATGTCGTATACGTGATTGTTCGCCAGGTTTGCAATCGAAAAGTACTTGCTCATGGCATTCACAAACTCTGGACGGCAATTAAAAATAGTGTTTGCTACTTGTTGGCGATACGGGATCTCTGCATCTGTGACTGGGCACTCCAGATCGACCGTCCACGCATCGTACTGCTGGGGGTTAAATGTATTCAGCTTGCTAAACGGCTGATCATAGTCAATGCTACCGTCTGCCCGCCGGGCTTCATTCTCGACAGCTCGCGCCGGTACAACCGTTCCGCTGAACAAATATTTTGCCTCAACAGACTCAACGTCGTGCTTTACTTCAACTCTAGGCGACGCATTTGGTGGCACGGTGTTGTCACGTTGCCCAAGGATCCGCCAGCCAGCATAACCAACTACTAAAGCTACCGCTATGAGCATTGCTAGACGTAACGGTTTTTTAGATTTCTTGTGCGGTGTTCTTTGATAGGCAACGTATGGCATTATTGCTTGCCCTTTTTAAAGTCAAGTGCTACCGAGTTAATACAAAACCGCATACCCGTAGGTGTTTGCGGGGCATCTCTAAAGACATGCCCTAAGTGGCTACCGCAATTTGCGCACGTTACTTCTACGCGTTGTGTGCCACCCGAACGGTCTTCACGCAATTTAACCGCTTTATTGTTAGCAACATTGTAAAAACTTGGCCAACCAGACTTTGAATCAAACTTATGTTCACTAGAAAACAACGCCGCGCCGCATGCCTTACAATGATACATGCCGGTTGCTTTTTGATGAAGCAAGGCACCGCTAAACGGCGCTTCTGTACCCTTTTCTCGCAGCACCGCGTACTCTTCGGGTGTGAGTTTTTGGCGCCAAGCATCGTCTTTGTTCACCTGCCTAAACTACTCTTTCTTTCGGTCTAATTTATTGAGCCGTAACCATTTAAACGTAAAGTATATGACTGCCGCAATGATTAAAAAGTTGATCACCGCATATATAAACGCCCCCCAACCAAAGGTGGCCGACCGAGAGTTAATTTGTAAAAATAGAGTTTTTTCACTTAAATTCTGTGAACCGCCAATAATCAATCCCAAAATTGGGTCTACGAAACTACGCGTCATTTGATCTATTAACGCTTTGGCCTGCGTACCCATTACAAAACCAATAGCCAACCCTACAATGCCTTGCGTTCGGATAAAATCAACAAAGCCTTCCACCCCTGTCTGAGCGCGAGCAGCAACTCGCTTGGTAACTTTTTTCTTGGGTTTATTGTCTTGTTTGGCTGATTGTGCCATAAAATAACTATCTCCTCTTACCAGACAGCCAAAATAGCACCGATTGCAGCCACGGTCAAGAGGTCACTAACTGCAGTAACAAGAAAGAGCGTAAACGGACGCTGTTCATACAACTTATGCATACCGTTGTTCATTACCGAGAACGCAAACCCCGCCAACACACCGAGCAGCATGCCGTTGTACGCGCCACGTAGCTCTAGTACATCAATTAAGACCGCAATTGCCGCAGCAGTAATAATTAATGTTACAAACGAAATTACCAAAGCTAAATCAACCCCTGGTTTGGTGGTGTCTTTCTTTTTTAGCCCGGCTGATTTCATCCATTCTCTGCCAAAAAGTGGGCGAGAATACCATGCTGCGTTTATAAGCATTGCAACCGCGGCGGCTACAATAACCGCAAACCAATTTATCTGGTATATATAATCAAAGAGTATTTGCATTTTAGATCCTTTTTTTAAATAGCTTCTTATCTGTAGTATACCAAAAAGCGTAAGCGTTTACATTTTTTCAGGAGCAGGAATACCAAGAAGCTCAAGCCCTGCTCGCAACGTATCTCTGTAGCAAGCAATGAGCTGAGTACGGATAGCTTCTCGTTCGTGCCCAATCACTCGATTATGCTCATAAAACCTGTTGAAAGCTTGTGTCAGATCATATAGGTAGGTACAAATGTGATGTGGCATTAATTCTACAATCGCTCGATTAGCTGCCTCGCTATAGTCGGCCACCTTCATCAGTAAAGTATGCTCTTCTGGTTCAAGTACCGGATTGGTTACCATATTACCGTGCGATTTGGCCAAAATAGAGCATGCCCTTGCGTGAGCGTATTGTAAGTATGGCCCGCTATTGCCCTGCACACTCGCTGCCTCATCAATATCAAAAACAATGTCACTCCCAATTCTGTGGCGTAAAAATTGGTAGCGTATCGCCGCCTTAACAACGTCAGGCTGGGGTTTGTCAGTATGTTGTTTTATAGCAGCTTCAATTTGCTCAAATAGCCAGCTAACCTCTACTACATCACCGCTGCGCGAGCTCATTTTACCAGTAGTAAGCTTGACGGTACCGGTAGAAATATTAATAAGCTTGTCTTTTTGCTCAGGATTAATCAGCTCGGTGGCGGCAATGACACCTTTGAAATAATCTTTTTGTTCTTCTGCAGTTACAATGTAGTTTTTATCGGGGTTAAAATCTTTGTTTTTTAGCTCTAATAATCCCAGATCGCGCGCACCGTACAAGCCAAGTCCCTGACTCGAAACATACACGTTATCAAAGCTGCCATATTTTGAGCCCGGAAACAACAAAGCGCGGTCACTTTCTACAAACACCCTTCCAACATGCGCTTTAACTATTGAAACGCCTATTGGATCAGCCTGACTTTCTAGGTAACGCTTTTCAATTGGCTTATTGCCCAGTGCTGAAACAAGCTCGTCGATTTGTTCAAAACTCCATTGCTTACATAGTTCATATATTTTTTTATAGAGCGGATCAGTCAGGCTAAACGATTGTTTAGTCAGGTCGTCGATGGCGGCTTTGGCGTGGTTATCTTCTTTATATGCACGCGCACCTTCAGCGTACATCTTAGACATAAAGCCATTACGTTCGCGTTCCGGAATTGCCTGTATGCGCTCTATGTCGCCTTGGGCATAGCGCAACAAGCTGTACATGCTTTTGCCAACATGTAAGCCAACGTCTCCGTGGTAGCTCACACGATGAGTTACTGCCCCTCCCGCCTCTAGCAAATTAGCAATCGTGTCAGCCACAATGGCATTAAAACCGTGCCCAATATGCATTGCCTTAAAGGGGTTGGGGTTGTTGGTTTCAATAACGACGGTTTGGTTTTGATACGGCTTGAGGGTGTCTTGAAACTGAGCGGCCTGCAGCAAAAAACTGTCGGCAAGCACCAGGTTAATGAAGCCCGGGCCGGCAACGTCAACCTTGGTTACTAGCGCATTGCTATCTAGTTGTTCGACAATTTTTTCAGCAATGGCGCGTGGATTTTGACCAAGTTGTTTGGCAAGCTGCATAGCCACATTAGTGCTAATATCGCCAAATTCTGGCTCTGGCCGTAGCAATACAGGCTCAATATCGGCATCAACCGCCGCTTTTACGGCCTCGCTAATTACCTTTTTGATTTGCTCCATGTCAACGTTAGTATAGCAGATTACCGCTTTTTAACAGAGGTAAATGTTTGGGCAAGACTATAAAGTACGGCGTACAGCGAACCGAGCAAGGCATAGAACACCCCTGTTACCACAAATGTGTACGCGTAACTACCGGGGTTTATAATCCTTTCAGAAACATCAAACGCCAATCCGAGCGGATTTAAAACAATATCCCAAGTATTCCAGCGAAGGTACCGCCCTAAATATATTGCAAACGCAGATAGTAGCAATACCGCCTGTGCAATAAAATACGCTACACGGCTACCAAAGTATTGCTTCATTAATTTGTGTACAAGGTACAAACTTATATACCCGAGCAGTAACCCATTAAGCACAAACGAACTTATCATCGCCGTATCGTATAACAGCCCTACCTCACCGCTGCTCTGCAAATGAATAAAATCACTAATTAAATAAAAACTGTTCGGCAAAAATCCTAGCCATAATAGCCAGATTATAATTTCTTTATACGAGGGCACGTTTTTATTTTTATATTGGGTGGTTAGCCAAAGAGCAAAAAAGAGCGGTAGCCACGCTAAAAATAAGTTCCACACCAAAAAACTTAACCGTACCGAGCCAGTAACGCTTACCCTGATAGCCAACAGCATACAGCTTACTAAACTAGAGATTAGTAAGGTGGTTGTGATGTGCTTGCTAACACCGCCTGGCTTATTAGGTTTCATCTATTCACATTTTAACAGGTATAATGAGGGCTATGAATAATTTACTCGATAGCGTACGTGACGTAGTCCGTGCCTTTATGGTTAAGGTTGCTGGTGTATTAAACAACGCAACAGGCGGCAAGCTACACCCTAATATCATTACCCTAACTGGCCTTTTGGCGCATCTGTATATTGCCTGGCTGATCGCTCATGGTTCATTTCGATGGGCGGCCATTTTGCTGATTATTTTTGGTTTGTTCGATGCGCTGGATGGTGCCTTAGCTCGCGTTCAAAATCGGGCCAGCAAAATCGGCATGCTGTTAGATTCCATTACCGACCGACTAAAAGAAGTAATACTTTATGCAGGCATAGCGTATACCTTTGTTGCCTCCGGTAGTGCTTTTTTTGCAGTATGGGCCGTCCTCGCCTGCGGTATATCAATTATTGTCAGCTATATTAATGCCTGGGGAGAAGTTGTCATTAAAGATATAAAAGGCACACAACATGTTACTAACAAATCGTTCCGTATGGGCTTCATGACTTTTGAAGTTAGAATGTTCGTCCTTGTCCTTGGTCTGTTAAGTAGCTACCTAAAACACGCTATTATATTTATCACTATTTTTGCGATTATAACTGCGTTGCAGCGTTTTTATCTGATAATTAAAAAGTTTCAATAATGTATAAGGTAGATCTTCATACCCACTCAACTGCTTCACGAGACGGCGGGATTTCAGCTGCCCAATACGCCCAAATCCTTGAAGATAGCGACCTTGATTATATAGCTGTGACAGATCACAACAAGATTGATTTTGCCCTACAACTACATAAAACGCTTGGTGAACACATTATTGTGGGTGAAGAAATTAACACCCTGGAGGGTGAAATTATTGGGTTGTACTTGCACGAGCCTATCCCGCGTAATTTGCCAGCCAAAACAACTGCCCGAGCCATTAAAGACCAAGGCGGGTTGGTCTATGTGCCCCACCCCTTTGAAACGGTGCGACGAGGTATTCCTGAAGTTATCCTAAGCGAGCTTATAGCCCTGGTTGATATCATTGAGGTTTTTAACGGGCGCGCCTTCTTTCAAAACCGGGGGCCCCAAGCGGCTACCTTTGCGCGCCTTCACCACAAGCCAGGGGCAGCGAGTAGTGACGCCCATGGTGTTAAGGGTTTGGGCACGGTATATTCACAAATTAATGCAAAACCGACGGCTAAAAATCTGACAGAACAGCTTCAATCCGCGCACTACACAACCCGCCGCCCTCCTATTCAAACCTTGCTGTACCCTAAAGCTAATCGCATTAGAAAGAGGTGGGTTCGTGATTAATGAATTGTGGTTTGCGCTGTGGTTCTTTTTGCCAGCAGGCATTGCAAACGCTACACCGGTTTTTGCGAAAAAAGTCCCCTTACTCAACCGATGGACAACACCGCTTGATTTTGGCAAATCGTGGCGAGGCAAGCGCCTTTTTGGGGCTAATAAAACCTGGCGTGGCTTAGTGTTTGGTACACTAGTTGGAGCGCTTACCAGCCTTATTATTTACCTGGCTTATCCTGATGCTGCCCATCAACTTGACTTTGCCGAAAACCAATTGCTTCGCATGCTCCTTCTGGGCGGCCTCTTGGGGGTAGGTGCACTACTTGGTGATAGCATAGAAAGCATGGTAAAGCGACAGTTGGGCATCGCCCCAGGTGAACCGTGGTTTCCGTTTGATCAAATTGATTACATAATTGGCGGTCTTGTTTTTAGTTCGCTTTTAGTAACACTTGAACCGCTGCAAAACGTGACTATTCTGCTGGTCTATTTTGGCTTGCATCTTGTATCAAGCTACATTGGCTATTTGCTAAATCTAAAAGATAAACCCCTCTAGGTTTTCTAACGTTGACCCGCATACGTATTGCACGTACAGTATTGGGGTGATAGCTGCAAAGATCCCCATTTTAACGGCCACTAAACTTACGAAAGTGTACGGTAAAAAAGAAAGCTCGTTTAAAGCGCTGCGAGGCATTACCTTAACCATTGCCGCTGGTGAAAGCGTTGCAGTGATTGGTAAAAGCGGGTCTGGCAAATCTACGTTAATGCACATTTTAGCCTGCCTTGATCGGCCAACATCCGGCACGCTCAAGCTGGAAAACCGGCAACTCAATCGCATGAGTAAGACAGACCTTGATAAACTCCGTAATAAAAAATTTGGATTTGTGTTTCAGCAGTTTTTTCTTAATGCTAATGACAGCGTGTTAGACAATGTTGCTCTTCCTTTAAAAATTGCGGGGGTACCAAAAACTGAGCGACGTCGCCGAGCCTTAGAAATACTACAAGAAGTTGGCCTTGACGATAAAGCGCCAAGTCGCGCCCGTGACTTAAGCGGCGGTCAAAAGCAGCGCGTCTGCATTGCTCGTGCCCTCATTAATGACCCAGAAGTTATTTTTGCAGACGAACCTACCGGCAACCTTGACAGCGTAACCGGTGCGCAAATTGAAAAACTACTACTCGATCTTAACAAAAATAAAGGGATTACCCTGCTAGTTGTTACTCACGATGACGACCTGGCAAAAAAATGTAGCCGACAAATCTATATTAAAGATGGCCTTATTCAGAAGGATAGCAAATGAGATATAGAGATATTATTATCACCGCCAACGCCAACTTGCGTAAAAGCAAACTGCGTACTTTTTTAACAATCTCGGCGGTGTTTATTGGTGCGCTTACGCTTATGCTCACGACAGGTGTCGGCGCAGGGCTGCGCACGTACGTTGAAGAACAAGTGGCCGCGGTGGGTGCCGATGACATTTTAGTCGTATCTGCTATTAGCCAGGCCAATGAAAACCCCATTGCAAGCGCAGAGCCTAAAGAATACGATCCCGATGCGCGGCCTACCGGCCAGTTTGGGCAAACGCTCTTACAAAGCTCAGATTTAGAGAAAATTCGCTCTATCGAGGGGATAAAATCAATTGATCCGCTGTATAACGTGCAAATAGAATACGTCACAACAGGCGACAAAAAATGGGTTGGTGCGGTTTCGCAAACAGCCGAGGGTATTAATTATCCGATTGCAGCCGGCCGCCGCGTTGATGTTAACAGCAAAACAAGTGAGTTAACAATCCCTTCAGAATATGTTAGTGCTCTGGGCTTTCAAAACAACGATGATGCGCTCGGTAAAACCGCTACTTTTGGTTTTAAAGACGCAAAAGGCCAGGCTTTTACAAAAGATGCCCAAATTGTTGGCGTTCAAGAAACCAGTATTATCAACGGCAGCCAAATAACCAGTAACATCGCTTTTGTGCGTGAAGCCGATGCCCAAGCTAATCAAGGTGTGCCAACTTTTCAAAAAGAACGGTATGTAATTGCTTTTGCAAAATTCGATAAGACGTTTGATCAAGGCCAGATTGATGCCTTAAAGAGCAAGCTTAAAGACGCTGGCTACGAAGGAAGGACAGTTGATGACCAGTTAGGAATCATCAAACAAGTTATTGACGCTATTACAGTTTTCTTAAACGTTTTTGCCGGCATTGCGTTAGCGGCTGCTACGTTTGGCATTGTCAATACGCTCTTTATGGCAGTACAAGAACGTACGCGAGAAATAGGGCTCATGAAAGCGCTCGGTATGAGTGGCCGAAAGATTTTTGCCCTTTTTAGCCTAGAGGCAGTTTTGATTGGTTTTTGGGGCGCCCTTGTAGCCCTTGTTGTAGCAAACATCATAGGCCGTATTGGTAGTAATATTGCGGCCAATACCCTATTTAAAGACTTTGAGGGGCTTGAGCTGTTCTCGTTTCCGCTGGTGCCAATGCTGCTGATTGTCTTGCTGATTATGTTTATTGCCTTTTTGGCGGGCACCTTACCCGCTCGGCGCGCCAGTAAGCTCGACCCGATTGAAGCCTTACGGTATGAGTAAGGTTATCTAGGCTCGAATAAACGCCTCGGGTGACAGCGACGCACAGATAAAATCTTTGTCAAACGTTGTTAACATGGTGTCTGTCTGTGAGGGCATTGCTTTTAAGGCATTGAACTTGATGTCATGTAAATCTTCAGGAAGTTCAAATAAAATGTCGCACTCATAATCCTCTTTTAGAATTGGCTGGTCAATGTTAAAGAAGATATCAAAGGCCTCATCAAGCGTATGCAAATAATCTTCATACTGATGCTTTGATTGCACTGCTTGGTAGATTACGGGCGGTTCGTCTATAAGCTGCTGCGCTTCTAAGGTCCACCTACACACGGCTTTATGATCAGGGTGACCCGTTAGGCCGTCACGCCCAAACGTCAGAATAGTATCCGGCTTGTATTTTTTAATGTAGTCGCAAATACACACAATTGCTTTTTGGTCTTTAGGATCACAACCCCCGTCGTGATATGAAAGCCAATGATGTTCAGTTACCCCTAAAACCCTAAAAGCAGCCTCAAGCTCTTGTTGTCTGATTACTGCCAATTGATCAGCAGGCCAACGGGATGCATCTTGCACGCCCGCCTCGCCTTTTGTAGCGGTAACACAAACTACCGTTTGGCCGTTTTTGATTGCCGCAGCCATGATTCCGGCAGAGGTAAACGTTTCGTCGTCAGGGTGCGCCCAAACACCCAAAATAGTGCCAAGACGCTTTACATCTTCGACTGTTGTAACCTGCCCTGTCATGCCTCAGGCCAGTTCTTGCTTTAGCTTCTCGATTAAATCTACCGGTGTGGGATCGACATTATTCAATAATGCAAGATATATGCTTACAAAGTCGCCCAAAATTGTTGTCCAAAGTAGCTCTTCAAGCAGCGTGCTACCTGCTGTCTGAACAATAATTGGTGCCGGCATCTTGCCTGACAATAACCGAGCGCTCACTTCAAATCGTTTTGTGATTTGTGGGTGATCATTGGCAGATTGAATAAAAATTGGTGCATACGGTTTATCTACAGGGTGACTACTCCAACCTAAAAATTCGTTATGATTAAATTCTGGCAATTGGTTACACCAGGCAACATTTTTTGCGTTCTCATTAAAGCTAATCTTCCATTTATACGCCGCTGGAAATAGCACATTACTGGCATACACCACCGGAGATTTACCCAACAACTCCAAAGCGATCTGCTTAGCTTTGTTGGTTGAGGATGGTTGGTCTGCAACCCACTGCTGAATACTAGCCTGAAGCGCTTCGGTGGTTTGCTGCAACTCTTCAACTGCCTTGGCACCTACAACCCCATAAGCACTCAGTAAATGAATAAGCGCATTGAGGTTTGATAGCATAGCCATACGCGGCTGCATGCCTTCTGGTAACTGCAAGAATGTGTAGTCATTCTTTTTTGCAATGTCAGCTAGCTGCCCGCCCGCACTAATAACTGCAATGGTTGCATCAAGCGCCTGCGCTTTTTCAAGAGCTGACAGTGTTTCTTCGGTGTTTCCGGAGTAACTAGACGCGATAAATAGCGTCGTATTCGTGATGTATTTTGGCACATCGTATGCCCGAACAATTTCGTACGGCACAGCTAGCCCCGGCCAAGAACCTAAATAACTTGCTGCCAAGGCTGATCCACCCATTCCAGCTATAACCACGTTTGTAATATTTTTTTGTTCAATGTGAAGTTCGTATTGCTGTAATAACTGCTGCCACTGTTTGGCTGCCACCCCCAACGCATCACTTTTATCACGCTGGTGAATATACTTTAAATCATCTAACACAATCACTCCTCTTATGCTTTTGCGCCTGGGCATTTAGTTTGTTATTATATCCATTGTAAAACATTAATTCACTGAATGAGAACCAGGAGGGGGTGGTATGTTCGGTCTAGACAATAAAGACGACGATAAGCAAGATGAGGCGCCTGCGGTACAGCCAGCACCGGCGCAACCAGCAAACAACGATTTGCTCGGTATAGATGACGACACACCTGCGGCAACCCCGGTTGACCCTACTGCCGGAGCACCAGCCATACCTGCACCTGACCCTACTCCTTCAAATGATCCCCTGGGCGCACCAACGCTGCCAAGCGTCAACAATCAGATTGATGATCAAAGTGGTGACGAACAACCGGCTTCACCAACCAACGACACTCCCCCCACAACCCCTGCTCCATCGTCTTCAACCGATGACGAGCTACTTGACATTAAACGAGAGGCGCTTCAAGAATTATCTCCTCTAATAGACCACCTTGACCAATCAGCAGAAGAAAAGTTTCGCACTACCATGATGATGATCCAAGCATCTGACAATCAGGCGCTTATCCCCCAAGCGTTCTCAACCGCTAAACAAATTTCTGATGATAAAAAGCGCGCACAAGCGTTGCTAGATGTTGTTAACGAGATTAACTACTTTACGCAAAAAGAAACCTCGTAAGATCGTTCTTTCAAAAAAGAACCAAAGCTTTTAACACCTTTTGTATGGCCAAAAGGTGTAGCCAAAAGGCCACTAGCGACTGCCAGTTCTTTATAATTTCATTGTCAAATAGAACAATTGCTCCAAACAGTGACAAGCATCCCCGTACCGGGGCAAGTTTGTCGCTTGCTTAATTGTTCATTTGACATTCACCTATCAGGACCTGGCAGAGCCAGAATCCTAGGCTCTGAACACACCCGAATAAGCCAGTCAAAGCTACAACTTCTAGGCCGAGGATGTTTGAGCCGGCAGCTGCCGGGGAGTTCCGCAAGGCTGTTGTAGTTCTTTGACATATGGCTTATGTCGAGTGGTGTTCAGTCGCCTAGTGGGGTTTTTGCCTTCTTTTTGACCTACAGCAAAAAGAAGGGTGGCCCTGCTTCGCATTGCGAAGCGCCGCAATAATCAGGCGATAGCCACAGACACTAACGTCCTCATTGACATTTAAGCGTAAGGGTGGTAGGATGTTGGCATAAATTACTAAAACAAAAATAAGGTATAAAAATGATCAACGATGACCAACCCCAAGATCCAAATGGCGAACAATTTGACGCCGAAGCCGCCCAAGCCGCACAACGAGTTGTAGAACAACAGCATGATGGCAACCCAGATTATATTGAGCATCACCCCGATGCAATTCAAGACAAAGATAAAGCTTTTTACGTAGCACATGCTTCTAAAGCCGCCGAGGAACAAGTTGTATCATCAAGTAACAAGGCATTAGATGCACTGACCCTAGCACAAGCTAGTGACCTAGAACTCTCAGATAATATAGGCATCAATCTCAGAGCACTGCATGATGGGCAGCCAATCCCGAGAACACCGGCCGGCGTCGAAATCGGACTTGGCCTTGAGTTTGAGAGAACTAGACCAGCGTATAAAGATTTAGCCCGAAAAGAACTTGCAAAAGCACAAGAAGCTCGTACTTTGGCTGATAAGCAAGCGTCATCAGCTAGTGACATGTATGACAATACTCAAAACCTAAAAAGTGGTAAGCCAGCTCTTGAAGAACCTAAGAGACCCTGGGCCAAGAAAAGAACTATAATACATTAAAACGCATAGATATTTCTAATCTCAAACTATCTATCCTGGCTCTGTCAGTTCCTGGCCTCGTGAGTGTTACGGCTACCATTAGAGCGTAGTTGCGAAGTTGTAGGCGTGATATAACCCTACAACACAGTGACAAGTATGGTAGCTCTTAACAACGAACAAGCCAAGAACTGACAGTCGCCAGTGGCACTTTTGCCCCATCTTTTCTTGCTACTGAGAAAAGTGGGTCGCTGGATAGCTTGCTTTAGCAAGCGAGCGAAAGAACTACTCCTCTGTAGGCCCCGTGCGCGGAATCTCATCTGCTGGCCCGGTTGAAGGCGTGGTTGTGCCGCCGTTTGATGGTGCAGGGTTTGGTGTAGGTTGCGGTGTTGGTAAGCTTGGTGCTGTATCTTGCCCGTTGGGTGGTTGGCTGCTGCCGTCTGGGTTATCTCCAGAATTTTCAGGTTGGTTATCAGCATTATTATCACCACTGTCACTTGAACCAGCCTGATCCCCGTTTTGGTTAGCATCCTGACTGGTTGGTTGCGGCTCGGAATCATTATTGGTTAGCGTGCGGTAAAGCCACCTACCGCCAAAGAACAACGCCGCAGCTATGGCAAGCGTCAGTAATAGCGTAGCCAACCCTAGTAGCCACGCCACGCCTCGCCGTTCACGACGCGTTGACTGATAATACTCTTCAACCTCAGCCGGAACGCGTGCCCCGCTTGTATTCTTATTTCGACTCCACGGCATTTTAACCATCAAAACAACTCCTTATTTAGCCTATTGTACTGCTTTTTGGCAATATGTTCAATATTCTACTAAAGCTGTTATGCTTTACTTGACAATTGTGAATATATTTGCTATAATGGTCTTGATAAAGTCAAAAACAAAAAAGGACTAAAAAATGACACAAAATACAACTATAGAAATTCCCGCGGATCTGATTCCAGATTTTGGCCAAGTGGCTACAGAAGTAAAAGGTTTACATGAACAGTTCCCTGATGTAGATGAACGTGCAGTTGCCCTTCAGGGGCTTATGGATAAAGTTGGTACCAATCCAGCAGACGGAAGCAAAGAGACCGCAACCATAACTGAGCTTGCGTTAGACAGAATTACCGACCCCACGCAAGAAGATGAGGGTACGAGTCTTCGCCGAAGCCTTTACGGGGGCAAGCCCAAAGGTGATGGATTACAACTTGAAGTTGACGATTCTGGCAGCATCGTTGGTGCTCAGGTAATCAAGCGTTTGCCAGAAGATAAGAGCGCCACAGCTCGTGGACATCAAATCGTTGCCAAAACCCCTTCTGGCCCCAAAATGAACGATACCAGCTTTCGTGTTAACAAAACATAATCAAACATATTAAGTTTAATCCGAAAATCGCTCGTATAATTCTTTAGCTGCAATTTCTTCTGCTCTTGCAATTCCTTGGTTTAATAGTGCTATTGCATCATCACCTTGATTAATGACTAAATCATGTAATTCAAACACATCTAGATCAGGTGAACCTAAAACTTCAACACTTGGATCCTTTTGGTACATGTTCCAGTAGGCCCGCACCATGCCATTTGTGACAAGTGAATTAACAAGTTTGTGGGCTGAATCAATAAACTCAGCATCTTTGGCAATTGCATCTTCTACTTGTCTGCTAAAATCTGCTTCACCTGTAAAATCATTCATAATTTAATATATTATAGCATTTTAATCGCCAAAATAAAAGAGACCTCTCGCCAAGCCTCTTTTTTGGGAAGAGCAGGATCGGTCCGGCGAAGCCGCTTTTCGATTTTTTTACAAAACTTTCACACTTGAGTGACCAGTGCGTTTTTTTCTTGAGGAACAAACCGAAACGTATAAATGATACGTTGAGGGCGTACCGGAAAGAAAAAACGTGATGGGTGCCAAGAACGCTGGCAGAGCTTCTGGCTCTGTCAGAAGACAGGCAAGCGTGGTGTGATAGTTTTTACATGCCCATCATGCCGCCGCCCATACCCATACCACCGCCGGCTGGGGCTGGAGCCTCTTTTTCTGGCACATCCACCACTAACGCACCCATAGTCATACTGGTGCCAGCAACAGATACAGCATTTTGAATCGCCTCTTTGGTTACGCGAGATGGGTCGACAATACCAGCCGCTTTAAGGTCAACCAGTTTTGTTGGGGTATTTACGTCCACACCTTGGCCTGCCTTAGCTTTTTTAACCTGAGGTAGCCATTCGTCAGGGTTGACTGCCGCATTTTGCATTAAGATTCTGAACGGCTGTTCAAGGGCGCTCTTCAGCAGCTGTGCACCGGCAGACTGGCTATCAGCGCCGCTAGCTTTAATAGCTTCAGCCAAGTTAACAAGGGTTACACCGCCGCCCGGTACAATACCTTCTTCGAGCGCTGCTTTAGTTGCTGCAACAGCATCATCAACGCGGAACTTCTTCTCTTCGATCTCGGTCTCAGTGGCGCCACCAACTTTAATGACGGCAACTTTACCTTGCAAAGCGGCACGGCGCTTATCAAGCTGCTCTTTGTCGTATTCGCTTGAGGCGTTATCTGCTTGCGCAGCAATCTGGGCAATGCGCTCTTTCACCTCTGATGCGCGGCCACCGCCTTCAATGATGGTTGATTCGTCTTTGGTTACAATCACTTTGCGAGCTGTACCAATTACGTCAAGGTCGACGTTTTCAAAGGTCATACCCTGTTCTTCGCTAATCAGCGCACCACCAGTTAAAATAGCGATGTCTTGCAAGATGTCTTTACGGCGGTCACCAAATGATGGTGCTTTAATAGCAACCGCATTTAGCACACCCTTAAGCTTGTTGAGCACCAACGTGCCGAGCACTTCGCCCTCTACATCTTCGGCGATGATGATAAGGTCTTTTTTGCCGGCTTGGGCTAACTTCTCTAAGATTGGTAGGAATTCCTGGACAGAAGAAATCTTTTTATCGGTAATGATGATGGCTGGCTTTTCAACTACAGCTTCCATGCGTGTTGCATCGGTTACCATGTACGGGCTCACAAAACCACGATCCATCGTAAAGCCTTCTACGACTTCGCTCTCGAGCATCAGGCTTTGGCCTTCTTCTACCGTGACTACACCGTCTTTGCCGACCTTTTCAATGACATCGGCAATAAGGTTGCCGATTTCTGGATCACCGGCACTAATAGTTGCTACCTCAGCCACGCGCTGTTTGTTACTCTTAATGTCTTCGCTCATGCCACCAAGTTGTCTTAAAACGTCATGAGCGGCTTTCTCTAAGCCCTTTCGAAGCAGCATTGGGTTGTGACCGGCCGCAATCAGCTTATTAGCTTCATTTAAAATGTGGTAGGTCAACACCGTAACCGTGGTCGTACCGTCACCGGCCACATCGTTCATCTTGCTGGCAGCTTGTTTGATAAGCTCTGCTCCCACTTTGTAGCCCAGGGTCTCATCGTCTTTATCTTCTATTTCTACACCTTTTGCTACGGTTACGCCGTCATGTGTTACGGTTGGGTTGCCGTATGATTTGCTAATAACTACGTTGCGGCCTTTTGGACCCATTGTAGTCTTTACGGCTTCGTATAAAATTTTTGCGCCTTCTAGTACTCTTCGGCGCGCGTCTTCATCATAAAAAACTTTTTTTGCCATTCAAGAACCTCCTCTGTTATTTGACGACCGCTAAAATGTCATCTTCTTTTACTAAAATGTATACTTTGCCGTCGTGTTTAACTTCAGTCGTACTGTAACTTTTATATATAATCCGGTCGCCCACTTTTACGCCTACCGGTACGCGTTTGTTATCATCGCCCACTTTACCCGGACCAACCGCTAGAACCTTGGCAGTTGATGGTTTTTCTTGCGCACTATCAGGCACATACAGTCCGCTTGCTGTTTTAGTTTTGGCCGCTTCTGCCTCGGCTATGACATAATCTGCTAATGGTTGAATAGGTACAGCCATGTAATCCTCCTTATTACTCTGTTTACTCTATTGTATAGAAGTGAGTTGGCACTTTCAAGGCTAGAGTGCCAACTTTCAGCACTCACTATACTCAATTGCTAATTTTTTTGTCAAGAGAGGTTAGTTTTGAGGCACCAGAAACCACTGATCTCTAGAATCAGGTGAAATTTTATTCTTTAGTTCACGAGCATACTTACGATCTGCTGCTGCTAGTTTTTTCATTTTTTCTGAGTTCTGATCTTCTCTGGCAGGCTTTGCTTGTACAATATCTTCCACGCTAAAATCTGTGGGCATTGCGAGTTCGCCCAACGATCTAGAAGCTTGATAAGATGGTAGCCACGGCTTAAAGCCTTGTTCTGTTACTACATGATATTTTTTTGAACCGTCATCTAGCCGATGTTCAACAAAAAAAGCACTGGTGTCGTAGGCCAACTCACCAGTGTCGTTATTAAACATCCACGCTGCTACTTGTTCAATATCGGTTATATTGAGATCTGCAAGCTTAGGATTTGGTCGCGCCATTAACCTGATCATTTCACTACCTGCCTCAGGCTTACCGCCAGTAGGGCTCAGCAATACACTGTACATAGGCGATTCGCTACTCATAGTGTCAACCTGCACCCAATCAGCTCTTCCTCGACCACGATCTCTTCCCATCTCTAAAAATGCTTCGTCAAACACAATTGCAATTGTGCTCAATAAATCAATATAATCGGGATAAAATTCTGGGCTAGAGCCACCTTCAATACTTGTCATATGATTGTTATTTTACAATATATTTCGTTTATATTCAACTTTATATCTTGAATAAGCGTAACGCTAGTGGTATAATACCCCCGTCTTATCCGACTACAGTACCTTAGGAGGTACGATGCCAAAGACACGAATCGGTGACCGGCAAGTCCAGCTCACGTACGAAGTCGTGAGTGCCAACGACAGCCGGGTCAAGAAGATGCAGCTCTGGAGGAGCGGCATCGAGGACATCGTCCCCTTCATGACCGAGAGCTCGATCACCGATCGACTCGAGGACATGGACGCCAAGCTCCTCATCGGGACCGAAGTCGTCCATGTGACGACTGACGCACCCGTCTCGCGCACCGAGGCCAAAAGGCTGATCACGTTCATCATCGAACAGGCCACCGCACTCAAGCGCGGCAGCAAGCAGCCCGAGGACGACAAGACCACCGCGAACGAGAGCCAGGTTCCCGCCGGCCCTTCGCGGACCTCCCGCAACACCCCGCGCAAGCGCGACCCGCGGAGGAGTCGCAAGTCCTGACTCTCTGAGGTCAGGCAACTGAAGATCGCTGGGAGTGCTGCCCGGGGTTGATAAGAACCTTACCGAAACCATCGGTAACCAGTTCTGTCCCCCGGGCACGTACCAGCATCCAGTTCACGCCACAAGCAGCGTCATTTTCTACCGATTGGTCGGAAATTGATAGAAAAAACGCTGCTTTACAAACCTTGTTATATGTCCCATATTAGGGATTTTTTATTTTTTGGCTTTTAGTAATTGCTTTGTAACTTCTATATCGCTCCATTTTTGCTTTTTGCCGCCCATGTTGCGCGTCGTTTGATGGCCTATTCCCGTAATCACCACGACGTCACTGTTTTTTGCATTGGTAAGGGCAGCGCGAATCGCCTCTTTACGGTCACCAATTATGGTCACTTTAGCGCGATCTTTTGGCCGCACCCCATCAAAGACCGCTTGCCGAATTGTTTCGGGGTCTTCGGTATACGTTTCATCATCGGTCAAATACACAAAATCCGCTAGGCTAGCGGCAACATTGCCCATCATGGGGCGCTTGGCTTTATCGCGGTCACCAGTGGCACCAAAAACAATATGGATTTTACTTTTTGGCGCCACCTCTCGTAATGTCCTTAAGACATTTTCAATCGCTGCTGGCGTCACTGCATAATCAACAAAAACCTTATATTTTTGACCTGCTGTAAGAGGCATCATGCGTCCAGGCACACTCTTTAAGACCGCAATACCACTTTCAATCTGTTTTTTAGTGAGGCCTAGTGCTCGCCCCACTCCAACTGCCGCCAACGCGTTATAGACATTAAATTCACCCACTAATGGCGAATTAATGTAATACGTTTCGCCGTCAACGGTGGCCTCAAAAGCATTGCCAGTTAGGGTTGATTCAACATTATGAGCCTTAATACCGCCTTTTTTAACACCGTACGTTACGGCATTTTTAATATCTTTTACAAAGTACAGCGCGGTGCGGTCATCGGCATTAATAATACCTGTTTGCAGACCGGTTTTATTGGCATTACACAGCTTAAAAAGCCGTTGTTTAGCTTTGCGATAATTCTCAAACGTGCCGTGATAATCAAGGTGCTCTTGGCTCATGTTGGTGTGAACCGCAATGCTAAACGGAATACCCCACACCCGGCGCTGATCAAGGGCATGGCTTGACACCTCTAGCACCAGCCATTCCACATTGTGCTGGTTGATTTTTTCAATCAGCTTCATTATCTGGAACACATTGCCGGTAGTTAGCGAGGTTGGGTTAGGACCGGGGCCCTTGCCGTCGCCATAATCCACGCTAGCAGTCGTTATCATGGCTACCTTTTTACCGCTATGGCGCAGCATAGCTGCAATTAAATTACAGGTTGTAGTCTTGCCATCCGTCCCTGTCACGCCAATAACCTTCAAGGTTTTAGCCGGAAAACGATGTTTTTGCTGTGCAATGACCGCCTCTGCCCAGTGGCCATAGGGCGCTATTTTTCGAAACGCAGCTTTAGGCAGTGCTTTTTTAACTAGTTTGCGGCCGTTCATGTTTTTATAATACGTTAGTCTTGGTCAGGATTAAACGTAGAAGCCGGTTGCCATTCAAGTTGCACATCTTCGGTGCTTCCGGGCTCTCTCTTGCGCAGATTTGTAACAGGAGGCGTTATGATAGGGTCACCAGTGTGTAACACATAAATTAGTCCGGTCTTGGGATCCATTTCCCACCCACCTTTATCAAGCATCTTTTTTATGTAGTCAGGTGTGGGTTCTGTTTGTCCTCGGATAGCCTCATTAAGTGGAATCATAGAAATACGTGACAACATTACGTTACAGTCCCGCCTGATTATGCCAGTTTGTGGCATGTAATCGCCAATGCAAGCCCCGTTTATGCTTACTTGGATATTTGGCTGCAACTCAGGCAACGTAGAACTTAAAACGTAGGCACGCACCGCCTCGCCTGATGGTATGCTTTTTTGATTGTGCCAAGGCAACAACTGGATGTAGAGCCTGCCCTCGAGTTCTGAACTAGGGTGATTGTCTGTAATAATTTCTAAACGATCATGTAAGTTTAGATCTTCAAGTAAAACACCTGGCGACGCCATAAGTAGCTCATGCCTATTTGCGTGAGTAACCTCGGCTGGCACCTCTGAGGATTCAAAAGCTTCAGGGGGTACAACTGGAGTGTCCGCTACATCTTGCTCAAATAATTCAAATTCTTCAGGCCAGCGTTTACCAAATGAGTATGGATCATGATCACTCATAATAGGTATTATACCACGTTTTGTAATGTTATTCAATAGTTCTTCTCTGTTATAATGTCAATGTGATTGTGTTAGGGATTGAAACCAGCTGCGATGAAACCAGCGTTGGCATCGTTAAAGATGGCCGCGAATTATTGGCGTGTGTTACCGCAAGCAGCATGGATATCCACGCCCAATACGGTGGTGTCGTACCAGAGATTGCAGCCCGTGAACACATACAGGCTATGACCCCCACATTAGATGCTGCCCTTAAGCAGGGGCAAATGGATTGGTCTTCTATAGATGCAGTTGCCGTAACTTATGGGGCAGGACTGGGGGGTTCTTTGTTGATTGGCGTGCTTACCGCTCGAACCCTGGCAATTACCAAAAATAAACCCCTGTATGCTATTAACCATGTAGAGGGTCATGTCTACGCCAACTTTATTACATCTACTCCTCTGCCCAGCTATGTATTGCCGAGTAGTCAGCCAGCCTTCCCTTGCCTTGCACTTATTGTGAGTGGTGGGCATACGCAGTTAGCGTTGTTCCGTGATCATTTTGATTACCAATTACTTGGCCAGACCCACGACGACGCCATTGGTGAGGCTTTTGATAAAGTAGCCAAAATGCTTGGCCTCCCCTACCCTGGCGGCCCCAGTATTGCCAAAGCTGCCCAAAACGGCAACGCTGATACTCTTACTTTCCCTAAGGCTAAAATGGAAAACCGTTATGATTTTAGCTTTTCTGGGCTCAAAACGGCCGTCCTACGGGCTGCCCAAAGCGAAGCGGGCGTAGATCATACCTTTCCTAGTTTTAAGCTGTCAGGGCGCCTCTCTGATGCCCAAAAGGCCAATTTAGCCGCTAGTTTTCAGAAAATTGCCATCGAAACAGTAGTTGATAAGACATGTGAGGCGTTTACAGAGTTTCAACCTCGCAGCGTCGTTATTGCGGGAGGTGTTGCTGCCAGCCAAGAACTCCGCCACCAATTAGAAGGTAGATTAACCAAGGTACTTGGCTTGCAAGATTTGCGCCGCCGTGACCTGCTTACCAGCAGGGCTGGCAACACTGCCACGGCGGCGCAAATCTTGCAGTATACCGATCCTAAACTATGCACTGACAACGGCGCCATGATAGCTACCCTTGGCTGCTTTAAAGCCATGCACAACCAGCCAACTGCCGACCCTTACTCACTCGACATCTACCCCAATTTATCAATGTAACGCTTCACTTTCGTTAGAAGTACGTTAAACTAGGCGGACTACGGTGCTATATTATTCTTCCCTGCCCTTTTCTTGGGGTGGATAATGAGCAGATACTGAGAAGATATTGTCACCTTTGGGACCACCCAAGCGAGCATTCTGGATATTCCAATGGTTTGCCTCATCAGAGTTTTTGCCGTTCATCGAGATTTCTACCGTTCGCGCGCCGAGGGCTTTATGATGCTCTCTAATTTCATCGAGCCGTGTTTTGCCCGCCTCAGTTCCTGGCCCATCTAAGTGATCGAGCGTATATTCTCCAATCTTAACCCAGCCGGATTGATCTGGAACGGCTTCTGGAGGATTAGTTACGATGTTTGTGTTTGACATAACATTAAGTATTATAGCACTGCTTATGCTTTTTGTCAATCTTGATGCTTTTCGTTTTGGCTTGGTAGTATAGAGGGGTAAAACAAACACGAGGGTACCGTCCTGAAATCCATCAGGATCGCACATACGAAACAAAAGTTTCAGTTTAATCTGGGTGGGATTTGTAAGCACTTAACCGAGTGATTTGTGTTAAGTTTGCTTTATTTCACGTGAAATTTTTCACTCCAACAGGGGTGTTTTTTTTTAGTTTTTCTCCTACTTGCACTTGAATAACGACATTAAACACCCTCTCTCCCCTCTTCTAAATACTTTCACTCGGCAACTTCGTTGCCTATAGCGACATACTTTTACCTACAGCTGCAAAAGTATGCCAAAAAGCCGCAGCCTAGCTCCTGGCTCTTTATGACTTCATTGTCAAAAGACACAATGCTTCGGACGATTCCTTGCAGTCACCCGGCAGCTACCGGGAAGTCCTCAGGCTTCAATTGTGCTTTTGATATTCATTCATCAGGAGCCAGAAGAGGCTGGAGTATATCTGGCTCTGGCTGAACCTGAGTAGATGTTGTAAGGAGAACGTGTACTTTGTTGCCGAGGATGTTAGACGAAGTACTAGTGCCAGTGGCACTATACTGAGGAGTTCCGGAGGCAAACGTTCTCCTTATAATCAGATACATCACGTGAAGACAGTCGCCAGTCGGCTTCTTTGCCTCTTTCTTGACGACACAAGAAAGAGGTCATCCGTAGCCCGCTAACGCGGGCGGGATGAAATAGACGACTTAAGATAAACCTAACAGGGATGCTATACTGTACGAGTACGTATGAGATTACCGTCAGTTTACGAACCAAATAAGTACGAATCAGACATTTATAAACTTTGGGAACAAAGTGATACGTTTGCGCCAAAAAACAGGGGCGGAAAGGGCACTTTTAGTATTGTTTTACCCCCGCCGAACGCTAATGGCAATCTACATGTGGGCCACAGCTTTATGTTTGCCCTACAAGACATTGTTGTTCGGTACCATCGTATGCAGGGCAAAGAAGTATTGTGGGTACCAGGGGCCGACCATGCCGGTTTTGAAACCCAAGTGGTATATGAAAAAGAGCTTGAGAAAGAAGGGAAGAGCCGCTTTGATTACTCGCGAGATGAGCTTTATGACGCCATCTGGGAATTTGTTGCCCTAAACCGTGAAAACCTTTATTCCCAAATTAGACGCTTGGGAGCCAGTGTAGACTGGAGTCGCTTTACGTTTACGCTTGATGATACAGTGATTAGCCGTGCCTATGACACCTTTAAAATGCTGTGGGATGATGGGCTTATTTACAGAGGTACACGCTTGGTAAACTTTTGTACGTTTCATGGTACCGCCTTTGCAGACATTGAGGTAGAGCACAAAGAAACCGAGGGGCATATTTGGGAGATTGCCTATCCGTTAACAGATGGCAGCGGGCAAATTATTGTTGCCACGACACGTCCCGAAACCATGCTGGGGGATACCGCTGTTGCCGTCCACCCCAAAGATAAACGGTATAAAAAGTTTATTGGTAAAACGGCCAAGCTACCCCTGACAAACCGTGAAATTCCGATTATCGCCGATGAAATGGTAGATAAAGAGTTTGGCACGGGCGCCGTTAAAATTACGCCAGCTCACGATCCCAATGACTTTGAGGCGGGCGAGCGGCATGATCTGCCGCAAATTAGCGTAATTGGCCATGATGGCACCATGACGCATGAGGCAGGGGAGGACTACCGTGGATTAACCGTAGAAGAAGCTCGTACAAAAGTTGTGGCTGACCTTAAAAACCAGGGCTTGCTCACCAAGATAAAATCACACCATCATAGCGTTGGCCACTGTTACAAGTGTGGCACCGTTATTCAGCCGCTGTTACGTGAACAGTGGTTTGTTGATATGAAACCCCTTGCCCAAAAAGCTATAAAAGTACTGAAAGATAATCAAATTACCTTTTATCCGGCCCAAAAACAAGACCAACTTATTATCTACCTAGAGGGTTTAAAAGATTGGAATATTTCACGCCAAATTGCGTGGGGCATTCCAATACCAGCCTTTCAAAACACCGAAGATGACCAAGACTGGATCTTTGATACTCGAGTAAACGAAGAGTTTATAACCGTTAATGGGCAAACCTATAAGCGCGACCCGGATGTTTTTGATACGTGGTTTTCAAGCGGTCAGTGGCCCTTTGCCACCCTCGGCTACCCGAATAGTAACGACTACAAGAAATTCTACCCTAATAGCCTTATGGAGACCGGCTTTGACATTATGGCACAATGGGTATCTCGCATGATTATGCTTGGGCTGTACGTAACCGGAAAAGTCCCCTTTAAAACAGTTTATCTGCACGGCCTTATTATGGATGAGCACGGCGCCAAGATGAGCAAAAGCAAAGGTAATGTTATTAACCCTATGGATGTGATCAACACCTATGGCTCAGATGCCCTGCGCATGGGAATGGTAAGCGGCCAAACACCTGGTAATAACCAGCCGTTTGTAATGGCCAAGGTCATAGGGGGACGGAACTTCTGTAATAAGCTATGGAATATCGCCCGTTTTGTAGAAGGGAAGGTAGGAGCAAATTATCAACCTGCTCCGCCTAAACCAGAAACAACAGCTGATCATTGGGTGTTGAATCTTTTACAACATGCCACAGAAAAAGTAGGGGAGTACTTAGAAGATTATCGTTTTGCAGAAAGCTATGAGCTGGTCTATCACACCATCTGGAATGACGTAGCCGATTGGTACATAGAAGCCGCTAAAACAGAGAACAATAGCGACATGTTAGCGTATGTGCTTGAAACTATTCTTAAGCTTGCTCACCCGTTTGCGCCATTCGTCACCGAAACCATTTGGCAAACGCTGGGCTGGCAGAAAGACAGCCTGCTGATAACCACCCCGTGGCCTCATGTGGTGGCAGGCAACAAAGCCCTCGCCACAGAATTTGAAGCAGTCAAGGCAGTAGTGGGTGAAATTCGCCAGCTATCAAAGAACTTCAAACTCAACAAACCGATGTTGAGTTATTTAGCGGACAGTTTAATCGCCAAACATGCTGAGCTTATACAAGGCCTGGCTGGTGTTGCATCTTTGCAAGAGGTTAGTCAATCAGACGGTGTTAAGCTACAGTCAGCCGAGGGCTGGTTAGAAGTTCCTGATGAAGCCTACACGGCCTATGTAGCCGAGCTACGCATAAAACAGTCACAGGCTGAACAAGCTGTTAGCTCGCTTAAAAAACGCCTTGCAAACAAGTCGTACGTGGCTAACGCGCCCGCCCACGTCGTACAAGAAACCAAAGACCAGCTCGCGCTTGCAGAAGCAGAAGTGGCAGCCTTTACGGCCGAGCTAGAACGCCTCAGCTAATCGGCAAATTCAAGGGCTTGCTTAATACGCTCGGCACTTTCGGCTGGGCGATAATCATCAAACCACAACACCTTCCAGCCACGTTTTTCAGCCGCAATGACATTAGACCGGCTGTCATCAACAAGTAAAATCTCTTTTGGCTCGCAGCCGCTTTTTTCTTCTGCAATTTTGTAAATATCTTCTTCTGGTTTGATTGAGCCCACTTGTGACGAATCAACAATCGCTGTATAGGGGAGGTTAGGGATAAGCTTGAGTTCGAGCATTTCATCAATAAAACCGGGCATAATATTGGTTAAGAGCCCAATCTGGTAATGTTCGGCTGCCCACGTAAGCAATTCGTGCATTTCGGGGATGGGGTCAACCTCTTCCATATAATAATCAGCCCAATCAACCTCTGGCAGGCCGAGGGCTTCTGCAAGTCGCGCATTAAAGTCATCCATGCTCATTTCGCCCCTGCAAACCGCATCATTGTAGTGCCAAAAAGTAGACTCGACAGCGTCAGCCGGAACACCTCGCTCTTCGCTTAGGCGCAGGAAGGCACGGTGAAAAAAGCGCACCAAACAACCATTTACATCAAAATAAACAAACCGCACACCGCTTTTAGAGGTCTTTTTTGGCATTATCGGGGGGAGGGTAGGGGCTACTTGGCGGCCCAATAGCTCATCTAACGACATTCCTAAAACGTCAGCAATCCGCTCGATGGTAAAAATTGATGGCGCCTTAATGGCGCCTCGTTCTATTTTTGCAAGGGTAGAGTAAGAAATTTCTGCTTTTTGACAGAGTACTTGTTGCGTTAAGCCCGCACTGACGCGCGCGTTTTGCAGCTGTTTACCGAGACCTACCTCGTCCATCCCGTTAGGTCTCTGGAGATTTGCTAAATCTGCTGATTCCACCCTTGATTACTCCTTTTACCCATAAAACACTCTGCTTATCAAGCGCTTAACGGGATCCATATAAACCTCATATTACCAGTTGTGGACGAAAAAGGGAAGGCAAAACTAGTATTAAATGGCTAGTTACAGCAAGGCTTGGTCTATAAAACGCAACAGTAATAACATCGCCATAAAGCCAAAAACCGTTGCTACCGCCGCCACGACCAGAGCATTCTGGGTATTACCCCCCGTGTTTCGATAAATTTTTGTATAAACCCAAGCGCCAAACCCAGCGCCAAACATAAGGGCTACGACGGTAGGGGGCATTACAGGGCCTCCAGCTTAAGTTTTTGAGCCATTTCCGCCAAGGCAACATGATCTGGTTCTGCCTGTAAATCAGGTATGTGTCTAAATTCTGCAGATGTATTAAAGGGTACAAGATGTACGTGCGCATGAGGCACATCAAGGCCCAGTACCTGGACGCCAACCCGTTTAACCCCAAGGCGACTCTGTAGGTGAGCAGCCAACTGTTTACAAACACGCCAAACGGCCTGGTAGACATCGTCAGGTAAATCCCAAAGATGATCGATTTGAACTTTTGGCACTACCAATATATGTCCAGGCTGAATAGGGTGAATATCAAGAAACGCCAAGACCTGATCATCTTCATAAATTTTATAGCTCGGAATATCACCCTTAATAATTTTGGTAAAAACGCTTTCTTCCTGCATACTACAAGTATACATATAGCATAAACACTTGTCATGAAAACCTCACACAAAGTAGCAGTAGGCATAAGCAAATTCATTTTGGTAATTAGCGCCCTTTTGTTTGTTGGTAGCATTGTGTTTCTTAAGGTGGTTGGCCAGCCAGAGCAGACAAAGCAACTCTTAAAAGATAGTGAACTATACAGTATAACGGCACAGAAGGTTCGCTCACAATTTATACAAGGCGACGAAACCGCTCAACAAGTGTCAGGCCCCCTGGTAGAAGATGCCATAAACAAATCTCTTAGCGATGAAACCATTCAAAATATTGCAGAAGACGGTATAGATACCACGTACGCCTGGTTAGATGGCAAGACGGACAACCCCCAGATCAAGATCGATGTAGACGCAATTAAGGCAAACTTTGCTAATCACGTAACACAAAATATAGAAGCACGCTTGGCTACTCTGCCTGCTTGCTCGCGCAGCGTAGTACCCACCACCAATGACATTACGGCCATTGAATGCATTCCCCGCGGCTATAATACAGCCGCAGAAGTCGAGAAAGTCCGTCAACAAATCCTGGCGACTGATGCGAACAATCTTTTAGGCCAAGATGCCCAAAGCAATCCTGGTAACGAAAACACCGCAACCACTAGTCAACAGATCGAGCAAGAAAGCCAGCAATCGATTAGTCAAAACCTTGCCCCGATTAAATCAACATATACCTGGGTAAAACGGCTGCCGCTAATAAGCGGAGTGTTGTTTGTAGTGGCAGTAGCAGTTATAGCAGTCTTTAGCCAACCACGGTACCGAGCGTTACGAACCCTAGGCCTGGCCGCTATTCCGCTTGGCTTGTTGTATCTATTGCTGGGCTTTATTTCGCAAGGAACAGTCAAAGGCGTCTTTGCGCTGGCTGAAAAACAGGCTGGAGCCAATGAATTTCAAAAGCCCCTTCAACATATCAGTCAGCATTTTGCCAATCTTATAAGCGGTTACTTCTCGTTATTTGGCATTGGTTTATTGCTCGTTGGCGTTATCCTTTTTGTTACCTATAAAGTTATTCAAAAGCGCACCAGTCCAACCACGCCCGAGAAAACACCGCCCAGTTCAAACCCATCTGAATCTCCGCAAACTCAAAATACCAGCCAGCAGCATAAATAATTGCGTCTGTAAGATTTTAGATTGTAGCTGGCAGTCGCGAGTACATTTTTTACTTTTTAAGAGGCAGAAAACTTAGTGCAACTACGCCCCAGCTAATACCGTTTGCATAAACAAACTGGAGGATACTACTAGCGCACGCCTGCTGTAGCCGCTCCGCCAAGATTATGCCGCGTTAAAACCGAAACAGCGTAACCGGTTACCGCCTCATCTGTTACCACCCGAGCACCAAAACTTTCTAGCGCTTCAGACACAAAGACTATATCATTGCTGTGGTCTTCAAAACCTTCGGGACGATGAAAAATACCCGGCACACCTATCACGTCTTCTACTAATGTGTCTTCTCTGGAAAAATCAGACACTATTTCGGGATGCTGGCCAGTAGTCTCGTAATAATATCCCCTTATCGTACCACCATTACACGCAATTTCTGCGCTAAGCTCATCTAGGGATGCTACATGATGCTCGCGGCGGCGGAAGCCCATATGTCCATTTTTGCCAATTTACATAAGCATTGTCAATCAAAATACCGCTGCAGTTTTTACAACAATAGGACCATTCTGTTGTTAGGAAAAAATTTATCTACGCAAACGTCGTACCTGTAAAAACATCAAGGCACTTATAACTAGGAATGATAAGAACGACATGAAGGGTATGGTAATAAAACCAAGCCAGTTAATCTGCGGGACCGCGCACGAGCTATCAATAGAACAGGTTGATACTACCTCTTTTATAATGCCCCATTGCAACAATGAATGATACAGCGCAATCAGCCCGCCAACAATACTTAAGGGCAACCCATAGTAGGCGGCATTAGTGTCTTTACGATATACACCTACCCCTAAAATAAAGGCAAGCGGGAACATCAAAATTCGCTGATACCAGCAAAGCGTGCATGGTGTTAAATTCATAACCTCGCTCAAACCCAGGCTACCAATTGTAGCCACCAGGGCAACGATCCACGTAATAAAGATCAAATCATTAAAAATTGAGTTAGTGACTTTTTTTATCATACCTACATAGTACTACTGCTTGCACACCGGGCAAACCTCAACATCTTCATAGCCGTACCGCCAAACCCGAACCGCCTTCGCCATGGGCAAAAACAAGAGATACAACCGAAGATCAGCAATACGCCGTAGCACCCAACCAAATCGCCCATGTACGCGAATATTACCCCATAAAACAGCTGCCCATCGTGTGCCTACCGGTATTGCATACACTGGCTGCTTGGGTCGATACGTTAGAGCAGACCGGCCTTTTTGTGCTCGTAAAATATTACGTGCTACAAAATCAGCATCTTTTAAGGCGGTTTGAGCCATGCCGCTGTAAGGTGTTAGGGCGCTGTCTCCTATAACGTATAAATCTGGCGAGGCTTGTAGAAACTCATCTACCTTTACGCGCCCCAATTTGCCGGTTTTAAAAACATCCGGAAATTTACTAAACAAGGGGTTATTGACAACGCCAGCCGTCCATACGACAGTGTGCGATTGTATGGGCTTGGTTTCAAGTTTGATGCCGTCCATGGTTTCTGACAAGACAGGCGTATTAAAACGTGTTTTTACGCCGAGCTTTTTGAGCCGTTTTTGAACTACGCTTGAGAAGTTTGCTGGCATAGCGGCAAGCACCCTTGGGCCAGCCTCAATAAGATGAACCGTAAATTTGCGTTTAATTTTGTGCTTACGACGAATTTTTTTTAAGTAAGCCGTTAGCTCAGCACTTAATTCTACGCCCGTCGCGCCAGCCCCAACCACAACATAGTCATTGTCAGACTCTGCATTCAACAATTGTTCGTGCAAATGACGTTTTAGTTTTAATGCCTGGTGAATTGTTTTAACACCGTACGAATACTTTTTTAACCCTTTAATATTATAGTAATCAGTTACGTTGCCCATCGCCAAAATGAGCGCATCAAACTGATACCGAGCACCCGAATCACCTAAAACGTGTTTAGTTTTTGGATTAATATCATTTATAGTATCGATCACAACCTCTATGTTATGAGCGTAGGCAAAAAAATCATTAAGGGGTATGGCAACCTCAAGCGGTGAGCGTCCCGTAGCGGCTCTATACAGGGCAGCATGATATTCGAAAATGTTCTGCGATGATATCAGCTTAACCTCTATGTCGCGTTTATTTGCTAGCGATAAAGCTGCTTTTACGCCACCAAAACCGCCTCCTACAATTACCACTTGCATTATAAAAAGTTTCTCCTGATGTGGCGTTTAGAAAATTCCAAATTTGCGTCAGTTTTTTTATGCGGATTAAAAATATTGTCGGGGTCAAATATATGTTTAATTTGCTTAAAAATTGCGACCATTTCTGGACTATACATGTGTTCTAGCATTGGTCCGCGTATCATTCCGTCATTATGCTCACCTGAAAGTGACCCATGATATTCAAGCACCAGCTTGGTTACCTCTTCTAACGCAGGGTAGATTTTTTGGCGTTCTGATTTGTTTCTTAGGTTCATTAGCGGAATAACATGAAAGTTGCCGTCACCCATGTGGCCAGCAATGGTGTACAAAAACTTGTAGCGCTCTAATATAGCTATCAGGCGAGGCAAAAATTCTGGCAAAACATCAGGCGGCACAATCAAATCGTCAATAAACGGCGCGGTGTGCTTGCGTCTCACGTTTTTTCTTAACAAATTAAAGCTTTCGCGGCGCATTATCCAAAATTTTTCTTCTTGGTGCTTGTTTTCGGCTGGTTGCGTAGCAATACCTCTGCGTTCCATGATTTTTTGCAAGGCAAGGATTTTTTGATCTATTTGTTTTTGATTGTCACCCTCAAACTGGCACAACATAACAATCTTGGGAAAGCTCGGTAAAAAACGCAAGATATGCTTTAAGACCGGTATAAAACTGAGTCCCAACAAAATAAACCGTTTCCAGCCAAGTGTTTTACGAAAACTAAAGAAAAATTGAAATGCAAATTTTAACGTATGATTATCAAATGATTCCAGGCTTGTGGGTTGTAGCGGTAGGGTCTCTTTTATAATCTCGCCGAGTGAATCAAGGTCTTTTAAGAAGACTACCAGCATTCCTGACAGCGGTTTAGCGGGCACTAAACGAAACGTTACTTCAGTTATAAGACCTAATGTTCCTTGCGACCCGACAATAATTTTAGTTAGGTCAAAGGTTTTGCCGTCCCATACATCCCAAATATTGTAACCGGTAGAATTTTTGCTAACCTGCGGCTTCGATCCGGCTATAGTTTCGCTTTGTTCAGTTACTAATTTATAGATACCCCTGTAAATATCACCTTCGAGCCCCTTTTCTTTGAGCTTTTTTGTGAGCTCTGCTTTCTGTAGTGGCTTAAACGTGTGCTCTTGCCCATCTTTTAAAACAATTGTAAGTTGAGTTACATATTGGTCGGTTTTACCATAGATTAAAGATTTTTCTCCGCCTGCATTATTTGCCACCATACCGCCAATCATACAAAGCTCGCGTGAGGCAGGGTAGGTTGGTAAGAGCAGGTTGTTTTTTAGTGTCACGCGCTCAAAATCTCGATAATAAA
Source organism: uncultured Candidatus Saccharibacteria bacterium (assembly GCA_964577565.1). Classification (GTDB taxonomy): domain Bacteria; phylum Patescibacteriota; class Saccharimonadia; order Saccharimonadales; family JAGQNJ01; genus CAYRRR01. The sequence continues at coordinate 135,520 of CAZNZL010000002.1, read as the reverse complement.
CGCCGGGTTGAGTGCTTACTGTTTTGTCTTTTAAAGGTTTGATATGCGTAAAATAACGCTCGAAGGCAACAATGATTGAGTCATTAATAGCGCCACCCGACATATCGGTACCGCCGCTACGGCCAGTGAGTGACAAACTAGGGTTTGATTTTTTATTATTTTGAACATACTTTACCAGCTGACAAATGTCATCAACATCTTGCGGAAAGACAACCAGCTCGGGCTCTAATTCAAACAGGCTGGCATCATGGCTATAAAATCTTTTGGCGGCCCAGTTGTCATGTATGTCGCCCTTAAAAAAGCGCCGTATTGCTGGTCTGATGTTATTTGCTTTTGCCATCGGCAAATTGCCTACTCCATAACCGGAAATCTCTTGACAACAGGAAGCCTAACCCACCAACTGCGTAAACCTAACCTTTGCTGGCTATTTGAGGCCAGAAGGCTCAACAATACAAGCGAATAAATAATATGCTCGTCAATAATCGGATTATTTTCGGGTAACAACATCGAAGACCACATCATTAACAGTAGCAGTGTACCCGATATAGTTGCCAACCTCATGGCTATACCTGCAATTAGGGCAACCCCTATAAGCAACAGGCCAGCCATAAAGAGAAAATCTATAACAGCATTACCAGCCAGGCTCTGATAAAAGCCCGCCAGGGGGCCCTTAGTGCCAAATTGTAAAAAGCCGGACGTTGGTGAGCCGCCATTAACCCATGCTTTCTCGCAAAACATAGTTACGGCATCGGTTTTAGCATCGCGACAGGTCGCAAAACCCAACCCCATCAGTTTGTCTAAAAAGGCCCATAAAAACGTCAGTCCAAGCGCAATTCTGGCTAATGCCAACACAAAAAAACTTTTTTCGTTCACGATTGAGATAGACTGCTTTGGCATGTAGTTCACCTTAGCTGCTTATGTTTATAAGCTTAGTATAAGTCAAAATGAACATTACGACAAACGAGTCCGTTTCTTTTCTGGGCGTATGCTTCGATCGGTGCGAAAGATTTGAATAGCCGCCAAAATCTTGGCTTGGCACGCCGTGCTAAAATAAGCTTATGTTTTTTAATCGCGTTAAGCGTAGAGATGCCATTCTCATTCTCTTAGATATTAGCGGTTATACAAAGTTTATGATTGCAAATCACCGCAGCCACGAGGTTCATAGTGAGGTCGTTATTGGTGAACTGATTGCGGCGCTGATCGAACAAATTAAAATCCCCTTAAAAGTCTCTAAACTTGAGGGCGATGCTGTTTTTGTCTATGCAGTAAGAGACAAAAACAGAGCCAAGTGGCGTAATACCAGACAACTAATAGCTCGTAAACTACCCTTATTTTTTGAAACCTTTGCGTGCGAACTTGTTAACCTAAGTGGCTCTAAACTATGCTACGGTAACTCATGTCGGGGCATAGAAAAACTGGGTCTAAAAATTATTGTGCACCAGGGAAAGGCCCTATTGCATAAAATTGCTCAGTACGAGGAGTTGTCTGGTGTAGATGTAATAGCTGCTCATAGATTATTAAAAAATTCGGTTCCGCAAGATAACTATATTATGCTTACTGAACCCTTTCAGAAAGATATTACCATAACAAATGAACTCAAACATTACACTGGCAAAGAAAAGTACGATGACGTTGGGACCATAAAGTACAGTGTGTATCTGCCTGAAGAACAATATGCTTGTCAAATGGAAGTAATGGTGTAGGCATAGAGACATGCTTCGAAAAATCATGCGCCATAAAAAAATGGCAAACAAAAAAGCGCAACGAACAATTCCGGTAAAATTAACCGTTCTTGGGTCGGGCATATCTATTACACAAGGCGAAGGTAAGTTTCGATACCCGTCATCACACCTACTAGAGGTTGGCGATTACAAAATATTACTCGATGCAGGAATAGGTGTTTTACCGCAAATAGACAAGCTAGGAATCAAACTAACCGACATTGATGTTGTGTGTATCAGTCATTATCATGCAGATCATTTTGTGCTTGAGCCAATTTTACAAGCTTTTTATTTATACGCCATGAAGAGGAGCCAAAAAGAATCGCTTCATATTATTGGACCGTCTGACATTGAAGAAGAGGTGCGCACTGAATACATGACAAAAGGATGGTCGTACAATAAAGATTTGCTAAAGCGAGTAAATTTAAAGTTCACCCCTTTAGTCAACAAGTATCGTGTAAATATTAATAGTCAGTTATCAATAGCTGCTTACAAAACGAAACATTATCAACTAGAGGCATACTCATACCGCATTGAAACTCCCAGTGCAATCATCGCCTATTCCGGCGATTCAACGTTGTCACCCGGACTACAATTAGCTGCCAACAATGCAGACCTATTTTTATGCGAAGCTGCGATTGATATTGGCAAGCCACTAGATCAAGGCCACCTTAATCCGTACGAAGCAGCCGTACTCGCTCAACGTGCAAACAGTGCAAAACTTGTGTTCACACACTATACCGGCAATAACTCTGTAGCAGAAATCATTAACGATGCGCGACGCTCGGGCTTTAAGGGCAAAATAACGGTTGCACAAGACTTAAGCAGCTACAATGTTTAAACTAGGTGTCCAGGTATCATAAGTATGCCGGGAGTCGAACTTATCGATTATATATTTATAATCTTCCGATCATTTCGGTTTTGGGCAATACGCGGCTAATATTAAACTTGTACTTTTTTAGCAGCCTTCGCAATTTGATTCCTTAAACATCCCTGTTCGCAGTAAAGGTTCAGCCATAAATTCAGGCACCCTTATTACATCAGCACAAGGATCAGTAGCCCTCTTGCCTATAAAGTTAATTGACCGCAACTTTTCTTTATAAGCTTCACGTTCAGCAGCCTCACTTGCAGCTACTTCATCTGCAAGTAGTTCGTCAATTTCTTCAAGCAAAGCATCAGTATCAGATAAGTCTGCTTTCTGTGCGGTTTTTATATCGCTATCTTCTGTACTTGCTTCGGTGTTTCTGTCGGATGTTTTTTTCACACTCTCCATATAATAAAGCTCCATTAGTAAGCACTAGAGAATATATAGCATTTCAAAAAACCTTGCAAGCACAAGCAAAACATGTTCTATGTAATTTGATATTAAAGATTACCGGGCGATGAAGCAGTTGCGGCACCGTGGTTCATATGTATACGTTCCATCGTCAGGTACTACCGGTGGTACGCCACTAGTGACTTCTATGCCGCCATGAAGCACCTGGGTATAGACAGCAGCATATTCATGACAGACTTCACATACGGATGTTTTTGAAATGAGATAGTCAGGCTTCAGCTCAAGCAGCTTCTTGATAATCGCCATCATCTGGCCCTTATAGTCAATATCAAGACCACTAATAGCAATGATTTTTCCGTTTTGAAGCCATTTTTTAATTTGTTCTACATCAGAAGCATCAAACATATGTACTTCATCAATGCCAATAACATCAAAATCGTCTACTACTTCTTTTAGAGTTTTAACTTTTTTTGCTTTGGTATTTAGACCAAGGCGAGAATTAATCCCCTCATCGCGTACATTATGCACGGGCTGGATATACAACACTTTCTTTTTTGCAAATTCATAGGGCGCTACACGTGCCACAAGTTCAAGCGACTTGCCACTTTTCATTGGGCCTATAATTAAACTCAACGACATAATTCTATATAATACCAAGTAACCTTTGTTACAATAAGGCTCAAATAAAAGAGAGGGTAACTATGAGCACGAGCGTCGAAGCATTACGGGGTGGGGAAACAGCAGACTTGGTGGCAATAACATCGCCAAATTTATTACACCCAGGGGCAACCCACCTAACTTACGACGAGCTTTTTGGCCGTTATGCCACGAGCGACTTTGGCGTTCATCATGCAACGCAACCCGTTAGATACGCCCAAAAATATGGTTACGATCGTACCCAGATGTTGGCAGACTTGGGCGACGATATTCACCCGCTGCGGCACATGACGCATACTGAAGAAAATATTTTTCGCTTGTTAGCTCTACACCAGCAAACAACACCAGGCGCAGAACCATTTACCAATTTAGAAGTAGTTGGAGGTAGGCTGGGGGCACTTCTTCATGATACGGGCGAATGTGAACTACCGGAGCTAGCGGAAGCTTGTGGCATCACTCCCGTCGGTGATGTTTCCTTTCATGACAAAACTGATGATCATGAAGTTAGTGAAGCTATTATAAGAGAATATCTGTTTGGGATGTTGTACGATGACGTACCCGAAGAAATAATAGAACTGGCCGAGGATACTATCGCCAATAAAGAAGGCACCCTGCTAAGGCAAGGATTTAATTTGTCTGAGCGTATCGGTTATCTCATGACTAGTGTTCAGGCGGGCAGGGTAGCGCTCAAAATTCTTGAGGCAGGTGACGAAACCCACGAAGACCGCTATAGTCAGTTACGCAAACTTGCGCTTAAGGTAGCACATGTACATCTTGATTACATTGGTGAGCACGGTGCGGCGTTTCCGTTTGCGGGCGTAAAGCGCGAAGAGCTCGGCCCCGTGGTTGATCAGATTCACCACGTACTTTCAGATCAATAGTTTAGACTAGCCGATAGTACGATTGTAAAAATCAGGCCCTGGTATCGATGCTCGTCGTACTGCTTCCATATCTCTTTGATACTGATCTCTAGCTTCGTTCTGTTTAGCAAATTCTGCCCCCGTAGCTTCAACTTCTGTGGGTAAGAGTGAAGCCAGCTGGTTATGAATTTCTGGATACAAATGAGGTGACTTAATCCAAGTTACTGCCAGTGCAGCTTCTTCTTTGTCTAATTCTCTTTCCGTGCTAATGCCAAGGAGCGGAGCTGATCCTGAAAATTCAACACGCCTAACCAGTGTGCCGGGCAGTTCGATTGATGATAGAAGCGCCATTCTTCCGGAATGGTTTTTGAATTTATACTCGTATTGGTCAGCAACACCCCACAGCTCTTTGGGTCGTAATCCAAAAACCGAGCTTCGCCCTTGTCTGGGCAAGATGTGCGCAAACACCAACCCAGCCGCACGTAAACCCGTATTATTTGGACGTATCCGACGAAGCGACGACTGGGCATCTGCCGCTGCTTGTAGTCTTCTGTGTTTTTCAAGTACAGTTTCAACAACGTCTCTAAATTCTGCTACATGCTGCTCACCATTTGCCATGGCTTTTTTATACACCCAAAATGTTTCCAATGCAAAAAATAGTTCTAAAGATCTTCCGGGTTGGGAATAGATTGTTCAGTCGTGCGCCGCTCCGAACGACGCTTGTCCCAACCAAATTTTCTAAACACTTCTGCTTTTACTCTTTTTTCCAGTCTTTGATCTTCTGGACTAAGCATTGGGTCGGGCAATTTCCAGGATCTTAGTACAATCTCACTCATGCCGTCTGGAGTGCGCCGTGGTGCCCTAGCTAAATGCTCTACTGCTTCTCTGAGCTGCTCCTCGGACATGAGAGGTCGTTCTTCTGTTTCTTGTGGTAGTACTTCTGGCCCGTCTTCCATAATAAAATTATATACCAGCCTGGCTTAAGACAGCACGTTAATTGATCACTTAGTTCGCGGTTCTGTGAGATCTACCAAACGCTCTACCAGGTGCCTTGCGTACAAGTTAAACCGTAAACACCTCACCACGGCTTTAGTGATTCTTCGGTGTTACCAAAGCGACTTTTTATTTGATTGTTAGGTTTTCTATAAATTCATCTACAAACGTTACATCGGCAGGGGATTCGGTTTTTGTATTGCCAAACGTAAAGTAGTAATCTTCTTGCGTTTTACTGCCAATGTAACTATCGAGCCGGTTATTGCCAGCGGATGTACACATCTCGTCATTCGCACTCGAACATACAGTGGTTGAGGCTTTTTCAAGCGTAATCTTATTGTTTTGCTCGGTAAAAAACCACGTATAGTCGGAGCTGATGCCGCTGGCTGCAATCTCGAAGTTAAGTTCAAAATAATCGCCGGTTGTGGCATTTGCATATGAATAGGTTTTTCCGGGCTTAGCGGTGTAGGTAAATATTCTCTCTGCTGATTCTTCAAAGCCATTTGGCAAGGTTAGGGTAAAGCGTTCGTTATCGATGACCTTCGCTTCTGGTTCAGCGTTTTGCTCGGCTTCTTCAGATTGTTCTTCTACTTGAGTGCTGGATGATGGTTCGGACGAGTCTTTATTTTTTGAGAAGACATACCAGCCCACACCGCCAACCAACCCAAGAATTATAATTACAATTATTACTTCTACCGCGCCGAAGCCTTTTTGATTATGTTTCATGTTTTAAGAATAGCATAAGCGGAGTTGCTGAGATATCAGCAAAAGATCTTAACGTGTCACCCTCCGAAGCCCATCAACTACTTCTGAAGCACTTGGTGGTAATTCTAAACCTAGGATTTCTCCCAAACAATCTCTAAAAATTTCACCTGAATATTCAGACCACTCCATGTTTTCAGGAAACTCCGAACCTACCCCTATAGCACGACTTAAACCATCAATAATATTCCGATTTGTAAAGCCAGGGTTAGAACTAATGCCTAACCTAGCTAGCGCCTCGCGAGACTCTATACGTAAGGTCGTTAAATCGTTATAACTCAGTAATACTTCTCCAGCCACAGATTATATTATCTACGCTTGCAGCCTTTATTCAAGCAAAGGCAATTGTGTAAAACCACGTAGACTAAAAAGTGGACTCAATATGTGGCAACGCAACAGTCGGAATCGGGAGTTGAATTTCTACACCCAAAAAAGTACCGATGCGCATAAGATCTTCTTTATCTTTAGGCCGCTGGAGTGCCTTTTTTGACTCGATAACATTGTCAAGATTTAGACATGGAATACCTCGAACCGCTTCAGACTGGCCTTTGAATTCCCAAAATGTCATCGGATAAAATCCATCACCAAGTGATTCGGTAGCACTAATTGGCATCGGCGTTTCGTTATCGTGTACCCATACCGTAGGGTTTGCCGCACCTAACGCCACTGCTCGAGCGGGCGGGCGCTTTAATGTGGATGCAGGTCGCTCTCTTAGTAGAGCAAAGCCCTCTTCAGACACAAGTAAATCCACATCTTGCGTGGTTGGCTTGATACCCCTTAAAACCATGTTGGCACCACCAAGAACAATATACAATTCTTCTGGAAGACCAACTTCATATAACGTTTCCAGGATAGCTTCTTCGCCCAGTAGTGGGAGCTTCTCAGAGGTTGCTTGATAAGAAGTTGTGAGAGTTCCCGACATACGACAATTCTACTACTCACCTCATATTTTGCAAGCATAGGCGATTTAACCTACGCTTTTACGAAGGGGCAAGGAGGGTTGAGCCAAAAAATCGTAAAGCTTTTTCACTATCTTTTAGTAAAAGCGCTACATACTCTCTAAGCTTACCTAAGTTGCTGGTAACGATTGAAGGTGTTCTCATTCGAAAATTGGCTCTGGGTCTTCACCAGGTTTTTCTCGCTCAGCTCTAAGAATTTCAGCCGTAAAATGATACGTACCGTCCCATCTTTCTGTATAGTACGTGCCGTCTTCAATAGAAATAAACCCTAAGGTATCTAGCGCCCTCTTCCTTTCTTCAGGCTCAAGACCTTGCAAATATGCAACGTCTTCATCTGGCAGTAGTCGCTTCGGAAATTTAGAGTACATTAAACGGCCATACTGACCAATAAACCCAGTTTGTGCATAGGTAGTTATGCCAGCCGAGCAGCCGTCTAGACGAATGACGTCATCTGCTTTGATTCCTTTAATAGTACTCTCTACTACATGTGTGATGCAGCTACTGCCGGCCCCCCAGGTTGACTCTGGTGGATGAAGTAAAGTCAAGCTACCTTCTGCAGTATGAATATGTACCATTTCTTCCGGTAAAATATTGCCTAAGTCAAACATTTGTGTTGGGTCCAGCAAATCATTACTCGCCTGAAGAGAGGCATCGATATTTGGATGGCCTTCTGAAAGAGGCGTTATACCTGTAAACTCTGAGGCATTCGGTTTCATACTTAAACCCTAGCATAATCCGTATCAATTGCAAGCATGAGCAAAATATAGCTTATTATTTTATGCGACTTCTGTCTTGCTCACGTAATTGATCTTCAAGATGAGGGATTATCTCAGAACTAATTCCTGTAGAATTTGACGAGCTTCGTCATTAATGGGCGGTACTTCAACTGAAGCGAGCAGTGGTCTGAGTCTTAATGTTTCTGGTTGTGGGTGACTTGAAAACTTACACAGCGCCCGAGAAACATTATCAACGGTAGCACCCTTGACAGCGTGTCTTGGACTTGCCCGCGGTACAGTATTTTTAACAAAGCAAGAACTAGCATAACTAATACTGCTTCATAGTCTCGCCCTGTATAATCTAACTGTGTTATTCAAGAGTAAAGCATTTGGCAACAATAAAGATAAATTCATCTTCTTTCTTTGCCCGTATGGCGTAACTATCTCTCGGTGTAGGCTACCAATACAATCATTGGTGAGACTGGGCTACTCCGTAGAAGCCTATGAGTTCAAGGAAAGCATTTGGTCAGCTGGGGACCCAAATGGATTAATTTCAGCTATTGACCAAGTCTGTAGCTCGTTGCAGAGCAAGATCAGCGGTTTAAGCACAAACACTACTGTAGGCATTTTTGGCAGTAGTTTAGGTGCATTTATTGGGTACAACTGTATGGCAAGAATACCTGAAGTTGATTGGTGTGTAATGAATACTGGGGGTGACGTTGCCCAAGCTGTTTGGCGCATGCCGCATATTCGCGAATACTTCAAAAAAACCAACTATAACGAAGAGACGCTTAGAAGCGCATGGTCACGGCTTCAATATCCTGATCTTGCAAACTATAAAAATAAGAGGGTACTGTTGATATCTAGTCACTCCGATGAGATAGTTCCTTTTGACGGCGCAATAAGAACATTCAACGCAATAATTGAGGCCAGACCAAAGCACAAAGTGATTCTGCATAAACGGCTCAACCACAAAAGGACTGTAATTAGAAACCTGGCAAGAACCCGAAAGTTAGTTAAATTGGTTGAGACATTGTAACAATCCTGATACAAACCCGGTTGTAGAAACCACGAGAAAGCCATGATAATACTTGGCTCCTTTCGTGGTACACGGTAGTAAGGGAAGTTCAAACGGCAATTAGCTTGGCGCTGTTCGCTTGAGTAGCCAGCTTTTTATCAAAGGTCCATAAGGGTTCAGCCTGATTGAGTATCGCGTATGTGCTCAGGCAGCAATCTTCAAAAGATAGTGCAGAATGGCTTATATAAATGGGTAGCGTTTTTTCAAATAGCGGGCGGTTGCAGTTTATTTCTCGGAGTAGCATAAGTCCGGTGACAGCTTCGCTGACTTGTTGACGGGAAAAGCCGTAGTATCTTTCAAGCACGAACACCAATTCAATTATCGCAATGTCGGCAACCGCAAGCTGGCCCTTCGCCTCACGTAGTAATTTTTTTATGGCCTTGTGCTGTTCGGCCACGTCATTCAAGAGTAACCTCAGTAATGCATTCGTGTCTAATGAGCCGCCGAATCTCATTATTTGCGACCGTCACGATTCTTCTGGTAATAAGCATCAACATCAACCAGAGGCTTTGTCCCTGATTTTATATAACCACTTAATTTTTCGCTTAACTCCTCTACGCTTAATGGCTTTGCTATAACAAGTTCGCCCCTAGATTCATCAAAACGTATATCTAGAGTGCCTCCGTTTGCTCCTACCCCTAGTTTGCGACGATAAGAAGCTGGAATGGTTGCCTGCCCCTTGCTGGTGATAGTAATAGTATTCTTCATATTCATTACTATAGCACATATACATTACAAAATGCAATAAGGTAATGAAAAACACTTAACAGGGTTCAAATGGATTCTAAGGTGTTAAGAAATATCCATCAAAAAAGAAACTGAAATGTGCTTCATCTCTATCTGTAGTTTCACTATGGTACACGGTAGTACACGAAGTTCAAACTATTCTGGCTGAGTATCAAGCAGCTGCCTGACATCTTCTGCTTCATCCCCAAAAGCCCAGCAAAATACATCTTGTGCTGCAATAATCGCGCGCAATGTAGGTACTCCCGTAGGGTAACGCGTCAAACCAGTGCTTCTCTCTAGTGAGCTTACTCTTGCGGTTTCGAGGTGAGCTTTGACTTCATCTAAATTAGCTGGTGGTTGCGCAGCCATTAGAGTTTTATAGTCATCCACCCACAAGCAAGCCCAGCGAGCTGCTGAAAGTGCCGTTTCCTCATCTATCCCTCTTTCAGTAGTAACTAGGTCTGCCATAGACTGCGCCCACAGTTCTTTCTGAGCTAACAAATCAGCTTCTTGACCAATTTTTTCACCAGACATAGAAATCTCCTTAAATCTATAGTAACGATGAGGGTCGAGCAGCGCAAGCATAAGCAAGATGATATATGGGATTCATACTTATTCTAAGGTGTTTAAAATTGTCCAACTAAAAAGAGATTGAAAGCGACTTCAATCTCTATCTGTAATTACCAAATGGTACACGGTAGTACACGAAGTTCAAACAATTTTAGCCGGCAGCTTCCAGGTAAGTAATTTCAACTAGGGGAGTGGTTGTATATAGTGAGTCAGGGTCAAACTCTGGACCTTTTCTTGAAAGTCCTAATATATTCATAGGATTTCCTAATTCCAATCTTCTATCGGGATTTCCTTGTCTTCGCACCATCGCCTCTGTAGCAGGCATTCTGTATTCACCATAATATGGGGGTGCTTCGGAAAGCCTTGTGACTAAACTTGGATTACCTACCGGCTCCACGATATAGTAAGCTCCGCTTTCTGTACCGAGCATTATCCCAAGCAGACCTTTATTCTGCCAGTCATCAAGCCTTTCGGTTCTGATGCCTTCTTCACGTAGCCTTTGAACTAATCCTGATAAATCTTCCAGCGCCATAAATCTAATCTTAGGTGATTGTGACTTCAATCCCAAGCACAAGCAAAACACCAAACGGGATTCAAACTCATTCCAAGGTGTTAAGAAATATCCAACAAAAAAGAGATTGAAAACGATTTCAATCCCTATCTGTAATTCCACTCTGGTACACCAAGGCAGGATGACAACATTTCGTCACTTTCTCTCCGCCAGCTGGCGGATGCGATAGTTCCTCATGAGCGAACCCGTGACTACGATATTTTGCTTACGCAAAATCTCTGTCACAGAACCAGAATCATGTCAGAACAGCCACGAAAAAAGCCAGGATAAAACCTGGCTCCTTTCGTGGTACTCTACCTGTGTGAAAATTTACACCCGCTTACCCTAGAGTTACAGAGATGGCGAAGTATCATCGCTGGTGAGTATCACTCATATAAGAGCACCGGTAAGTATAGTAGTTATAGCCCGGGGGGCATAGAACCCTTAGTCTATAAAGACCTAAACACCTATTAACCCTAAGCAACCCTGATTAAAGGCAAAATTATTTAAATAATGCAGTTAAGGTTTTTGATTAATAAGTGACTTGATTCTCTCAATTTGTCTTTCTAGGAGTAGTTTGTCGTTGCTTACAAGCGTCTCGCTCCTCCTCCTTATTCTTCTGTTAATTTCCTGTACTTCTGACTCTTTGGCGGGCATATAGCCCCAATCTTGTTCCATTTGATAGCCGCACAAAATCGCAATATCGGGCGACATTGCCATACTTACCTCAACATCTTTATGGCCCAGCCCTCCGAATATTGATTTTGGCGGTAAAGTTGGAATATCAAAGGTGCATGGACTATCTGAAGTTATAAATGGTTCTGATTCCTTGGGTCGAATCAAAAACGCCCATTTCATTTCATAAATTAGTGGTGCAGTAACTGCTACGCTTTCTGGTATTCCAGAACTATGGAATGAACCAACATCTTCACCTGCTTTTAAGAATTCATCAGCTGGGATTGAATTATCTGGATTGCCACCAATTAGTTTTGACTGACTCTCAAATACTTTTCTTTGCTCAGGTGTCATAGCAGCTACTGATGCTCGCATCTTTTCCGTTATATTCTTTACCTGGTCAAACATATCTTGGATTGCCTCTCGCCTGCGTGGGCTTCGTTCCAGCATTGAAGCAATAAAGATAGCAACTATCGCCCTTTCTTCGTCAGACAACAGTTCATGCTTAGATATTTTGTTTTTATAAATTGCCGCATAGCTTGCCTCAATCCCACCCAAAAACTTAGTTTCAATTGCCAATGTTCCGCCACCACTAGGAAATCGAACTGTGTAGTAATCGTTCTCAGTCAAAATATTTTTAGGCTTTTCCTGATAGAGCCTTAGATTCTTATCTGCGACCCATACAAGGCCATTTTTGTCTGTAAATGGCTCCATGTATGACTTCGGAACTTTATGCTGTTTCTTGTTTGGCCTTGCCATACTTTTCCTTAATGATGGTTCTCGACTGTATAAAATATACAATTAAAAATTGACTGAGTGATTTCAATATAATGCTGGTTGTATACGTTCTCATTTTCCAATACATGAAAGGCCTGGTTTCTGCAAAGGTAAGCAATTTTGAAGTCACTTTCTATTGAATCGTCGCTAATAAGAGAATTGATTGTTGCGTCAAATCCATTTGCTTCAGTCTCTGCTTGGAGTGAACCAATATCAATTCCCATGTTTAACGATTGCAGAATTGTAGCCATCGACGGCCTAGTTGGTGCAGGAACAATTCCCCTCAATAAGGTTTCAACAACAAGAGTTAGTGAACCAACCAAATTACCAAAAACCAAAGGAGCTATTACGTCATCAGTTACACGTGCTTTATGAATTTTTCGCATGTGCCAGAATCGAAGCAGGCTATACACAAAATAGTATCTGGCTGAAGTTTGGACCTTGTTTGTGTTGTTTAGAAATTTTGACCTAAAATCATCATAAACAAGATTGCCATTTCTAGAATTTTTATAACTCTTTTGGTCTTCGGTTAGTCGTCTCTTTATTAAGTTAGACATTTCATCTACGAGGGGCTTGTGATATTGCCCGACATTCTCAGGGTTTACTGTCATAAATGCGTGTGCAGGTGTACTTTCCCAGTCTGGATTATTTGCAATGTCTTCGTTCAATGCCAGATGCATCATAATCATGCCGGACTCAAAATCATTTGATTCAATTGCATCGCCAGCGGCAAAATAGAACGCAGTACCTTTATGAATTTTGCTGCCAGATCTGTCTTCAATATTTTTTAGAAGCTCAAGAATTTTCAGCCAAGATATAAAACTAGCTTTTACATTACCAGCATCCTTGAACCTGTTGGGAATAATCGTTAGATTTTCAATATATTTATCACCGTCAGAAACTGCTTGGCCATTATCTGTCCTAGTCGAAAAATAGTCCACACTCTTAGCAACAAAATCGTTAGAAAACAATCTGCCCGTATCCCCAGGGATATTGGCCCAAACTGAATATGCAAGCGTATGATAAATGTTATTGAATTCTTCGTCTACATTATGTTCAAGAACATTTATACCTTTGAACATAAAATGTCCGTACGTTGAATCGTTTACGCTATACTCGCGTTGCACTAAAGTAGCTCCCTCATAAATACATATTAACAACTAAGCAGCTAAAACCTGTCAAACACGCTCAAAATAGCTCACAGAGGCGTCGTTAAACCAGTGCTTTGCTTTCATTAAAATCACTGATTTAACAGATAGAAATTGAAGCTCGTAGTTCCTTAGACGACCTTACAGGATTATTTAAATAATCCAAGCCACCTAGGCCATTTTGCAGGCATACACCCAAATTATTGACGTATCTTTGAATACAAACAGATTTATGAAGTCTAAGGTGCTCTTTTGTCTTTAGCCGCTTTGGACATTGCTTTCAATGACTTGGCGGCCTTATTCTGTTCTCTACTCATAACATTAACCGCTGAAGCAGTTTCTTTACCAACTACAGGAAGTAGCAGTAACGCACCGATATTTTCTAGCACAGGTGCAACTTTTAGAATGAACTTAATGATAAAGACAGCTATCGCAATTTTCCAGTTGAGGAGTATCAGACCAAGAAAAGAAAGCCAGCCAAGAATTGCAAATATGCCTGTCCATTGAGGGACAAATGCTTCATCTTCTCTTAGAAATCCGTTTTTCTTAGCCTGTATGATTCTGGTATCAAACGTTGATATTGATTCACAAATAAAGTAAACAACGAGAAGCCCTATGTAAACAGGCGAACTCAAAGGAGTATTAAACAACTCAACCATGGCTCTAATATATCAGAATATTATGCAAAAAGTTAAACAGAGAAAGTAACTACCAAAAGCCTTACAAATATTCGAACCAATCAATGTACCATTCAAGCAACCCTATTCGGACCGTATTTCTGAAAAAACTTTACTCATAAGTAAAAGATACGAGTGCGTATTATTGCGGAATAACCACATAACTTTATGTTTATCTATGAACTAAATAACGGGGGTAGTACGCTTGATTTAGCCCTCTAAATTTGGTATCATTATAGGCAGTAAAGTAAACAAGGTAAGCCTATAGAACAACCCTAATTCGATTCAACGTAAAGCACGCAAATTATTCAAATAATGACGTTGGTATCGGGTTAAGAAAGGGTTGTTTTTCAATTGGCCGAGAAACAAACAAAGACCAGGAAGCCGTCCGCGGAAGCACTTGATTGGGCTAAGTTTCTCTATGCCATTTATAAAATGAAATAGAAAAGTTGCAATGCCTCAGTGAGGCAATCACAATTCATAACTGGGTAATATAGTGGTTAATTAGTAATCGATTTCAAAGAGCAGTCCTTTGCCATTCCACTGGCTTACCCAAAGGGCTGCTTTTTGGTTAAAAGGAACAATGAACCATGAAAGCAAAGGCAATCGCCATAAGGCGAGTTTCATCTAAGAAGCAAAAAGATAACAATCACAGTTTGAAGCAACAGCAATCTAGCGTAAACAAGATGGCTGATGAGTTAGAAGCCGAAATTGTTCACGAGTGGGCTATGGCAACCTCTAGCAAAAAGGGTAAAAACCTGAGGCGGAAAGACTTACTAGAAGCCCTGTCCTACTGCAAGCACAACAAAGGCATACAATTTTTACTCGTTGATAAGGTAAGCCGTTTTATGCGTGAGCTTGATATGGTGTTCTACTTTAAGGTTTTGTTTAAGCAGCTTGGTGTTAAGCTAATCTTCTGCGACCCATCCCAGCATAAATACAACGGCGATACCGCCGAAGCGTCGTATGAATTGGCTCGTGGTAGCTATGATGCAGAAGTAGAAAACGAAGAACGCATACTTACGGTTACAACCAAGATGAAAGAACGTGTTGCTGATGGCTATTATCCGTTCTACCCACATCTAGGTTATAGGAAAGGCACTGTTGCAGGACTTCACGTTCGAGACGATAGAGGCAACCGTTTTAAATTGCTACAAACGGCACTTAAAGCTATATCTAGGCTTGCTATGACCGAAGCAGAAGCCCTGAGATGGCTGCTTGACAGCGGATTCACTACTGCACAAGGCAATAAAATAGATATGCAGCGTTTTCACCTTATTGTGCTGGACTCATATTACTGTGGCAGGATATTCATCAAAGAGGGTTGGCCCGAAGCTAAAGGCCTACGCGAGGCTATGATAAGTCCCGAAGAATACGAACGTAATGTTGCAATTGTTTCTGGTCGTAAGAAGACACGCAAGAAACAGTTTAACCCCGAGTTTCCCTTAAAGAACATTATTAATCACGCCAATTGCTTAGATGCTAAACACGAGGGCAGATTTACTGGCGGCGTACACAAAAACGGTAAAGGCTGGGTGCGGAACGACTATCATTGTAGGGTGTGCAAAAAGGCTTACCCACGAGACACAATGCACAAGGCTATCAACGATGTTCTAGACGATTTAGAGATGACGGACGATACCAGGGCGGACCTTAAATCCGCCCTTGAATTTGTATGGAAAGAGGAAGAAGTTTACCGCTTAGAACGAGCCAAGAACCTGAGAAACCTTAAGGACGAACTACTGTCAAAGAAAAGCAGCTTGGTGCTAAGTCTAAGCCTCAATCCTGACCTAGCTGAGGATATAAAGCCTGAGATTGATAGGATAAAACTGGAGATAGAAGATGTTGGGAAACAGATAGTACAAGCCAGTAGTGTTGATGAAGATTTTATAGAGTTCTCCAAGTTTGCTATCGACTTTGCCGAGCATATAAGACAAAACTGGTGGACGTTACAGGGTACAACATTCTGGGAGTGTAAACAATTGTTGTTTAAAGACAGAGTAATGTTTGAGTCAGCCGAAAAAGTTTACACCCCTAAAGTTAGTGAGATTTACTCTTTAAAAGTAAAAATGAGCCGTTCAAAAACGACTCAAATTAGCGATATGGTACACCCGACAGGATTCGAACCTGTGACCTCCGGCTCCGCAAGCCGACGTTCTATCCAGCTGAACTACGGGTGCACGTCAGAATCAACGGTCGCCCTACAGAAAACCAAGTTTAATTTTCTTTCACGCTCTGGTCGCTTCTTCCTTTAAAAAGAACTAGGATATAGTACCACATTTACAGAGGTAATACTAGTGGCTAATCTTATAATTTGACAACACTATTTAATTGCGCATATGATTATGCACTTTTATACTACAAATAAATGGGCGAACTCTTGCTGCCAGACTACGAAGCAGATAAGCCACGCGAGGCGTGCGGCGTATTTGGGGTATACGCTCCTGGTGAAGATGTCGTTAAAATTGCCTATTTAGGTGCTGAGGCATTGCAACACCGTGGCCAGGATGCAGCTGGTTTTATGGTCGCATCAGAAGAGGAGGGCATTAGCGGCGCGAAAGGCTGCGGACTTGTATCTGAAGTGATGACCAAGCACGTACGTAATGGGTTTGTGCAAGAAGGTAAAATCGCCATTTCTCACACCAGATACGGCACTACAAAAGGATCTGGCTTTGAAGCGGCTCAACCCATCTACCACAACCAGAATGATGGCCGTCATTTTGCTTTGGCACACAATGGGCACATAGAACTTGAGCATAATCCTTTTGGCACCGATACCGACTGGTTGGTAAATGAGATAGCTTGCGAATGGAAAGAAGATGAGGAACTAGAGGCAGCGATTGCTCGGGTGACGGCGCGTACGGATGGCGCCTATTCGGTAGTTGTCATGACTGAAGACAGGTTAATTGCCTTTAGAGACCGTCATGGTTTTCGTCCGCTTGAAATAGGCGTATATAAGGATGGTCGAGGGTATGTAGTAGCCAGTGAAACGGCAGCTTTAAATCAAGTTGGTGCAACTCACGACCGACAAATTCTACCAGGGGAGATTATCTCTATCGGGCCAGCCGGTGTTTGGTCAGACATGTACGCCGAAAGCGATCAAAAAACGTGTGCTTTCGAATATGTCTATTTTGCCCGACCAAGTTCTGAGATTAGCGAAATTAGCGTTGCTTCAGCTCGCAAAGAGATGGGACGCCTATTAGCAGAGCAAGACATCCCTGATGCAGATATGGTGCTTGGCGTCCCCGACTCAGGCACGTACGCCGGCTTAGGCTTTGCCCAAGCTAGTGGTATTCCGTTTGAACTGGGTATAGAAAAAAACCGGTATATAACCCGCACCTTTATTAAAGAAGATCAAATGGAACGAGATTCAGCGGTCAGACTAAAGCTAAATCCTTTAAGCAGCATTATTGCAGATAAGCGACTCGTCGTAGTTGACGATTCAATTGTTCGGGGCACCACTATGAAGGCCTTCGTAGGCATGTTACGAGCAGCAGGGGCAAGTGAAGTACATTTAAAAATATCTTCTCCTCCATATAAATGGCCGTGTTTTTATGGTATGGATACCGGTAACCCTGCTGATCTGCTTGCGAATCGTTTGGATCGTGAAGGCATGAAAAATGAGTTAGGGGTTGACTCCATTGATTTTCTGACCGAAAGCAACTTGCAACGAGCCCTAAGCGCCATGGCTGGTAAGCTATGTATGGCCTGTATGAATGGCATCTACCCGACAGAAGTACCAGTAAAACTGCGATAATTTGATACAATCAACAACGGAGAGGTGCAGGAGTGGTTGAACTGGACGCTCTCGAAAAGCGTTGTGCCCCCATGGGTACCGTGGGTTCGAATCCCACCCTCTCCGCCAGGAAGAAACACTCCGTTTTTAAAAGCGGATTTTGTGCATAAAGCGGTCAACCATGTCTTGGTCTTTATCTTCTTTGGGTAGGTAGTTACCAAGCACCTCAATAATGGTTGTTTCATCTTTTGGTTCAAAATACATCCTGATTGAGGGCATAAATCGCTTAAGGGGTAGTAGGGAAATGGAATGAATATTGCCCTCGTCTATTACCGCAAAAGACCGCAAAACGCCATATGGGTATAATTTTTCTTCTATGCGCACACCTGACCTATCAATTTGGTAGTTGAGCACACGCGGTTGGCGCGAGGCATAAATCATAAATAATATACCAATAACAATGGTTGAACCTGCTGATAAGTAGTCTCTGTTGGTAAGCAGAAAAATAATGACCGAAAGGGCAATCAAGCCAAAAAACACTGCTATATACCAGCCGCCGCTTTTCTGATAGGCCACAAACTCTGACGCCGACCACTTAAACTCACCACTACCCGCCGCAGATGATGTTGCTGCACTATCACGAGGCGAATCTTCTTGTACAAATTGCCATTGACCCGTTTGCTGATCATTTTGCTGATCGTTGTCTGGCTGCATAAGCGTATTGTACCACGCCCGCAAGGCTAAAATGAGTTGAAAACGTAGCCTTTAAGTCTAAAAAAGAACTTCCAAAATAACACAAAAACATGCACCATCACCATTGTGCCCAGTAATGACATAATTATTTTAAGCACGCTGGCCAGCTGGCCTATTGATTGCAAACCAATTTGAAACAGTTGTGACCACAACGGCAACAGCCCGTTAACCGCAATAATCAAAAAGAAGAGAAACAAAATTACGCCCGAGCCAACAAAAATTGTATGTGCCAGCGTGGTGCCCCACCAACCACCGTCTTCTGATTCTTCTTGCAGCTCCTCACTGGCGGCTTGGCGCGCTCGCGGGTCGGTTATCTTTGCCAAGGTTAAATCATCATAAACCTCTACCGCCATATTCTGAAACACCCACACCAACATGTATACTACGCTACCAATCGCCAACCAAAATAAGAACAAGACTACTCGGCCCAATATAGGAATTGCCAACAATTGATCAAAACTGTCGGCTCGCTGAGAGAGCACCTCAGAGATACCCGCCTCAGGCACCGGGCTGCTGCCAGATAATATCTGTAACAACACGCGGTTAGTTGTGATTAACAGTATTAGCAGGCTCACAAACAAGTAAATGAGCAACTCAATAGGTTGTGGTAACAAGAATTGGGTTATAAAAAGTTTAAGCTGTGTGCGCTTTCTGATTTCTGCATCCATTAGTTACATTTTACCGGTTTATGATTAGGAAACCAAAGCAGAGAAGAGATGAATTGTCTTTATTAAGAATGAATGGTATAATTTACCTCTGTTATAGCGTGCTTGCTATGTTGATACCAAAAAGCAATGGATTTATAAAGCATTTTTTGTATTTAGTGGCTTTTTAACCCAGTTTTTCAAATGAAGGAGCGGCTACAGCCGATTTGACCGTTTGGAAAACTGAGAGGAAGAAGCGACCAAAGCGAGAAACAAAAGTTGGTTTAAAAACTTTTGTGGAAGGTGACCGTCGGTTCTGACGAGGAGAGGTACCCAAGTGGCTGAAGGGGACGGTTTGCTAAATCGTTAGGGGGGAGCAATCTCCCGCGAGGGTTCGAATCCCTCCCTCTCCGCCAATATTTTGAAATGACCGCAGGTCATTGTAAAAATAATGATGTGGTAGGATACGGTTCCTCGCGGTCAGCGGCGGAGCCGATGGTGAGCGAGTGGTGCGCTCATCAAAGCCACGCGCATCCGTCAGTTGACGGAGAGCATGGCTGTAGACGTTGTCATCCCTCCCGCTCCGCACATTAAAAACCTGGCATACTGACTTAGTGAGCGAACGTTATATCAGGAAACCAAATATTGAGTGTATTTTTTGTGCCAAACCAATATACAAAAGACCTGTAGAGATAAAAAATAGCAAAGGTAGGGTTTTTTGTAGTATGGCATGTTATGGAAAATCATGCAGGAAAGAGAAACCGTGCATTATTTGTAATAAACCATTTCTAGCTGGCTTAAACAAGAAGACTTGTAGTAGAGAGTGCTCAAACAAAAATAGAGCGGGTATGAAATACAAAGTTGAACGTCCATATGATCAACTAGAAACACAAAAAGCGATTCGCGCAAGAATCATTAAAGTTCGAGGAAATATGTGTGAATTATGTGGTTATAATAGGGTGGATATATTACACATTCACCATATTAACAGAGACAGGACAAACAATGATCCAAATAATTTAAAGCTGCTGTGTCCCAACTGCCATTTGGAACAACACTACATTCTTAGAGCAAACAAAGTTGGAGGGGTCGCATAGTCCGGCCTAGTGCACTGGTCTTGAAAACCAGCAGGCCCTAACGGGTCTCGTGGGTTCGAATCCCACCCCCTCCGCCAGCGTAATCACAAGTTCTAACATTCTTAAGAATGTTAGAATGTAAAACTTACTTTTTGGGGAGATATTGGCAAATTACTGCTTTGGCTTGGTTTTTTCAGCCATGAGCTTTGCGTAAGCATTATCAAATCGTTCGAGGATTTGTTCGGTTGAGCCATCGTTACCGACGTTCGCGTTCCACCACGATGGCGTAATCTCAACACCGGTGGCCTTTTGTACCCGAATAACCGCATCGTTAATATCACCTCTAAATAATTGCTTTGCTTTAGGAACTTGTTCTGCCATAGTTGGCTCCTTTCTTACTTTAAATGTATCGTTTGTGACGCTTGCAATATTACTCTGTAGTGCATCGATGTGCGCCATGAGCGTCATATGCCCATCACTGCTCTCAAAAATTGTGAAAAGGTGCTTTTTAAGGATTTTTAAAGAAGTTGTGAGCTTGCTTTTGCCTGAGTTTGTAAGCACAATGTATTGTTCGCGTCTGTCTTGAGGGTTTTCTTTAACTTTTAACCAACCCCTTGATTTACAAACTTCAACCTGCCGACTAATCGCTCCGGGTGTTTGTTCGAGCTCAAGTGCCAGTTCTCGTTGGCTAGGGGAGTTGAGTTGTTTTACCATAAGCAGCAACATAAACTGCGCCAATCCTATAGAACATCGCTCTTTGAGCACCTGATCAAACGCTTTGTCTAACGAATTAGTTAGCGTATGGAGCTTATATAAATACGTTTGCTTTAACTTAAACTTCAAAATACCTCCTTCCGTTATTAGTTTACTACTCAACTATTTACTTGTCAACTATTATTTAGTATAGGCGAAGACGGCGCAGGTAATTGATTTTGCGCCCGCTCGTCGCAGTACCCTCGAAGCCTCAGCCAACGTTGCACCAGTCGTAACAACGTCATCAATTAATAATATGTCTTTGCCTTTGATATCAGCACGTGGCCGCAGTGCATACAACCCGCTAACCTGAGCTTGGCGTTGTTGTTTTGAGGCACCTACTTGTCGTATATTACCGTGCCTCAATAAGGCAGGGATGTATTGAAGTTTTTGCTCACGCGCTAGCTTTCGAGCAATTAATTCTGTTTGATCAAAACCACGTTGGCGAACCCGTGACCTGGATGTGGGTACGTTTATAATAATCGTGCCGGGATTTTGAAGCGGCAAAATTTCATGCAATACTCTAGCAATTATTTCTGCTGTCTGCCGCTTACTTTTAAACTTAAGTGCGTAAATAAGCTCTTTGATGATTCCTTTATATTCAAACGCAACATACACCTGTTTAAGACCAACCGCCTTACGGCACGAGGCACACACATCAAAGTCTCGGGTCATGGTGTGACACCGAAAACACCTGCTTGGCAAATAATCATAGTCGAGCCGGCACCATTGGCACCATAACTCGCCCTCATTGCCGCATTGTAGGCAATCATCGGGTGCGATTAAGCGTAACAGGGATGGAATCATAATGTTGTGATTATTCTGTTGTAAATATTGGGGCGCATGTTGCTTATTGTTGTTTGCTTAGTCTATACTTGCAGGTAAGACAAAAACATGACCGTACAAATAATATAGTATACATAGTGGAGGGTAACAACTATGGCGCGTAAGCAACAAGATGATGATTTGTTGATGGAAGATGAGCTTACGGCTGCATTCTTGGGTGAGGACGATTTTGTTGACGATAATGCGGCCCAGGGGCAACAGGGTGATGACGCCCAAGGACAAACACCAGTAGCACCAAACGACGAGTGGGATGAAGAAGAGGCTGTTCCTGGCCAGTTAGCAGTTGACGTGTATGAAACAAAAGAGAAGCTAGTTGTTAAGGCTCGTACCGCTGGCGTCAACAAGAGTGACCTCGATGTAAGTATTGCTGATAACACCTTAAGTATTCGTGGTACGCTTTCTGCGGGCAACGAAGAAGATGTTATTAATTACTTTGTTCAAGAGTGTTATTGGGGCGAGTTTTCGCGAAGTCTTGCCCTGCCCATAGCCGTCAAAGAAGATGAAATTGAAGCCGTACTAAAAGACGGTGTACTGACGATTTCATTTACCAAAGTCAAGCAAGACACTGTAAAGAAGATTCAGGTTTTGTAAACAGAAAGGTCTAAAGCAATTTAAAAAGCCCCTTCGTCGAGGGGGCTTTTTTATTTCGGTAAGAACTATTACACGCCGGATGGTTCAGTAACACGGCCGAGGACAAAGCGTACAATTACTTGCGCTAAGGCTACAATGACAAGACCAACAATGGCGTACAGAATGGTATTTTTGGCACCACTCACGTTACCAGAGTCACCACCAGATGTTATGTACTTCAACCCGCCGACAATAATCATAATGACGGATACGACACCCACAACAAGCGAGAATATATTAATAACTGTGGTTATGATGTTGTTTATAGAATCGTCGGGATCTTGGGTATCACAGTCGGTGGCTGTCGTACTTAAGCATGTACCGCGCTGCAATCCACCCTCAATACTAGGTGTCTGAGCAGACGCTACACCAGCAAATGCAAAAACTGGCACAAACAATAATCCGCTTACTGCAAGTGACAAAATGTATTCTTTAAGTCGTTTCATTATAGAGAGATTCCTTTCATATTCTATTTGCCTTCACTGTACTACAAGACGGTAGCGTTTTTCAAGTTTATTTACCTAAAGGCGGCCCAATACAAACCGTACAATTACCTGAGCAAGCACTACGATAACTAAGCCAACCAGTGCATAAAGAATCGTATTTTTTGCACTGTTAACATTGCTTGAATCACCTGATGACACAATGTACTTAAAGCCACCGACCATAATCATAATCACCGCAGTTACGCCCACAACGACTGAGAATATGTCAATTACCACCTTGATAACGTTATTAATGGTAGCATCGGCAGTACCATCACAACCTCTACCGGTTAGCTCTAGCCCCTCGCACGCGGCTTCCTTGTTGTCGGCTGCGTACGCGGTTTGAACGACCATAGGTGCAAATAAAAAAGCAAACAAAGAAATCATTGTTGTGGTTAGAAGTGTCAATTTTTTTATCATTTTGGTTCCTCTCGTATTATTATAAAACTAAAGCCGACTAATAACAAATGAAACGATAGACTGTGCAATTATTGCAATAATGAGGCCTACAATCGCATACAATATGGTGTTTTTTGCTGCATTGATATTTGAAGGGTCGCCGGCTGAAATAGCGTAGCGAAAACCACCGACCATCATCATAATTACCGATGCCGCAGCGGTAACAATAACCAGAATCTTAATGACTTTGGTGAGAACTCCGTCTGGCCCCAACACAGGGTTTTGATTGGTGCGGCTTACGCATGCAGACGAAGAAGCTTGGGGTCCTTTACAAACCGCCTCAAGCGGATCGTCTGCATGAACCAGCGGGACCGCTACCAAAGAAGCGCAGACAGTTGCTATTAACGACAGCTTTATGAGCAACCGTTTCATTTAGACAGCTCTCCCTAGTACAAACATCACAATTACGTTTGACATTATAGCCACAACCAGGCCAATGATGGCGTATAAAATTGTGTCCTTAGCCCGGGCTGCTCTTTGAGGTTCGCCATTTGAAGTTACATACATCAGACCACCAATCACCACCATAAGTACCGCTACCGCAGCAGCTATCATCATGACAAGCCTAATAACGGTCTGAACTTGCCCGTCACTGGCATCCGGTTTAGGAATATTTACCAAGCTCGGGTCAACAATTTGCTGCGCAAGTAAAAATACAATGTTTTTCATAACTATTACGTTATTTGACTCCCGATAAATGACACAATATAACTAGATAAAATAGCAATCACGAGCCCAACCAAAGCGTTGATTATGGTAGTTTTGGCATTCTTGGTTTTATCGGGTTCGCCACTACTAGTAATATATTGAAATCCAGCAAATATTATATACCCCAGCGCCACCAAGGCACCGATACGGAGTAAAATTTCTATCGCTACCAGCGCAATGGACCATAACGACTCTAGATTGTCCCAACCAAAAACCGGGACACACCTACCAAACTGATCTTCCTCGCCCTTTAAATATTTAAACCAGGGGGGCAGACCAAAAAAGCTTTTCGCCGAATTAGCAGGCAGACAGCCGTCACCAGCAGCGGCAAAGAAAGAAATAAGTGTGTATAGCATTAGATCACTCCTCCGGGCACGAGCCATTGCAAAAATGCGTATAAGAAAAGCAGCGCAAGCAAGGCAACAATCGAGCTAATAATACGTTTTCTGGCTGCAGCAACCTGTTGTGGGTTCGGGCCAGCTGCGGCATATTGAATGCCCGCTATGACTATAGATGCCGTAATAACAACACCCGCACCAGCCGACAAAAAGTTAATACCTTGTAAGGTGCGCTGCACTAATGGGTTTTTCTCTAGACACCTCTTGGCCCCGCTTGCGGTATCTCCATTACAATCAACGATAGCTGATCTATCTGTATTTATCGGCAGGCCTGGGTCGGGGTTTTGAGAATTCACGTTACCGCCGGAGGGTATGTTGTTGCTTTGGGCTCCGGTCGTATCGCTACTCCAAATCACTAAAAAGCTAAAAGTAATAAGTAGAGTGGCTACGAATAACATTTTTTTTGCCGAGGCTAGTTTTTTTGTTAGACTTTTCACAATTTTTGGATTTACGCTAATTTCTGATTTAGAATACCATTTTTTTCAACCACAGACAATGTTTACTTATTTAAAGCTTGGTTGCCGCTTAGTCTGCAGCGAATTCATAACTTAATATAGATAAACTATTGTCTGTTGACTTACTAACTTGATATTCAATGGCTACACTGGGCTGGTTGTTTCTTAACGGACAGGAGATGGTTACCTCAGTGACTTGATCAAAATAATCCTTTGCGTCCTTGTACTTACATTTGTTAATTTCTATATCACTCCTAAAAAAGCTGGCGCTTGCATTGAATAACTGTCGCTCTGGCCGGAAACGACCCTCGATCTCTTCATACGCTTTATCTGGGTCATTTACCATAAATGAGTTAAACTGATTAATGTACTCAAGCGCTGGAACGTGCTCTGATGGAACTGTTTTGCTTTTATTGGTTTGCTGAATAAAAAATATTGTTAGACTTGCGATGAGCAAGCCCAAAATCATCATTATAATGATGATTTTTTTTGCGTTGTTTGGAGAATTACTGTTGTGGGCTACGGGCTGCATACATTAATAAGTATTCTATCATTGCCAGGATAGATTATAAAAGTAGGGACTATTTACATCGTATTTATGGTATGCTATGTTTGTGCGACTTAAGCTTTTTTTTGATAATCAGCGTGGGCAATAATGAAAATAAAAAAAACAACCTCCCTCCTTACTTCGGTGGCTTTACTACTGTTTAATTTTTTATCCCCACTCATATTACGTGGTTCAATTCATGCTGCCCCAAACATGTCAGCAACGTTCGTAGACTCTAGTACTATCAGGCTTACAATAGGGGGGGATACTTTTGGCAACCTAAAGAGCAGCAATGCTGGTATTTATGCTGGCGAGGGTGCACTGGTGCAAGGTCTCGTTAACGGCAATTCAAGGTGTGGGATGTTTATTAGCATATTCGTGCCCCCTAATGGAAATACTGCAGGGGTAACATTAACTCAACCCAGAACCTTAAACTCTATTGGAAATGGCACAAGTTCTCAAGTACCTGCCTGTCCACAAAATGTAATTTCAGAGTTCTCGAATGCGCCCGTTACACTAAATAGATCAAATAGTAATGTCGACAATCCGGAGACAAAGATCATAAGAGCAACTAGTCTCATAGACTGGGAGGGGGCGGATTTAACAGACTCGGGACTGGATGCAATCGATGCCTCAAAGGCCCCGGCATCTGATACATTAACTTTAAAAAATTCAAGTGGTGCAGAAGTCGCACGCAAGCAGGCCAACCGCCGAACAACCCCTGACGGCGTCGCCTACACCGCTAACTTTGACAATATAAATCCCGGCACGTATCAGCTTTGTTCGGTTGTAGCTGATAAATGTATACCTGCCATAAAAAAATCTTCAGAAATTCTTAACATAGTTATTGAAGCTCCCAGGGGTAAGTATGACATTAGAGCCGATGAAAGCACTTCAGAACAAGCTCAGTCATGTACCGAAAGAATGGGTCTTAGCGCCGGCTGGATTGTCTGTGGTATTTTAGAGCTCGTGTCTGATGGTATAACGAGTCTCTTTGATATAGCTGATTCGTTGCTTAATGTAGATGGTCAGAATCTGTACGATAGCTCTGAGCTGCGAGCCATTTGGTCTTACTTTAGGATAGTTGCAACATTTGCACTTATTATAATAGGGCTTGTTATGGTTATTTCTCAGGCGATAGGGGGCGGACTGTAGATGTTTGATGCCTATACGGTTAAAAAAGTATTACCGCGCCTGTTAATCGCCGTTATTCTTATTCAGCTATCATGGCCGCTTTTCACGCTTTTAATAGTTGTGGTAAGCAATGTAGCTTGGGGCTTGGAGGGTTTACTGTACGCACCGTTTGGTGGTCGTGACGAGCTAGAAATAACTAAGATTCTACAAGAAGCAGTTGGACCGGTAGGTCTTACTCTTACGGGTCTAGTAGGTGGTACGGCTGTTGTTGGTGGTACGGCGTTTGCGCTCGGGGGCGGGGTGGGTTTACTCCTGCTTGGTGCTTCTATCTTGCTGGCCTTAGCCATTGCGTTTTTTGTGCTAGCTATACGCCAAATATTAATTGTTGTATTGGTTGTAAGTGCTCCTCTTGCGTTAGTAGCTTGGATATTACCCGGTACTGACAAGCTATGGAAGATTTGGTGGGAGAGCTTCAGCAAAGTACTGCTCATGTATCCTTTAATATTGCTTATTGTCGCAGGTGGCCGGGTTGCCGCTAGAATTGCTGCATCCCCAGATGTCTATGGCAATGGTGCATTTAAGGTAGGGATTATATTACTAGCTTTCTATGGGCCATACTTTTTGATACCTAAGACCTTCCAGGTTGCAGGTAGCGCTTTTGCGAACATTGCCGGTATTGCCAACAACCGCAGCCGTGGTATGTTTGACCGCTTGCGCAATGCGCGCCAAGAACGAGCCAAGCAACTTCATGAAAACAGAATGAACGCGAGTACACGCCTTGGTAGCGGCCGAACGGGTAGTCTTTATAGAAGGGCCGCCTCTTTGGGCGCAAATGGAAGTTGGAGCTTGTCTAGTAGGGGAAGAAACAGGTGGAAAGATCAAGAACAAGCGGTTTTGGAACGTGCCGCTGCTGAAAAATTAGAGAAGGGTGGGGCACGTGCCTTTAACGACGATGACGCGTCGAAACTATTACGTGATACCTCAATGACCAGAAGAGAATTCGTCAGACAATATCAAGCAATGGGGCACACCCAACAAGAGGCAGAAATGGCGCTTGCTAGAGCAGAATCTGCCGTAGGGGCACGAGTTGGCACAACAGGTATGGCCGTTGCAGCACAGAAGTTCCGGGTTGCCCATACCAATACCGCCTATGAAGCTGGGGAGGAAGGCTTAGCACAAATGCAAGAAGAGCTTAACCAAATGGTTAACGCCGGCTTGATTACAGCCTATGATGCAGCTGGATGGATGAAGGCGAACAAGGGTCGTGCAGAGTTTAGCTCCAATTCATACGGTTCAACTGTTGATTTCGTTCAAAAGAAAATTTCTGCTGGCGACCAGATAGAGGGAGCGTTTGCTGGGGCAGATCCGCGGGAAGTACTTGGTAGCCACCAGAGGACTGTTGAAACTTTTGCTGCGCAGTCTCAAAAATTACTAAGCGATGCGTTAGAGACTGGAGACCAGAGAGCTATTGATAAGGCATTGGCGGATGTAGGAAACTTACATAGTATGTTATCTAGTGTTTCACCTAAAAAGGCTGAGGAGTTCGCAAATAATGTATTTGCAATGAGTACTGGTGAAACCAGGACAGTACCCGTAAGAGGCGCTGACGGCGAACCTGCTAAAGACGCTGCTGGCAATACCATTACCCAATCTGTGGAATTAAATGTTCGCCAACTTCTAGACGAGGCACGAATCAACCCTCAAGAACACCCCGATTTCCATAATCGTGTACGCGAATATGCGAGTGCTCGCGACAACCCAAGTATTATTGGACCAAATGCTGCGGGTGAAACTGTTCAGCCACCTGATGGAGCGTAATGCACAAACTTATGGCGCAGTATAAAGTAATCCAAGATATTGAAGCAGAAGATAAGCTCATTGGCTGGCTGAGTTTACGCCAGTTTATATACGCAGTTATAACCATTGTAAGCGGCTTTTTGGCGGTTAGATTATTTTTAACCTCTTTTTGGCCAATAGGCTTCATATTTGTGCCACCGGCGTTGTTTTTTGGCTTGCTATCGGCTCCGCTAGGCGGTGCCCAGTCAACTGAAATCTGGCTACTGGCAAAAATACGCTTCTTTTTAAAGCCGCGCCGACGCATATGGGACCAGACCGGTATTAAGCAGTTGGTCACAATTACCGCTCCCAAAAAGCAAGAAAAGCAGCTGACCAAAGGCTATTCTCAAGACGAGGTTAAAAGCCGTCTTAAAACCCTGGCCACGACGCTTGATACTCGTGGGTGGGCCATAAAAAACGCAACAAACATGTACCCTGGTGCTCAAACCAGCAGCTCTGATAGGCTTGTAGATATAGCGGCTCTCAGCGGGTCTGTTGTAGCAGCAGAACCAGCAGCCGATATGCTAGACCCCGCCGCTAACCCACGGGCTAAGTCTATGGACGACTTAATTGGTAAGGCCTCGGTTAAATATAAGGATGCGGTTAAGCGCAGTATCGAGAAGTCCAAAGAAGAACAACAAAAAGCACAAGCCGCAAGACCCACCCTACCGCCAGTTATAGCTGATGATCAAGCCTCGGGTGCCGAGCCTCGCCAGCACAATGAATACAGCAATATGAAAACCATCAATCCGCCTGGAAGCAACCCCGTGCAAAAGGAAGCAAAACAGAGTACTCAGGCCGTGACACCTCCTCGCGACCCTGCTATACTAAATATTGTCAAAAACAGTGATGATCTTTCTGTTCAAACTATCGCCGGTCAGGCCAAGCGTATAAAAGACCAGGGCGCTGACGACGAAGTGGTTATAAGCCTACACTAAACGAACGGTAAGGTCATGGTGGGCAACATACTTAATGAATCCGGATCAAAATCAACCCTACACACCAAATCAGGCGGCCCAAAACCAGCCTATTCCGCCACAACAAAGCTATCCGTCGGGAAGTCAACCGCCGGCTGGCCAAGCTGTTGGTCAACAACCATTCCCGCAAGCTCCGCCCTCTAACCCTAATAGCACCCAAAATACCTTACAGTTTGCCGAAATTAGAGACGGTGTGGTCATTATGAATGACGGGTCATTTCGCTCAGTTATTATGCTAAAATCTATTAACTTTGACCTTATGAGCCCCCAAGAGCGTGAAGCAGTTGAAGCTGGTTATCAAAGCTTTTTGAACTCGCTGTACTTTCCGGTACAGATTTTTGTGCGTTCAGAGCGTGTTGATATTCGGCCGTATATAGAACGGCTCGATAAAATTCGTAGCGAACACGATAATATGCTGCTAGCTATGCTCATGGAAGATTACCTTGGCTTTATAACCAACTTGTCAATGCAAACGAATATTATGGATAAACGATTCTATATGGTGATACCGTTCTTTCCAAAGGCAGATGTTCAGAAAGCTATTACGCAAAGTAAAAACTTCTTTTCTGGCCTTACCAGCCTATTTAGTAAACAAGAGCAGCATGTGGTTGTTAATGAACAAGACCTTGAAGCTGCCAAAACCGAGCTACGAAACCGTGTGCAAAACGTTTTGGCCAGTTTGCTGCAGTGCGGCGTGCACGGCGTACCGCTTGATACGCAAGAGTTAATCGAGCTCTATTACGACTCTTATAACCCCGACACCTCCTCCAGGCAACAGCTTAAGAATTTTGATGATTTGACCGCTCCTGTTATTACCAAAGGCCAGGGTGAAGCCCCCCAACCCAACCTGGACAAGGAGCTGCTGTAATGGCTTTTGGTAAAAAGAAACCAAAAGTAGACCCCGTTGCCTTAGCTCAAGCTCAGGCAGCCCGCGAAGTTCAAGAAGTCAGTGCCGCATTTCAGAAGGGTGTTACGGCGCTGCGCGATTTTATTGCACCAAGCTCACTAGAGTTTAGTGCCTCGTACTTTCAGATTGGTACCAGGCTTGCTAGAACGTTTTACGTTTTTGGTTACCCCAGGCAGTTATATACTGGTTGGCTTAGTAGTCTTATAAATATTGATGAGATTATGGATATTTCTATGTACATCTACCCGGTTGAAAGCCAGGTGGTGCTTGAGAACCTACGCAAAAAGGTGAGCCAGTTAGAGGCTGACATCCAGATTAATGCTGAAAAAGGCCGGGTACGTGACCCCGGTACGCAAGCTGCCATTATGGATGCTGAAGAAATTCGCGACAAGCTTCAGGTGGGCGAGGAGCGCTTCTTCCGGCTTGGCTTTTACTTTACCGTATATGCCAATAGCATGGACGAGCTCGAATTTGTCACTCATAAAATTGAGTCACTTCTTGGCCAGCAATTAGTATACTCAAAACCTGCAACGTCTCAACAAGAACAAGGGCTAAACAGCACAATACCGCAGTTGACTGACCAGTTACAGATACGACGGAATATGAGCACGGGCGCGTTGAGTACGAGTTTTCCATTCACCAGCGCCGATCTTACGCAAGACAACGGCATTTTATATGGCGTCAATATGCATAACTCGGGGCTGGTTATATTTGACCGCTTTAGCCTAGAAAATGGCAACTCGGTTGTTTTTGCCAAGTCAGGTGCAGGTAAGTCGTTTGCAGTTAAGCTTGAAGCTTTGCGCAGCATGATGTTTGGCACCGAAGTGATAATTATTGACCCTGAAAACGAATACCAACGCATGAGTGAGGCGGTTGGTGGTGCGTATGTTCGCCTGAGTCTTAACTCTTCAACGCGCATCAACCCCTTTGATCTGCCCCGCGTGCTAGATGCCGATGAAGCCGACAACGCACTTCGCAGTAACCTTATAACCCTACATGGCTTGTTGCGCTTGATGATGGGTGGTGCCCAAGCACAAATACAATCTGGCGGCAATGCAACGGTGGCACCAGCCTTAAGTCCCGTTGAAGAAGCCGACCTTGATGCTGCACTGATTGAAACATACGCCAAAGCTGGTATTACCAATGATCCGCTAACTCATAATTCGCCGCCGCCAACTATTAATGACCTTTATGACACCTTGCTTCATATGGGCAATACCGGCCCGCAGTTAGCACAGCGGCTTCGTAAATATACAACCGGAACATTTGCCGGCATTTTTTCTCAACAATCAAACATAGATATTAATAACCAGTTGGTCGTGTTTAATATTCGTGATCTTGAAGACGAGCTTCGCCCAGTCGCGATGTATATTGTCTTAAATTACATCTGGAACCGCGCCAAAGCCGACAAGAAACGCCGCATCATGATCGTCGACGAAGCCTGGCAATTAATGAAGTATGAAGATTCGGCCAACTTTATGTTTAGCCTGGCCAAACGAGCCCGCAAATATAATCTTGGCATCACGACCATTTCTCAAGACGTTGAAGATTTTATTGGCTCGCGCATGGGTAGAGCAATTGTGGCAAATGCGTCGCTACAAATATTATTAAAACAGTCACCGTCGGCAGTCGATATTTTGGCCGATGTCTTTAAGCTCACCAGCGAAGAAAAGAAACGCCTGAGCCAGTTCCCGGTAGGGCAAGGCTTATTCTTTGCTGGCCAAAACCACGTTCACATTCAAATAATTGCCAGCCCGACCGAAACAGGTCTTATTACCACCAACCCGCAACAAGTCCAACAGCTCGAAGACCAGGCAGCCTTGCAACAGGGCACCTTTGACCAGCCACAAGGCAGTATTGAGCTAGGTCCCGATAATCAAGATACGCCATACCAACCACCGGCAATGTAAATTAAGGAGCAGCCTAGACCGTGCCCGTTTACGACAAAGAAGACAAAAAAGCCACACCGACTCCAACATCAGCCGAACAAAAAGAGGCGGCAGCTCTTGAGAGTAATAATCCTTCTAGCGATTCAAGCAACAGCCCGTGGGATACTAACTTGTCAAAAAAAGACAAGCTCCGTTTTAAGTTTAGAAAGAAGCAAGCTCTTATTGGTAGCGGTACGGCAGGAATCATTATTGGTATTAGTTTGATGATTTCTTCCTTCTTGTCAGGGCCGGCAATGATCATACAAATTGCCAGCTTGTTCCAAAAACACTTTAGTGATATCGAGGAACTTTCCGACACTCGAACTGGCAAACTTATAAAGTGGGCTCGCACTCGAAACGAACCACACCGTCGAAACTTAAGTTATTTAGGCAATAAACTTGGCAATCACTACGACAAAAAGCTCGCAGCACGTGGTATGACAGCACGACATGACGGCTTTGCACGAATTCGCGGTATTGACATTGACATATCGACCCCAGAAGGCAAGAAGTCGTTAGAAAAAATGCGAGCCTCCGGCTTTGATATTCCAGACCCCCCGAACGGCAGCACCGTTACAACCCTTGATTTAAGTGCTGAATCGGCCCGAACTCGCCGGGGCGCTATTTCAGCCATGACTCATGCGCTCGATATCAATGGCGTAAGCACTTCGATTGCAAGTCGCACCTTAAAAATTCGTGGTGGGGTTGATTTCCACCCACTTAAAAATATTGCTAAAGCAGCTGATGAGGATTTGAGAGAGTATATCAAAAAACGAAAGGACGAGCGCGCCAAAAAGATTCAAGATGGTTCAACCCCAGAAACGAGGGTAGCAAACTCACGAGAAGATGACCCTGAAAACCCAGCCTCAGATGAAGACAGGGCTAAAGCAGCTGAAGTTGACGCAGGAAACGAAGAAATTCAACGCACAGCGCGAGACCCCAACCTAACCACAGAACAAAAAGTTAGCAGAGTGAGGGGTGCCCTTGGTAAGGGTGTAGGAGCCACGGCAGTAGTAGGACTGCTGTGTGGATTAGATGCATTAGGGGATGCTTCACATGAATTACAGGCATCAAATATTGAACTACCCTCTATAAGAACAGCGATGGATATTATTTCTGTGGCTTCTCAGATTCAATCTGGTAACGATGTTAACATGGATGAGGTTGGCGCCATATATGAAGATTTATATGACGAAAAATCTAAAACATCGGTTTTTGATGCTGAAAGCATTCAGCACGGGCTCGGTAACGAAAATACCGGGCAAAAAATTCCGGAATCTGCCAAACCCGGCAAAGAAAAACCAGCTTTTTTTAGAACAATTGACACCATCACAGATGCACCGGGCGTGTCACATCTGTGCGGAATAGTAAACTCTACGCTTGGGGGTATTGCATTGGCGGTGGGGGGAATTGCACTTTCAGTATCTGGCCCTATATCCTTATTGGTTTCTGTTGGCTCTGAGGCGGCTCAAAACGTTGCTCTTGGAGCTGTAATGGATGATGTGGTTCGATGGTTGGCCGGTGATGCATTGGACGCAGCAGGTTTAGTAGGGGCCACACTTGGCAGCGTGGGTGACTCGGGGGCATTTATGGCAGCAAACAACGAGTGCCAAGTCTTTGGTTGCACCGCATTAAGCGACGGTGACCGCAGAGCGTTACTGCGTGAACAGCAACTGCAAGAAAAACGAGAAATGAAGCATAAATCTTGGTATGCCCGCATAGTAGACCCGTACGAACCCAACTCGCTGATAGCTAGCGCGATTATTAAAAATCCAGAGTTTATAGACACCCAGCGTACCCTCGCATCGTTTGCAAAGGCACCCCTGAAAGCCTTTTCAAGTTTAGTAAAAAGCCTTGGGTCAGTTATTCCAGGTGTGTCAGCCGCAACCACAGAGCCATTTGATTATGGGGTAGATAAGTTTGGTTATACGCTTGATGAGCTCGATAACGGCGCCGAAAACCCTTACGAAAATGCCGAACGGTTCGAAAACAACCCCGAACTACTTGAACGAATGAACCGCGATTATGGTGAGGCATGTTTTGGTGCTACCATAGACCCCGACACGGGGGTGCTAACATACACGCAAGCGCCGAGCTATATCAAGCTTGAAGATAACAAAGAAAAGTGCACCGACAGAAACAATTCAGACTTAACGGCTTATCGGTTCTATTTAGCCGACAAAGCCGCCATCACCGCAATGGCGTGCTATGAAGGTATTGACGAAGAAGCTTGCGCCGAAATAGGCATAGAGGGTTCGCCCGCTCAAACCACCACTTCAAATGCTTCGATTCAAAAATATCAACCATCGCTGCCGACAACGGGTGAAAAAATAACACCACAAGGTATTACCTTGCATTGGTGGGGTGGACGCTCTAATGGTAAAGGCATTGATAGCTTGGCCGAGACGCTGCGCGAGAGAAACTTGGGAGTTCAATTTGGCATTACTGCCGACGGCAATATTTACCAGCTAACCCCAAACGAAGACGATAAGGTTAACCATGCATCCGGGGCCAACTCAACGACATTTGGTATTGAAATTGAAGGTCTGCCAGAAGATTTTGGAGCCACCGGACCAACAACTAATAGAAAAAAGTTCGATGCCGTAGTGCAACTCGTGAAGTATCTTGTTCAAAAATATAATATAAGCACTGAGGCTATTTCTTCAGACAGCATAGTGTGCGGTAATATATCCGGCATTCACCCACACAAGGCATATAATAAGTGCGGCGGAAGCAAGATCGATATTGATGACGCCTACTTTAATGCTGTAATGACAGAGGTGAGAAAATAAGTATGTCACGTAAGAAACGATTATATAAAATATTAGCAATGTTTAGCTCAACTGTTAGCAGACTACATTTAGGATCATTTTGTGCAGCATTTATTTTTGTCTTGGCATCTACGCTTCAAACTGTTGTGGCTCTTTCACCAGAACAAAAATCGATAATTGACGGTGGCAGCCGATTCTTTGATTATGCAGATTCTTGCGGTCCGCAATCTTCAGCGCAAGCCATTACTAATGTCTACGTGTTGGGGGATTCAATTACCGTTGCTGCTGAAGCCGAGTATAAACGTAAGTTTTCTGAAAAAGGGATGACTGCCACCATTAATGCAGCAGCTGGAAGGTCTTGGACCGGTGGAGGCATTGGAGCTCCTACGGCAGAAGGCAGTCTCGCGCCAGCCAGAGAAGCAGTCGATGCAGACGCTTCAAAAATTCAAAATGCACAGGGAATAGTTGTTGCACTGGGTTCGAATGGAGGCCTCAATAATAATCCGATAGAACAAGTTATCGCCGCTATTCGTCAAAAAAACCCAACAATTGAAGTCTGGTGGGTTAATACTGTAGGAACCGCAGCATGGCCTAATAACTTAGCTTATTTAGGGGAATTTAATCAACGGTTAGGTGATTTGTCCAGCTCAAGTAGATATTCAATTATAGATTGGTTTAAATTAGTCTCTCCGGGAGGTGATCCAACCGTAAGTCCAACGAATGATCCAAACGGCAATCTTCGAGATGGCTTGCATCCTACACAGGAAGGCATTGCCAGTTTAACCGACCTTGTAGTTAATTCAGTTGCTCTGGGAAGTGCTTCAGCAGTGAATCAAAATTCAAGTGCTACCACAGGAGGCAACTGTAGTTGTGCGCCGGGAGGTTCAGCTAGTTTACTGCCCGGAAACGACAACCGAGAAAAGGTATGGAATTTCTTGGTGGGCACAATGGGCTTTACTGCACCGCAGGCTGCCGGAATAATGGGTAACCTACAGTCTGAATCTGGCTTTAACCCAATAGCAGCATACCCGGGAACTACATCTGAATACCCGCATGGTAGAGCTTGGGGGCTGGCACAATGGCTCGGTGGCCGCCAAACAAATTTATTAAATTTTGCAAGGGAAAGGCGCCAACCCGTTAACTCACTCGAGTTACAACTAGAGTTTTTAAAAAAAGAGCTGGAAGAAGATGTTCGCCCGGGAGTGTTATCAGCACTACGAGCTGCCACAACCGTTGAAGAGGCAACGTATATTTTTCTAGCAAGATTTGAGTCACCGTGTAGTAGTGAATCAGCCTGTATACCACACATGGGTATTCGCTTACCATTCTCAACATCTATTCTTGCTGAGTTTGGTGGTTCTGCTCCAAGCAATACCGGAACGCCCGGGTGCCATACTTCAGCCAGTCTTCCCGGTATAACCTGCCCAGCCGTACTTGAACCACATACTCAGCGTAAGGGGTACTTCAAGTTACCCGATGCTCCGGCTGGGGAATATACTATTTACTCCTCTCAAAGTCAGCGCTACGGAAGTCAACAGCTAGTTTGTGTACTTTATAGTGTCGCACTGGCATTCAACAATGCGATGCAGGGCAAATCCAAGCTCCGAATTGGTGATTTAAATGCGAGTGGCCATAAATCACATAACATTGGGATCGCAGTGGATCTAAGTGGAGAAGGTGAACTTCAGGTTGCAAGTCATACAAAATCATGGAAGGGAACATACGACAAAAACGCAACTATTACATTAGGTAAGTTATTTGCAGACACGGGTGTTCTTCGAAATATTTGGTGGTGCCCTCCTCGGGGTGATGATTCACTCCAACAAATATTGTCCTATGCACGAACTAAGGGACTTGAAGGACAGGTTAAGTGCATATCTGGACACGCCGATCACTTTCATGTCGATATTAAAAAAGAGTTCCAGTTGGAATTCTGGGAGCCTGCATGATGCAACAAAATTCACTAATTGGTTTAATGATTCACAAGATCTACCGACATAAAATATTAATCTTACTAACGAGTATGTGCTTAATTGCAATCCTCGCAGCCTCACAGTACTCTTTTATACAAATAAACACATCTTCCGGCACAAACAACATAAATTTCACAATACAAAACGAAAATACACAAGTTGCTGGTACGTTTAGGGGCAATGTAAGAAAACTTGTTAAGAGAGGCGTGTACAGAGTTACCACTTCTGGTAGAGATGGTAGTTATTTCTCTGTTGCCAACGCTCGGGGTTTTTTTCAAACGACTCATGTTAACTCAAAACACCAACAAGAAGAGGCACGACAATACATCGGAGATAAACCCAGCCAATGCCTTTATTCAGAAAACGGGGATAACCTAATTAGTTGGCAGTGTGGTGGTAGTATTAGTAGCGCTAACTTTCATGTTGGTCCTTCAAATAATTCGCCCGGTTATAGCCTACCGTTAGCGGTTGACGCTAATGAGATTAGTTTGTTAGGGTTTGTTATAGATTCTGGTCAACTTAAAGCATTTGTTAGCCATAAAGATGAGCACGGTACAGAATTTGGACTATACCCCGTCAATACCTCGACACATACGGTCGCTTTGAACGCGTTTAAGAAAGTTGAAGGGTTGGATCCAGATAAAGAATATGGTATATCCCCCTATAAAAACGGCTACCTTGTTTACGGTACTCTGGGCGATGAGTTCCTTTATTACCAAAACCTCTCAACACCCCCACAGCAATTGAATATTCAGCCAACTAAATTATCTGGTATAAATTTCTATGGAATAAGCACCGCTGATGACAGTATTACCATCCTAAATAACCAGCATTACAACCCCGAATATCTTGGTTATAGCTTCTTGAACCCAAGTACTTCAGTGATTAGCAATAAATACTTCGAGGAAGAAGACGAAGGCTCGTCTCCAGATGATTCTCCTTTGAACTTTAGCGAAGTAGTTATTTATTCGAATAACAACGAGCGGCGATATAGATTAGATTTTGCAGCAAGCCAAGCTCGACTATGTGGCCGTAATAAACTGTGCGTGTTAAGCGATGAAACGCTATATTTATATACCATTAATCAGAATGAATTAGAGCAAACCGGAACCATACCTAATGTTAGGCAAATGGAAGTTTACAACAGGGGGATTTTAGCAGTAACAGATTCTGGTTTGTTAACAATCAATCCCGAAACTATGACGGGATATTACCGATACTCATTTCGAGACTATACTTTTTGCGGAATCCGACAGATTAACAGCGATAAAACCCTCCTGTGTATAGAAAAGAATAATAGATCAAGTGTATTGGCTATTAGTAGTGGCCGCAGTGATGGAATCGATACTCATATTTCACGTTTAATGGACTCGCCTGAGGTGAGAGCTGTTTCAATACATAAAAATAACATACTGGTTGTTCCTGATGTTACAAGAACCGTGTTTAACAAATCCCTGGCTAGCTATGCGTATGACCCTAAAGAAATTGCCGAAAAAAAAGCTATAATTGAATCACAAATTCGAAATAGCGGCTTGGATACAAAAAAATACAAAGTGGTTTATTCAATTAATTAACTATTGGTATAAATTATATTTGTTTGCTGTGCAAACTCGTGGCCAATGATGTCTGCGTCGGTGGTGGTTATAAAAACCTGGTTACCACCAATAAATTCAATAAGCCGTTTGCGGCGTTGGCCATCGAGCTCACCAAAGACATCATCCAGCAGTAATAGCGGCTTGTGCTCATACGCCGCTTCAAGCAATGTACCTTCAATAATCTTGACTGTTAAGAGAATGCTTCTGGTTTCTCCTCGTGAAGCCACATCTCGTATATCATCGTTATCAATTGCAATGGTGATATCGTCGCGGTGAGGCCCATACCCCGTAAACCCTCGGTGATGATCGTTTTCTAGTGATGTTTGGAGCACTTTTGTAAGATTGGTTGCATAGCCCGGAAGCGGAATCTTGCTATCGTACGAAAAGTTAATATGGTGGTCGTGCTGGGCAATGTCGCTGTATATAGCGCTGGCTTTGGCGTTCATATCCTCTAGTAACGTAAGGCGGTGCTCAACAATATGGCCCGCCAACTCGCTTAAACGAATATCCCAGGCAAAAATTTGCTGTTTGACCCGTTCGATTGGCTGCTTAAGGAGTGCGTTACGCTGCCGCAAGACTTTTAAGTAGTTATTTTTTTGTTTACTAAAGGCAGGAACAAGCTTTTCGAGCATATCGTCAATGAGTGTTCGTCGCATATCAGGCGATGAGGTTATGAGATAGAGCTGGCTTGGCTCAAATAAAATAATAGGTAGGCGCAAACGTTGCGGTAAGCGCTTGTATGACTTTTCATCAACCTCAATAATAAGCCCAGTTTCGTTTTCTCGGAGCTTTACAGCCCGCGTTTGGTTGGTGTTAGTCAATGTATCAACTCGCGCCCAATTAGCACCCACACGCACCATACGTTCGCGAGACGGCTTAATTGATGTGGCATTAGCACTTAGATGCAGGGCGTCAAGTAAATTGGTTTTACCACTCGCGTTGGGGCCAACAATTATGTTTACGTTTGGGCTAAATTCAAAGGCACCGTCTTGGTACGACCGATAATTCTGTAACCGAACAGACGTAAACACCATTCTATCTACTATACCTAGCTTTTGAGCGGCATAATAACATGGGTGTAATTGTCGTGGTCGGGTGCGGTAATAATAATGGCTTCGAGTTTGCCATTAAAACAAAAGTTTACTTTATCACCCTCTAAAGCTTGCAACCCTTCTAATAAATAACGAGAGTTAAGCGTAATTGAGCCGTCATTAGTTACCGAGCCATCAGCGCTAGCTTCGTTTTCACCAAGCTGTGAGGCAATAGAACGCACGCTTATGTTTTGATTATCTTTACTGGCGGTAATGGTAATACTGCCGGCGTTTTCGCGCGAAAATAAGCCAGAAACTTTCGTAATATTAATAAGTTCGTCTTTCGATATAAGCGCCTCAGTGGCAAATTGCTTCGGTATAAGTTTTCTATAGTCTGGGTAGGTGCCATCAATAAGGCGTGCAATCAATTCGGTATCACCAATAACAAACCGTACCTGTTGGTCATCGTAGAGAATTTCTATCTCACCCTCTTGATCGCCCAAGATACGCAGTAAGTCATGCATTGCACTGCTTGGTATCAACAGTGAAACGTCCTGTTTTAGGGGAGCTACGAGTTTTTCGGCCAGCCGGTAACTATCGGTGGCTGCCATGATAAGCTGTCCATCATGACTATAAAGGTTAACGGCGGTTAAAACCGGCCGCGCCTCATCATTTGAGGCCGCAAAAATAACTTGCTGCAGCGCCTTTTTAAAGGCACCCGCCTCAACCGTAAAAGTACTGCCGTTTTGAATTGCAGGCATCACCGGATACTCATCAGTCGGCGAACCATTAATAGTAGATTTATACTTTTCGGCTGTTATATGAAGTTTATGGTTTTCTTGCTTTAGGTGAATAGTGGTTTTAGGAAGGTTACCTACAAAGTCCTGAAACAAGCGCGCGGGTATAGTTAGGGAACCGTCGCTCTTAATTTTAGTACCAATATGTTGAGAGATTGCGATATCGAGGTTTGTTGCTGACAGACGCAGGCGGTTATTGTCAGTTTGAATAAGGATATTACTAAGAATAGGTAGGGTTGTGCGGCCGGTTGCAACCCGGGCTACATTACTTAATGCTTTGTGAAGATTTTCTTGAGTGACCTGGAGATCCATTATTATCCTTTCTTTAATATAATTGTAGTTTTAGTAGTAAGTGGTGTGTAAGATGGGTATAAATGGGTTTGTAATCAGTAATCTTCCGCCAAACAACATGGAAAGTGGTGTGGAAAAACCGCAGTAAGGGTGTGTGAAAGAACCGGGTATTACCCACAGGTGCGTTGTAAATAAAATTGCCTGTGTAAAGACGGGCAGATTGTGCACAAGTTATGTGGGTAGTAGCAACAGCTTTATACATAGAGTCGTTCCTTAATTTGCGAGACCGCATCTTTAATATGTTGGTCTGTTAAAAGCTCGCGTTCAATCTTTTCAATCGAATGAATGGCAGTGGTATGGTCTTTACGGCCCAGCTCTCGGGCAATTTTAGGAAAACTTAAGTGGAGCTCACTGCGCAGCATATACATAGCAACTTGGCGTGGTACCACTATGTCTTTATCGCGCTTTGGGCCAAGTAACTCGTCTATACTGACATGAAAGTGTTTCGCTGTTCGTTCAATGATGTTTTTGGGGCTAACATGTTTAGGCCGGTTTTTACTGCCACCTAAAAGGCTTTTTGCTAACGCTATATCGGGGCTGATTTGCTTCATTTCGCACAGCGCAAGTAGTTGGTTGAGCGCACCCTCTAGTTCTCTAATATTAGTGCGCACGCCTTGGGCAAGGTATTCAACAACATCAGGGGTTAATTGTACGCCTCGCGCACCTGCTTTGGTTTGAATGATGGCGCAGCGAGTTTCAAAATCGGGGGTTTGCATATCGATTGACATACCCCAGGCAAAACGTGAGCGCAATCGCTCTTCAAGTGTCGGTATATCGCGCGGCGGTTTATCGCTACTGATAATAATTTGCTTGTTAGCTTGATGCAGGGCATTAAAGGTGTGAAAAAACTCTTCTTGGGTTTTGTCTTTACCAGCAATAAATTGAATATCATCAATAATCAGTACATCTGCGTTGCGGTAGTAACTTGCAAAGTCGGTATTTTTTTTGTAGCGCACGGCGTCAATAAACTCCTGAACGAATTGCTCGGTAGAAATATAGACAACGCGGGCCTTTGGATTTTGCGATAAAACCTCATTGCCTACGGCTTGAATAAGGTGGGTTTTACCAATTCCAACGCCACCATATAAAAAGAGCGGATTGTATTTGCTGCCAGGGTTTTGCGCTATGGCTTGGCAAGCAGCATAAGCAAGCTCATTAGCACCACCCACAATAAAAGTCTCAAACGTGTAGCGCACATTCAGCCCTTGGCGATAACTGTGTGACAACGCATTGGTAGCTTTTACGGGCTTGTCGACTGCTTTCTGGTTTAAAATAACCGGCTCATCCTCAATTTTTTTATGCAGGGCAGAACCAGACACAACCTTGTATTCAATATTTACCGGTGTAACCCCGTTATTAATGAGCGTTTTCGTAACGAGGTCGTTAAATTTTCGCTCTAGCTGCTGTTTAATGAAGATATTAGGTACACCAATAACGTAGGTGCCGCCCTGATTTTTCAACAACACGGTGTTTTTAAACCATGTCACAAAGCTGGCCCGCGAAATTGAAACCTCAATTTCACCCAAAACTGCTTGCCACAAAGTGTCGTGTGTAGTCCCTCGCTTCATAACCTTCCTTTGTATTTACTATAACAATCTGAGGCGTAGTTTTCCACAGCCATTTACACAACGATGCTGATGCACTAGCACGCAACCGTTTTACCTGTAGAGTTGTACACATGGCTCTCTAACACCTCACAAATTGTGGAAAAAACTTGGCGACCGGTGGAAAACTTGATACTATTAGTGGGGTAAATATTGTGTTTTTTACGAACACGCGCTCACGGCTTATGTAGGGCCGAACTTTTTATTTTATAAACTTTAAAGGTACAATTGAATCTATGCCAAAAAGAACATTTCAACCCAAAACGCGTAAGCGTGCCCGTATGCACGGCTTTTTTAAGCGCATGAGCACTAAAGCGGGTCAACGCGTACTAAAGCGACGCCGCTTAAAAGGGCGCACAAAGCTATCAGCCTAATACAGGACCAACGATGTTATCTAAAGAACATCGCTTTCATAACACAGCCAGCTTTCGGTATATATTTACCCGTGGTAAAACGGTTAGAGGGCAGTATTTTGTGCTTAGGTATGTACCAAATCGCCGCGGTAGTGCGTACCGGGCGGCAGTCGTTGTTAGCCGGCGCGTGCACAAATCGGCTGTGGTCCGAAACCGCATTCGGCGGCGTATGTATGAGCTGGTTCGCCAACTAGCTCCGTTTTTTACAGAGCCGGTAGACATAGTTTTTATTGTTCACAGTGAAGAAGTAGCGACCATGCCTGCCACCAAGCTCGAGCACGAGGTAAAAAAACAACTTAAAAACGCCCACCTCATACCCTAACCTGCTGTCGCAACAGATACGGGTCGTGATATTATAGTAGTACCAAAGAGGAGAATTCATGTTTACCACACTTATTGTGCAGCCTATTTTTAACGTTCTAGTTGCTATTTATGGGCTCTTACCCGGGCACAATTTTGGCCTTGCCATAATCATATTTACGATTTTGGTTCGTCTGGCGATGTGGCCCCTCGTTAAAAAGCAGCTTCATCACGCCAAAGCCATGCGTGAGCTGCAGCCAGAACTAAAGCGCATTAAAAAAGCCGCCAAAGGGGATCGCCAAAAAGAATCAATGATGGTAATGGCCCTGTATAAAGAAAGAGAGATTAACCCGTTTGCGTCATTTGGCTTAATTATTGTTCAGCTACCGATTTTTATCGGCCTCTATAGTGCGATTACCCGACTTGTTAACGATCCGAATGTCGTTAACACCTTTACCTATTCATGGATACATAAATTACCGTGGCTTCAAGAGCTTGGCTCGAGTATTAGCAAATTTGACAATTCATTCATCGGGCTTGTCGACTTAACGCGGCCAGCAACAAGCCAGACAAAAGGCTGGTATATACCAGCCTTGGTAATTGTGGTGCTAAGTGCTGTTGCACAGTTTTATCAAGGTAAACAACTCATGCCTGATACAAAAGACCGCAAGAAACTCCGCGACATTTTGCGTGAGGCAAGCGAGGGCAAACAAACCGACCAAAGCGAAATGACCGCCGCAACCAGCCGGTTTACTATTTATATGATCCCAGCCTTTGTGTTCTTCTTTACGCTTGGGCTACCAGCTGCGCTGCCGCTATACTGGCTTACCACCAGTGTGGTCGCTATATTGCAACAATCACGTGTCTTGCGTCAAGATGAAACCGAGCTAGAAGCCGCCACAGAAAAAACAAACGAGCCGCTCGAAGGCGAGGTGCTATCTCCTAAAAAACCAAAAACTAAAAAGAAAACCTCAAAGAAAACTAAGAAACGGGCAAGGAGGTAAAGAGTGGAAGAAGCAGTTCAATACGCCAAGAAATA
Source organism: uncultured Candidatus Saccharibacteria bacterium (assembly GCA_964577565.1). GTDB lineage: Bacteria > Patescibacteriota > Saccharimonadia > Saccharimonadales > JAGQNJ01 > CAYRRR01. The sequence goes on along the minus strand of CAZNZL010000002.1, from coordinate 91,229 downwards.
TTTAGAAGACATGTTGTCGTTTTTTGGGCTCAACACCGATGTGTACGCCACTGTTAATGAAGACGAGGTTATAGAGCTACACGTGCCGTCTACGCACCTTAACGGCTTTTTAATTGGTCAGCGTGGCGATACCATGCGCGCTATGCAGTTTTTGATTGGCACTGCCATGCGCAACCACGGGTTTGATTACTCGCGGGTGTTTGTTGACGTTGCTGATTACAAAAAACAGCGTGCCGAACGGCTAGAGCAAAAGGCGCAAGAGTGGATACAAGCCGCCAAAGAGAAGGATGACGACTACCACGTCAGACCAATGGGTGCAGCTGACCGCCGTATAATTCACAAAGTAGCAGCTGATCATGGTCTTGAGACGATATCAGAAGGTGAGGGCAGGGATCGCCACGTGGTTATCAAGGCCGGCAAACAGGCTGAAGCCTAAAATTTGTTATACACGGCTAATGTCTCTTTAGCCATTGTTTGCCACGAGTATTTCTTAAGCTGCGCAGTGCCTCTTTTAACTAAGTTAGCACGCAGTTTTTTGTCGCCCAGCACCTCAGCAACTTTAAGCTGGATATCAGTTACGTCTTCTGGGTTAAAGTAGTGGGCAGCTTTGCCATATATTTCTGGTAGGCAGGTGGCGTTGCTGCTCACCAGCGGGCAGCTGTGTGCCATGGCTTCAAGCCCGGGCAGGCCAAAACCTTCACTCAGGCTAGGCAAAACGTAGCATTCGGCATTTTCGTATAGCCACTTTAGTTCAGCATCGCTGATAAAGCCTGGCATTACTATGTCTTTTGCTACCATACTTGGTTTAATGTGCTGCTCTAGTTGAGAGAAGTAAAACTCTTTTTTACCGGGCAGGACCAGCTGCAAATTGGGGTAGCTAACTTTTAGTTGCTCAAACGCCTTAACAAGGCGGTCGATGTTTTTATGAGGGAAGGGGCTGCCGACATGAAAGATAAAGGGTCGCTGAACACCCCTTAGGCGCTTGGCTTTGGTTTTTAGGGGCGGCTCGCTAGCTTCATAGATAACGGTTATTTTTTTACGAGTAAAGGGTTGATGTTTGGCCAGATCATCGGCCACAAACCGGCTCGGTACAATGATGGCGCGAGACTTGCGATGACTCCACCAGAACATAAAGCGGTATAACGTCATTCTAATGACATGAACCCACACCGGCAATTTACCCGGCCGGGCAAAGCGCAGCATAGTAAGGTCATGGGTCGTTGTTACAATCTTGCCAAAGTAGAACAGGGGGCTTTGGGTCATCGTGAAGTGAACTAGATTGGGGCGAATGCGATATAGCTGCCAGGCGAACCTTAGTTGCTCAATAGGATTAAACGAGAATTGTTTATAGGGAGCGGGCAGGGCAGAAAAATTTTTACTGCTCCCCTGCCACGGATCATCTGGTTGTACGAGTACGGTATACGTATTATCATGGTCAATTTCTTGAAGGTGCTCTAGTAATCTGTCGGTGTACCGGCCGGTGCTTGAGCGTCGATTGCGCGCGTCAATGACAATATGCATGGTTACAGTTTACAATAGAGATATATGCGAACAAAACTGATCGATATATGCCAACAAGCCGGGCTTTATATATTTTATGGTTTGCTGGCATACGTGCCGTTTCATATATTGATATCTACGGTAATAGGTGTCAACCTTGGCGGCTTTGAGCTTATGAAGGTTTTAAAAGACATCGTGCTCGTGGTTGGATTTGCCCTAACGTTTACAACAATACTTAACAAGTTAAATATTAGGGCACTGTTTGCACATAAAATTGTGTATGTCATTTTGGTGTATGCACTCATAACTATGGCACTCCCCTTCTTTCGTGAGCCTGAGGTGTTGGCTGAGATAATTGGAGTGGTCTACAACCTGCGGTTCTTGTTGTTTTTTGTGTACGGCTTGATGCTGGTTCAGTTACACGACCCCAAAACCCTGCAGCGAACTGCTCTGCGAATCGTGGTGCTCTCGGGGGTTATTGTAGCGGGGTTTGGTGTTATTCAGTATCTTGTATTGCCTGACGGGTTTTTTACCGCGCTTGGGTACTCTAAGGCAAACGGTGTGCTGCCCGCCTTTTATATTGACGATAAACCAGATTTTGAGCGCATTATGTCTACCGTACGCGACCCTAATTCTCTAGGGTCATATCTCCTGATAATTACCAGTCTGCTGATGATCTTATTGGCACGAGCTAAACGGGCCAATAAAAAAATGATGTTGGGGGGAATGCTTGGTTTGGTTTTGCTGGCTACCTTACTAACCTTTTCAAGAAGTGCGTGGCTGGGCACGTTTACCGCCGCAGTTGTTTTTGGTGCCGGCTACATTGCGAGCCGATATAAAGTCCATACCTGGATAAAAGCTCACAAACAACTAGTCGTGGTTGGTGTAGCCATTGTAGTAGCCGTAGCAGGCCTATTCTACGCAGTACGCAACACCTACTTCATACAAAACGTTATTTTTCATGCCGACGAGAGTACCGTTCAAGAAGACCCCAACGAACTACGGTTACTATTTTGGCGAAACGCCATAGAAGATATTAAAGATAATCCCGTGGGCTACGGGCCAGGTTCATCCGGCTTTTCATCAATTAAAAACGAAAAACAACAAGTTATTTTTACTGAAAATTATTATCTTCAAATAGGCCGCGAAGTCGGGATTATTGGCATCCTGTTATTCTTAACTATTCTTGGTTGGATCGCCTACCGCTTAGGCATGGAGTTTATACGCACGCGCAACCTGCTCGTGCTTGGTTTGGTCGCATCATTTTCAGGTCTTGCGGTGAGCAATTTGTTTGCCCATATTTGGTTTAACGAAACGGTAGCCTATACCTGGTGGGGCCTCGCCAGCTTGTATGTGATCTCGCCCGTTCTTATTAATAGATCAAAAACGGACAAGAATAAACGAGCTAGTTCTTTGCAGGGTCGTTAAGCACGGTGCTTAGCCGCTCAATGAAACGCCGGGCGTTATTTGGCCAGCTGTAAGTAATTTTATGGGGTTTTGGCTTATGGGTTAAAGACGCATCTATTGCACGCGCAATATCTTTCGGGCTGTCCTTATCACAATAAATTGCATAATCTCCCGCGACCTCTCTAAAAACGGCGATATCACTTACCACCAAGGGTTTCTTATAATGCATTGCTTCGAGCACGGGCATGCCAAACCCCTCGTAGTGCGAAATTAAACAAATTGATGCCGCATGCTTGTAAAGTGTGTCGCGTTCATTATCGCTAATATAGCCTGGCAGTATTATGGTGATGTCTTGCTTAGTTTTATCGACTGCTTCCTTGATTTTTTCAGTTTTCCACCCCATGTTGCCCGCCAGTACTAACGTATGCTTTTTTCGAACCTGGTTTGGCAAGGCGGCAAAACCATAAATAAGGTTGTCGATATTTTTGCGGGGTTCAATCGTACCTACAAATAGTACATATGGTTTGTCGAGGATTTTCGCAATCGCTTTACGAACTGATGGGTGCTTAGTTTGTGTGCTGGGCTCATACGGTATGGGTAAAACCATTGTCTTATCAGAGACAACCTGTCCGTAATGATGGGCAATGCGACTCCTGGTAAAATCAGAAATAGTAACTATGAACGTAGCGCGTTTGACAGAGCGGGGTACAAACCTTTGTAAGAAGCTACGATTACCGGCCGTTAAATAATCTGGGTGGTCAACAAACGACATATCATGGACCATGACTGCAAACGGAATATTGCGCAAACTAGGAATAGCTACAAAGTTGGGGAAAATCATAAAATCAAAGTGCTTAAAGCCAACAAACAGTTCAACTGGCAGCTGTAAGCCAACTCGGTGAAGAAGGGCGAGCAGCTTGGAAGGAAAAAAACGGATCTCTTTATAGGTTACATTGGGGAGGTTCGGGAGGGTGAATGCTTTTTTTCGACCCAGAAAATTAAAATAATACCCAGTGATAGCAAGGTTCGAGTCGTTGTTGGCGATTGCTTCCAGGAAGCGCTGCGTAAAATGGCCAACACCCGATTTCTTACTATTTATAAGCGGGTTAATATCAATCAAAACCGAATAAGACTTACATTTCATAAAGCGGCAAAAACCTTTCTTTTACAATATCTGAAAAAACAAACCTCTTCTGATAAATTTGCCGTGATGCATCGCCATACTTTTTGCGTTTGCCAAGGTGTGCCGCTAAATCGAGCATCGCGTTGTACAGTGCTTGCGCGTCGCGTACCGGTACCAAGCAGCCATTCTCGCCATCTGTAACGATTTCTGGGTTGCCACCCACATTACAGGCGATAATTGGCTTGCCGAGCATGGCTGCCTCTACGAGCGATAGACTAAAGCCCTCGTTATAGCTGGGGTGCACAAAAACATCAGCTTCTGCAACGTAGTCGAGTGCATTGGCCGGAAAGCCAAGGAACGACACGCCCGGTATTGATTCAGCCTGTTTTTTGAAGCGCTTTTCCTCCGGCCCTTCACCTAGAAGCCAGAGCCGTGCGTCGGTTGTTTCTGCCAAGCGCTTAAAAGCCGTTAGTAACTCACTAATTCCCTTAGCCTCAACCAGGCGTGAGGTGGCAACAAAAATAATTGCCTTTTTATCTTTTGGATCACGCTTTATAGGACTGGTAGGTTGCTCGTTAACGCCGTTATGAATCACCAGATATTTCTTTGCCAGAGGGTGTTTTAGGGCTTGTTCTATCAGGCGCTGCTCATTGTGGCTGACCAGGGTGATGTGATCAGCATACTTGCTTGCTGCATACACTAACTTGCCGACTGGATTTTTATACCAAACTGTATGATTCTGCCAGATGTACTTAAGGTCGGCATGATCAGTCCAGACTACTCGTTTACCACAAAGCTTACCGGCAAAGGTGGCAGCAATAAAATCATCACGACTTTGCGGATGTACGGTTTGTGGATGAAAACGGATAATCTGAGCGATATACCAAAATAACAAAAGCAGCTGCCAACCAAGATAAAGCGGAAACAGAAGCGTACGCAGGCCGCTAAAATTTTGGTATTGCCACCACCAACCTTTTTTGACGGCAATAGCTCGCTTTTGAGCAAGGTCATAAAGTTTAGGGGAGCGTGTAATGATGATAGATGAAAAACCGTTATTACGAAGCTCTTCTGCAAGCGCAACCGGAAAACGTTCACCACCACCAAAATCATAAGAGTAGGCGTTACGGATGATTAGCACAATTTTGGGCGAAGCCTTTTGCATTATAGATATTGTATGACTCGATGGGCAAGAAGAGCAAATAAGTGTAAAATATTAGTCAGTAGATATGTCGAAAACATTTCGCGAAAAATACAGATATTCTTCGATACTGTTAAAGCAGCTGGTAGTGACAGATTTTAAGTTGCGCTACCAGGGCTCGGTGTTGGGATATGCCTGGTCGTTGTTAAGACCACTGCTTCTATTTGTTATTTTATACTTAGTATTTGTGCAGGGCTTAAAGGTCGGTGGTTCTATTCCAAACTTTCCAGTTTATTTGTTGCTTGGTATTGTCTTATGGAGCTTCTTTGGTGAAATGACGAACCAAAGTCTCGGATCTATTGTTGCTCGTGGCGACCTGATTCGTAAAATACGTATTCCTCGATGGATTATTGTGCTATCTAGTAGTATTTCGGCGTTGATCAATCTTGGCCTTAATCTACTTATAGTTCTAGTTTTTATGTTTATCACAAATGTTGATTTTTCACAAAAAGCACTACTACTTCCGCTAATCCTTGCAGAAATCTACACACTATCGTTAGGGTTGTCTTTATTTCTTGCTGCAACCTTCGTTAAATATCGAGATATGACGTACATTTGGGAGGTTGTTCTTCAGGCGGGTTTTTATGCTACACCAATCCTCTATCCACTAACAATTGTTTCCAATATCAATATACAAAAACTTTTATTACTTAACCCCATGGCCCAGGCAATACAAGATGCCCGGTATGTATTAGTGACACCCGAAACCGCAACGATTGCAAAGACATACGGGACGAGTAACGCACGTTTTATCAGCTTGGGAATTGTTATTTTAGTGTTCATGGCCGGGTTTGTTTATTTTAAACGTCACGCCGGTTCGTTTGCGGAGGACTTATAACGATGGAAGAAGTTGCGATTTCAGTACAAAAAGTTAACAAGGCTTTTAAGCTGCCTCATGAGAAGCATACGTCAATAAAAAGCCTGTTTATTAATGTGCTTCGTGGTAGGCGTATCTATGAAAAACAACAGGTACTAAAAAATGTTTCCTTTGAAATTAAAAAGGGTGAGTTTTTTGGCATAGTAGGGCGCAATGGTAGTGGTAAAAGTACATTACTGAAACTCTTAGCAGGAATTTATTCGTCTGATAGCGGACATATTGAAGTTAATGGCAGGCTCACTCCATTCATAGAGCTAGGTGTTGGTTTTAATCCGGAGTTAACTGGTAGGGAGAATGTTTATCTAAACGGTGCCCTACTGGGGTTTGGTACCAAAGAGATGGACGAAATGTACGATGAGATCGTATCGTTTGCTGAACTTGAAAAATTTATGGATCAAAAACTTAAAAACTACTCTTCGGGTATGCAGGTTCGTTTAGCATTCTCAATTGCGATAAGGGCAAAGTCAGATATCCTCGTACTTGATGAGGTGCTTGCGGTTGGGGATGTTAATTTTCAAGAAAAGTGCATCCGGCAATTCAAGCAATTTAAAAAAGAAGGCCTCACAGTAGTTTTAGTGACGCATGATATGGACACGGTTGAAAAGTTTTGCGATCGTACCATGCTTATTTCAAAAGGAAAAATTGTATATATTGGTGACCCGGCTAGGGCAATTGATCGATACGAAGCGCTCAACTTGGAAAAAGACGGGGAAGATGTAGTAAAGAAGAAAAACTCACAAATAATACACATAAATAACGTAGATATCTTGGATAGCAACGATCAGCCGTGCAAAATTATTGATGCGGGTGGGGATATTGCTGTAAGTATGAAAATTAACTCCAAAAAAGCCATCAAAGATGTCTTCATTGCTATGAGGATTTGTGAATCAGAAAATCAATTTCCGGTTGCCGGATTTGATACCAACAAATCTTCGGTAAGGGTATCGTTAAAGAAGGGTGACAATACAATAAAAGTGCGTATAAGTAACTCTCCGCTTGTAAGAGGCAAATACTATGTTGTTGTTGGTATATATGATTCAATAAATAGAGAAGTAAATTATTCACATTATAATGGCTTACTACACGACAATCGTTTTTTGATAAAAAATAGCAATAGAGATGTTGGAATTATTGAGGCAACTACGGAATGGATTCTGTAAAAAAATACATCATAGTAACGGGTGGTGATGGAGGCTATGGCAACCTCGGAGACGAATGGCTACGAGAAGCAGCCCTATCTCATTACGAGAATATTTTAGAAAAATACAAAGTGCTTATAGTAATTGCCAATATTCCTTCTAGTCATAATAAAAGGTACGAGTATGTTAAGGATACGCCAGAGGCCTTTGCCAAACTAGCTATAAAAGTAGATGATATTGCCGCCCTGCATTACTATGGTGGTGGATATTTGAACTCATATTGGATGAAAGAGAAGCTGTGGCTTTATGATCTACTAACCAAACAGGGCCTAACAAAAGATAAAATCTTTTTCACCGGACAAGGGCTTGGACCGTTTGATAATGAAGAGTTAAAAGAAGTCCAAGCTATCGCACGGAGTGTACAGCAGTTCGGGACACGGGATCGGTATTTTGTTGATTCGGTCGGCGGTAGTTTTATGTTTGATGAGTCTGTGACGACAGTAAGGTTCAAGAAGCCCCGCCGTTATAGGAGGAACGAGTTATGGGTGAACTTTAGAATTGCTAGTCATGTTGGCGCCAATGAAACCAAGCTAACAAGTCTTTTAGATAAACTGCAGCGATTTGCAGAACTGTACAATCTCCATATAAACTACTTCGCAATGATCAACAATGAAGAACTAGATGAACGAGCAGAAATGATACGTTTGCTTAAAAACTGTGGAGCTGTAGAGCCACGAGTATTAAACAGGCCTACTGATTACAATGAACTAATGAATTTATTCAATAGGGCTGCTATGGTTGTAACCACAAGCTATCATGCTACGCTTGCTGCATTATATAGGGGGGTTCCTGCTGTGGCTGTCTTCGAAAACGAATACTACAGACTTAAATTTAAGGGACTCAAAGATGTATTTAATTGCTCGCAACTACTTACCTTATTAAATCTACAAAGCTATACCGCACGCGAAGTGGTTGATGCTCTAAGTGCGCGAGATATAGAGATTGCCGATAAAATCGCACAGCTTAAAGACCTTAACAAAAAAATCTATCAGGACATTAAAAGAGCTATCGATGTAGATGTGCTCGCAGAGTAACAGCTACACGATTCGTAGCGATATGAAAGCCCTGTAGGTTCAGTGATGCAACCACAAGTAGCTGTTTCAAGCTATTGAATCGATTGCCTTGACGAAAGTACTTTACGGCGATATGAGCAGTGTCGGCAAGAAACCGCCTCTTATATTCTTCGCCGCTATTTCCAAAATCAATATAATATTCGTTTAGTTTTCTAATTAACACTCTGCGATTCAATAAGTGGGGTTTACCTTCTTTCCATCGACGTTCGAGATGTTTCATTGCTTGCCTAACTGATTCGGGGTTATTAGTTGAGGTTATGCCATTACGGTTGACGCGCCAACGGTAAACACATGTTCCGGTTGCCGCAAAGCGACCCTTTTTAGATAAGTGCATCCATAACGCCATGTCCTCAGTTGGCCCATATTTGTCGCTGTAACCGCCAAGCGACTCCACGATTGATTTGCGGAACATTACCGAGCCATGTGCAATGGCGTTCCGGAGGTAAAAAGCTCGTTGAATGAATTCATCATCTGGAGCAACTGCTTCTCGGTACATGGTACAACTTAATTCATCAATCACTTCAAAATCACCAGCAACCAGTACAACGTCAGGCTTGGTATTGAGGATATCTACTTGTTCTTGAAAGCGGCTTGGAAAACTGATGTCATCACCATCCATGCGTGCAATATAGGCGCCGCGAGATTCCTTGATACCTCGATTGAGTGCTTTGACAATACCGCTATTGTTTTGGTTAATAATTCTAATTCTTGAATCGATACGAGCGAAGCGTTCGAGTATTTCAGGGGAGTTGTCAGTCGAACCATCGTTGATCGCGATAACCTCAAAATCAGTGAATGACTGTATAAAAAGGCTAGCAAGTGCTTCGGGTAAGTATTGACCACAGTTAAATACCGGCATAACTACACTAATGAGCGGCCTTTTAGTGTTACTTTTTGACATATACTTCTATTCTAACAGAGTTAGTAGTCGAGCACAGAGAGCATTTCTTTTACGCTCTTTTCATATTGCTCCTGGTTATAGTTTTTCTTGAGGGCTTTATAGGCACCGTTTGCCAGATTAATACGTAGATGTGGTTCGTCTGCTAGTTTCCTTAGAGCTTCCGCATACGGGCCAGCGTTATGAATATTCTCAATCAGTATCCCCCTATGAATATTAATAAATTCGGGTATGCCCCCCACAGAACTTGTTACAATAGGGAGTCCCGCTTTGGCGGCCTCCAATAAAGTGTTCGGCATGCCATCAAAAGCAGATGTATAAAGAAAGGCGTCGTACTGATCAAGTGGTAACGTGAAAAAGCCAGAAAACTTACCGTTATACGTAATGTTCGAAGGAAGCTTCCTTAAAAAGGAATCGGAGTATGCTCGATCAGGTGTACCATACATGTCGATTGTAATCTTGGAATCTTTGAGCAACTCCCCGATTTTTAATACAAGCGGAACAAGTTTTTCGGGAGCAAGCCGAGCCGCCCAAAGCACCCGAAGCTCACCAACTTTCATATCCCTGTGAACCGGAAGACTGTGATTATATAATTCCAGGGGTGTCCTATGAACTCGTATTTTTTTTCTGTCAAATCCATATTCTGTACACCACATGTCGGCAACGGCTTTATTGTCAGTTGTTATAAGGGATGTTAAATTATAGACAAAGGGGACATGTGTGTGGGAATAGCCATACAGTCTTCCATTAGTATCAACGCTTTCGCTGAACGAAGTAGCAACCACTTTTTTATTTGCCTTTATATATGTTGCATGATCCCGAACATAATCATAGCCAAACTCAGAATTTAGGATATGAAGATGGGTAACGCCGGCGTTTTCAATTATGTGAGAGACTAGTTTGTACTTAATGTCCTTAGGAGCGTGACTAGTTATGTTGCCAAAATCAAGAAAGTCAACACTTGAATTAAGCCTATCATGCCATACTGATTTTACTGGAAGAGTTGCCATAACAAGAACACGTTTGCTTGGATTAGTCTCGGAGATTTTATTAGCATAGTTGATGGCAAATAGATCTGCGCCGCCAGTACTAAGCCAGGGGGTGAACAATACGTAATCATAAGAATCATCCTTAAGTTGATCAACGATGATTTTATATAGTGCTCCGGCAATTTTATGGCTGTCGATTAAGCTGTCGTATACTTTTAGGCGCTGTAGTGTTTTTTTGTCAGGAAAGAGCTGTCGATCAATTTCATGGATATTTTTCCACTCCTCAGTTAGCCATTTGGGCACAGTAAATTTTATTTGACGATTGCGAAAGCGAGCAACTAGCGGTTTTGCTCTTGTGGCTGTTGCACGTAAAATACGATAACGCATAGCAACCATTTTCAAGGAGCTTCTCAGTGATTTATGTGAAAGTTTTGAAACGTATTTTGCAAAGGGGTTATCTATATTTCTTACTGAAGCAAATGACAGCAATGGATTTGCCTTGAGTACTAGCATTGAGCTTATATGTTTAAGCCAAACCGAATCAGCTGCTTTACGTCTTACAAAAATAACCGTTTTGGGAATTAAAATATGGCGTACACCCGCAGCTATTAGTCGGTTATTAAGATGCCAGTCTTCAAACCCAAAACCTGTACCATTTTTTTGGTAAGGTATTTTGGTCAGAATGTCTTTGGTCGTTACAATTACTGAATTCCAACGGTTAGAATAAACACTCAAGAGTGTGTCCGTTGCTAAATCAAAGCTACCGTGTTTTATCACTAGGCTATCAGCACCCTCAAATTCTACTGTGAGTTCTGAGTGTGCTACCGCTGGATCTTTTGTATTCTCTAGAGTGTCAACCGCTCTCTTGAGCCAATTCTTACTCATAAGGTCATCACCATCAATAAGCGCTATATACTTACCGGTGGCTTTTTTAATGGAAAAGTTACGGGATTTGCCCGGGTCTCTGAACTTATTATAAAAGACTTTCACCTCGGGAAATACGCTAGTCATTGTTTCTAAGTAGTCTAGCGTCGGTTGTGTGGGTGAATCAGCGTGAACAATCACTTCATATCCCTCACCCTTCTTAAACAGCGAAAGGCTACGAAACACTGAACGAAGCGTATGGTGTAATACGACACCCTCAGCATGACATGTTACGATAATGCTAATAACCCTTTTTCCCATTACACAATCTAGTATATAGCAATGTCTATCACTGCTCTACTAGTTGATCCATGCGGATGGCCTTGTAGTAGTCATTATGGGTGTCGTATTCCGTTCTTAAGTACCAAACACCATCAATCAGCACCTTGGTTGTAAACATAAGTGTTGAACCATTCCCGAGTTTGCTATCAACATTCTGACCTGTTGACGGGTCAACTTTGAATGTATCAAGACGCAACTTAAAATTTCGAGGATTTTCTAAGGGCACGAATGGTATCAGTTCAAAGTTGCTTGACTCGATAACTTTATTCAGGTTGTGTTCGGTGTCATATGCGGTACGATAATACAGAGTACCATTAACCTCCTGTGAGCTAGTAACCTGCAGCTTCATCCCTAAGGGGAGTGGAAAGTCAACTGATATACCCGTGCTTGCGTTTAGTTTCTGAGTATTAGATTTGAGTTGGAACCATCGAGATGAGGTGCCTAAATTGGTAAAAGGGATTTCACTGATATAACTAGCGTCAATAGCAAAGGGGGAGTTGTTGTCGGTGTCCTGTTCGGTTCTGTAGTACCATTTATCTCCGACTAGAGTTTTCGTTTTGAATTTATATTGTGTGCCCTCTGGGATGTTTGTTTGATCATTTGATCCTGTAGCGGGATTTATTTTAGTCGTAGGTTGACTTATCTGCATATACCGGGGCATTTCAAAAGGTTCAAAAGTTACCTCATGAACGCTATCGGCCGGTATGGCTTTATCCGCGTCACGCAAAGTATCATATGTAGATCTAAAATACTCCTTACCACTTACTGTTATTTTACTTGAGAAGTGGATTGTTGACCCGGGAACTAAAGTTAGGTCATTGTGAATCTTTTCTGTCCTTGGCGTTCTTTTATGTGTCGTCGATGAAATCTGCATGTATCTTGGGGTTACAAAATCCGTATAAGTTATATCTTGAACATCGTTAATCGAGATGGCTTTACTGAGCTGAAATGCGGAGTCGTACTCTGTTCTTAAATACCATTCTCCGTTAATGAGTATCTTGGTTGTAAACTTGAGATGAGTTCCGCGGGTTAGGGGCCAATCAACCGTCGGTAAATCTAAAGTGCTAACATCCCTTTTGTATACATCTTTAGTTAGCTCCATGTATCTCGGTTGCTCAAGGGGAATAAAAGATTGCGAGACTAAGGGGCTTCCGAACCACGCATAGAATGAATTAACGAAGTTATAACTACCGCTATAATAGCGTCCTACCGTTCCATAAGGTGGACGACCATATAGTCCTTGAGGGTTATTATAAGTATGTGGTGTATAGCAGTACATTGATGATGTCGCTGCGTTTGCTAGCCAATAGGTTCGGTAATGAACGCCATCTTCGTCATAAAAATTAACGTTTTGATGCGGGTACAAGCTCGGTTTGTAAAAATTTTTTGGTGTGCCGCAGACCCAACTTGTACTTGGTTTCCACCAGTCCATATTGCCCCGAGCGCGTTCGTAATGATATCGCAAAACCCAGACCCCATGATCTAGTTGATAGAAAAAGTTGCTTGCCCCGCAACCACCAGTTGTTGGGCAGCCATATCCCATAGCTTGATTTAATTGCCAGCTGGTGGGATTAGGGCTGGTTATAAGACTCTGTTCTTTTTGAAGTGTTGCAAGAACTACCTGGGGGTTTATGCCATAAATTTGTGAAGTGTAATAAATAACCGTGGCAGCTGAGGCATTTTGGTCACAAGGCGCTCCAGCAGCGGTATACCATTGTCTTTCCTTGCTGTCTTGAGCATAACAATTAAAATACACACTGTAGTTTGCTAAACCACTGCCCCGAGCTACCAAAAAACTTTGGATGGAAGATATCGACATACTTTTACTATTTAAGAATACGCTGTTATCAATGATATTTGCACCCGAAGTATAGGCAGCCGAGATTGTGCTTGGTTGCATTAATAGATACGACATGACTAGGGAAAGCGTGGAAATGAGTATGCTCAGGGTGTTTTTAAGACAGTGTATTCTTTGATTATTAACCATAGGCTACTTAAACCTCACAGGGATTGCTACATTACTAACTTCTTTGCCCGAGGGGTCGATACTAAATATATCTACTTGACCATCTGTACCACTCGTATTAAAACTCCATATACCACTAAACTTACCATTAACAGCTAACAGCCTACCTTCGGCAACTACCCCGACAGTATCAGATATTAGACGGAAATATATATCTCGATGTGAGGTTGTGCCGGCAATAAAATCACCATTTCTCAACATTGCGTTAGGAGTGGGTAGATGAACAGATATAGCACCGTCGGTTGCTGTTGTGTGTATATCGGAGGCCGTGTTATCAATATTGCCGCCAGTGTCTCGAACCGTACCATCTTCGCCCGTTGTTGACGGGGCAGGTATATCACGTTCCGCACCATCTTTGAAATCCTCTTGCGCGGTTCGCTCTACACTAGTAGTTTGAGCATTGTCGTCCGCTTCGTTTCCCGATCTTGGAAGATTATTAGTCTCGCCAAATTTATTAATTGACAACAACAATGTCGCCATGGCTAAAATTATCAAAGCAAACAGTATCCTTTTCTTAGGCAATAAACGAAGCATTTTTATCATATTTTTTATTTTACATTAACACTATTAGAATAGCACAGATGGTTTATTCGTGATACTAGTTGCGAGAACAATTTTTTATTTTTGTAAATTTAGCATTATTATACCAAGCATTATGAGTGCTATCCCGGTAATTTTCAGGGGCGTAAAAGTTTCTTTAAAAAGAAAGAAAGATGCTAAGAATATAATTACATATACCAAAGCAGTAACGACTGGGATTATATAACCTAGGTCATACCTTGCGATAAGATAAGTATATGTTAGGAAACTGAGCCCATATAGGAAAATAGCAGAAATAATATAATAGTTAAAGTTCAAGCTAATTTTGCTATCAACCAAGCTAATAGGTGAAGTATCTTTACTCCCTAGCTTTAAAAGTATGAGTGCAATAGAGGTTGCGAGGACATAAGCTCCTAGCAGAAGTTTTGCCATGCCACTAAGTATAGCTTATTTATTTGTATTTGCTAAAAACCAGTCATAGGTTTTTTTAAGCCCGACATCAAGTGTAGTATTGTGTTGCCACCCAGCGCCATTAATCTTAGAGACGTCAAGTAGTCTTCTGGGTATGCCGTCTGGCTTGGTGGGGTCGAATACTAGCCTACCCCTATATCCAACTGTGCGCTGTATTTTAAGAGCAAGCTCTTTTATGGTTACATCTTTACCAGTACCAATATTCAGAAATTGCTTTTCTGAATAATTCGCAAGCATCCATATGATAGCATCAGCTAGATCATTTACATAAAGAAACTCACGACGAACCTTTCCAGTACCCCAAATAATCACCTCTCCCACGCTATTAATTTTGGCCTCATGCATGCGTCTCATTAAAGATGGAATAACATGTGACGATTTAGAATCAAAGTTATCCCCTTCGCCATATATGTTTGTAGGCATACACGATAAGAAGCAGCGATTGTATTGATCGTAAAGATACTCACATAGTTTCATTCCGACAATCTTTGCATAGGCGTATGCTTCGTTTGCCGGTTCTAGGGAGCCGGCACCAAAAGTAGCTTCATTCATGGGCTGTTCTGTGTCGAGGGGGTAAACACAGGAACTACCAAGAAACAGGAATTTCTTTACGCCATATTTTTTGGCTGCCCAGATTAAATTATTCTGTATTTGCAAATTTTCGTACAAAAAATCTGCAGGATACATTACATTCGCCTTTATGCCTCCTACCTTTGCTGCTGAATCAACAACATATCTCGGGCGTTCTTGAGAAAAAAAGCGATAAACAGCCTCCTTATCAAGCAGGTTAAGTTCTTTTCGGGTACGAGTTATAACATTGCTAAAACCGTTATCTCGGAGTTTCCTTACGATTGCAGAGCCTACCAATCCCGTATGACCTGCAACATATATAGAGGTGTGTTTCTCCATCTATTTTTCCAATAGAGCGCATAAAGTCTTAATTTCATCGGAGTTCATCTCGGGATTATTACCAAAATAGAATCCGTTTTTATGAATCAGATCAGAATTTAATTGAGGCACTATATTTTTTATATGTTTCTTGAAAAACGGTTGCTTAGTCATATCGCCTGCAATGATAGGGCGTATTTCAACACCTGCACCAAGAAATTTATTTCGATATTTGTTGCCAAGCTCAGGTGATTTGCATATGACTGGCATAGCAAAGTTTGAAACTAAATTCATATGAGAAAGGTTGTAGTGGTAAAAATCGTCGTTGGTCGAGATCGTTTTGTTAAAGACATGAAAGTTCTCAGCACGCTTGTGTACAATTTCGTCCCAATAGGGTAGCTGAGTATTACCTATGAAGCCATTGATGTCTGTTGGTCTAAAGTTTGATGCTATATCGTAGAAAGTATATTTAGCGTAGAACTCGTCAACATCTTCTTGGGTCCTGAGGGCATTTTGCTTCTCTGGTGATAGGTTTCTGTCCCAACCGTGGGCACGACCCATGACGAGTGCGTCGTATAGCTCGTCATCATCAGTACACACCATGCCGCCTTCGATGGTGGACATGTGATGTCCGACAAAAAAGGAGAACGTTGAAGCGAGGCCAAAGTTACCGAGCAGGGTGTTGTTTACAGATGATCCTAGAGATTCACAATTATCTTCTAGAAGCACGATGTTATTTTCTGTACAGAGCTTACGAATAGTTTCGATGTCATCGGAGAAGCCTAATACGTTTGTAAGGAACAGGCCGTCTATATATTCGAGGTGCTGTTTGAGATTGTCAGGGGAGATGTTTAATGTTTCGACTCTACAGTCAATTGCTACAGGATTAAGACCAAGTTGTATGAGTGGCATGACATTTGTTGGCCACGTAAGCGCAGAAAAACCAATTTTATCACCTTTCTTAAAGAGGCCAATATTTAAAAGGGACTGAATAAGCAGCAGATTAGCCACGCTTCCGTTCGCAACATAGATTGCGTGTTTTCTGCCTTGTTTTTCTGCGAACAATTTCTCAAACTTCGCACACTCTTTACCCATACTTAGGATATCCTCCGACAAGATAAAGTCGCTCAAGGCTTTCTTGGTCCTTACTTCTTGATAAAAACTTGATTTAATGAGCTTAATCATTTAAAACCGCCACCTTTTTACTTTCTTGTTGAAGATCGGCATCCACCATGATTTCTACGAGTTTCTTAAAGGTTACTTTAGGATTCCAGTTGAGTTGTCGTTTTGCCTTAGATGGATTCCCGATGAGTAAATCAACCTCAGCAGGCCTGAAGTAGCGTGGGTCTATACGAACAATTACTTTGCCCGTTTTTACATCGGTGCCAATTTCGTTAATACCCTTACCGCTCCACCTTAGATCAATATCTAGTCGTGAGGCAGCAACTTCCACAAACTCACGGACGGTGTGAGTTTCCCCAGTGGCAATAACATAGTCGTCGGGTTTGTCTTGTTGCATCATCATCCACATACCTTCTACGTAATCTTTTGCGTAACCCCAGTCACGTTTTGCGTCAAGGTTACCAAGGTAAAGGGTATCATCAATCCCCAATTTAATACGAGCAAGTCCCCTTGTTATTTTACGGGTGACGAATGTTTCGCCACGGCGAGGGGATTCATGGTTGAAGAGAATGCCATTACAGGCAAATAAATCATAACTCTCCCGATAATTCTTTGTAATCCAATATGCATACACCTTTGCTGCCCCATATGGTGATCTCGGATAAAATGGCGTATTCTCTGTTTGCGGAACTTGCTGTACGAGGCCAAACATTTCAGATGATGATGCTTGATAGAATTTAGTTTTTATACCAGATTCACGAATTGCGTCGAGTATGCGTAAGGTGCCAATTCCGGTCACGTCTGCAGTATACTCCGGAATATCAAAACTAACTCGAACATGGCTTTGTGCGCCTAAGTGGTAGATCTCATCAGGCTGTATACTTTCTAGTAATCTCGAAATATTACTAGCATCAGAAAGATCTCCAAAGTGGAGCAATAACCTTACGTCCTTTTTATGTATGTCTTTGAATAGGTGGTCAATGCGACTTGTGTTAAATGTGGATGAACGGCGAACAATGCCATGAACTTCATAACCTTTTTCGAGGAGCAATTCTGCTAAATATGACCCATCTTGTCCGGTTATGCCTGTAATCAGAGCTTTTTTCAATGTCCCCTCCTTGATTTTATTTGATCAGAACCATTGTATGATAGATGATCAAATTATTAAAATAAAGTTGCGGAGCGACTCGCTTTTTTATTTAGTCTTTGAGCGGCAAACTTTGAGAAAATCCGCACCGGATAGTACCAAAGGGGGGAGAAGGGTCTTAAGATGGGGTTGATATAGCGCGTTTTGACTATCTCAGCTTCTTTAGTAGCGGCATCTCTACTGGCGACAGAAAGTGAGTCGGGGTGCCAGCGAAAGGCAGCAAGAATTTGATTAATATAAATGAATTTACCAAGTTTTTTAAGGCGTAGAAACATATCCAAGTCCATAGAATACTTGTTGGACTCATCAAAACCACCTACTGACAGCAGGCTTGATTTACGAAAAAGCGATCCTGGGCACGGTAATAAATTTGGACCCCAGGTCATAAGCCAAGGAGCAATTCTGCCAGCCTTGCTGACAAAGAGAATCTTGTTGTTGTCGTTGATATACTCACAGTTACCGAAAGCCACAGGCGCATGAGGATTTTTATTAAGTGCTTGCACAGCCAGAGTTAACGAAGATTCTGTCAAGAGGTCATCATCACCTATCCAGCTTATATATTTGTGGTGTGGTTTTGCTGTTGCGATGCCTGCATTTATAGCTGCCGATAGCCCACCCGGATCTGCTACAGATGCTGCCCCATATTGTTTTGCAAGTTTCGATACCTCATTGTTGTTTAGGGGATAGATAAAGACGAGATCATATAAACCTGTTTGCTGTCGGGAAATAGACTCAAGGGTCTGGCGAAGAAATGAAATGCGCTTACCAAGGGTAGGGAGGACGATCAAAACCTGAGGCTTGTGTTGTGTTTTGAGCATACCAGTTATTTTATCAGATATTAATCTCTTTAAGTGCACTAGGTTAATTGTTATGATTAGGTTAATGAAAGACAATGACACAGTACTTATTATTCCTGTTTATAATGAAGGCAAGGTCGTACGGGGTGTTGTTAATGAGGCACTCAAGCATTTTAAATATATAGTTTGTGTTGATGATGGCAGCCAAGATGACTCTGTTGATGAGATTGCAAAAACCAAAGCCTATCTAGTGAATCACCCAATAAATATGGGGCAAGGAGCGGCATTGCAGACTGGCATAGAGTTTGCTCGTAACCTTCCTGTTGACTACTTCGTGACATTCGATTCTGACGGACAGCATAAAATAGCCGATGTGAAAAAAATGGTAAAGATACTCAGGGGCGGTAAAGTAGATGTTGTACTCGGGTCGCGCTTTCTTGGTGATGCGCATGGTATAACAGGTTTGAAGCGAACGGTTCTTAAGCTTGCGGTCGTGTTTACAAGGCTGACCACGGGTTTACGTTTAACAGATACACACAATGGTCTAAGGGTATTTAATAGAAAAGTTGCCAATGAAATCCAGATCACCCTTCCTGATATGTCGCATGCATCCGAAATTCTAGAGATAATTGCGCAAAAAGAATATAGATATAAGGAAGTGCCCGTTACAATAGAGTATACAAGTTATTCTAAAACCAAAGGACAGTCAATAATCAATGCTATAAATATAGCCTTTGATACGTTGCTAAGAAAGGTAAGTAGGTGATCTCAGCTATTCAAGCAATAGTGATACTGGTGTCCATTAGTATTATTATTAGTGTGCTTGCTGGGCGTCAGACACATGCTGCAAAAGCATGGAAGAAGCTAGCGCTTTGTGTACTTGCCTTAGCGATGATTGTCGCAGTACTTCTGCCAGAAGTCACTAACAGTATTGCAAATGTTTTTGGTGTAGGAAGAGGCGCAGACTTGCTTTTATATATATTAACACTTGCATTTATCGGGTACACGATTAATAACTATCTACACCAGCAAAGAGAAAAAGAGGTCATGAATCTGTTGGCACGCAGATTGGCATTGCATGAGGCGGAAAGTCGCATGAACCGACGAAAAAAAGAATAATTTACTATACTATATGCTCAACACATTAACGCCCTTTATACTTACAAATTTATACTGGTTTTCGTTAGTATTTATTGGATATGGGTTGTTGCACTTTCTTGCTAGTTTTTCTAAGATTCCGAGCTCGGTAGGGACATTAGCTCGAGTACTTAAAAATCAGCATATCTTTATAGTCTTTATTGTGTCGTTCGTTCTCTGTTGCGTATTTGTCGCGCCTATTTTCTTTGTTTTTTATATAATTCGTGCCCCACTTCTGGTAGCTGTAATAATCTATCTCACGCTGCTTTTACTAAGTCTTGGATACTCTCTTTATATTTTTTGCCGTTCTCTTTTTCATACCACACACCATGATCCATTTCGACTTCTTAATCAGCTAAATATAGTTAAATACGTATTGATAATTCTGATAATATTTTTGGCGGGTGATTTTATTATAGCGTCCTATATAAGGTCGCTTGCACTAAGCGATGTCGATACTTATTATCACATAACTCGCATATTAACTATGCTAACAGACGGGCATTTTACAATTACCAGTGGGTTTTTTGCAGATGTGCCCGACTCGTCTTATCACATGAATTTTGTATATGCTCTTTATGCTATTCCCGCAAAGTTATTTAATTATCCACCTCTAAGTGTATGGGAGCACTCATTCGGATACTTTCGTCTTATCCAATGGCTATCCATATTTACTCTTAGTTATGCAATTTTTCGAAGGTGGCTTACCGCAAAAAATGCCACACTATGGGCGAGCCTGGCTACCATCATAGCGATTCCTCTATATAGTTACTTCTTCTATACTGCTCCATATCCAAATACAGTGGCAACTGTGTGGATCGTAGCTTTTATAATTACCTTAATTAGCTATCTCGAGCGTCCTAGGCCGGGCGTGCTTGTTGGATTGTTTGCAATCGCGTTCCTGATTACCAATACACACCCCACGTATGCGCTTATGACGGCACTATTTCTTAGTTACTGGTATGTAGTAAGGCTGCTTCTATACAAGCGGGGGCAGATTACCCAAGAGGTTAAAAAAACATGGCCTTTGTTGTGCGGAGTGTTGGTACTTATGATTGGACCCGTCATCACGGCGTTATTACCATCACGCCTTACTGCCGAACAGCAAATATTAGGGGCTCCCGCAACCGTAGACTTCTTGTTTCTTTCTGTTCAGCATCCACAAAGACTGTTACCGCGAAGCAGTTTTGGATGGTTTAGCTTAATACTTTCTACCGGTGGATTTATATATTTGGCTAACAAATGGCGGTGGCGCAATGAAGATAGGGCGAGCATATTAATTGCACTTGTAAGTTTCGTGGCTGTCATATACTGGATACCCCCAATCTTTACTTTGTTGAGAATAATTTTACCAATTTGGGTTATTGAGCGTTTTGTAGCCATGAATGTTCTTAAATTTATATTGCCGTTTACTGGCTTAGCTGCATTAAGTTCGGGTTTGATTACATTGGTTCGTCATCTTCAGAAACGAAAGTTAAAAATTAAAACTGCGTACAAAATAAACATAATTGTCATGACCATGGCTTCTTTAGTTTTCGTGGTAACTGTCGCGCCGGATACCTACAGACAATTGTTTTCTTTAAGAGCGGGCAATCATTTTGCGTATGAGTATACTGATACAATTAGAGATGGCCTGACAGCAATTATTCCTCCCAAATCAAGACTATTAACAGACGGACGGTTAAGTTATGAACTACCAGCGATTCTACCCGTGAATGTTGTTGCGGTAACACAGGGGCACTCCCCTATGGCAGCAGATACAAAACATAGACTTATTTGCAGGGAAGAGGTTTACGAAAGTCTTCGATACGAAGACCTAGATTTTATAGGAGTAGATTTTGTTATCATATCGAAATTTGATTCCAACATAGATAAAATGAATGAATTAGTAGCTAATAGGCCGTATCTGCAAACTGTCGCAACAGTAGCTGATTTGACGGTCTATAAGTTTAATAAAGACAGCGAAAAGTTACAGAATACCACGGATAAGTATGTATATCCCGCATGCATCGAGTATTTAAAGAATGAAAGCGGTAAAGCTAGCTAAGCTAATTACGTGCACATTAGACATATCCACACGGTATATATCCTATATAATAAAACCAATGCAGAAAAAAATTTCTTGGCTACAACCAAAGCATCGTTATTTATTGCCACTCTCTTGTCTTACAGTAACTTTCTTGACAGAAATTTTTATACTGGTTGCTAATATCGGAAGACAAAGCATAGTTATTACTATAGTTAGGGTGTTGCTTCATGTCTTTACTGCCGTTGTGATCGTATTTAAGAGTACACAATATTACGCGCTATTTAAGAGCGTGATAACTGTCGGTGTCTTTTTAACGATGACATTACTTATTGTGGGGATGTATTATCAGCCTGTTTGGGTTGATTGGTTGTCGTTTGAAGATGGTGCCATAGAAACCCTCTCAGCTTTTTTTCTATTTGCGGCATCAATTATTTGGATTCTATATGCCATTGCCCAAATTATTCGTCGGCAATTTTTCAATCTTCTCATAGCACTTGGTCTTGCTAGTATTTTTTTCATAATTGGTATGGAAGAAATTTCTTGGATGCAAAGAGTTTTGGGTTTTGAAACATTCGGGTTATTTCTTGCCAGGAATTCACAAGGTGAGACTAACCTGCATAATATTAATACAACACTCAGCGAGACGCTCTTTTATGTTGGAGGTGCTATTATGCTAGTGATTATGCCGTTCTATCGGGACCATGTGTCAAGGATTCTTGCACGGCTCAAGCTCCCACAATTTATATCCTTTTTGCCGAGTCGGTGGTTATTAATACCTTTTTCGACAATTTTTGGTTTAATGGGGTTGGGTACAGCCATGCGCCCGAGCATATTGTTTGTAACGATATTTATTCACACGATACTTATCCATGGTATCTTCACTACAGTTCAAACAAGAAGATATGAGCTCACGGCTGTCTATATAGTAGCCGCTATTCTCCAACATGCGGCTGTATATACATTTTTAACTTTTCCATATGAATTACATGGAATAAGGTTTTGGTTGTACACAGAATATATCGAATTCTTCATAGCTGGCGGCCTCTTGGTATACACAATCGACTTTTTGCTTCGTCGGCAACGCTGTCTTTTAGGGTAGCATGACCAGTTTAATCAATGTTCTATAAGTAAGGATATATTTTGTTGCCAACGCCAAGCGTCCTTTAGGGCATTTTCTAATGTGTGCCTTGCCTTCCAGTTCAAGAGCCTTTCGGCTTTATCAGCATTGGCATAAATGCTTACAATATCTCCTAAGCGCCTCGGTCCAAACTCGTACGGCACCGATAATTTATTTACTTTTTCAAAAGTTTTTATTATTTCAAGCACGCTGTAGCCCCTCCCCGTTCCTATATTGATGGCATCATAAAAACCTGCTGGTTTTGCTATGGCAAGCTCCAAGGCTTTGATATGAGCCTGTGCAAGGTCAACAACATGGATGTAGTCACGAATACAGGTTCCGTCTGGTGTAGGATAATCATTGCCGTAAATAGTTAAGCTGGCACGAAGGCCAGCAGCAGTTTGTGTGACAAACGGTACTAAATTAGCCGGGACACCGCGCGGCAATTCACCGATAAGCCCGCTTGGATGTGCGCCAATAGGGTTGAAGTAACGTAGTGAAAGAGCTGATAAGTGATTGTTGGCGCGTACGTAGTCATGAATAATTTGCTCACCCATTTGTTTGGTTGCTCCGTATGGTGAGATGGGTGACTTAAGGGGTGATTCTTCAGTGATAGGCAACTCATCTGGCTCGCCATACACAGTACAGGAAGATGAAAAAATTAATGCCCGAATACCCGGGCTTTGCACACAACTCAACAGTGTTACCAGGCCACCAATATTATTCTGATAGTACTTCAGAGGCTCTTTTATTGATTCATCGACAGCCTTATGGGCTGCAAAATGAATAATCCCCTCTATCTTCTCGTTTGTGATGATTTGTAAAAGTTTATCTCTGTTAGTATAGTCGACTTCATAAAACTTTGGCAGCACTCCAGTAATTTCACTAATCTGCTCAATAACTTGCTTATCTGAGTTGTGTAGATTATCAATGATAACTGGCTCATAGCCAGCATTTATTAACTCAACTACAGTGTGAGATCCAATAAAACCAGCGCCGCCTGTAACCAAGATTTTTTTCATCATGATAGTACTTCTCAACATGACTTAATATACCAACTTTGAAGTTATTAGCATAACCAGAGCAGGGAATTAGCTGTATTTTTTACAGATTGTAGATTTTATAACGACCAAAAGAGAAAACTTGATCAAAAAAATTCTTACGTTTCAAAAATTTAAGCGCGAGCAGTTTTATTAATGCGTAACCAGGTCTATATTGTGCTCACAATTTAATATTGGGGGTAACGGAATGGTGCTTGCAATGCCTGTTCGGCGCGGTGTGCGTCTTGTCTTGGCGGGTGCTACTATAATTAGTATGCTGTCACCTCTTGTGGTGCGAGCAAAAGCGTACGCCAGCGGCGGCTATCCGTGGAGTGGAGCAGTTTGTGTTGCGACTGGGAAGGTAAGTGGTAAATGTCCGAACTATGAATGGTCGCATGAGGGGCGCGTGCGCAACCCGGCAACGGGCAATTATTATTACCGGAACTGTACCGATTATGTTGCTTGGAAGCTACTAAACCAGGGCGTTGCTGCTTCAAAAGTAACTGGTTTAGGTAATGCAGGCGCGTGGGATAATAATGCACCAGCAAGAGGATTAAGTGTCAGTGCTTCGCCAGCACCAAAGACGGTTGGAGTAGATAACCGATATGGCCACGTTGTCTTTGTAGAGAGCGTAAACAATGGGGTAGTTACAATTTCTGAATATAATTGGGGCAGTACGGGTAGTTTTGGTACCCGAACTGGTACGCCAAGCCAGCTTGGGTTAAGTGCGTTTATAGATTTTGGCTTGTCATCATTACAACCTGCAGGTGTGCTGCCTGCCGGCGTAAGAGACGCTCAGTTTTTAGGAACAGACTGGCTTAGACCAAACCAGGTAATTCGTTCAAACCAATATATTGAGTCGGTAAACACGAGACACGTGCTTATGATGCAACCAGATGGCAACCTGGTGCATTATGGTAGTGGGTATCGTCCACTGTGGCATACGCATACGCATGGCAATCCGGGCGCGTATGCTGCCTTTCAGAGTGATGGTAACCTAGTCATATATGCCGTCAATGGTAGGCCGTTATGGAATAGCGGGGTGCGTTACGGTGCTGCTTCACTCGTTTTGCAGACTGATGGAAATCTTGTAACCTACAATTCAAGTGGGGGACCGTTATGGAGTAGCAGCGTTGTTATTCCGGACTACTCGGTGTTTGTTGGAACGAACGTCTTGTGGCCTGGCCAAATTATGCGCACAAATCAGTATATTCGATCAAGCGATCGGCGTTACAGTCTGATTATGCAGCCAGATGGCAATTTGGTGTTGTATGCACCAGGCTATAAACCGCTGTGGCATAGCTATACCTATGGCAAACCGGGCGCTTTCTTGGCGGTTCAGACAGACGGCAACCTCGTTGTGTACTCATCTAGCGGTCGTCCCTTATGGTGGTCGGGTGTGAGCCCGAACCCGGCGTATCTCATCATGCAGAACGACGGTAATCTAGTCGAATACAATAGGTACGCTCAACCGCTTTGGCATACCGTAACCCATGGTCAAATTTAGGGACGTAGGTGTTTTTGTAAATTAGTTTTAAAGCTTTCAGAGTCTACGGGGATAGGTATCTTTTTAACAGCAAAGAACTTAAATCGAGACAGAGCCTCTACCAAACTGTTTACGGTTTGTTTTTCAAAAAATATGCCAGTTTTTTCAGGGACGACATAATCTAAGGCGCCGCCGTCTTTGTAGGCAATAACAGGACAGCCAGCAGCAATTGCCTCAACTGCAACAATACCGAAATCATCAACCCCAGGAAAGATAAAGCCCTCAGCATGTTGAAAAGCCTTTACGACCTCTTCATCGCTGGCGTTTGGCAAAAAAGAAACGGTAGGGCCAGCAAGTTGGCGGAGCGTTTTATGCTCAGGCCCGTTACCGATAACTAGCAACGGCAGCTGTAGTTTAGTGCAAGCCGTAACAGCCAAGTCAAAACGTTTGTAGGGTGTTTGTCTGCCAGCAATCACAAAACCGCTTCGTGTGCGGTTATTGTGCGACTTAAATTTTTCAACATCAACAGGAGGAAAGACTACCTCACTGTCACGATTGTAATATTTTTTTATTTGTGCCTGAGTGTACGAAGAGTTTGCAATGATTCGGTCGGGTCGTTGGGCGGCTTTGTAGTCCCAGCGTCTTAAGGGGCCCACCAACATACGCAAGCCCAATCGAGCTAACGGGTCAAAAATGCCAAAGCCCGGATTTTTTAGGTATTCGTCATACCTACTCCAGTAATAATGAGTTGGAGCATGACAATAGTTAACATGTAAAGTATTAGGGCCAGTTTTTATACCCTTGGCTTCGGCCCCGCTAGAAGAAATAACCAGGTCAAACTCATCAAATTTGAGTGATGTAAACCACCATATCCGCAAAAACGGAATATACTTACGCAACCGTGAAAACGGCCATCTTTGAAGAGGACCAGTAACAACTTTATTATCGAGACGCTGCCGCCATTCATCGCTGCAATACGACGTATAAATTGGCGCATCGGGGTACATTTGATGCAGTGCCTCGACAACGCGTTCGGCACCCCCGCCGATTAGCCAATCATGGACGATCGCCACCTTCACAACCTATACACCACCTTTCATAAAGTTGAACAAAGTCCAACTTTGTGAAGTGTTCTTGGCGCCTAGCGCAATTTTTCTTTGCGATTCTCCCTCTTCGTACCATATGTACGATTTGGTCCGTTTCTCAAGAAGAAAATGTACTAGACGCTCAAGTGTGTGGTTTGTGATCGGGGAGTACTTCAAACTGATATCTAGTATATATCAATATATGTACTGAAAGTAGCTGGCGGGGACGGTACGGCTGCTAACGATGCCGAAGCCCTTAAAGTTCATTTCACTCACTGTCACCGTGTCATTACCATGTACTTGTTCAACATACACGACGTGCATACCCTGTTGCCCAATAGCACCAACACGGGGTGCTGATCCTGTTGGGATACCTTGTGCCCTTGCTCGAGCAACCCAAGTATTGGCATTGCCTAAGTTATTAGGCAAGTCAGGCCGGCGGTTTTTTGCATACCACGTACAGTAGCCTCGTACATATAGGTTGCCGCTAGAAGAACCACGACTGACCCGGGCAGTTGGTCTCGTAGTACGCGTTTCGGTTTTACGCACCGGTTTACGCGCTGCTGATTCGGTGGTTTGTGCAGCTGGTTGCGGATTAACCTGCGGCGCTGCCGGTAGTGGCCGGTCTACTAGCACCTCGTCTGGGCGCGGAATGGTAACTTGATCATTTGGGTTGATGATGTCAGGGTGTTGTATCTGGGTATTCTTATTAAATAACCGTTGCCAAGTTGTTCCGTGGGCTTTTGCGATTTTTGAAAGGGAATCCCCCTTGCCGACAGTGTGCACCTCGGGTTGTGGTGTTGGTTCAGCTTGTACCGTTGTACGGTGCTCTTCTGGTTTCTCTTCTGGTATGTTTGAAGCTGAAGCTTCTTCTTTTTCGATGTTAATAGTGGCCAGCTCTATTATTGAGGCTGGAGTATCGGCGTTATAGTCTAACGACATCGCCTTTGCTGGTGTAGCTTCTGCCTGAAAAATCACGGCAGCAGCAAATACGCCCGCAAAAAGTGCGGTTTTACGCATTATCTAAAACCCTCCTAAATTGTGTTTAGATTCATAATTAATAGCTTGGACATAACTTATTCATCTCCAAGTTTGTGACTTTCTCACCTCACGTTTAAAAGACACAAGGAGTAATGATACCGGCTGCAGAAATAATGTCAAGCTTCGAACGACTGTAGACGCTTTGGCAAGTTCATTTTACAGTAGTATATGGCGGCATATCGTTAATGTTGTAAAATGAAACAACAATTTGTTATTGAGCGCCCAAACGCCTCACCACAACACTGATCGTCTTTGTTAGAATTGTGAGATCCATCCAAAAACTCCAATTTTGTACATAGTATAAATCGAGCTTTCGGCGTTCGCTAAAGCTTATGTCACGGCGACCCGACACCTGAGCTAAGCCGGTTAGCCCTGACTTAACGCTGACAATATGGTGCTTAGAGTCAGCTAGACTAATTTCTTCTGGAACCAAGGCTCTTGGGCCCACCAAACTGATGTCACCTTTTATGATATTAAATAACTGAGGTAGTTCATCAAGGCTGAATCGTCTAATAACGCGGCCAATAATAGAAAACCGAGGATCGTTAGGAATCTGATCCCCGTTTTCGCGGTATTGTTTGATGAGCTCGGGCCTTTCCATTTTAATAAATGCTTCTTCTGGGGTAAGGCCGTTATATTTGCGTTTAAGACTGCGAAATTTATAGATCTTAAAAATACGGTTATACCGTGTCACGCGCTTTTGGGTGTAAAACGGGGCTCCCAAATCTGACAGAAAAATTAGCAATGACAGCAAAATATATAGCGGGCTTAATATAATGATTAGCGGAAACGTTACGACGATATCGAACACCCGTTTCACGATTCGCCCCCAACCGTTGAGCGCAGTTTGGTTAACGGCAATAACCGGTATAGACGAGCGAAAGAGCTCTACATCAATGTTGCCAACAAACAACTCGGTGTTACCCGGAATAAAGCGGTACGATATGTGGTTATTTTGGGCGTAATCAAGAATGGCGTTGTTTTTGGTGGCGCTGGCATAGAGCTCGGTTTGAATAATGGCATGCACGTTGTGGGCGTTAAGGTGCTCAACGGCCTCTTCAAAGGTTGCAAAAGAACGAAAGCGGCCATGTTTGTGCTTATGGCCAACAATGCCTACAATGTTGTAACCAGAGCTTTTATCACCAAACAGGTCTACTAGCTCGTCAACGACCCTGCTATTGCCAACAATTAACAAATTATTAACACCAATGCCGTAATGGTAAAGTCGTCCGCGAATAAAGCGGGCAATGTTACGAAAAATAACCAGCAACGAGAAGGCAAAGATAAAGCCATAAAACGGTACCAAACGAGCCGGAAAGATAGCTTGCTTGCTAAGGTACGCGACACTTAACACAAATAGCAGCCCAACAAACGAGCCAACCAGCAGGCGCCCAAACTCCTTAAAGCGTTTTTCATAAATGGAGTTATTATACAGGCCGAGCAGGGCAAAAATGCCAATCCAAAACACCGTTAACACCACAAAAACCGTAAAATACGTACGCGCTGACACAAATTCTATAAGCGGGCGGTCGTCAATCCGAACGCGCAAAATGTAGGCAGCCACAAACGCTGCCAACAGAGCTAGAAAATCGCCAATGATGAGAAAAAAGCCGTATACAAATGAGGCGTTATTTTTCATAAGGTATACGCTAAGTATAGCAGTTTCTATCTGTTTTTGGAGTCCAGATTAGGCATAAACATTTTGCGAACGAGTGTTATACTTAGTAAAAGATACATGAAAAAGAAAAAAGAACTAAAACGAATTTTTGAATACCTTGTTACGGGCGGGGCGTGGTTTTGGTCGGGATATGCCATGTTTGCGCTTTGTTATAGCGTGTTTGGTTTGGACATTGTGCCGGCCAAGATCATCTCGTATAGTTTTGGACTAGCCGTTAACTTTATTTTAGAGCGCTTTTGGGTATTTGACAGTAAAGACGCACGAAAATCACTCGATAAAGTTACCACGCGCTATGTACTGCTTTCGGTAGTTAACTTAGCAATTGACACTGCTATTGTCTGGGGCTTAAGCAGGCTGGGCATCACGCCCTATATTGGGCAATTTATTTCTGCCGGCTTTTTTACGGTGTGGAATTATGCATGGTACCGATTATGGGTCTTTGCACGCCACGCTTCACCCAAGCCGCGCCGCGCCGCCGCTCCGGCTTTAAAGCGCCCACGCTCGGTGCGCCGTAAACCCGTAAAGAGGAGCCGCTAATGGATCAACAACCTTCCGCAACCAGGCCTACCAAAAAACAGAAAGCACTACTTGATTTTATTGCCGGTTTTATTGCTCAACACGGTTATAGCCCCAGTTACCGTGAAATCAAAGATGGTATGAATTATAACTCTGTGGCAACGGTGGCGCTCCATATTAATAATTTGGTAAAGCGCGGCCACTTAGTAAAGCGGGACCACGCTGCCCGGTCGCTTGAGCCGGTTGATGCGCAAATTGAGCCGATAAAATCTAACGAAGTAACCGCCAAAGAAGAGAAGTGGCTTGTTAAAAAAGTAGAGTTTTACTTTGTAAACGTCGAGCAAGATCAGGCACCAAGCCAACAAGACATTGATCGCCTATATGTTTTGGTAGGCGCATTAAAAATTATGGGTTTTGATGGAGCGGCTAACAGTTTTATTCCACGCCTCACCCAGCTGAAGGGCAAGGCTAAGTGAGCATACTTGAGGCAATCGTACTGGGCATTGTGCAGGGTTTAACAGAGTTTTTGCCCGTATCAAGTTCGGGCCATTTAATCTTGACTGAAAAATTGTTTGGGATGGGCACCGGTACATTGGCCTTTGATGTGGCGCTACACGCGGGCACGCTACTTGCGCTGGTTATATTTTTTTGGCGAGACATTGTACGGCTTATTCGAGCAGCGATAACCGACACTGACGAAGCACGTCTTACCCGTTTATTGGCCGTAGCGACTATGCCTGCAATCGTTGTTGGAGCGCTACTTGAAGATTTTGCCAAAGACACGTTCCGCTCTACTACACTCGTAGCGTTTAATTTAATCGTCATTGCCATTATTATGCTTATAGCTGAGCGGCAGTATAGACGCCGTCAAGAGTCGACGGCGTTTGAAAAGGTGCAGCCCAAACAAGCCATGCTCATGGGTTTTGCGCAAGCACTGGCCATTATTCCTGGCATATCACGCTCGGGCAGCACCATAACGGCCGGCTTATTAGGTGGTATGGATCGCGTAGCGGCAACACGGTTTTCGTTTTTGCTTGGTATTCCCATAACGTTTGGGGCCCTACTAAAAACCATGACAAGTAGTGAAGGTTTGTCACAGATTAAGGATGACACCGTAGTTTTTTTGTTTGGAATCGGCGCTGCGCTTATAAGCGGCATCGTTGCCATTACGTTTCTTATTAGCTTTTTAAGTAAACACGGGCTACGTTTATTTGCCTATTACCGGATTGTTTTAGGGATTGGCATTTTGCTGGCAGCTCTACTGCATTAAATTGGTGATAATACTACTACATGTGGTGTAGCGTGGTTATGGTAAACTACTAGTACTTAACAATAAGAAACTGGAAATAGGTGAAATTCCTATGCTGTGCCGCAACGGTAATGTAATGAGACAAACCTACATACCCCAAAAAATCTTCAATTTTTTGGAACCCCATTACGGTTTTTCTCATCGCTCGTCAGCAGAAGCAGATTTTTGCAAAGTAAAAACAAGCTCGCTGCTCTTTTCTTAAGAGTGAAAAAATGCTAAGCCCGATACAGTTATAAGCATGCCCCAAAGTATTTTGTACTGCGGGGTCTCCCGAGCAGGAGCAACAAACGTGATATGTATACCCTGCTTGAGACTTACAAGCGAGGGTATTTTAATGTCAGTACAGATAGCGGAAGGCTATGAGATTGAACAAGCGCAAAGCGCTCGTTTGCGTTTAGTACATAGCGCTAATGCGATTGTTATTTCTGAGCTGGCAGAAGATGAAATCCTGCGACAAAAGACAGAACTACAAATTCGCTCTATTGGCTGTGTTGCGCTGAATAGTGAAGTTGTTGATGAGCCGGTTTCTAACGATAGCCTTTTGAGTGCAATCAAACGCGCTGAGAAGGGTGATAAAGAAGCTGTGGCGATGGTGGCTGTTAATGTAGGCTCAGATTTTTCTGAGCGTGTACTTAAGACCGGCGAGGTCAGTAAATACTATCTGCGTAAGCGTAAAGATGGTGAGCTAATTCAGCATGGCCAATTGTATAGCGATATTTATGCAAACACCTTACGGCTAACTAATCAAGGGTCAAAAATGCGTCCGCGCGCTGAGGCAGAAACACGAAACGCTGACCGCATTACGTTTTTAGATTCTCAAGGCAAGTTGAGAGATAACTTTATGGTGGTGTTTTCATTAGCACCAGACGATATGACTGATGAAGAACTGAAAAATGCGGGTTTTTTTGCAGAGACTAAAACAATGGCCATTCAGGCAACAACTTCTGAAAGGGATTCGGTGTCAATTGAGTCGGCCTTTTTAGCCGGGAGGGCAGAACCAAACGCGCAGCGCCACGATGTACAAACAATTGTTAAATTAGCGGCCGTTTTAGGGATTGACTATCACGGCATGACGGCCGCAGAAATATTAGACAGGCCCCTGCTGATTCCTAAATCGTTGATGTCGAACGGTGTGATTGATTTAGTGAAGCTGTTTGATGATTGCGCTGGAGGCACGTTCTTTGGTGAAGCGAAACCCCAGCAAGACTATCTTGCCTATAGAGCGTTTTGCGATGAACGGCGCAAAAGTTTTAGTAGCGATGTTCAAGCAGTAACCCGGCAACTCATCCAAGAAGCTGTCAGTTTTTCGACCCAGTTGCAAGCGATTGAGCGGCTGGCAGTGTTGTCGGAGCGGCAAATGGTACAACGCGCAGTCAAGGATAAAACAATTGATGCAAACGTGTTTGGGGATGTGGCTGCAAGCTACATTGAGCAAGCGCGTTTTTATCACAAGCAGGGCAACGAGCAGCTAGCTAACCAGGCAGAAGCTAATGCCATCAGAACAGCTGACTCTAGCTCATGCCCGTCTGGCGTAAGCCGCCAAAGCGAAATTGATAGCACGGCTTTTAATCAAACAGATTCAACTGAGTCTAAAGCGGGCGAAGATAAATACGGATCCTTAACGTTTAAATGCCCAAAGGGTCATACCAATAGGCGACCCCGAAACAAACTAATATCACACTGCACAACGTGTGGGGTAAGTGTTAAGTGCTAACTTGCAGTATAATGGTTTACTATGGCGGCACAAAAAGATGAACTATACGAATCGCTTGCCAAAGAGCGGGCGCCAGAATTTTTTTGTGACAATTGCGGTCACTACCCAATAGAGCCAGTTCACGGGCACTTCATGTGCCCTGAATGCAAACTGCCCACCAAATGCTGTGAGGGAATAGCCTTGGATGACTAAGATGCGTAGTATCATAAAAGAAAAAAGAGCAGCCCTCGATGAATAAATTTAAAACACTTTGGACCTACCGACTCCTAAAAAACCTATCCTACATCATTGCCATTTTATTAGTAGTTCACATGGTTGTGCAAACGATCAATTTTGTAACCTGGCCAAACATGCCAACCTTTTTAGAGTTTTCGAATCGGCTTGACGTAGACGATGAAGCCAGCGTGCCCACGTGGTACTCGCAGTTTATTCTTATTCTTGGTAGTATTTTTGCGTTTGTTGCGGCCCGACTATCAGAAACAAAAAAGTTAAAGCGTGTTTGGTATCTTTTGAGTGCAGGCACCGTACTAGTATCACTTGACGAGGTGGCTCGCTTGCACGAGTTTGTTATTCAAACCATACACGTTAAGTTGTGGGGGGCTGCTGGGACAAGTGTGGGCAAGAATGCCTGGCTTGTCATTCTGCCCTTTATTGCTGCCGGGGCATTGACGTTACTTGCCTATATTTATAAAACCCTGCCGCAACGAACATTTCGTTTAATGTGTATTGCCGGTGTCGTTTATTTTGCAGGTTCAGTCGGGATTGAAATCCTGAGTAGTGGTATGAACCCCAATAGCTGGACGTACACTACGCTTGTGACCGCTTTTGAAGAAGGTCTTGAAATGATAGGGAGCGCTTTATTGGTCTTTGCAACCACTGATTACATCAATCGTAATCACCGTACCGAAACCAAAGAGCTTCTGCGCTTGCTTAACGTGCCGTATAGCAAATGAAACGAGTCGGTGTTTTTAGCGGGACGTTCGACCCGTTTCATATAGCTCATCTCGAGGTTTGTCTGGTAGGTCGGGCAGCGTGCGAGCTGGACGTTGTTACGGTCATGATTGAGAAGAAGCCACGAAGAAAAACAGGCGTTACTTCATATAAACAACGATTGGCTATGGTTGACCTGGCCCTGCAGCATCACCCGAGTATTCGTCTTATTGATACTGAGGCCGAGCGTATTACTGCTAATAGCGCCCTGACGGTACTACGGCAACAGTTCCCCGAAAGCGACTATTACTACATGCTTGGCTCAGACGTGTTAGAGCACATTAAAGATTGGCCGCATGTTAGTGTGCTTATTAAAAACTTTAGCTTTTGCGTCGTTCTTAGAAATAATGAAGACGAACAAACGGCGCGTAAGCACCTTAAAGAGCTTCAAAAAGAACATAAAGAGCTGCGCTACAAATTGCTACCGGCAGTGTGGTCGCCCATTTCGTCATCAAAAATCAGAACTGAAATTGCCAATACTGGCTACAGCGAATACGTGCATCGAGATACGTTGAAGTACATTCTCAAAAACCAAATCTATTAGCAACCAAAGTGCTAATTCTTTATACTAGTAAGGATGCAGGGTTCGTTTTTGGAAAGTATTGTTGTGCTGGCCATATTGTTGGTATTTGCCCGTTTTATTAAGCGCGGCTCTGACGTCTTGCAAAACCTCTTCATACCGAGTTGTTTGGTGGCAGGAGTGATGGGGTTGGTGCTTGGCCCGCAGGTGTTAGAAACGATTCCAAGCGGCATTACTGAACACTGGGCAACATTCCCTAAGTTTCTTATTAATATTGTTTTTGCGGGACTATTTTTAGGTAGAGTCATACCGCCACTTAAAGATATATGGAGACAAGGTGGGCCAATGATTGCGTTTGGTAATACTTTAGCGTGGGGCCAGTATGTACTTGGTATTGGTCTGACTGTCCTGTTCCTTGCGCCCGTGTTTGGAACGAACCCTCTTGCCGGAGCATTGATTGAAATTAGCTTTGAGGGCGGACATGGTACCGTGGCTGGTTTGACACCGGTTTTTGAAGAGCTTGGCTGGAGTGAGGGCAAGGATGTTGCCTTGGCGCTCGCCACCTTTAGCATTATTGCTGCCGTCTTAAGTGGTATGTTTTTAATAAACTGGCATCATAAGATTACAGGTCACACAGTTGACAAAGAAACGCGCGATGAACAGCGTCGCAAACTTATTAGAAGCGGCTATAACCTTGTTACGCTTGCCAGAAAAATAGAAACTAACCCCAAAGCCGTCGTTATAAACTCGCTGGCCTTTGCAGTTTCAATCGGCTTAGGCTGGGTAATGTTACGATCATTAATTGGGCTGGAAAATGCTGTACTTGCTAATTATACTGATCTCCGTTTCTTCAAGTATCTTCCGCTCTTTCCATTAGCTATGTTGGGTGGTCTTGTCGTTCAGCTGATCCTCCGCAAGCTTAATAAGCAAACGCTTATCCAAAGACGGACAGCAGAGATTTTTAGCACCCTAGCGCTCGATGTTTTAATTGTAAGCTCTATTGCAACGGTGTCACTCAACGCCATTAACAATAATCTGGCACTATTTTTTACGTTTGCAATTGCCGGGGTGGTTTGGATACTGAGCGTCTTTATCTTTTTGGCACCACGGATGTTTGCTGACCATTGGTTTGAAAAAGGGATTACCAATACCGGTCAGTCAATGGGTATGACCGCTACCGGATTGCTCATGCAGCGCTTGGCCGACCCTGGCAATGGTGCCCGCGCCCGCGAGGCATTTTCTTATAAACAGTTAATTTTTGAACCATTTATGGGCGGCGGTATTGTAACCGCAACCTCACTCATTATTATTCATGAATTTGGCAATCGCTTTGCGTTTATTACGGCCGCAATTATTACGCTGTTTTGGCTTGGTGTCGGGTTGTACTTGGGTAAAAAATATAAAAAGAGCTAACTCTCTGTTTCTGGCATCTCAAAGTGGCTTTGTAGATATAAAAGATGTTTCTCACGATAGTGTTTAAATTCAGTCTTACTAAAGCCATTGCGCTTAATAAATGAACTGATTTTTTCACTCCCGATATAATGGGGCATCATGACGTATGAAGCGCCATCGGTGTAAAGGTCGGAGGCAGCCTGAGCATTATCGGCCGAACAAACAAACACGGCTTGCGGGTTATGATTTGCCAACCAATGAGCTAAAAACAGATTTGTGTTGTAGTCGGTAACGGTTGAAACTACTAACTTGGCTCGATCAAGACACATCTCCTCAAGCAACTCGGGGTCAGTGGCATCACCATAGAGATACGGCTCTTGCTTGCGCTCGAGGGTGTCAATAACATCAGGGTCGTAATCAACAACCAAGTATCGTTTGCCCATTGATTTGAAGGTTTTAAGAAATTCGTGCCCGCCCTTGCGGTACCCGAATAAGATAATAGAGTGGCTTTTTAAGGTAGATTCTTGCTCGAACGTAGTTTTTTTGCGCTCAAAAAATCGGAGCTTGTGTTCGAGTACGCTATAAAGCTTATTGTCATATTTAATAAGGTAGGTTGAGGCTGCAAAGGTTAAGAGAGCCACCAGACTTAAGGTGGCGGCAGCGGTTTGTGATACATACCCAGAGGTTAATGCTGCTGCCATAAAGACAAGCGAGAGTTCGCTAATTTGACTCATTGAAATAGCCGCCTTAAAGCTGGCACGTTTGGTGTAGCCAATACCGCCCATCGTTGCCAGGATGCTTAAGGGCTTGATAATAATGACGACAAAACTAAGGACGAGCGCCAATGGCAAGATGTTCATTATGGTGTCCGGCGTCATGGCCTGGCCAAGCGTTATAAAGAAAATCACAATAAAGAAATCTCGCAGTGGTTTCAGTCGTGATGCCATTTCACTACTAAAGGGGAAGCTAGCCAGACTGACGCCAGCAAATAAAGCCCCAATTTCAATTGAAAAGCCAGCTTGTTCAAACAACGCGGCAAAGCCGAGGCCCCACCCAAGCGAGAATATAAGGAGCAATTCTTTAGAGCTTTCGAGGGCGCGGGTAATTTTTGGCACCAAAAGCTTCGAGCCCAAAATTAAAAATAGCGTTACCGCGATACCTTTTATGCCCAGGGTTATTAAGTCATCAAACGAGCTTTCACCCGACGACTTAAGGGCAAGGCCAATTTTAGCAGCGGTTGCAACAAAGTCTTGTACCAATAAGATACCAACGGCAATTTGAGCATACAAGCGGGTGGTTTCTTTTTTGTCATTTAATAACTTAACAATAATAATGGTGCTGCTCATAGCAAGCGAGAGACCAAGAATTGCTGACTCGAGGCGTCCAAATCCAATCGACAAGGCCGTAATGTAGCCAATAAGCGTAACTACACCTATTTGCACGACAGAGGTAATAAAGACAGTTTTGCCCAGCCGCGAAAAGACACGCATACTGAGATCTAACCCAATAATAAAGAGTAGCAGGGCAACGCCAATATTACTTAGCCCAAAAAAGGCAGTATCGGCATGAATAATGTTTGCAATTGCCGGCCCGGCGATAACGCCCGTTATGATGTGTCCAATAATAAGAGGCTGTCGCAATGCCCGCATAACAAGCGCTATGAGTGCCCCTAGGGCTATAACAATACTGATTTCGGTAAAGACATTCGAGTGCATAGATTATTTATTTTTCTTTATGGTCATGGTTATTGTACAATGAAACGAGACATTAAGGAATAGAAAGAACAAAATGAAAGAACTTTTTCGCAAAATTGCAGCCAAAATTTCGTATGCCACTGGTACGGCAAACGCCTTCTTATTAGCAATTGGTGTAGTTATTATTTGGGCGTTATCAGGGCCTGCCTTTGGCTATTCTGATACCTGGCAGCTGGTTATTAATACGGGCACCACCATCGTCACGTTTTTAATGGTGTTCTTAATTCAGAATACACAAAATCGTGATTCTAAAGCTTTGCACCTGAAACTCGATGAGCTGATTCGCTCAACAAAATCTGCACGCAAAGCTTTTATTGATTTAGAAAACTTCTCAGATGAAGACCTTGACCTGCTTGACAGAGAGTCGCGAGAAATGCATGAAGATCTGCAAGATAACGCTACAATTAGGCGTTTAAGAAAGAAGATTGAAGAAGAAAAATCTCGACGCGTCAGTGTTAGAAGGGCGGGCTCGGCCATAAAGTCAATTTTAAATACAGAAATAGCCGTCCCTAACCCGCTTGGCAATAACAAAAAGCCAGATAAAAAATAACGATTAGTTATTTTCTGCTTGTTTTTTGATGGCTTCGTCAATGAGCTTAGAAAAAGCCTCTACTGATGGGTCGGGGCTGTCAATCTTTTCTCCGTTGAGAATGAAGGTTGGCGTTCCAGAAACTTTATTTGCATTGCCGGCAGCAATATCAGCGTTGATAACGCCGTTAACGTCACTGCTTTGATAGTCTGCCTTAAATTGATCGATGTTAAGCCCCAGTTCAGCAGCGTAATCTTCTACTATTTGGTTGGCGTTATTGGAGCTGGCCCATGCTTGTTGGCGTTCGTAGAGTACATCATGCATCTCCCAGAACTTATTTTGTTTAGAAGCTGCTTCGGCGGCACGGTGAGCTACCATGGCATTAGGGTGAATTTGCGTTAAGGGAAAATGCCTAAACTGAAACGTAATATCATCACCATACTTTTCTTTCACTTCTTTTAAAATCGGAAAGTAAGCAGCGCAAGACGGGCATTGAAAGTCGCCATATTCTACCAAGGTAACGTTTTTATTACCCGCGCCTAGGGTGTGCTCGCTTGCCTGAGCGCTGTCACCGCCATTGCCGCTACCGTTACTATCATTTTTGTTGCCCTGAAACACAACAAAGCCGACAAAGCCAAGCACTAATATGGCCAAAATGATTAAAAATCGCTTACTCATGGTTAGATCTAATACTCCTTTAGGTTGTACCTATATGATACCTGACGATACACCGCTTTGAAAATTCTTTGCAACAAACGTAAGATATAACTATGCTCATGTTGCTGCTTATTCTGTTCAGTGCTTCGGTGCTGCTTTTTAGTATTGTGTTATTAAAGACGTATAGACAGATTTCTTCAAAAGAACTAAAGCGCCGAGCACGAGAGGGCGATACGCTGGCAGACGCCTTATACCGTGTTGTGGCCTACAATAAAAGCTTAGATATTTTTCTGTGGTTTTTTGTGGGGCTTAGCGCCGCATTTTTGTTTACGTTACTTGCCCGTGTAACCCCAATGTTTCTAACGATATTTGGCATTGCCTCAATTATTTGGTTTGGTTTTGCCTGGCTGCCCAACACACACGGTACACATTTTGGAAAGCAATTAGCCAGGTATACCGCTCGCCCCTTACATATTGTGTTAGAGACGCTTTATCCAATTCTTCACAAAATTGAACAAAGCGTGTACAGGCATAGGCCAATTACTATTCATACCGGTTTGTATACAAAAGAAGATTTATTAGATCTGCTGCGTCAACAGAAAGGCCAGTTGGATAATCGAATTTCAAAAGACGAGCTACTGATTGCGCGCAACGCCTTAACCTTTGGTGATTTAACGGTGCGCGATATATATACGCCAAAGCGAATCATGAAAACCGTTTCAGCCAGCGACTCGGTTGGTCCTGTGCTGCTGGAAGAGCTGCATAAGAGTGGCCATTCGCGCTTTCCGGTATTTGAGGGCAAAAAAGATAACTTTGTTGGCATCCTACATTTGCGTAACATAATAAAAAAGAGAGCCAGTGGTCTTGTTAAAAACAACATGGAGAAAAACATATTTTTTATCCATGAAGAAAGCTTGCTGAGTGAAGCCTTGCAAGCCTTTTTAAAAACGCACCATCATATGTTTTTGGTTGTCAACGATTTTGAAGAAGTTGTTGGCCTTGTCACCATGGAAGATGTACTAGAGAAGATTATTGGTAAACCAATCTTAGATGAGTTTGACCAATACGATGACATGCGTGCAGTGGCACGGAAAGCGGCCAATAAAGAGCATACTAAGCAGCATATCGGTGAACCGACGCCCGTCAATAACGAAGCAAAACATAATAAAAACTAGCCATAACAAGTATGTTCATAACAGGGTAAATGTTACAATAGGTACCATAGTTTTTAGTAATTGCAGTAGGTAGTCAGGAGACAGCGTGAGGATTTTAAGTGGCGAAATCACAAAACAAATTGGCAAAGAAGCAACCATTAAAGGCTGGCTTCATAAAAAACGACAATTAGGTGCCATAAATTTTATTAATGTTCGTGACCGCGGGGGCCTGACGCAGGTAGTAGTAGAAGACAAAAACGAGGTAGAAAAATTACGCGGGCTGCAAATTGGCACGGTGCTTGAAGTGCACGGTAAGGTCGTAAAGGAAGAACGTGCCCCAGGCGGGGCAGAAATTCATGACCCCAAGGTAACCGTTTTGGTACCGGTGACCGAGGAGCCTCCAATAGAGATTGATAAGCCGCTCAGCCACAAATCGGAACATCTTGACACGTTGTTTGATAACCGAGTTATTGGGCTGCGCAATTTGCAAGAACAAGCTGTCTTTAAGATTCAGTCAAGCATTGTTACCGCTATGAGGGCGTACTTTAACGAGCATAATTTTACTGAAATCCGCACTCCAAAATTGCTTGCCGAGCCAACCGAGGGCGGGGCAGAAGTCTTTAAGATGGACTATTTTGGTAAAACAGCAACGATGGCGCAGAGCCCTCAGTTTTATAAGCAAATTATGGTGGGGGTTTTTGAACGTGTGTTTGAGATTGCACCCGTGTACCGTGCCGAGCCAAGTGCTACGACACGTCACATGACTGAATATATTTCGGTTGATGGTGAGCTGGGCTTTATTACGCTCGAAGACTTACAAAACTTTTTAAGCGGCTTACTTAATGCGGTAGTGGATGACGCTTGGGGTAAACATGAGGCTGACCTAAAGCGCTGGAATGCAACCAAGCCGGTGTTGCCTAAAAACATTCCCGTATTAACCATGGCAGAAATTCATGAGAAATATTCAAAAGCCATGAATGAAAACACGCTAGGTGAAAAAGACCTTCGTCCTGACGAAGAACGATGGATTTGTGAATACGCCAAGAAAAATTTGGGCAGTGAAGCCGTGTTTGTGAGCGAGTGGCCAGCGGGTGAGATGAAGTTTTATCACAAAGCAAACGACAAAAATCCACAACTGGCAGACCGGGTTGATTTGCTGTTCCGCGGTGTCGAAATTGTGACTGCTAGTATGCGCGAGCATAACTATGATGTCGTGGTAAGGCAGCTTAAAGAGCTTGCCGGCGGTGACCCGAATGACCCCGGGTTTATGCCCATTTTGACCGCTATGAAATATGGCATGCCGCCACACGGTGGCTTTGGCTTGGGCCTCGAACGATTAACGCAAAAGCTAATCGGGTTTAATAACGTCAAAGAAGCAAGCCTATTCCCCCGCGATATTAACAGGTTAGCGCCATAAGGAGGCAGTATGAAATTCAAAAAAGCAGTATTAATTGAGATTGAAGACTCGGCATTCGATAGCTCATATTGGCAGCAACTAGACTCGCTTGTTGAAAAACGAGTATCAAAGCAGCGAAGCGCGGTAAAAAGTCCCGTTAATTCTTAACGTCAGCCTCTCGTAGTTTCCATACCGAAGCAGTAAGGAGCTCACTGTTTTATTACGAATTGTATAAACTATACTCGATACGTCTACCTGGTCAATTTATCCGGGTTTACGGAACATGGCTGCTTTACTACTAATAAACAACAACAATCCTATACCACCGATTGACCCACAGATGATTACGATGGGCTTTAAGATAGAGTTCTTTTTCTTCTGATCGATTGCGTGTGTAGTATCTTCATGTGGTTTGGGTATTGTGTTCCCTGTACGCTTATCAAATGAAATAGTTTCTTCCGTTGTTGGCGTTTCTTCCGACATCCCCGCAGACGTTACTATATGTGCAAACGCGAGACTGGTTCGCTTAAGGGTACTTATTACAGTGCCAACTGGATTGGTGATCGTCTCAGTTGCTGGGTTGCAGGCCACCGGGCTCCACGTATCGTCAATGCTATTTGTAGCACCGGGCGAGCCGTCATTGCTGCTGCTTGGCGCCCAGGAGCATGCTTCAGATTGATTTTTGTCGCTATTGCGTAGATTGAGGCTTCGGCCTTGGTTGGCCGCGGAGGCTGGCCAAGATCCGCTGATACCGTACGATACGTTGCTTACAGTCGAGTTATCGGCTCGCTTTAAGGTGATGGTCTCTCCGGTATTTGATAAGGTATCATTAAACTGCCCGAAAATCAGCTTTCCGCCACCATAATGGCTTCTAAATGCTGGGTCGTTCTTCACGACTAAGGCATAACCGTTTGCAGGTACTACGCTACCACCAGGGAAGATAAAATCGCTACCAGTGTTAAGTTTCCAGCCCGACATGTCAATTGCTTCATCGTGAGGGTTGTGGAGTTCTATGAATTCATGTTCACTGCCACCTGCTGGATTATACATAATCTCGTTAATTACAACGGTATTCTTTGTAGCCGAGGGTACAAGTAAGTTATTTTGCAAATAGATAGTATTGTATTTTTCGAGCTGTATCAGCAATTTCTGTTTAAGAATGTACGCTCTATTTGCGGGGGTAAGAGGCTCAATTGCAGTTATCGGGTCGGGAAGCTCACTGAAGTCAATGAATGGTAAAAATGATTGAAAAACAGTTACACAATCAGCAGGATTATCTGGGTCGAGTCCTAAGCCTGGCATAAATGATCGTACTTGATCATAAACGCTGCCTGGACCATTTTCATAATCAAACCATAATTCGTAATCTAAATTTGCAGGATCTTCTGCGATTGCAAATTCTTCATCAATCCATTGCTCAAGTCTACCTTGAGTGTAAAATGCATCTATCAATGTTCGAACACGCCGCAAATACATTTGCTTAAGTATTGGATCATCCCATATAGCCGTAACATGAAAGCGACTTTCTGGTGTGATATACGACACCGTATCATAGGGGTCAATCA
Source organism: uncultured Candidatus Saccharibacteria bacterium (assembly GCA_964577565.1). GTDB lineage: Bacteria > Patescibacteriota > Saccharimonadia > Saccharimonadales > JAGQNJ01 > CAYRRR01. The sequence continues at coordinate 48,659 of CAZNZL010000002.1, read as the reverse complement.
TATATCCGTAGCCTTGTACTGGTGGATCTAAGGTCATCCCAATGTTTGTGAATGTCAAATCAAGATCCCATGGCAAGAAGCGCCACCTGCCGGTACCATCTACATCCTTAAACGAGAAGTGATTAGACTCAGCGCTCCAGTCGTGGCTCCGAATCGCAGCTGATACCGCCATATAGTTAATGGTGTTAGCAATGTCTTGGTTATCTAGAAGATAGTTGCGTTTTGCATCACCGGTTAAGGTGGTTAAATTAGTCTTCCAGTCGTCACGGTTGGCTGTGTTGCCGTCTTCAGGTTGAACCTTCTCGCCCCAGTCTTCGTACACTTCATCATTCTGATAATCTTCGTGGCGAGCAAACCATTCGGTATCATATTTTTCAGTCATCGTATATGCACCCTCGAATTGGCCGTTACGCTGAAGCTGTATCTTAGTACGTTGTGGCACGGGAAAGCCAGCATATTCGAATGCTCGCCAACTTATAAGCGATAGAATGTATTCGTTGCTCGCAAGCTCAGAATTTAAGTGAAACTCACTAACCGGAACATCAAAAGAACCTGGTATCTCAACCTTGTGGCCAGACGGTAGCTTTACTTTAAATGGTTTTTTAGGAAAAGTACGTGAATACTCCCCCTTTAGACGGATTTCAGAGTTATCAAATACTTGATCACCATATGCGACTACAGCGGGAAAATAAATTTTTTGATCATCAGGGGTTGCGATAAGGTCATCATAATCATCGTCCGTAATGAACCACTCTAGAATTGGAGCAGAACTGGTAAGGGAGGGGTCTTTGATAATATAGCCTTCATAGTTGATCGACTCATCTGCACTGGGCTTTGAGACCACTCCATCATCATTTGTAGCGGTTACTTTATAGCGAACCAAGCTCCTCGCAGTTTGAGCAGGGATCTCGGCACCATATATTCCATCACCTGATATACCATCCCCGTGCAAGCCATCATCATACATATCAAGTGTTGTTTCTGCCTCAAACCCTACGCGATACACGAGACTCACAGATGTTGCATTATCTACCATTACTGTTATTGTCGGCGAATCACTTGCCTGGACATTAGATGGTTTCGACATAGTTGAAATAGTGGGCAATTCTGTGCCGGTCAAACTGTTAATCTCACCAGGCGTACCACCGTTTGAAAGGCTTGCGCCCCAAGAAGCGGCCTGCGAATTGTCTAGAGCTGCCTCTTTAAGTTCGAGCGAGGGGCCTGAACCATCGGGTGAAAGCGGCCAAGGACTAGCGTCATCGTACGTAACCGAATCCTCTATCTCATTTGCGGTGTTACGCAGCGTTAGAGTCTCGCCACCATTAGACAGGCTGCCGGTATAAATAGCTGAAGGGGTTACTCCATATGATATTTGGGTTTGGTCGGCGTTAGGTGATATAACAAGATATCCATTTGCCTCAATACTGGTGTTATCGTCAAAACACACCGTTATACCTTCAGTAAAACACCAACCGCTAATATCTACACTAGAGTCGGTCGGGTTATGTAATTCTAAAAATTCATCATCGCCATTATCAGAGAGAGGATTATACATAATTTCGTTGATGACAATACCACTGGCAGCATGTACTTTCGGGCTCCCGAGGTTAAATAAGCTACTAGAAAACAAAAATGAAATCACTAAAATCAAGAGGATCTGTTTCTTTTTGAATTTCCTACCCATGAAAATTTTTCTTCCCGATTATGTTAACTTTTACAGTAATAGTATACATATCTCTGCGGTTCATACCTATAGTAATTACGGCTCTATGCATTGTTGCACTCACGTTGGGGTCTAGTGATCCTAATAAAAATAACCTGCCAGGTGTTCTGCCCGGTATTGACGAGGCAGATTTATAGATCAATATCCTCAGGAGGATATTCGTTAGCTATGACTTCATAACACATAGGGTATAATAACCGCTAGAGGAATCATGCCAGAAGATAATAAAAACCTAGATACAGACGATAACCTGCTTGAAGATGTCGGAAATAGTATGGATGAATCGCCACGAAAAGTTATTCCTGTGCGCGAAAAACCAAAAGGCTTTAAAGATAAAATCAAAGCTTTATGGCAAAACCCCAAAAAGCGTAAAATGCTGCTGGCAAGTACCGTTGCTGTTTTAGTGTTACTGATGACTATTCCGTATTCGCGCTACTTCATTTTGAATAACGTAGGCGTTAGGAGCTCGACCAGCCTTAAGGTTATAGACGAAAGCACGGGGCAGCCGCTAAAAAATGTTAACGTTTCTTTACGCGGCATAGAAGCTAAAACTGATGACGACGGTGTAGCTACAATCGAGCACATTAAACTGGGCTCAACCCAGCTAAAAATTAATAAGCGGGCGTTTGCAGAGTTTACACAAAACGTTACGTTGGGCTGGGGCAGCAATCCGCTGGGCGAGGTAAAGCTAAAACCCGTGGGTGTTCAATACAGCTTTGATGTTAAAGATTTTCTGTCTGGCAAGCCCATAGATAAAGCCGAGGCGTACAGCGGTGAATACAGCGCTTTCTCAAACCAGGAGGGGCGCGTGGTTTTGACTATCGACGAGCCGGGCGAGGACAGCATAGAAGTTTTTATTAAAGCAGACGGTTACCGTGAAGAAAAAATCGACCAATTAACCGAAAACAAAGAGACACAAAACGTGGCAATGGCACCTGAGCGCAAGCACCTGTTTGTCAGTAAACGGTCTGGCAAATTTGACGTTTATAAAATCGACGTTGACGGCAAGAATGAAGAACTTGTCTTGAGCGGTACAGGCAATGAGCGCGAAGATATGGTGCTCGTATCGCACCCAGAACGTAATCTGGCAGCATTGGTTTCTACCAGAGAGAATGTTCGCAATAGCGACGGCTTTTTACTCAGTACCTTAACCATCATTGATGTCTCGACCGACGAGGTGATTACCACGCCGCTAGATAAGTCAGAGCGCGTACAGATTATCGGTTGGTCGGGTGATCAGCTCGTGTACGTTAAAATTGCGGCTGGCGCCAGCGCTTCTAAGCCTGATCGACACCGCCTTATAACCTACAACTACGAAACAGATCAATCAAAAGAAATTGCCAAAAGCAACTACTTTAATGATGTGCAAATGATAAACAACGACATCTATTACGCGCCGTCAGCAGCGTACCAAGATGGACCGGTTGGTTTTTATAAGGTGGCAGCTAATGGCGAGAACCACAAAGAAATTATTGACCAAGAGGTTTGGAGTATTTATAGGACCGGCTACGACAAATTAAGCTTTGCTGTGCAAAACGACTGGTATGAGTTTCTCATGAATGAGAGCCGGGTTTTGGCTGCTGGCGGGCCGCCACCCGTGCAGATGACCCGTGTTTACGCCAACGGTCCAGAAAACAAGCAAAGCCTGTGGGTTGATCAGCGAGACGGCAAAGGGGCGCTCGTTGCATATGACACCGAGGCTAAAGAAGAAAAGGTTATTCAAAGCCAAAGCGGCTTAACCTACCCAATACGCTGGATGAGTAAAAACACGGTAGTATATCGTATTAATAGTCCCCAAGAAACAGCCGATTATGCGGTAAGTTTAGAGGGTGGCGAGCCGAAGAAGATTACCGATGTAACCAATGTGGGCAGCGTTGACCGCTGGTACTATTACTAGCCATTTGTGCCGTGATGACCTGCCGTTGAGCAAAGCTCATCGCTCTGTCATCACTTTTTGCATTCTACGTCGTTGCTAGCTCTAGTACTCAGTCAACGTATTATGCCATACGTTTCTTTCCGTGCTTCGCTAGCGCCTAGTAGAATACAAAACACAAAAGGCTAGCTGTTTTTAAGTTTGCTCGGGCTGCTCTCCCTTATTATCATATTAAATACTTAACATGTTAATAGTTAACAAGTTAAGTATATGATTCTTATGCTTGCATGGAAACAGAAAAACGGTACAGTGGTGCTATGCCAAAAAGGTATTTAGAATTTGGGCATGACCGCAAACATTCGTCTCAGGTGTTTGGTAACCCCGTACACAATGGTAGGGTTCCTGCAGGTATTTTTTCAATTGAGGGTATCAGGGTTAATGGTGAGGTTGTAGCATTTTTAGACGAAGAGCTACCTGACAAAGTACATCAAGCATTACGGGGTGGCAAACAAATCGCCAGAAGTAAACTCCCCTTTGATTGCACATGGTTTGCAGTACTTATGGATGATGCCAGCTTAGCAGAGCGGCTGGCGACGGGTCATTATAAAGTAGTTGACGAATCGGGCGACCGCCCGGTTGATCCAAGCGATACGAGCCAGGATCATATAGTCAATATAGGTAGAGGTTATCACGATATGGAGTTTAGAGTTGTTCATTCAGCTGTGCCGGCACATACCACAGAAGGAGCGCAGTACCTACATAAACTCGGAGATAGCGGACCGTTGTGCCTGTCTGGGCTCAAGGATGCAATTAATATATTTCACGGCAGCGGGGCGTTTCCGATGATATCTTATAGGCTTGAGCAGCTATAATAAATGACATAGGGGGATTAGATATGTGGCGAGAAGAGAATGATAGTCTAGTTAAAGAGTTTAAGTTCGCTGATTTTTCGTCTGCCTTGGCGTTTGTAAACAAGATTGGTGAGCTGGCCGAGGCGCATAATCACCACCCCGACATCTTTTTAGCGTGGGGCAAGGTAGTCGTAACGCTAACAACACATGACCAAGGCGGCGTAAGCGATAAAGATCGGGCCTTGGCCGCCGAGATTGATAAACTGCAGCCCTAAAATACTAAGGTAGGGCGTGCTACTGTAGTTATGTGACCGAAGCTGGTGTGACGGATTTTATTAAAACAGTGCAAGAAACGCCTTTGCGAGACTTGCCGTGGCGTCGTCCTGAAGTAGGTGGCTCGTTTAACCCGTATAAAATTTGGATATCAGAGATTATGCTGCAGCAAACGCAGGTGCCGCGGGTGATTCCAAAATACGAGCAATTTCTGGCGGCCTTTCCTACTATTGAGCGTTTGGCAGCAGCTACGTTTAGTGACGTCTTGGCGGTGTGGAATGGCTTGGGCTATAACCGTCGGGCAAAATTTATACTTGATACTGCAAAAGTAGTCGCCAGTACGATGAGCGGTGTGCTGCCTCGGACAGTTCAAGAGTTGCAAACCCTGCCGGGCATTGGCCACAATACGGCGGCTGCAATTTGCGTGTACGCTTATAACCTACCAGAGGTTTTTATTGAAACAAACATTAGAACAGTTTACATTCACCACTTTTTCAACGATCAAACAGGCATTGAAGATAAGCAGTTGATTCCCCTGCTTGAACTAACTATAGATCAGCGTAACCCGCGCAGGTGGTACTGGCGGTTAATGGATTACGGCACGCAACTGAAGGCTCGGCATGGCAACATTAGTAGGCGCAGCCGCCACTATGTTAAGCAGACAGCTTTTCATGGCTCGCGCCGCCAATTGCGCGCCACGGTGTTGCGTTTGTTGCTTGACGGCGGCACAACACTTAACCAGATGAAACAACTGTTTAATGATGAAAGGCTGACAGTAGTGCTGGCCGACCTTCAAAAAGAGGGGCTTATTATAAAGAAAAATCAGTACTACCAACTTGCATGATTGTGCTACAATAGTGCTTAAGGTAGTTTTTGTTTTGATATGAATAAAAAAGTAAAAGTACTGATCATTGCGCTCCTGCTTCCACTAAGTATTATTGTTCCTGTTTTTTTGGCGCAAACCGTTAGTTTAGATAGCCAGGTATATGCTCAGCAAAGCACGTTGCAACAACGTGTTGAGGGTTATAAAAACAAGGTAAGCACGCCGCCAAGCCAGGCGGAGTTAAACCGCTTGAAGCTGCGCTGTAGCGTATCGCAAACGGTACTAAAAGGGCTACAGGCTCGTATTACTGCGGCTCAAGAAAAGCGCACCAAAGCTTATGAAAATGTACTTGATCGTTTGAACAAACTTGACGCTGCCTTAAAAGAAAAGAGTATTAGTACAGAGAAACTCGAAGGGCAAATTAAAGAACTCGATGCCAAAATCAAAGCCTTTAATGCAGATGTCGCAACCTATAAACAAGCTGTTGAAGATTCGGCAGAGGTAGAATGTGCTACAGACCCGCTTGCTCTTAAAGCTGGCTTGCAAGAAGCTCGCACGCAAAATGCCAAACTCATAACAGAAGTAGCTGAAATTCGGAGCTACGTAAACAACGTCATTAAACCGACCCTAACCCAGGTTAAGCAAGACCTAACCGCTCAAAGCCAAGCACCAGCAACCACCGAAGGAGCAACCGATGCAACCCAATAAAGAAAATAATCCAGGGTCACCCGTAATGGATATTCAGCGGCCGAGTCAACCAACGGTCATTAAGCCCGGTAGCTCGCTTGGCCGCCCGGCAACCATGGAATACACGCGACCTCGACTCGACAATGATACACAACCGCCTTCGCTCACGCCCGTACCAGCCCCAGCTGAACCTGCGCCCCAGCAGCCGATTGTTTCTAAGCCTAAGCGCTCTAAAAAACCGCTCATTGTTTTACTTATAATCTTACTGTTAGCGGCAGGTGGTGGTGCATATTACTACTTTATGGTAATGAACAAAGAGGCTGCCCCGGTAGTTACACCGCAACCTGAACCAGCGGCACCCAAAGAAGATGCAAATACGGTTGAGGCAACTCCAGAAGGCGTCGATAAAGTTATTCAACAAATTGATGAAAGCATGAATAGCGTTAATGACGCTGAAGATTTTAAGCCAAATGATGTCAGCGATGACGCGCTGGGGCTCTAGTTACTTTATAGACTTTAAGAGTTGATCATAGCTTGAGCTTTAGCTAATTTAATGTGGTTTTTAGCAAACGCTTTCATAAGCTGGCGGTAAAAAGCACCTTTTATTAACCATTGGTCGCCAGGTGTGGTTTTGCCAAGCACTTTTACTACCAAGCCATCATCGCTGACAACTTCGATTCGTTCAAAATGCGGCGCTTCTATAATGTGCCGTTTATAGTCTGGGTTTTCGGCGAGTTCTTCTCCTACATGGTTAATGACGTGTTCTAGCTTATCAATATCGGTAGCTTTATCAACTAATACATCTTCGTTGAGGTTAGCAAAGTTCATGGTCATATTGGTAGTAACGGCTATATTGCCGTTTGGAATATGATGAAGCTGACCGCTTAAGTCGCGCAGTACCGTCGTGCGGATGGTAATGGCTTCAACCGTTCCGGTTACTCGAAAGCCACCAAGCTGTGTGGAGAGCTCAATAACGTCACCAACCCGGTACTGGTTCTCGGTGATGATGAAAAAGCCGCTCATAAAATCTTTAATCAGGCTTTGCGCACCAAAACCCAGAGCTACGCCAATAATACCGGCGCTGGCAATCAACGGCCCGGTGTTAACGCCAAGTTCATTAATAACCATAATGGTTGCAATGATAAATACAAATAAACGAAGCGTAGCATTAACAAGGCTGTCTAGGGTTTTTAAGCGCTTACGGCGATCAACGGCGGTAGGAAAGAGATCTGGCCGGTGTGTGGCGCGATGCACTATACGGTTAATCGTCTTGGTACCCAGTCGATAAACAAGCTCAGCGCCAATGATGATAATGATAATTTGTAGTAAATGAGCGGCTGCCCAATCTACAAATAGATGCCAAACTTCGTTAAAACGCGACTCAAGACTAATTAAAAGCGATTCCCACATTACGTATATAGGTATAATACACGGTAACGACATGAATTCGCCAGTTTATAAAACATTATTGCAATCCGCCGATGAGCTTACATCAGGTAAGGTTGGTATAATCCCAACCGATACGTTGTATGGTGTAGTTGCGTGTGCCAGCAACGAACCGGCTGCCTCGCGACTTTATGCGCATAAAAAACGCGTGACTAAATCCGGTACACTTATTGCTGCCTCTATTGATCAGTTGGTGGAGCTTGGCCTGAAGAAGCGTTACTTGGTGGCAGTTGAACACTACTGGCCAGGTGCAATTAGTATAGAGATACCTACCGGCCCAGTTTTGGACTACTTACATAAGGGAACGTATACGATAGCAGTAAGGGTGCCCAACAATGAAGGTCTGCGCACCTTACTTAATATAACAGGGCCGCTTATAACCTCTAGCGCTAACCCACCAGGAGAAGCGCCCGCAACAACCATTAGACAGGCACAAGTGTACTTTAATGATATGGTGGATTTTTATGTTGATGGCGGGGAGTTAAAAGGACTGCCTTCAACCATAATACGCGTTGTTGATGATGCGGTTGAGGTGCTACGGCAAGGAAGCGTAACAATAGATGAAGCAACAGGGAGGGTTCTATGACACTAGATGAATACCAGCAAAAAGCACTCAGAACAGCGAGCGATCAGCCTAATGAGTTATTTCACCGCGTGCTTGGTTTGGTTGGTGAAGCCGGCGAGATTGCAGAAAAGGTTAAAAAAATTGTGCGTGATCACAACTCAGATGTTACAAAGCTTGATAAAAAAGACATGACCAAAGAGCTAGGGGATGTTTTATGGTACGTCGCCACGCTTGCAGATTACTTGGGGATCAGTTTAGAGATGGTTGGCCAAATTAATGTTACTAAAATGGCTGACCGAAAAGTCAGGGGCAAGATTAGCGGTTCGGGGGATAACCGGTGATGTAAAAAATATTTGCATTTAGCTTAAACTTGTCATATTATGGCGACATATAAACATAAGCTAAAAGACAAAATATGGCATACACAAAAAAGAAATCAACTAGAACAACAGCTAAAAGTCGTGCTGCTAAGCGGCCAGCACGCTCGAGTCGCGGCAGCAATAATCTGCTCGTCCGTCTAAGAAATAACCGGCGGGCCATGGCGCTCCTATCAATAGTAGTCTTTGCTTTAATTGGTTACGCAATTTATAACAGCGCTAAAGCCGATGTCCGTCCTGTTGGGGCAGAAGTTACTGGCGTAGGCAATTTGGTGGCTGCAAAAAGCGACGAATTTAACGGGACCAGTCTTGACCTTTCAAAATGGCGCCCAAACTGGCTAGCGGGGAGTGACACAACGGTTACACCTCCTATCAACTCCGGCGAAGAAAGCTGTTATGACCCCAAGCAGGTTTCGGTTGGTGGCGGAACACTAAAGCTAAAAGCAGAGTCAAATTCTTCATCTAGCTGTAAAACAAGAAGTGGCTCACAAGCCAAGTTTAAATCAGGAATGGTTCAAACAGATGCTGACATTGATGATTATAAGTACGGCTACTACGAAGCACGTGTTTACTTCCCCGGTTCAGGCGGCAGGGTTAGTAACTTCCCTGCTTTTTGGACGAATGGTCAGCCAACCTGGCCTGCAAATGGTGAAATTGACATTGTAGAAGGTTTGGGCGGTATCGTTCGTGCGCACTATCACGGACCAAATGGTAGCGCCGGCTCACCCGACAGGAACCCATCATGGATGCCTGATGCAACCGGTTGGCATGTATACGGTATGAAGCGTGAAAAAGGCCGCGTGACATTTTACTACGATGGGCGTCAAATCTGGACTCACACAAATGGCGTAGTAGATTCACCACACTTCGTAATCTTTAATAACGGTATATCTAGAGATCATGGCGGACCACAAGTGGTGCCAGCTACTATGGAAGTTGATTACTTCCGTTTCTGGGAGCTCGGCAGTGGCACGGGCACAACCCCAACCGTCAATAATCCACCATCTGTTTCACTCGGCAGTCTTAACTCAAGCTATACCGCGCCTGCAACTATTAACCTCACTGCAACGGCAAGTGACAGTGATGGTATTGCTAAGGTAGAGTTCTATAATGGCTCAACTAAGCTCGGTGAAGATACAACTTCTCCGTATAGCTACAGCTGGTCTAATGTAGGTGCGGGTAATTACTCAGTAACCGCCAAAGCCTATGATACAAAAGGCGTTGCCGCTTCGAGCAGTGCACGAACCTTTACGGTAAATGGTACCAGCACGACCCCAACTCCAACTCCACAAGAGCCTTCTACGAGTAACGGCGGTCCAACCGTGACCTTCGCAAAACTACAAAGCAACTATAGCGTTGGTAGTAGTGTAACGCTTAGCGTCAGCGCAAGCGACGCTGATGGTGTGCACCGCGCATCGTTCTATGATGGTGATAATTGGCTTGGTACCGACACGACTGCACCATACTCACATACAATGTCTAACCTATCGGCTGGTACCTATAAGATATATGTTCGTGTTACTGACAATGCTGGTAACACCACCACTACCGAGACCCAAACCTTTACCGTGAGCTCAGGTGGCAGTACGGGTGGCGGTGGTGGCGCCGACACGCAAGCTCCGTCTGCACCTTCTAACTTGCTATCAAGCTTGCGTATGAACTGGGGTACCCTCAAATACGTACTTGACCTACGCTGGACCGCCTCAACAGACAACGTTGGTGTAGCAAACTACATCGTAACGCGTGATGGCAACCAGATCGGAACCCCAACTACCTCAGGCTTTACCGACACGGCAGAACTGACAGCAGGCCAACCCTATGTCTATACTGTTTACGCGGTTGATGCGGCTGGTAACAAGTCTGGCGCTTTGACAAACGTCATCAAGACTCAGTGTACCTTTATATGGTGCCAGGTTTCTGAGCAAGTAAAGAAATAAAGTCGTTAACAACAAAAGGCCGCGGCCGATGCGTCGCGGTCTTTTTAATTGTTATCTTTTTAATTGTTATCTTTGTGCTAATACTTTTAAAAAGCTGTCGATTGCAGCTAATGCTTCGTTAATGTGCGAGTATGTAACAAGCGTAAGATGAGGACTACCCTCAATCATGGCAGATAGTCTTTTGTCTGGTTGCGGGCGATACAAGCAAAGCACCGGCTTATGCCATTCTTCGGCTTTGGCGATTTCATAACCGACGCCAAGGCTTGGGTTACTCACTTCTGCAATGAGCGCGTCAACTTCTTTTACCCAATCGGTATCAATTTTCCAGATTTTGTGACTAGGTTTATTCATGCCCTTGGCAGTCAGTTTTTGGTCGGCAAAGATCTCAGTTAGCAAGGTACAGCGGGCTTTTAGGTAATCAACTAGCTCTGCATAAACAGCTGCATCATTGCGTCCACCCCTAATCGAGCATGCAAAATAAACTTTTTTCATATCAGACATCAAACTCTAGTATGAGGGCTTTATGATCAGACACGATTTGGTCTGAAACAGTAAAGCGGTTTATTGTAATATCTTTGCTTGTAAAAATGTAATCGCAAACGACCTTCAGGTCTTTGACTCTAAATACGTCACTAAGTGTTGTCTTTACATCATTCAGAGTGACATGATTATTTAAATCAAGTGCTTGTTCGATTAAGCGTATTGGTTCGCTGTGTGGCGCTACGTTTAAATCACCACAAAGTATGAGAGGGTTTTTAATTGTTTTGAGGTGGTCCACTACAATTCGCATGCACTCAACACTTTTGGCATTGCCCGTATCACTAAGTTGATGATAGCCGTGATGATTAACAATTGATACAGGACGACCCGCTAGTTCAACAGTACAGGACTGCAGGTTACGAATGTTATAATCAAAGCTGTCTTTTGTAAGATCGGTGTAGGTGCCATTTACAAATGTAGTCTGTTTTCCGCCGATTCTATGTTTAGAAAAAATTGCATTACCATGCTTTACGCTCTGACTGACATACTCAAAAGATGAAGTTGGTGCAAAAAAACTATAGGGGAATAGTTCTTGAAATGCCTCTAGTACCTTAAATCTTGCAGCGTCAAAGCCCACTGTTAAATCTGAGCTAAAGACCTCTTGCATGCAGACAATATCAGGGGCTTGCTCTTTAACGAAGTCTAACAAGGGATAGAGTAGGTTACCCATCCAGGCATTGACTTGTATTATCTTCATGATGCAAATTCCTGGCGGAGCCATTCGTCTAGGCTATCGCCACCGCCACCAGCCATGCAAACCACCATATCGCCCTGTTCAAGGTGTTTCAGGATAACATTCTTAAGAATGTTAGAACGTTCCATTGGCACGGCAATTGACGGGTCGCTTAAATGGGCAATGAGCTCGGCTGGCGGAATAATGCGCTGGTTTGGGTCTTCACGTGCTAGATAACTTGGGATCCAGTACACTTTTGCGGCGCCCTCAAAACAATCCTTGTAATCGTCCATCATATAGTGTTGGCGGCGATTGGTTAACGGTTCGTATACGACCACCACGCGTTGGCCTTTTTCTTCTGCTATTTCAAGTGCTACACTCATGGCGCCCCGGATTTTCTCTGGGGTATGGGCGTAATCGCTATACAAGTTAGGGATAATTTGCTCCATGCGCCGTTGCAAGCCGGGGAAGCGGTTCATAATAGCAACTAGTTTGTCAGGCTCAACATTTGTTAACTTATGTACGCCGTTAATAACAAGCCATGCATCAAGACGATTAAAGTAACCAAGAATACTTAACATGTTAATAGTTAACTTGTTAAGTTTATGAGTGCCTGGTTCCATTACCGTGATCGAGGGGCCTGCCTGCAAAGCAAGGTAATTTGCGTCGTTCTCCCATAAAAAGGTATGATCTGATTGGCTAATAAAGTCCTTAAATGCCTCTTGGTAATCTTCTCTGGTAACAAAAATTTCGTGGTGGTCCCAGGTTACGCCGGTAATAAGGCTTAGGTGCGGCTCAAAGGCCAAAAAGTTTCGGTCAAATTCATCGGCTTCATACACAAAATACTCAGAGTCTTTTTGATACTGCCCCATATCACCAAAGCTAATTTTGGCACCTACTGAATAGCTAACCGGAATATCTAATTCTTTAAATAACCAAATTGCCATTGCGGTAGTGGTAGTTTTGCCGTGCGTGCCAGCAATCGCAATCAGTTTAAGCTTTTTCTCTGCAAGGATGAGGTTAAGTAGCTCACTGCGTTTGCTTTTTTTTATACCTTGTTCGGCTACAAACTGAAGCTCGGGCGCATGAGGGTTTTCTTTCTCAATTGCCGAGGAGTACACGTACCAGTCAATCGGCTGTTGTTCATGAGCGGCGGCAATAGCGTCTTTAGTTTGACCAATATGAATAGCGGTTATGCCCTTTTTCTTTAGATATTCGATGTACTGCGAATCTTGTTTATCAGAGCCAGACACAGTGAAGCCGGCTTGTTTGGCAATTAAAGCCAGCGGGCCGATTGCGGTGCCGCCAATCCCAGAAAAGAAAATATGCATCACAAAGCTCCTGACTGTTTTGCTCTATATAGACGTAACTCAGCGAGTAATGTCATAGCCCCCAACAAAAACCCGACGAAGCAGATCTTAGCTAGACCTCCCCCCGTATATAAAACGAGCACTACTCCAGTTAATATGGTCACGGTGTTTGTAGCCAGCATGATCCGTCTTTTGGCCAAGTGTGGAGCAATAATCACGGCTATTGAAAAGAGAATCGCCACTAGGGCCACTACTATGTGTGTCAAGAGTAAGAGGGTTTGCATGATTGTATTGTAGAGGTAAATTCCTAAATGATAAAGCAACCTAACTAGTAAAAGTAAGCAGCAAAGAGCTATACTGTGTCTATGAGTAAACGTGCGCTAAAGCATGCCTGGAAGCGTCTAAAGCCAATCAACACGTGGTATTTTTTCGCTGCGTTTGTAGTTTTTTTGGTGATTGGCGTGTTTGCGGTGCGGCAAAATAACATCACCTCACTTCGTTTGCGTGAAGAAGTGCTAAAAGCCGATGAGCAAAACGGTGATGCAGAAGCGGCCCTGCAGCGGTTACGCGAACATATGCACGCCCATATGAATGCAGGGCTCTCCAGCGGCAGCTTACAACAACCCATTCAACTTAAATACACCTATGAACGCTTGGTAGCAGAGCAGCAACGCCAGGCAGCCGGCAGTCAGACGTTGTATGAAGAGGCACAAAATTACTGCGAAAGCCAAGGCGGTACTCTACGAGAAGGCCGCGTGCCCTGTGTGCAGCAGTACGTGAGCGCCCGCGGCGGCCAGGCAGAGCTGCCGGCCATCCCTGATGCTTTATATAAGTTTGACTTTGTTAGTCCGCGCTGGTCGCCTGACCTCGCCGGTTTTAGCCTCTTGCTTGCCGGTGTCTTTTTAGCATTGTTTTTGATTAGGTTTTTAACAGAGCGCTGGTTTAAGTCAGAGCTCAAAGAACTTCTGTAAGCATAAGCTATAACGTTGTATTTTATGCATCTGCTTGGGCTTGAATAGGGGTAGATAATCTTAAATGGTAAAAGCTTCTTCTGACCCCTGTTGCATGAAGGTTTTTGTTGCGCTAGGACTACAGGTAATCCACATCTTTACTCTGTAAACTACCCAAAAAACAGTTGACAATAAAAAGCTTGCCAGAGTATGTTAGGGGTACTAACGTTAACCTAAAGAGAGGGAGATGTCAGATGGCATACAAGCACACAAACAGTAAGGGTGTTACATACTACCTAAACAGCAAAGAAGTTACGCTTCGAGGCGGCAAGCAACAGCGAATTTACTACTTCAGCAAAGACGAGCGACCAGAAGGTACTGATCTTCCAGCTGGCTACACAGTAAACGAAAACCCACGCAACGGATTTTTGACTGTTAAGAAAGGTTAATAACCAAAAACGCATAGAACAGCCCGCTGTTACAAGCGGGCTTCTTCGTTTATAATAATCGCAAATGGCTAAAGAAATTATTGTTGAAGTTGATCAACTTAAGAAGACCTACGGTCGTAAAACCGTGGTTAAATCAATCAGCTTTGAAGTCTATAAAGGCGAAATATTCGGTATTTTGGGTCCTAACGGTGCCGGTAAAACAACAACCCTTGAGATGATTGAGGCCATGCGGCCTATCGATGGCGGTAGTGTAGCGCTCGAGGGGCTAGACGTCAAAAAAGATCAAGAGAAGGTCAAACAGATTATTGGTGTGCAACTACAAAGCTCGGCATTTATGGATAAGTTGACACTCGTCGAGCTACTATCATTATTCGGGTCTTTTTACGGTCAACGCGTTTCGCCGCTGTCACTTCTTAAACAAGTGCAACTAACTGATAAGGCAAACAGCACCGTCAATACGCTGTCGGGTGGCCAAAAACAGCGTTTTAGCATTGCTAGTGCGCTGGTTAATAAGCCAAAAGTATTATTTTTAGACGAGCCGACAACGGGCCTTGACCCACAAGCTCGTCGTAACTTATGGGATTTGATTAAGAAAATTCGTGAAAAGGGTATCACGGTTATTTTAACGACGCATTATATGGAAGAAGCACAGCTGCTATGTGACCGTGTTGCCATAATGGACGGCGGTAAGATAATTGCCCTTGATTCACCACGCAAACTTATCAAGAATTTGCTTGATAAAGGCTTTAAAAAAGAAGTTCATGTAGAACAAGCTGACCTTGAGGATGTGTTTATTGACTTAACGGGTAAGGAGCTGCGCGACTAATGAAACGCTATTTTTCAATCATTGGACGATTGGCACAAATGCTTACACGGCAGTTTTTCCGAGACAAAGTGGCCATGTTTTTTACCTTTATCTTTCCGCTGATTTTCTTGCTGGTCTTTGGTTCGCTGAACCGCAACAACAATGGCGTGTCGTTTGATGTGGTGGTTATCAATCAATCAAAAACTGCGTTTTCAAATCAGTTTATTGACGAGCTAAAAGAAAGTAACGTTGTCAAAGAGACCAAAGCGGATTCGCTCGATGATGCCAAAGAGAAGATGAGCCGTGGTGAGGCGGACACAATTTTGGTCTTGCCCGAAGCTTTTGGTGAGCCGAATGAAAAAGGTCAACCAACCGGCAATGCAGAAGTTTACTTTAGTCCTTCCAGTGCTCAGACAGGTCAAACCTTTGCGTCGATTGTGGATAGTATCCTTACAGACATAAACCAAGAAATCACCCAAACTTCACCACTGTTTAGTGTTGCACAAAAATCTACCGATGTAAAAGGCTTAAGTAGCTTTGACTACATCTTTGCCGGTTTGCTTGGCTTCTCAATTCTGTCTTTGGGCTTTTTTGGTCCGACCAACGGTATTCCAAGCATGAAGAAAGAGGGCATTTTGCGCCGTTTGCGTGCCACGCCGTTGCGTGTTTCGCAGTTTGTTTTAGGCAGTGCGCTTAACTATCTGTTTGTGGGCATTATTACGGTAGCGCTTTTGTTCATTGTTGGCGTGTTGCTGTTTGACTTTAAAATGCAAGGTAATTACCTGGCATTTGCAGCTATTTCTGCGCTTGGTATTTTGATGATGTTTGGTTTTGGTTTAGCCGTTGGTGGCTGGGCCAAGAACGAAAACCAAGCGGCACCGCTAACTAACTTGGTAGCCTTTCCGATGATGTTTTTGAGTGGGGTGTTTTTTCCGCGCTTTTTGATGCCAGAGTGGCTACAAAACATCTCAAGTATCTTACCGCTGACGCCGTTAGTTGACGGTATTCGCTTTATTATTACCGAGGGTAAAACGCTTGTAGACATAGTGCCGCAGCTGGGTTTGATGGCCGTTTGGGCGGTAGTCATTTACGTCATTGCCTTCCGTGTCTTCCGCTGGGAATAAAGATAATTACGGCATGTTGAAGATTAATTTTTATCCTGAACATGATGATCGGGCGCTTGAAGATGCAGCGAGTGAATATGCAGAAATTTGGAAACAAGAGGGAGCAAAAATAACGGCCACAATTGAAAGCGCGAGTGGGTTTAAATTTGATGAAAACATAATAAACGCGATAGTGTTTGAAGGCAAAAGTTTTTCACACCCATGACAAATCAGAGCTAGTTACCCTCTAGAAACCAAGAAATGTGCTTTAGTACATGAGCTTTGCCATAGAATTTCTAGAAAAGGCAGAATGAATTTTGACTACCCAAAAGGCCAACAACTAACAGAAGTCCACAAGATAATATTTTTGATCTTATATGATATATTGGTCGACCTATATGGTAAAAAAATAGCTGATGCTAATGTTCAAGAAGAAAGTACTTATAGCAAGGAATACAAATTGGCATGGGAATGGGCTTTATCCATGCCCAAAAAAGAACGTAAGCAGAAATATGATTCACTGAAAATTGACAAAAGACAGCCTTGCACATAAAGCATAAGTGTGATATAATACTAATATGAGCGAAACTCCTAAAGATAATGAACAAGGTCAATTGTTTAAGGCTGACCAACCAGCGCCTGAATTTGATGCTTCGGTGGTTGCAGAACATATTGGTAAGCATGCAGGCAAGCATGAGTATCCAGATAGAACCTCAGAAGCTGCACGCGATCAAGGACATGGCCCCCAAACAGTTATTGGCATAGAAGAAGTTGCAGGAACAGATGCAGAACGAACAGCGGCGCGGCGTCGCGGCACCCACCCTTCAATGCAACCTCACCCCTTGCGTGAAATGCCACGCCAAGGAGCAAACAACCAGCCAAAAGTTCGGTTTGATCCAGATACAGAGCGTGTAGAAGCAGCCAAAAGAGGTATTAATGCTGCGCGAAAGATGTTGCACCCGGAGGAGAAGTAATGCCCCCCAAATCACCGGGCCAGCAAGAGGCGCTTTTTCTTGTAGCAGAGCAAACCGGCCAAATAACGCCGGTTGATTTTACTCATGACACGCAACATCCAAGCGTGCACTTAGCCGAGAGAAGTATTCACCTACAAAATGTTATAACAATACTTGCTCAAAAAAGTATGCTTGAAGGTTTTGTGTCGTTTGACACACCAGCAGACGAGAGCTATGGCGAACGAGCGAGCCAGGTACGTGCTCAAGCACAAGACAAAATTCATAGACTTGATAGAGAGGCAAAGTATGCTTTTGCACATGCCTCCGGACTTAACAGCATGCTTGAGGCGGGTTACGACACAGATGAAACGAAAGCGCTAACAAGAGGGTTATATGCAGCGTTTGTTGCTGAATTTTATGGTTCGGTTAACTACAAAAAGGCGCAAGCGTTCCGAAGAAGCTTAGCTGAAAGCCTGGATGCATCATCTCAGCAACTCATTGAAGTAGCAGAGGCGCCAACGCCTGAACAACCGCTGCTTGCAGAACAAAAACTAAATAACCATGAAAAACTAGAAGCAATCAGAAATGATGAGCGCGCAGGCTTTTTGCCTGCCACAAATCGTGAAAAAACCATGACTTTAACATTACTCGATTATGTGGGCAAACCTGTAGGTACTGCTCAGCAGCTCATAGAGGTATTCAGGCACTCGCAGGGTTTTATTAGGAAAGGTGATACAGTTCGTACTGCCGGAGCTTCAGAGGGTAAACGTGCGGTAGAGAGTGTTATCTATGAAATGGGCGATTTTGCTAGCGACGCGACACGCTCGCATGAGATACTAGCCGCATTCCAGGCAGAGCTGGCAGGAGTACTAAATCCACAATTGCGTTTAGAAGTTGTGTTTGGCAATGCACACCCGGCATATGCGGCCTTACGTCGTTATGAAGCACTTAAAAAACTGTATGAATCAAAAAATCCTGAAGTTAGTGCACCGGCGACCGACCCTATGCGAACGGTGGAGGATAGGTGGGCTAAAGAGGGCGAGGGCAAACACAAGAGTCTTCACAGTAAGTACACAACACCTAATCAATCAGAAGAGGTAGCACAAGAAATTGCCCATTTTGCATCCAATACAACGATACGCGACGTACGAACGTTGGTTATGGACGCGCTTACTAATGAAGAACGCCGCGCTGAATTTTTCTTAACACGGCTTAAAGAAGTTCGCGCATTACAGGGTATTAGCCGTGTATTTGCGTCACTTGTTGAGGTAGCAGAGGAAATCGTAGGTGAACATCAAAAGGCTGCCTAGTCCGTTCTTTGTGCTGGCGCCGATGGACGATGTAACCGATACTGTTTTTCGGCAAATCGTGGCAGAAACTGCGCCACCCGATCTGTTCTTTACCGAGTTTGTTAACGTAGACGGTTTGCAAAGCCCGGGCAGGGAAAAACTCCTACCTAAGTTAAGACTAGGCTCATTTGAAGGTGCTGCACGGCTTACGCACCGTTTTGACCACAATGTTGATTTGGTCAATTTTCAGGGCAAAACGGTGCGTAAGCCCGTGCCAGTAATTGCACAGATTTGGGGCAAAAACCCCGAAAATTACTACAAAACCGTCAAAGAACTAGCCGACGGTACGCTGGCAATAGAAGCAAGTAAAGAAAGTAACTTGCAAAATATGGATATGAGTGCTGTGCAAGGCGCAAGTGATCAGCAGACTGATTCGTATAGGTCATACGATGAAGGAACAGCACAATTTGCAACAGAGCACAGTGCCATAAGTGGCGACAGCGCCAACAACTTGGCTGTTGGGCAGCTGGGCACGATCCATAACTTTGCAGGGGTAGATATAAACATGGGGTGTCCTGACAAGACCGTGGTTAAAAACGGTTGTTGCAGTGCGTTGATAAACAATAGGGAACTCGCGGGGGAGATAATCCAAGCCTGTCAGGAGGCAGCGGGGGAACACTTCCCTGTCTCGGTTAAAACGCGTGTAGGGTTTACAACAATTGATCTATCGTGGATTGAGTTTTTGTTAACAAAAAAACTTAACATGTTAACTATTCATCTGAGAACAACTAAAGAAATGTCTAAAGTGCCAGCTCATTGGGAGCTGATGCGTGAGATTAAGGCGCTGCGCGACCGCATATCCCCCACTACGTTGTTAGTTGGAAACGGCGATGTTTTATCACGGCAACAAGGTGAAGAAGTGGCAAAACAGTATGGTCTTGATGGAGTGATGATTGGCCGCGGCGTTTTTCATGATCCGTTTGTGTTTGCCAAAGATTCGCCCTGGCCGGCTATTTCAAAAAGCAAAAAGATTGCGTTATATAAAAAACATGTCGAACTATTTGCAGAAACGTGGACTAACAATGAGCGTCGCGTGCCAACTCTAAATAAATTTTGTAAAACCTATATCCAGGGTTTTGACAGTGCCAAAGAACTGCGTGAACAGCTCATGAACGCTAAAAGTACCGATGAGCTACAGTTGCTTCTGGGCAAGGCAATATAGTGGAGTATGGGTATGGTGGGGTGTAAATACAAGAATAATTACCAGGCTCAGTAAGTCCTTATTTTTTAATTTTAGATGTAAAATATATCTGGCTTTTTGTAATATAGGGCTGCAGGCTAACCTCTTATGCTATACTTACATACAAGATGCTTAAATTTAGGGATATGAAAAAAAGATCACAAGCAGCTCACCTTACGCCATCTATTTTGACGTGGTTTTATGTGGTACTTTTAATAACTTTTAGTTTTTTGCTACTAACCCGCGATACCGCTTTAGCTGCTCCCGAAACCTTTACGGTTACTAACACGAATGACTCAGGTGATGGATCATTGCGGGCTGCAATTCTTGCCGCGAACGATAATAATAACCCGGATGACATGGATGTCATAGAATTTGATATTCCTGGCGACGGCGTACACACCATATCGCTCGAGTCAGGGCTCCCCGCCATTACAGAAAAGGTTACTATAGATGGCTATTCTCAGACAGGTGCCGCTGCCAATACTGCAATTGCGCCTAGCCCCTTAAACGGAACAATACGTATTGAAATTGTCGCGACCACATCTGAAGAAAGCGCACTGGAGATTTCTGCTGATGAAAGCGTAATCTCGGGTCTATCTATTAGGGGGGCAAAATTTGCTCAGATTTTTATAGGGGCCAATGATGTAAAGATAAGTGGTAATTACTTGCAGATTGATGCTCAAGGTACATTTCAGCCTCTAGAGGGTACTGACAGTGGTATAAACTGCCAAAATACTGCTTCGGGTGCACAAATTGGAGGCACCGATCCTCGGGACAGAAACGTAATTGCCGGCGAACAAACAACGGGGCGTTCGGCTGTTATGCTTGCTTGTACTGATAGTTTCGTGAAGGGTAACTTTATAGGTGTTGCACCAGATGGTGTTACAAAGATAGGTAATTATGATACTACTATTTCTGTTGGAAGCCCTGGCCAGAGCCGAAGTACCAATAATGTCATTGGTGGTCCTGATACCGGAGAAGCCAATGTTATTGCAAATGCTAAAGCTGTAAATATTGTAATTTTTGAAAACAATAATATAGTTCAGGGTAATTTCATTGCATCCGATTACCAAGGTAACGCTCACGACAATTTTTCAAAAGGCGGAGGTGTAACCATGTTGCTGGGAGCTTCAAATAACCTTATTGGTGGAACAAGCGACAACGAGGGTAACACCATTGCTGGAATCGGGGGCTTTGGTATTAGTGTTATAGAAAATAGTCTATCCGCCCTAGACATTACCGCGCCAATTACAAAAAATACAATGCTTAGAAACTCTATTAGAGATGTTGCCGTGTATGGCTATCTCGATTTGGGTGAGGTCAATCTTGGAATCGATTTATTAAAAACCGATGATAGTGACAACCCGCCAGATAGCGTGCCCAATACTATTGAGTCGGCTGGTCCTACCCAAAACGACGAAGGCGATACTGACACTGGCCCTAATGGCTTTATTAACACACCCGTTCTTAAAACCGCCCAGCAAGTTGGCAACCAGCTAACCATAACGTATGATCTTGATGCCGCAGATTCGCCGAGTGATACGTATCGGGTAGAGTTCTTTGCAAGTAACAGTAGGACAATTTTTGGTAATGGTCCTGGTGAAATATATCTGGGTGCAGCTGATAGCGTTGCGCCCGGTACCGATAAGACCGTTACGCTAACGGTGGGCAGCGACCTTTCAAATAAAGCCCTGTCTGCCACCACTACCGCAATTGACAACACAACAGACAGCGGTTTTGGCTCAACCAGCGAATTTGCTCAGAATATCAGTATTGGTTCTGTTGAGGACTTTGACGCTGACGGCGTGCCTGATGAAGTTGAGGATGCCGCACCTAACAATGGCGACGGCAACAATGACGGCATCCCAGACAAAGTCCAACCAACCGTAACATCTTACGTTACAGCCGCGGTTAATGGTTCGGCCGTCTATGCTACGTTCTTGACTGAGGGCTGTTCTGAAAACGGCACTGTTTCGTCGCTGGCTGCTAATTCATTGCAAGTTAAAGATAACGGCTACGAGTACCCCTATGGTTTAACCGACTTCACCCTTTACTGCTCACGGGGTGATACCGTGAACGTTACTATGTACGTACATACCCAAGATGAACCACGGCGCTTTATTCCTCGTAAGTTTAACCTTGGTACCAATACCTTTACCGACATTCCTGGCTCAAATCTAACGAGCCAAGTGCTTGGTGCTTCAACCGCGTTGAAGCTAACCTATAGCGTTACTGATGGAGGTGACCTTGATGATGACGCTACCGAAAATGGCGTGATTGTTGACCCCGTTGGCTTGGCCAGCGAAAGCTCTGGGGTGCTCGCTAACACGGGTTTCATGACCGGTTTAGCAGTTGCGGTTGGTTTTCTGCTTTTAGTTGGCGTCATATATACCTATACCGATTACCGCAAACACAAAAAACCCTTACAAGAAGCTGACCCATTCTTAGCTAGTAACTACACTTACTGGCACCATTTACGGGTGGTGACAGTTCCGTTGGCAAAGTACCGGTTTAGTATAAGCATAGAAAAGAAAGAAAAGCTTGCATCACCGCCGCAACTGGGGTAGGTATGGGTGGATATGAAAAAAACGTCTTTCTACATTAGGTTTAGATAGATCTACGTTTTTGTTTATAGCTATACCGGCACTAATCAATATAAAGACAGAGTGGTGGTTAGTGGGGTTTTGGTTAACTGAATCATAAACGCTAAACAACATACGTAAACAGCTGCCATGATAGTGTCAACATATAAAATGGATTTATAGCTATGGTATACTTATACGTAAGAAGTTTAAAGCAGGACTGCATGATAGCACAACAACGTCTAAAATACTCATCCTCACTAGTTTTTTTATGGCTTCTAGCCGTATTGCTTACTATGGGTACTGCATTATATTTGAGTAAGCCGCTTTACGCTGCTCCCGAAACCTTTACGGTTACTAATACGAATGATTTAGGCGAAGGCAGTTTACGCCAGGCCATTACCGATGCCAACAGTAACGGCAACGGATCTGACATGGATGTCATAGAATTTGATATTCCCGGCGACGGACCACATATCATAAAACCACAAACATTCCTTCCAGCTATTGAAGAGAAAGTTACCATAGACGGTTACAGTCAGCCGGGGGCAGCTGCTAATACCGCTCCTAGTCCCGAACCAATTAATAGCGTAGTGAAGATAGAGATTGACGGCTCTGAGCTTGCCAATCCAGATACTCCCCAGCAGGCTAGCGGGATAGCGATAATGGCTTCCGAGAGTATAGTTAAGGGGTTATCAATATATAACTTCAGTACGTTGACGAACGGCAATCCCTCTAACGGCAATCTAGTCCTCGTAGGCAGCAACACCAAGTCAAGCGGAAACTACCTAGGAGTACGATCAGATGGCAAAACACCGGGTAGTAGCAGGAATGACTTCGGGGTATTAGCCATTGGCGAAAACAGTGCTGTCGGAGGAACAGACCCGAGTGACCGCAATATTGTATACAGTTTCTCACAAAACCATATAAGTGCTGCAATATGGCCAGGCAACGGGGTTACTATTTATGGAAACTATATTGGTGTCGCCAAAGATGGCGTTACTGATCTAACACCAGATGCAGCAGATGCTAATGGTTTGACAGCTCCATTTAGCTTCGGCATACAAATTATTAGCAATGAAGTGATTGTTGGGGGCCCGCAAGCCGGTATGAGAAATCTCATTTCTGGTGGCACCGCAAATGTATCTATCTCTGGTAACTCAGCTGTCATTCAGGGTAATTATATAGGCACTGACTATACTGGCAAAGTTCGTTCTACTATAACTAACGGCATGGGGATAGTCTCTGTAATTAGCCCATCAAGTTTAGTCGGCGGCACAGGAGAAGGTGAAGGTAACCTCATCGCTGGCGTTAAGGGGTCTGGAATTGAAATCGCTGCGTTATCATCCAACATAGCTGTGCTCGGAAATGCTATTCATAGCATCTCACCATTTAACTTACTTGGCATTGGCAACTCCAACCTAGGCATAGATCACGCGATGTATACTGATAGCAATGGCGATTTCTTGCCAGACGGTTTCGAAAACCGCGGCCCCAATCCTAATGACTCCGGCGATACCGATGATGGTCCCAACGGCTTTATCAATTACCCCGTCCTCAAAACTGCCCAACAAGTTGGCAATCAGTTAACCATCACCTATGACCTTGATGCGGCTGATTCGCCTAGCGATACATATAGAATTGAGTTTTTTGCCAATAATGAACGCTCTATCTTTGGCTATGGTCCGGGCGAGACCTATCTTGGTGCCGCTACGAGCGTTGAGCCTGGTACTAATAAAACTGCTACCCTAACCGTTAATGGTGATTTCACCGGTAAAGCTCTCTCTGCTACGACCACTGCAATTGATGGCGACACTCCTTCTGGTTTTGGCTCGACAAGCGAATTTGCCCAAAACATCAGTGTTGGTTCAGCCGACGACTTTGATGCCGACGGTGTACCAGACGCTATTGAAGATGCCGCACCCAACAACGGCGATGGTAACAACGACGGTATACCCGACAAAAACCAACCAACTGTAACATCCTACGTTACGGCTACAGTTAACGGCGCAGCCGTCTACGCAACCCTCCTGACTGAAGGTTGTTCAGAAAATGGTACCGTTTCATCGCTGGCTGCTAATTCTTTGCAGGTTAAAGATAATGGTTACGAGTACCCCTATGGTTTAACCGACTTCACCCTTTACTGCTCACGGGGTGATACCGTGAACGTTACTATGTACGTACATACCCAAGATGAACCACAGCGCTACATTCCACGCAAGTTTAATGCCCATACCAATACGTTCTCGGATATACCGGGTTCTACGCTCACCAGTCAAGTCTTGGGGGCTTCCACGGCGCTTAAGCTCACCTATAGCCTTACTGACGGTGGCGACCTAGACGACGACGGTGAAGAAAACGGTATTATTGTAGACCCGGTAGGTTTGGCTAGTGAACAAACCGGCGTGCTAGCCAATACCGGCTTCTTAACAGGGTTAGCAGTGGCAGCTGGCTTCCTGATCATACTCGGCACTATCTATACCTACGTTGATTACCGCAAACACAAAAAACCTTTGCAAGAAGCTGACCCATTCTTAGCTAGTACCTACACTTACTGGCACCATTTACGGGTGGTGACAATTCCGCTGGCCAAGTATAGGTTTAGTATAAGTATTGAAAAGAAAGAAAAGCTTGCATCACCGCCGCAACTGGGGTAGGCATGGGTATGTATGGAGCAAAAAATTACCTAGACACATTACGTCGAGATACGTCTACGTTGTTGTTTATAGCTGCAATGGTACTTTTTTATTGCCTAGTGTTGCTGCTTTTTAGAGGCCACGCTTCTGCAGCACCAGAAGTATTTACCGTAACAACGACCGCGAATTCGGGCGAAGGCTCGCTGTTTAAAGCAATGGAAGACGCAAATAGCAATGGCAATTCCGGCGACGTGGATATCATTGAATTTAATATTCCGGGGACAGGGGTTCATACCATAGCTCCGACAGGAATTTTGCCTGTGCCAACCGAGCCCCTGCTTATTGACGGTTACTCGCAACCTGGCTCTCAGGCAAATACCGCCATCAGCCCCGAACCGTTTAACGGCACCATCACTATTGAAATTAATGGTGCTAATGCCGGGGCGCCTATGTCAGGGTTAATTTTGCAGGGTGTTGACGGCAGTACTGTTAGGGGTATATCAATCCATAGCTACACAACCACCCAAATAGTCATAAATTCAAATGATATAACGTTGGAGGGTAATTATATTGGCGTCAAGCCATCGGGCGTAGAGGCGGGCAGTGGTAATGGGGGTGGCATTAATACTACACCTGGCTGTTCAAACCTGGCTATCGGGGGTAGTAGCCCTGAAAATCGCAATATTATTACTGCTTCGCAAAATAAAAATAATTCGGCAGTGTCAATGGACTGCACCCAATCTACTATGTATGGTAACTATATTGGCATTGGTAAAGACGGCGCAACGCAGCTGACAAACTCTGTCGGTACAGTGATTGGTTCAAGTTTGCTCGGCAATGACCCGGTTGCTCAAAACATTACAATAGGCGGCGGAGAGCCTGGCCAGGCTAATGTGTATAACGGAGGGCTCGAGGCTGCTATTGTTATATTTACCACCCATAATACGGTTCAAGGCAATTTTATTGGAACTGATTATAAGGGTGAGTTAATTGATGACAGCGATATAGTCCAGGGTCCGGGTGTTGTTCTGCAATTATTTGCAGCTGAAAACCTTATTGGTGGCACCGGTGAAAATGAGGCTAATGTCATTGCCGATGTAGCCGGCGGGGTTGTCGTTAACTCTTTGGATATTGTGCAAATTGGTGGTGGGGCGACTCCTCAAAAAAATGCGATCCTGGGTAATTCAATATTTAAAATGAAGACTAAAGAAATTGCCGGTGTACTTATTAAGGATATTGGCATAGAACTTGTGCACGGTAAGGATACAGACTTTCCGCCCGATTTTTGGCCAAACGAGTATACCTCTAAGGGTCCTACCCCGAACGATCCGGGTGACGTTGATACTGGTCCCAATGGCTATATTAACACCCCGGTACTTAAAACTGCCCAGCAAGTTGGCAACCAGCTAACAGTTACGTATGATCTTGATGCTGCAGACTCGCCAAGCAACACCTACCGTGTAGAGTTTTTTGCCAGCAATAATCGCTCTATGTCTGGCTATGGGCCTGGTGAAACCTATCTCGGAGCAGCAACGGCTGTTGCGCCGGGTAGCAATAAAACCGCCACGCTTACCGTAAGCGGTGACTTTAGTAACAAATTTCTTTCGGCAACTACCACGGCGATAGACAACACGACGAGTTCTGGCTTTGGTGCTACCAGCGAATTTGCTAGAAATATTTCCGTTGGCGCTGCTGATGATTTTGATGCCGATGGCCTATCCGATGCAATAGAAGACGCTGCGCCTAATAACGGTGATGGTAATAACGACGGCACGCCCGACAAACTTCAACCCACGGTTACGTCGTTTGCGGTAACAACTACAAACGGTACGGCCAGCTATGCTACGTTAGTGACTGCTGGTTGTGTTGAGAATGGAACCGTAACGCACCATAAGGCGACAACCCTACCACAAAAAGATACTGGCTATGACTATCCATACGGACTCACCGACTTCACGCTTTACTGTTCACAAGGTGATACCGCTACCGTTACGATGTACATGCATCATCAAACTGATGCTAACCCAGAAAAATTCGTACCACGTAAATACAATGCTACTACTAAAACATATACGGATATTAACGGCTCTACTGTAAGCAAAGAGGTTCTCGGTGCCTCAACTGCTTTAAAGTTAACCTATAGCATACAAGACGGCTCGTCTCTTGATGCCGATGCAACTCCAAACGGCATAATTGTTGACCCGGTGGGCTTTGCAACAGAAAACTCCGGCATGCTTGCCAATACCGGCGTTATTGCAGCTTTGCTTAGTATCATCGGATCATTGTTAATAGTGGGTGCTGTTTATACCTATGCAGACTACCGAAAACATAAAAAACCGCTGCTAGAGGCTGATCCGCTTCTTGCTAACGGCTACACCTATTGGCATCACTTAAAAATGGTCACCATTCCTCTGGTGCGCTACCGCGTCAGTGTCATTGTCGAAAAGAAGGGCGCTACGTCGGTGGGGCTGAGTCCTCGTTTATAAATCGGTAAGCGGTATAGCCTTAGGTTCAGTTGGTTGTATATTTATCGCCCCAGTCGGCCATTTTACGTAAAACCGATTGTAATTCTTGGCCTTTGTCAGTAATGTGATAACGAAAACGCGGCGGATGTTCGCAGTAGCGGCGCTTAACAATAATTTTTTCAGCCTCTAACTTGTCAAGCCGTTGGCTGAGGGTACGGGGGCTAATGCCCTCAAGTGACACCTCAAGTTGCGAAAAGGTGGCGTCTGCATTGCGTAACTGAAACAGAATCAGGGCTGTCCATTTGTCACCCAAAATACGAAGCGTTTCTTGTATACAATCAGACCTATCCTTTATAAGATGCCGTGTAGTCTGCCGGTGCATAGTTTTATTATAATACACTTTACAAAATATAGTTAGTGACTATACTAAGTATAGTAATATAAAAATAGTATAAGGAGACAGTATGAGTGTAAACATTGCCGTAATTGTAAGTACTACCCGGCCAACGAGAGTCGGTCGGCAGGTGGCAGATTGGTTTATGGGTAAGATTTCTGATAAGCCGGGTGTCCAGTTTGACTTGATTGACCTTAAAGACGAGAACTTGCCGTTTTTAAGCGAGCCAAAATCACCCTCGAGCCAAGAATATCAACAAGCATCAACCAAACAGTGGAGCAAAAAAGTCAAAAGCTACGACGGCTTTATTTTTATAACGGCTGAGTATAACAACAGCATACCAGCGCCGCTCAAAAATGCGCTCGACACGGTTTATCACGAATGGGATCGAAAGCCGGCAGCGTTTGTAGGGTATGGCTCGTATGGTGCCGCTCGAGCCCTGGAACACCTCGGTAATATTACGTCTAAAATGGGCATGGTTCCGCTTAATAAAACGCCGGTTGGCATTATCAAAAACTGGGATGCTATTAAACCAGATGGCACCGTCGATGAATCGCTCGTGATGGGTAATATCGATGGCATGATTGATAACCTACTGTGGTGGGCTAACGCCTTAAAAGCTGCCAAAAACAAAGCCTAAGATACGCTTGTACAATTTCTAACAGCGTAAGCTGCAGCTGCTTGCTACTGTAAAGGTACCTAAACAAGGAGCTTTTTATGGCACAGACCTTTCGAGATACCCGAACCGGCAGATTACACACCGTTAATGAAATTGATGACGAAACGACACCAGTCGAGCATAGTACCAACGTTGCGGCACGAATCATTTCATTTATTGGCGGCGTCATAATGGCGCTGTTGGCCTTGCGTTTTATTCTTATGTTACTCGGAGCCAATAGGGGCAATGGCTTCGTTGACTTTATTTATTCGGCAAGCTATCCGTTTGCTGCCCCCTTCTTTGGCATCTTTAATTACCAAGAACAGTTTGGCGTTTCCCGCTTTGAGTTCGAGACCTTAATTGCCATCTTGTTTTACGGATTAATAACATGGGCATTGGCACGGCTGGTGACCATTGGTAACCGCCACCCCGAAGTTTAAGTTCTATTTTCTTTCATATGCGCCCCGTTTAAGGCGGGGCGCTTTTTTGTGTCTTGCGTCCGTGCCGGGTTACGCGATAAGATGCGGGTATGAGAACAATAGAACGGTATCCACTGCCCGAAGAGCCGACGTTTAATCCAGAGGCTGAAGAGGCAGCGTTAGACAAGCTGGCGCATGAATTAGCGGCCAGTTTGAGCGACTATGTTGACAGTACTGTTCAACAAAGAGATTATTCCCCTAAAACGTTGACGGTTATAGAGAATAACCTCTATGCTCAGACCAGTTATATTAGGCACACAGCCATCATATTATTTTTAGAACAGCGTGGCTTGCTTGCGCCGTTTTACTATAACGAATCAGCATACAGTGACCTTAATAACGGTTGGAAAATAGAACTAGAACGGCCCGTAGAGGGCAGAAGGGCAAGAAAGCTGTACGAGCATTACGCCTTTACAAGCCGGGATCTTGCGGATGATCCTCACGGCACAACCCATCGCTTTATGCTAACCTTCCAGCTGCGTAAACGCTAGCAGCGTAAAGCACAAGCGCCCAACCTAAAAGCATAATTTTATGAATAATTCCGCAAAAAGCGGGAATGGTTTTTGCGGAAGAGGAGGATGTCTGGAAGATCAAATAAAAAAACATGCTATTTATTTGCATGTTTTTGGTTTGGTCGGACTCACGTCCGACGTGGTGGAGCAGAGGCTAAAACTTCTGAACCACTACGGTTCATTATAGATTGGCTAATGGAAAACCCAGATATAGTTTGGAAACGTAGGTTACAAGAAGCAGCTAGGCAACAACTTCCTGAACCTTATTTACTCTGATAAATGTGATGTTATTGTATTGCGTAAATTACTTTGAACCAATTAAAAAAGACCCTAGTAACACAAACTCACAAATTGTGAGAAGTGTCGACATTTGCCAACACTCTTAGTGTTTTCAGGTCTATTCCCTATGAGAGCACGAGGTGGGGTGCTTCTCACGCAGATCTTTTATGTCTGCATGTCTTGATCATAGGGTTGAGCCGAATGCTCCTTCTATCTCAGCCGATGGGTTCTTACCGGGCGATGGGTCTACACACCTTTCGCTTGGTATCCTGGAGGTAGAGCCGCAGAGTGCGCTTCTCCTTCGGCAGGGCGTCGAGCGAAACCATCGAAGGCGTAGGCTGACAAGCCATGCCCGTCAGCTCCCTCTCGAGTGCCTTCAGGTCAGCTTGCTTGCGTTCCTCCCGCTGCTGCTTCGCAAGTGCTCGGTGCTTTTCGAGGCGCCTTGAGGCTTGCCTTTTGAGCGCAGCAGTGAGCGACATGCCCACCACGAAAGAAACGACCACAAGCACACCGAGCAGGACCAACGCCACACAGGCCAAGCCTACGTGAAGTACAGCGGCAAGCACAAAGTACTGCCACCAGTCCCAGCCGATGATGCCGACGATCTCCCCGTTGCGGGTCATGTGGATCGTGCCGATCCCCCACAAGATGAGACCAAGCACCACCGGCGTAACAGGGTTCAGGCACATGGCCCAGAAGGGTCTGGGTGTACCGTCATCCTTGAAGAACCAGATGGGCTTGTCCTGGTCGGTAGTGACGTCGTTGAACCCGTATTTGAGTGGGTGAAAGAAGCTTCGGACATGCATCTTGCGTAGCCCGAGCCAACCGCCCACTCCCAGCTGTACCAGCCTGGCAAAGTAGGCGAAAATGAAATACGGCAGGGCGAAGGCCATGCTCCAGAGAAAACGCCGACGCATGTGACACTGGTCGACTGCCGGCTTCGTGAAGAACTTGCCCACGAAGGCCTTGACCCAGTTGGGGTATTCCTTGGCGAAGAGCTCCTTCGGGACCTCAACGTCGATCGTGTCCGTCGCAGCGGTCACGATCCTGGCCGTGTACTCGCTGCTGCTGCGAGTTGTTCGCCGAACTTTGGTCAACAGATCCTCGGGTCTGCCATTGGGGTTTCCCCAGTCGAAGATGTGCGTGGAGTAGCTGAAGGGGCCACCACTCAAGAACAGGGGATTGAGCTCCAGCAAGTGACCGTAGCCATGCTTGTTATAGACCACCGTGGCCATGATCTCGTTCAGTCCGGGCCGGGAGAGGCTGATGTAGGCCAGCTCACTGGTAAGCGGAACCAACCGTCGCAGGCTCTGCCCATGGTACTGCTTGAATCGTTTGCCGCTTTCCTGGACCCAGGTGAACGGCCTCACGACCAAAAGAACGTAGGGCTTGGTGACCTGCTCCTTCTTCAGTTCCGCGATGAGCGCAGGGCTGCCACACCACCTCACGGTGATGACGGCATCGCTGTGGCCGTCCGGGTTAGTGTTCCCGTACAGCTCCAGCATCTTGGGAGCAGGAGACGTCTTGTCGCCCGCCTTGGTATCCGCTTCGATAGACATTTGCTGTGACCATCCTGATTTGTAGAAGGACATTCTGACGTGTTCGAAAGAACAACGGTAGTATACAATATAAACACTATAAATTCAATACTCTCGTAATGACTCCAGGCTATTGAAAACCTTATATGAGTCGAGGTACATAAAAAGCACCTCTCTCAAAGTGCTTTTCTTGGGATCTCCGCAAAAGGAGGATTTTTTGTAGGGTGAAGCGTAACACTGCTATCGCCAGATTCAAGAGAGGAATCTTGAATCTGAAAAGGAAGAAGTATACTAGACCAAATAAAAAAGGCGTCACTTGATTGCGCCTTTTTGGTATTTGGTTGGAATAAATTCTGACGTGGTGGAGCAGAAGCGAAAACTTCTGAACCACTACAGTTCATTATAGATTGGCTTCTTGATAATCCAGATATAGCTTGGCAGAGTGAACTCAATCAGGCGACTAATTCCAGGTTTCCAGAGCCATATTTACTCTAGTGATTCGTTGTATTAACTATAGCGAGAATACTTTTGAACCGAGTACACTATCTAGCTTCTTGTGCTTGCAAATGACATTGTTTAAGAGGAAAATTGTATCTAAAGGAGAACGTAATGTCACTAGAAGAACTAAGGATTGGTGAATTTCGAAGCTTTGGTCATGGAGTCGAAGTTGCAACTGTGGTAGGTAGGGGTGTGGAGCGAGCATGTAGTATGCTCGCAGTCAGACCTCCTTGTCGGGACGCAAACGAAATAGCCGAGCTTAGCGAAGACGATTATGATGAAGCATTGTTAATGGCAGTTGCGGTAAGTGGTGCTGGTCGAGTTGGTATGTCTGTGGGTGAAATAGATAAGTCAGTGGAATTGGTGGTTTTTAGCAAAACTGGTGCTTTAGCAGTGAGGGGGTCTGCAGGATCAGAACCAGATCTTGACCGAGCACTCAGCGACATTACCGCTTATGATAATGGAAATGAGCTGGTGGCTATCCAGGCACAGCCTATTAGAGCATCTTAGAAGTGTGAATTAAATTCATGTCACAACGATAACAAAAAGCACTTCTCTCAAAGTGCTTATGGTTGGTGGGGGTGGCTGGAATTGAACCAGCGACCAATCGGTTATGCGTACCACTACAACTTTCGTTGCCCCTTTCGGGTTTGATGGTCTGGACTGTCTCTTCACCCGTCAGCCGACGGGTGCCTGCCATACAGTCTCTACACCTTTCCGCCACAGGGCGGACTTGGCTCGGGATTACCACGGTGAAATGCCAGAGGCTTCCCCGAATTTGACAAGATATACTTACAGGTTACCCATGTAAGCAGCCCTAAACATTTTGACGTATCTAATATAATATACAGTTATGAAAGCTGGGTCTAACTGCAGCATTTGCCACAAAGTACTTAGCGGCAAACAGGTATTATTTTGCTCGGTTAAGTGTAAAAATGCCGCCCATCAATCATATCCTGCCCAGAAAAAAAGAGGGTTAGAACGAAAGCTTTATTTTGTAAATAAGCTTGGCGGAAAATGTTCACAGTGTGGTTATGCCAAGAATCTTTCTGCGTTAGCATTCCACCATTTAAATGGAAAGGAATTTCAGTTAGATGTCAGGGCGTTATCAAACCGCAAACTAAAACCTATCTTAAGCGAAATAGCAAAATGTGTCTTGTTATGCCATAACTGCCATGCCGAGACGCATAATCCCAGCCTAGACTTAGCCAAATTGTCAATTGAGCCGACTGCTCTAACCACTGAGCTACACCCCCTCAGTGAACGACACCAATAATGGTGTTACAGAGGAAATGGTACCATCTCAAGGATTAAATTACCAGCTTATTGAATATTGGGTAGTTTGGTATGATAAAGAAAAGGGGGGTTATGAAACCAGTTAACGAGCTATTAAACCTATCGGGCAAAGCGGCTATTGTAACGGGTGGCGCTAAAGGTATTGGTCTTGCAATTTGTGGTCGCTTAATAGAAGCTGGAGCCAAAGTGCTTATTGCTGATCTAGATGAACAGGCCGCGATAGATGCAGCACAAAAACTATCTGATCAAGGACGAATCGCCCAAGCAACCACTGTTGATGTTGCTGATGAAATAGCCGTAAAACAAATGATAGAATCGTGCCAACGACAGTTTGGCTCGGTTGATATCTTGGTTAATAATGCAGGTATCTTTCCGCCGGTGCCGGTAGCGCAAATGACAGCTGAAGATTTTGAACGGGTAATGCACGTTAATTTGCGTAGCGTCTTCTTAACAACTAAATATGCCGCAGAAGTTATGAAGGCTCATGGTGGTGGAAGGATTATTAACATCACCTCAATTGATGCGCTTCATCCTTCAATGGTTGGCTTAGCGCATTATGATGCATCAAAACATGGTGTGTGGGGTTTTACCAAAAACTCGGCACTTGAACTGGCAGAGCATAAAATTTGGGTGAACGCGATTGCGCCAGGCGGCATCTCAACTCCCGGTGTACAAGCCATGAGTAGCGGCGCTTCGGCAGAGCAAATGACCGAGACTACCAAAGCATTCATGTCGGCTATTCCAATGCACCGAATGGGCGAGCCAGATGAAATAGGCATGGTTGCGCTGTTTTTAGCCTCTGACATGGCTAGCTATATGACAGGTAGTCAAATAGTGGTGGATGGTGGTGCATTACTGAGCTGAGTTTCGTATAACTTTTGCGTACCCAGTATAATAGTTGTTACGCATGCCAGAAAACACAAAACACACACTAGTCACGTTTGTTAAACGCTTAAGTGACATGCGTTTTTTAGGGCAGGTTATTTTTATTATTATTGTGCTGTTGGTTAGTTGGAGTACTACCAAGGCGATTCAGGCTAATTACGACTTGCAAAAGCAAATTGCCTCGCTCGAGAAAGAAAATGCCGTCCAAAAACTAAAGAACGACAACTTAAAAATTAAAAATCAATATCTTGAAACTGACGAATATCTTGAACTAACAGCTCGTCGCCAGCTTGGTAAGGCTGCGCCAGGTGAAACAATAGTGTTAATACCTAAAGACGTAGCGCTAAAATACACGGTTGCAAGTTCTGTGCAGCCTGATGAAGAAGTTCAAAAAAAGGCAGACGAAAAAAAGCCTAGCTACCAAAAAAATCTAGAAGCTTGGGGAAGATTTTTCTTTAGAAGATAAAAGGGCGCCTCCCAAAGTACGCCCTTTTTCTATATTTATAGATGATGTTACAGTTTTATTTCTGGGCTGCGATTTTTTATGATGTAGTCTCTTTCAAATTTGCTCAAAGTAATTATTCTGTCACGCATAAACAACTCCTTTCGTGTACGCATGTTAATAGTACCCTGAAATCCGCGAGGCTACAGTTAGGTATTTAACACCTCAAACTATAGGCAGCAGCTCATTATTGAGCGTACAATGAGTATATGACACCACTAGCAGCGCGTATTCGCCGCACATATTTGCTATTAATGCTGGGTAACACCTTGGCCGCGTCGTTTATATGGGGTATTAACACTTTATTTTTGTTGGATGCTGGCCTGTCTAACCTTGAGGCTTTTGCAGCCAATGCCTTCTTTACGGTGGGTATGGTGCTGTTTGAAATACCGACTGGTATTGTTGCTGATGGTTGGGGTAGGCGGGTTTCATATTTGCTTGGCACCGTAACATTGGCGGGGTCTACATTGCTGTACTATGTAATGTGGCAAACACAGGCTTCATTTACCAGCTGGGCAGTAGTGTCCGTTCTGCTGGGCTTGGGTTTTACGTTTTTTTCGGGCGCGGTTGAGGCCTGGTTAGTCGATGGGTTAAAATTTGCCGGCTATAAAGATAGTCTTGAGAAGGTCTTTGGTGATGGCCAGATAGTCAGTGGTGTTGCTATGCTTTGCGGGTCAGTAGCGGGCGGTGTTATTGCCCAAGTTACTAACTTGGGTGTGCCATTCTTATTACGTGTCGCGGTGCTTCTAATCATGTTTGTAATAGCCGCCTTACTCATGAAAGATTATGGCTATACGCGGCCTCCTCGCCAGAAACCATTTAAGGCGATCGGTAATATCTTTAGCCTATCAATGAAGTATGGGCTACGTAATCCGCCGGTTCGCTGGGTAATGTTGGCGTCGTTATTTACGGCAGGGGTGGGCTTTTATGCATTTTATGCCATGCAGCCCTATCTCTTAGAATTGTATGGCGACAACACGGCTTATTCTATAGCTGGTTTAGCAGCAGCCATTGTTGCCGGGTCACAAATTGCCGGTGGATATTTTGCACCCAAGATTCGCTTATTGTTTGCAAAACGGACATCATACCTTATTGCGGGCGTTCTCGTAAGCTCACTCGCACTGCTCCTGCTTGCCCTAACTTCCATGTTCATGGTCGCATTGGTGTTGCTTGTGCTGTGGGGATTAGTCTTTGCAGCTCTTGTTCCTATTCGCCAAGCGTACATTAACGATATGATTCCGTCTAAGCAGCGAGCAACGGTTTTGTCGTTTGATTCGTTAATTGGCAGTACAGGCGGCGTTGTTGTGCAGCCGCTACTTGGCAAAGCGGCTGACGTATGGAGTTACGGCACTACCTATGTTATTGGCGGTGTGATTCAGCTAGTTGCCATACCGTTCTTAATGCTCAGCCGTCACGGTAGTAGTGACGCCGACAAGCAGGCATTAATTGAGACCAAATAACTGATTATTACACTTGTATCTTTGCCCCTAGTCGCAATGAAACTACTTCTTTTCAGAATGTTTGTTCTGGGTGCTCGTACCATGGGTTTACAATAACAATATCACCTGGCAAGATACGAAAAGGTGTTTGTTCGCGCAACACAGCGTCTTCGGCAAACAAGTCTAAAACCATATTGACGGTTTTATTTACTAATTCAAATCTAACCGGGCTACCGTCATGGTCTTTTATTTCGTGTGATGGACCATCAAAAATATACGATTCAGTCAGGTTTTCTTGCGAGTCTAGCATCTCAATTAACCATGAAGATAACGGTATGCCCTCATCTTTACAGAAGCCCCTGGCTAAACGCGTTATTTTATAGTACAGCTCACCGCCACCTGCTTGCCAAGTAAATGCATCACCGTCTCCGTAGCTAACCGCAGTGGTATCGAAAGCCGCATCGGCAAGACCAACATCAGTAGCATTAAGCTGGATGGTACAAGTTTCTCTACTGGTAATAGCCTCTGGAACAGGTCTCATAGTGACTTATAATACAATTTTCAAACAATGTTGCAAGCATGAGTTTAAAATCAAGCATGTCCCCCATGAGCTCATAAATAAATACGGGTAATCACACCCTATTGGTACAGACCCATGAAAAGGAGGACAATCATGGACATGTACAACCTCAGACAAATCCCCAGTGAATCCAAAATAAAGAAATATCTAAGACATGCTGTTTTTGGTAGCAGCAAGCTGTTTTGCCCAGAATGCCAGCATAGCAATCCGGTCGTCTATGAGAATTAGCTAGGAGGCATTCTCATTTGCTATTAACGAGGCGGTGAGGCTTCTTCAGCCAATGTCGTTGATACTGGCGTACTAACCAAACGTGCAGTACCTCTTTTTGTCATGGTTTGAAAAATACCCATGAGTAAACTTTTGCCTTCAGCTGTTTCTTCAAGTTCGCCAGAGCCCTTTATTAACCTTTTACTTGAACGTTCCTCATCGATAGATACAGCGCACCATTCATCGATAATAACCGCTAACCTGCCGCTATCTATTGTGAATTTCGAAGGCATCCATAAAATGGGAGCTCTGGATAGTGGCTCTCCTTCTTCAAGCCCGTATGCCCAAATTGAGCCAAGGAATAGCCCGGCATCCCTGATTTTCTGTAGACGATCCAAGCTTTCATTATTTCCGTTTTCTTCTTGAACGGCTTGAGTAAATTCAACACTCAATGCCTCATGCCGGGGTAATGTTGCCGTTGTCATATTGATATTTAATACCTCATAAGTTATGAATGCAAGCAAAAGCAAAATAAAAATGACCCCATAAAAAAGGGTTAAAGTGCTTATGGTTGCGGGGGCAGGACTCGGTCACGTTCCGCGACCCCACAACTTCATCTTTGAAAACAAGTTTTCAAGAGAAGGTTGCCGTCCAAACTGCCACAGGCAGTTTTCCCCTGCGACCTCTACTTCGGTCCCAGAATCGAGTCTTGGCCAGAACAAAGAAAAAGCCCGATATAAATCGGACTCTTTCTTTGGTTGCGGGGGCAGGACTCGAACCTGCGACCTCGTGGTTATGAGCCACGCGAGCTGCCGCTGCTCCACCCCGCGTCGTCGACATGTAAATGTGAGGTAGTCTATTTGCTCACAAAACAAGTTTGCTGAGCAAAAGGGACAACCTCACAAAGCTGTCTCCTCTCAATTTTGTGAATCCTCTCACAAAATTGTTATCAGGGCTTATTGTACTGTACAGGGGTAGTTTTGTCAAGAAGGTGGACGAGTTGTAAAAAATAGCCCTAAACTCGTTGACATATTTATAAATTCATGACAATGATTACGGGTTGTATGACAACCCTGATGTATACATTCTGATAGCTAAAGACTAGCTTTCATGATCAAACCTTTAAAACCTAGATGGGTGGGGCGTTTTCAAATTACACTAGGCTCAAGTTTGATAAAGGTGGGTTTGTAGGAACCGGTTGCGCCTAAATCAGTTATATTTGGTATACTATCCGTAAGCACGTTTATACTTCAGTTGGAAATAGATAAAAATGACAAAAACAAAACGAAACATAACTGTCACAGTCCTGGCTTTACTAGCACTCGTAGTTGGCTTAGCAGTTCAGGCACCGTCCAATGTTCAAGCAGCCGATAGTGATTTTAGTAACGGTATTACCGTAGACTCCACGCTCGATACCGGTGACGACAATATTGGTGATAGTGACTGTAATGATGGTGCTGGCAACTGTACGCTGCGGGCAGCCATTGAAGAATCTAATGCCGCAGCAGGTACCCAGACCATCCGTTTCAATATAACCGGAACGGCCGATTTCACGAACCAAGGCCAAAATGGCTATACCATAGCTCCAGCTAGTGCTCTACCGCAAATAACTGATACGGTTATTATTGATGGCTATACCCAGCCTGGAGCACAAGCCAATACAGCACCGGCACCCGAACCACTTAATGGAATTTTGCTTATCGAGATTGATGGAACCAATGCAGGAGCATCTATAGGAGTACAAGCAGTTGGCAATGGTGCGGACAGCCAAATAAGTGGTCTGGTGATTAACAGTTTTGAAGATTCTGGTATCGGATTGGAGACTACTGATGTGGTTATCACCGGCAACTATATTGGTACCAGTCCAGATGGTACGGGAGACAAAGGTAACGGTTGGGCTGGCATCGATGCCCCATCGGGAATTGGAGCGGGTGCTGGTGGTGCGATTATTGGGGGCACAAATCCTGCCGATCGAAACCTTATTAGTGGTAACGGAAGTTCTGGCATATTTCCTGTAAATGATTGGATAATACAAGGCAATTATGTTGGCACCGACGTAACCGGCAGTGCTGCTATACCAAACTCTACCTCTAATTCATCAGGAGCCTTGTCGATTGACGATTGTTCAAACGTCTTAGTTGGCGGTACTCAGACCGGAGCCGCTAACGTAATATCAGGCAACACGGTTCATGGCATTGCTCCGCATGACTGCCCTGGTACACGTATTGAAGGCAACCTTATTGGCACCGATTGGACGGGGCAAACTGCACTACCAAATCAAGCTGGAATAACTTTGTCAGGTGACCAAACTGGAACGGTTGTAGGTGGCACCTCAGAAGCCGCACGAAATATTATTTCGGGGAATACTAGCGCGGGTATTATTGATGGTTCAACTGACGGCGTAAGTATCGAAGGTAACTACGTTGGATTAAATAGTGGCGGCAATGAGGCTATCCCAAATGGCACTGGTATTATGGCCGGTAATAATTCTATAGTAGGTGGAAGCATTGAAGCACGCAACGTCATATCGGGTAACACTTACTCCAATGTATTAATCGTAGGTGCGATGACTCCAACTTCTGGCACTAGTGTCTCAGGAAATTATATTGGTACAAATGCGTCTGGAGATATTGATGCCGACATAACAAGTGTACAGGGTGAAGGCGTTCGCGTTAGTGGCAATACCTCTGGACATATTATTGGCGGCGACGTAGGAAACCGCATTGCTGGCAACAGAGGTAGCGGCGTGGCCATACGTTCTTGGACTATCACTGCCTTCTCTTTGACGGCTACTCCAAGCACTACCGCTGTGCTTGGGAATGAAATTTATGGCAATGCTCCAGGCGGTTCTGTACCAGACAGCGAAGGTTTAGGAATTGACTTGTATGCAGCGACGGTGGCTAGTGTTACATCTCCAACAGACATATTGACTGACAGCACGGTTAATACAGGCCCTACGGCAAATGACTCTTCAGATGCCGACACTGGCCCCAATGGCTATATAAACTTCCCTGTCCTTAACTCTGCCGTGCAGACCGGGACATCGCTGGCACTTAACTACGATCTAGATGCTGCTGATAGCCCAAGTGATGAGTACCGTATTGAATTTTTTGCTAACGATGCAGCTGATAGTTCTAGTCATGGTGAAGGCCAAACATTCCTTGGTGCAGTTACTGCGAGCAATGGCAGTGGCAATACCGCAACTCTGACACTACCTAATGGCGTGGATCTCACAGGCAAAGTCTTGAGCGCTACTACAACTGCAATAAATAACACGACAGACAGCGGTTTTGGCGGCACGAGTGAGTTTAGTGCCACATTAGCAGCTGAGATAATTTCCCCGAATAACAATGCTCAAGCAGAATCGAGCGGACAAGATGGTGCTCTCGCTAAAACTGGACACAATTTATTAATTGCTGTCGGTGTGGGAGCTCTACTTGTATCTATTACTCTAGCGATCACGGTAGCCCAACGTAGGTATGTATACCGGCGATGGCCATAAAAAGAGAAAAGTATTTGAAGTCTGGCCACGGTAAGCGCTACTTGAAGAACAGATTAGACGTTCATTATTTCTGACGGGGTTGACAATTATTTAAAACCATGTATAATACATAGTGTCAATAAACGACAAACAAAAACCTCACAAAAAACAAAGAAAGGGCAACCTGCCATGGCAGTACATAGCACTAGTGGGTTAGCGTATGAGCTACTGCCCACCACAGACAAAACAATCTTAGACTTTGACGAA
Source organism: uncultured Candidatus Saccharibacteria bacterium (assembly GCA_964577565.1). Taxonomy (GTDB): domain Bacteria; phylum Patescibacteriota; class Saccharimonadia; order Saccharimonadales; family JAGQNJ01; genus CAYRRR01. The sequence goes on along the minus strand of CAZNZL010000002.1, from coordinate 8,091 downwards.
ATGCTCAACGACTAAGATTAAAAAACCACTCTTCAAGGTAGGAGTGGTTTTTGCTTTAGGGCATGAGGCGTTCTAGCCCAGTGGTTCTCATACCAGTTACGGTTTCGATTCTTTTGAGTCCAATGGTATGACCGAGTATAAACGGAGCTGGTCCTTCTGCCGGTATCGGGATGTTTCGTCTGAACCGCTCCATAGCACGTTCTACGCGTTCGATTTTTTGATCACTTGCTTGAACGACCAATTTTTCTTGTGCTTTTTTTGCAGCTTGAGTTACAGGCTCGGCTTTTTCTACTTCAATAGCTTGTAGAATTCTTGCTTTTGCCCTGGCTATGGTTACTGCATCAAAAATACCCGCTAAGGCAACGAGTTTTTCTAGGGCCTCAAAGTCCGGTATACCTTCTTTACCGGGCATGGCAAACTGCTGATAGGTTTCGGCAAGTGCCGGCAGGGTGTTGTCCGGATCAATGGCTAAGGTGGCAGCAAGAAGTTTCTGGTAAAACTCATAGTGATTATGCTCATCTCCACCGATACGATTCATGATGCGGCCACCACTTGAATCTAGAACTAAACCGAGACTTGTATGGGCTTCTTTTGTGAGAAGTTCCTGGAGCGGTAAATAACTAAAAGCATGATAAAGGGAGGTTGGGCTTATGGCGGTTCCGCTGCGTAGCTGAGCGGTTCTGCCTGTATTGTAAGTGTCGTGCTCAATAATACTATTCGCGCCAAAAAGGCCAGTTAAAAGAGCATAGTCACGCATAAGTACACCGTGAGCATCTTCTTCGGTAGTCCACTCTCTAACCCAGGTTGCCATAGCTTCACTGTCTTGGGCTAATCCTAAATTTATAGCCGTATAGTACGGTAAGTTGTCTTCAGTCAGTAGGTTGATCAAAAACGTTGCCGCTAACACGGGTTTCACATCTACGTCGTATTCGGTCTCAAACGATGAAAGATGGTCATTTAACCTTTCAGCAAGAATGGGGCCATATTCTAAAGGATTGCGGGTCGGTTCACTGGCAGTTTGGGCAAGTAATGTAGTAGGAAAGAGCGGTTGGCGCTGGCCTCGCGCGGTGGTCATATGCTCTTGATATGCCTGTTCAATAGTTGGTTCGAGTTCATGCAAAAGGTTCGCGTTTGTCATGTAGCTAGTATAAAACAAAAAACTCCACACAAAATGGAGTCCTCTGCTTCTATAGGCTTATTTTAACTCTATTGCAACTTCGGAGGTGCGCTTTTGAAGATGAATATAAAGAGCCACGACCATGAAGATTACGATGGCTGCGAACATGACCAAGCGTCGTACATGATCAACATCCCATATATCGAGGGCAACTCCAATTAAGAGGGAACCAGCTACATAGGTACAATATTGTATGAAATTAATCACCGATAGTGCAGTGGAGTGGTATTTGTTAGCAATAAGCTTTTGCGTGGTTGTGTACAAAATAAATAACGGCAAGCCCGAACCAAGACCCATTGGAATAATGGCTAATAGTCTTAAATTAATGTTAGGTTGAAGTAAGAGCGCGGCTGTTAGAAGTATGGCGACTCCGTATAGTTGTAACGTCCGGGCAGGGTGTATTCTGCCATTTAGATGACGGCTTGCGTATGCGCTTGAGGCAGAACAAAGAGCAATAACCGAAAACAGCGTACCGATTACTATTGAGCTTCGTCCATCATCATCAAAAAATATCTGATATCCCGTCCAGATCGCCTCGGCCACGAGACTAAAGCCGATAAAAATAACCAATAATAAAATAATCAGTTTATGTTGTCGTACTACGGCAAAAGTTTGTTTAATGTGCTGTCTATTGGTGTGTGTTGAAGATTCTACGCTGCCATCACGGATAAAAATAGCCATAATGACATTCAAGACAGTACTTGCGGCGAGCGCCATGAACGGAAAACGAGGGTCTATAGAATAAAGCCATGCACCTGTTATGCCCCCACAAAACCTTGCCAGAAATTCCAATGAAACATTAGTACTTAAAAAATTACTATAGGTTTCGCCCAAACCGGCCATTTCAAAATTTTTATGAACGATAGGCTTTAAGGCTCCGGATTGTAAGGCAGAACCAATACCACTTACTATTGCTATAAAGAACAAGAACGGTAAGGGTAGCTCTAATACATAAGCAATCGGATAAAGCGCCAACAAGGCATTACCGATAATGGATATTTTCTTGCGCCCCAATCTATCTGCAAGTGCACCCGTAGGGATTTCCATTAATCCACTTACGAGCCAGATGCTCATGAATAATAAGGTTGCAATGGAGTGAGAAAGCCCCAGCTCATTAATACTGTAAAGAAACCAAATGGGGAGAATAAAGCTCAAGCCCGTCACAAAAGACATGACGTTCACGAGCAAAGCATTACGCTTTGCGATTTTGACAAGATCCATTGCCTAATTTTATTACAAAAGTTAAGTCTTTTGTTCGTTAAACTAAAATCAACCTCCGCCTAGATAACGAAAGTTGATTCTCAATTCTAACTTGGTGTACTTGATAGGTTCGAAATGGAACCAGATTCAACCAGAACTGCTGAGTATACAAAAACTAGTTAATTCCGTCGCACCGTTAAAAGGAGTAAGTTCTAAGCGATAGGGATAGAGCACATAGTAAATACGAGGGAATTATATGAGGTTCATTTTCTGCAAGCGAGCCCTGGTGCCTGCTGCAAGGGCTAATCTAGCAAGCTCCTGTTCCTCGAACCATTCGACTTCTTTGAGATCGTCAGTAGCAGTGACTTCAAGTTGGGTACTTGGTTTATCCAAATCAACTCTATAATCCCAGAAAGTCATAATTACTTGTACTTCCTCTCCAGTCTCTCTCAAGGTTTTCTCGCTCTGACCTTTGTGTTGTCCTTCAAGGGGCTGAATTGAACTACCTTCTACTAATAGACCAGTTTCTTCCTGAAGCTCTCTTATGGCTGCCTTAACTTTTGTTTCACCCGGCTTGATACCACCACCTGGCACAAGCCATGTATCTTGGTATACGCCACCGCCAATCGATTTACCTAAAAGCAAACAATTATCCGATGAAAAGACGAAAACTCCTACTACATCACGTTCGATGGATCTCATAATCTGTACTTTACAATAAAAAACACCCCAATACCAGGGGTGATTCATGGTGTCGGTGGTAGGGATCGAACCTACGACCTCAGGCTTATGAGTCCTGCGCTCTAACCAACTGAGCTACACCGACATTTATGAGACAACCACAAGTGGTTTTCTCATCGCGCCGGGCAAAAAGTGTGATACTGTACCCCTCAAAATTTCATTTTGTGGGGACCCCAGTTTTTGCTCGGGCTGCTCTTTCCAATATTTTAATGGGGTCCCCACAAAATTGATAGATTTTGAGGGGTAAAGGCTCTGAGCTACACCGACGCGTCGACATGTAAATGTGAGATAGTCTATTTGCTCACAAAACAAGTTTGCTGAGCAAAAGTGACAACCTCACAAAGCTGTCTCCTTTTCCGCAAAAACCATTCCCGCTTTTTGCGGTTTTGTTTTTATTGCAGAACAGGGGGGATTGTAGCATAAAAAGGGGTTGCTTTCTAGTATGAGGTAATAAAGCGATTGAAAAGCGTAAGAGTTATTCATATAATGTGGAGTAACGAAGCTAAGGGGAGCAATCAATCTATGGATACTAATCAAACATCCGAACAAACACCAACCGCCAAAAAAACATCACCTCTCAAATCCTTTCATCTGACGCCAAAGCAACAAAAAATCTGGCTTTTGGCGCTCAGTACTTTTGCTATTATTACAATTTTAGGAGGCATCTATCTGCTTGGGTATAAAAACGGCCATGCAGAGGGCGAAAAACAGGGTCGTGCTAGGGGGGCCGCTGTCGCTAACCCGTTGGCAAATCTGCAAAACCCATTTAATTCTACGACTGGTAAAGTTACAGAAATTAAAGATGACTCAATAACAGTCGATACGAACAAGGGTGAAAAGAAAACCATAAAACTTGATGACAAAACAAAAGTAACTCGCAAGACAGAAACAGTCGACAGAAGCGAGATTAAAAACGGCCAGAAGGTTACCATCTTTGCCCGCGGTGAGGGTGATGACACAACCGCAACCCGAATCGTTTTGCGTGACTAGACTATATTAAGCTCATAATCTGTTGCCAACCCCTACCATAACCGGTATCATTATGGTAACGATACTTTGTAGGAGTAATTAACTGCTGTGCGCCTCAGCCTAAAAGACAAACAATTCTTAAACAGATTCCCCCCTGTTGTGCTATGGGTCTTTGTAATCTTTGGCAGTGCTATAGCATTAGCGCTAGTTGCCTATGTTGGCTATCTGACCTTCGCCGAGGGTGAACCAGAAGTCACCATTAACCAAAAAGCTGGCACCACTGACCCCAACCCTTCATACACCTCAGTCTTTGAAGTCGTCTTCTCAGAGCCCATCGATCAATCTACCTTTACAGCAGAAGACCTAATCCTCGTCGGCACTGCCCCCAATCAGCAGGTTCAATCTATTACAGAGGCAGGTAGCTTTGACGGCACAACCTTTGACGTCCGTATCCAAGCCGATAGCGCTGGCACTATAGAACCTACCATAGCTGCAGGCGTAGTAACTTCAGCCGAAGGGCCCGAGACAAACCTAGCCTCAACCAGTACTGATAACTCAGTAACCTATGACGGCACATGGGCGCCAGAGGAGTTTATTCTTAAAGTACAGCCCACGAATACAATAGGGAGTTTAAACCCAGGTACCTACGCATTTTCTATAATTACAGATATATCGCTCAACCCGAATTATAACGTTGATTGTGATAATGACGGTATATATGAACTCACAAATAAAAATGCTAATACTGCTTGTGAATATTCATCGAATGACATACAAGAAATTTCTATTACTGGTACTTTTCCTGCCATGCGTGCCGGAGTTGAGTGGGTAGATTATATTCGTGATGTAGCCCAGTGGGGGAGTATTGAATGGCAAGATATGGATAATATGTTTAGCTCCTGCGATGAGCCTACTTGCGATCTAGAAATAACAGCACCGGACATGCCGAATTTATCCGAAGGTGTCAGCATGAAGGGGATGTTTCACGCGTCCCATTCTTTTAATTCTAATATAAATCACTGGAATACAGGCAACGTTATAGACATGTCCAACATGTTCACTTATGCCACCTCTTTTAATCAACCCCTCAATAACTGGAATACCTCTAATGTAACCAATATGGAAAGTATGTTCAACAATGCAACATCTTTCAACCAACCCTTGGATAGTTGGAATACAGGCAACGTTATAGACATGTCAAGCATGTTCTTAGATGCAGATTCTTTTAACAAACCCTTAGATAGTTGGAATACAGGAAACGTCACAGATATGTCAGCTATGTTTCAGGGGGCAACAAACTTTAATCAACCTCTCAATAGTTGGGATGTCAGTAACGCCACAGATATGTCGGGTATGTTTAGGAAAGCCACATCCTTCAACCAACCTTTAGAAAGTTGGAGTACGGGCAATGTAACAGATATGAACAATATGTTCAGTAACGCCACATTATTCAACCAACCTTTGGATAGTTGGAATACAGGCAACGTCACAGATATGACAGCTATGTTCTATGCAG
>CAZNZL010000002.1:0-2388 GCA_964577565.1 uncultured Candidatus Saccharibacteria bacterium | reverse complement strand
TTGGATAGTTGGAATACAGGCAACGTCACAGATATGACAGCTATGTTCTATGCAGCGACAAACTTTAACCAACCGCTAAATAACTGGGATGTCAGTAAAGTTACAAATATGTCCGTCATGTTTCAAGCTGCCGTCTCTTTCAACCATCCCCTCGATAACTGGAATACGGGAAATGTCAATAATATGGAGGGTATGTTCGTTAACGCCACCTCTTTCAACCAGTCCCTAGCCAGTTGGGATGTCGGTAAAGTTGCAAATATGACGTATATGTTTGGCGACAGTGTACCTGTTTATATTGAAGGACTTAAAGCGCAGCTTGAGCAATACTTTGGAAGACCTTATAATCAATGGACTGCAGAAGACATGGATTTATTTCGTTCGCAATTAACTCTGCTGTCTACGAGTTTAGGTGTGCAAATTGATGACGAAAACTACACTCCAAACCCTTCTGGTCTGTCGACGCAGAATTATGAAGCGACACTAACAGGATGGGCCAGTCAGACTCTAAAAAATACCGTAACCTTTGATGCGGGCGACAGCACCTATTGTGACGCTACTGGCAGGCAATACATAATTGATACTTTTTCATGGACTATAAATGACGGTGGCGAAGACTCTGACTGCGATGGTGTAGAGCCGCAGGGTGAGCCGTTTATAATGCGGGTGAAAACCGATAATCCAGGCTTGAGTGCCAACGATGAGTTTATAATCCATACCAACATCGGCTTTGATGATGCCTATGACTACAATTTTGATGTGGATTGTGATAACGATGGAACGCCAGAATTCATGAACCAAACTGGCAATGTTACTTGTAGTTATCCATCCGCAGGTGAATACGAAGTCGCTATTAGCGGGACATTTCCTTACTTGGCCGGGAACGGTAGTTCATGTACAGAAAATCCCAAATTACTTGATGTTATTCAATGGGGTGATATTGAGTGGAGGAGTATGTGGGATACATTCTGTGGAGCATCACACTTGCAGATATCTGCATCTGATGCACCAAACCTAACAAATGTTACAACCACGGGCTATATGTTTAGTGGGGCAACAAACTTTAATAGTGATATAAGTCACTGGGATATGAGCAACGTGCCGGATACACGATTTATGTTTTGGAGGGCTAGCAGCTTCAACCAGCCTCTGAGTGACTGGGACGTAAGTAGTGTGACGCGCATGGATGGCATGTTTGCAGATGCCACATCGTTTAATCAACCACTTAATGCTTGGAGTGTCGCTAATGTGACGGATATGCATAATATGTTCTATAGTGCCTCGTCTTTTAACCAACCGTTGGACTCATGGGATACTTCCAGTGTTACAAGCATGGCAAATATGTTCTATAGTGCCTCGTCTTTTAACCAACCGTTGGACTCATGGGATACTTCCAGTGTTACAAGCATGATAAATATGTTCAGTGGCGCCACATCATTCAACCAACCCCTCAACAACTGGGATGTCAGTAGTGTTACGAATATGCAGGGTATGTTCATGCTAGCTCTTGATTTCAACCAACCCCTCAACAACTGGGATGTCAGCAATACTACTAATATGATGTCTATGTTCCTATCGGCAGCTGCCTTTGACCAGCCCTTAGGCAGTTGGAATGTCGAGAACGTGATAGATATGACATTTATGTTCGGTAACTATGATGCCTACATAGAAGAGGCTATGGGTAATACTCCATACGAAGATTGGCCGCAGCAATTTAAAGATATGTACGATCTACCCGAATCTGGTCTCTCAACCACCAATTACGACGCAACATTAATTGGGTGGGACGCGTTGACGCTGCAGCAAAACGTAACGTTTGACGCTGGGACGAGCACATATTGTGAAGCTGAAGCACAGCGTCAAAACATGATCACCAGTGATCTTTGGACCATAAACGATAGTGGTAAAAGCTGTCCGGCCGTAGAGTTGATGGTTCCAACCGCCCCTCGCAACCTCACAGTCACTAGTCGTACAACAACAACTATATCTATTGCTTGGCAACCGCCTTTGAGCGATGGTGGCAGTCCGGTGACGCACTACCAGGTACAGTATAAAAAGTCTTCCAGTTCAACGTGGATTAGTACGCAAGCACAATCAGCCGTAAGTACAGCACACAACTTTATAAACCTTGACCCAGATACAGACTATGACTTCAGGGTGGCCGCCATTAACAGTGTTGGTACCGGCCCCTATACAGCTCCGGTGACTGGCCGAACTTTAGCGTTAATATCAGACCCTCCCGAAGGATGTACTACTAACTGCGACCCTGTTGATCCGCCTCCTTCAAATCCAGACACTCCCACAACAGATGCTGAAACTAACACCCTAATTTCTCCTCGCCCTGACCGGCCACTGCCACTGACTGACACCGTCCAAGGTGCCTCCATTGGT
>CAZNZL010000001.1:0-482922 GCA_964577565.1 uncultured Candidatus Saccharibacteria bacterium | reverse complement strand
CGAACTTGTTTGCAAAGATGAAGTTGCGGGCCTGCCGAAGGTAGGTCGAATCCCTCCCGGGGCGCCAGTACTACCCTAGGCGGTGTACCTTAATTTTGATTTACCTTATAATTAACGCCAATGGCAGGAATAAAAAAAGGGACAGAAGCGCGCACGGCCAGCCAATCAGAGGCACGGTGGTGGAATCCATTACAGCGTGGCACGATTGCGGGATATGCTGCTCGAGTCGGAATTGTTGGCGTAATGCTTACCATCGTTGGTGAGCAGCTTATTGACCATAGCCGTGCAACGGTAGATTCGGTTGTTGATTCAAAAACCGAACTCATTAGGCGTGATATTCAACAGCCGATGGCCGAAGCCAAACAGAATGTAGATAAGGCGGTTGGCAGTATTAAGTCTGTGGAAAGAGATCTTGGAACGGTACGACAGTGGTTTGAAGATGAGTTAGGCGTAGAGTTTGATACAGCTGTGCCAGAAGCAAGAGATTAAAAAAACACCCGTACAGGTGTATCAAGTGTGATTTAGTCAGGTATAGGGTAGTAGCGCAAGGATGGGGAGCGGCGTTGCTCAAGGTGCTTCAGACTAGGTCTGTTAGCTCCAAGAACGCGGCGCGCTCCCCATCCTATCCAGCTGTTCCCGCCGAGTCAGAACCTCAGCTCGTTCGCGTCTTCGCTGAGAGCCGGGTGAGCGTGAAGCCCGCCATGATCAGCGCGAAGGCGACGATCAGCATGCGCCAGATGGCGGTGCTGGGTCCGGTGAAGGCCAACTCCGTGGGCGTGGGAGCCGATGGCGTGGGAGCCGGGGGCTCGGTGGCCACGATGGATGGCGCACAGACCCCTTCGTCCGGGCAGATCACGGTCGGCGCGGTGGTCGGCGTGGTCGAAGGTGGCACCGTTGTGCTCGTCGACACGGTCGTCGATGTCGTGCTGGTCGTGGTCGTGCTGGTGGTGCTCGGCGGAACCGGGCAGCTTTCGGCACTCCATGGCGCAGAACGGTCATCTGACCCGCCATGCCCGTTGTTCCAGGTGAGGAAGATCCGGGCCGAACCGCCGGGTGTGCTGGGAACACCGAGGTTGAACTCGATGTCCTCCGCCTTCTCGCCGGGCTTGAGGCCGACGACCGTCTTGGTCTCGCCTTCGACAGTGATGTCGACGTTCATCGCCTTGGTGTCACGGTTCTTGAACGTGACGTAGACGACGATCTCGCCATCGACGCACTCGGCACGTGCCGACTGGTCGGTGTCCCATGCGCCTGCCGGAGTGTCGTCGCCGAAGATGGCGATGACGATGGCAGCGATGGTGATGCCGGCGATCGTGATGGTTCGTCCGCTGATTCGCTTGCTGGTCTTGATGATTTTGAACACAATTGCTCCTTGGTCGGGAACTGGTGGGATGGATGTTGCTGTGGGTATGAGACCCGCCCTAGAGCCTAACTTACGTAAGCTGCAAAACGGGTATCATACCTCCTATACCTGACTGTTAAACCCCCTAGCTACTTTCTCTACCATACGGGAAAAAGTTGCGGGAAGTTCTACCCTAAGTACCTCAGGGTCAACGTACATAATAGCATAAGATGTAAAAAAAGTCAATAGTATTGAGTAATATATCAATATATTGACATGTACGAAAAATGTTCGCAATTACATCTGTTATGTGAGCTATATCACAGAGTGGTTTACAGATAAGGGTATACTAGAAGTATGGCTGAGAAATACTCTAATAAGAGCGAGAAGAAAAACGATTTTTGGTGGGGTGTAGCGTTCTTGGGCGCGTTGGTAATAGGCGCCGAAATCTTCCTTGATTGATAATCACCCTAATTTCACGTATAATACCCCTGTTCCGTAATGAGACAAACCTACGGTTTTTCTCATCGAGCCTTTCGGAAAATCCGAATCCGCTATTCAGCGGACCGGCTCTGCTCTTTTCCCTAAATCTCGTATTTGCCCGCAAAAAGCGGGAATGGTTTTTGCGGAAGAGGAGATGGCTTTGTGGGTTTGTAAATGTTACCGAACAAACTTGTTTTGTCGGTAACACGACAAACGCACAATCACACATCGACGTGGCGGATGTAGCTCAGTAGGTTAGAGCGCCTGTTTGTGGCACAGGAGGCCGTGGGTTCAAATCCCATCATTCGCCCCAAAATCCCAATTGTTGATTTACGGATATTTTAAACGCGTAATTATTGTATGAACAATAAAACATTTGGCAACGTAACTGGACTAGCAACAGTACTTTTTATAATTCTTAATTTTACGGTTGACAACGCTGGCACGCTCTTTTTGATTTTGGCTGTTTTTGCAGGGCTTGCAACGGTCTATTTTCTTACCCGGTCTGGTACTAAAACTGAACAATAATACTTTTTAATGTTAAACAAACTACCCTTGTCGGGTTTATAATTTTACCCCATACGTTTGACATTAGAGCGTATAATAGTAAGTAGTAAAAATATTGATTTATAGGTCACAAAAATGCTTACTGCAACCCCTGATTCGATTGAATTTGAGCCGTCTTCACAACCCGGGTTATTAACGGTAGATCGTGTGGGGGGTATGGGTTATGAAGAGTTGCAACAAGAAGCGTGGGAGAGCGGCCTCGAAAATGGGTTGAGCACAACGATGCTCGATACCACCTTTATGTTGCTTGATAGATTGCGCGATCATCACGAAGATGCTGCTTTGGGGGGTCTGCGCACTGCACCCATTAGCTTAGAGATCGCTGATGAAATTGCGCAATTTTATGGCATCGAGGTTAATAGAGGGTATGTTCAGGTTACGGCCTTGCTGCACGATATTGGCAATTTGTGCCTGCCAAAAAGCTTACTCGAGGTTAGTAGTCAAGGCATCGTGTGGACGCCCGAACATAGATTGCAAAAAATGCCTCACGCACGATTAGGTGGTGAAATCACCGCAGAATTTGGCTTCCCGTATGCCGTTAACCGTGCTATCCAAGAACACCATGGTAAACAGCTTGGCAGTCCTTGTTACGGTGTTAACCCACGACTTGATTTTGATGCGAGAATTTACCGGGATTGTACGGCAGATGCAGACTATAAAGAGGCGGATATTAACCGTACAAATAGCCGTAACCGACATTTATCGCGACAGGGTCGAGAGGTTGAGGCGGCCGATAATAGTTATAATTTGTTTGATGATTACACCGATGACGAACGCCTGGTTGAAAATATTACGCGTCGCACCTTGGGGACGCATGTAGTGCGATCGCAATTTGCGGTGGCGGCATAATCAGCATGAAAGAGCTCGTTAAGCTTGTGGTGTTTGTGCCCGAAGAAAACGCTGATGAGGTGCGGGAAGCGCTTGGCAAAGCCGGGGCGGGCAAGATAGGTAATTATAGTTACGCCAGTTTTTCAATCAAAGGCGTAGGCCGCTTTAAGCCTAATGAAAAAGCTAAACCTCACATTGGTAAGGCCGGCAAGTTAGAAGAAGTAGATGAAGAACGCATAGAAGTAGCATGCGAGAAAGATCAGGTCCAAGCTATCCTTAGTGCAATTAAAAAAGTTCACCCATATGAAGAGGTAGTAATAGACATTTATCCGATGCTAGCTTTGGACAAATAAGTTGACATAAAGCCAAAAATTTAGTATAAGTATTACCATATTTAGTTGTGGTGGGACTAAGGTGTTGTATGCCCACATTAATTTCATGTAAAAAAGTATCGGCAGTGTTTAGCTCACTGCTCTTAATGGTGTCAATTGGCCTTTCGGTAGTTGTACCGGCCCATGCTGCCGTGACGAACCCCTCGCCGCAGGCAAAAGTCTCTTTTACGTTTGATGATGGCGGCAGTAGCACGCTGCTTAAAGCTGCTCCCACCCTAGCTCAGTATGGCTACAGTGGTACCAGTTACATTACGACAAGTTGTGTCGGGATGACAGCTGTTCCTAACAAGTGCCCCGCGGATACCGGTATTCCGTATATGACCTGGAGTCAAATTAAGACATTACAAAACAACTATGGCTGGGAGATCGGCTCGCATAGTGTCACCCACCCCTTACTGACTGAAATAAACACTCGTAAGTTAGAACAAGAAGTCGCTAACAGTAAAGCAGCTTTGGTTGCGCAAGGTATAAACCCTACATCGTTTGCTACGCCCTATGGTGACTGGAATGATAAAGTTGTAGCTGCTATCGCTAAACATTACACTAATCACCGACCGTTTCATGACACCGGCTACAATACATGGCCACACAACAATTATGTATTGCGAGTACAACAAGTTCAAGCAGGCGTAAGTGTCGAGACGGTTAAGGGGTATATTGACCAAGCAGCTGCCGATAAAACGTGGCTTATATTGGTATTTCATGACATTCAAGACAGCCCAAGTACCGATCCAGAGGATTACCAATTTAGCACGACAGACCTGAATGCGGTAGCCGCCTATGTAAAAAGCAAAAACATTGCTGTTACCAATGTGAGTGATGGTTTAGTACGGGCGGGCGCACAAGACAACTTATTGAGCAACCCGGTGCAAGGTTCGACGATTGGTAATGGTTGGGCAACTGACACGCCTACACGTGTACAACCAGACAGTACTACACGCGGTAACTTTCCTGAGGCAGGCACCTCAGTTAAGATGACAAGTTCTAATAAAAGCGTTCATTTATTCTCGCCTCAAGTAGCAGTAAGGCATCAGAACAGCTACGTCATAAAAGGCTTTGCCAATATAACTGCCAGAGCGGCGGGTGAAGTTGGTTTTTACATCGATGAGTACGACACCAACGGTAACTGGATCAGCGGCCAGTGGAAGCAAGCGCTTAGTTCGTTGCTCTTTAAGGACGCATCATTTAGCTACACGCCTACTTCTCAAGCGGTGGCAAAAGCGAGTTTACAGATATATGTAACAGCTGGTTCAGGTATAACGGTTTATCTTGATAACTTTCAGTGGCTTACGACCTTTATGGGAACAGATCCCGATCCTGAGCCAGTCATAAATTTACTCGGCAATGGCACGTTTGAAGCGGGCCTCAACGGATGGCAGGCTGGCAACACGAACATTATGCTTGATAGTAATAACAATGGCGCACCCGCTAATCCAAAAAGCAGCGTTAAACTTACAAATATTGCAGATAAAAACACCCACCTATTTGCCGCCCCGATAGCAGTTAACAGTACCGATACTTACACAATTTCAACCTATATGAATATGGTGTCGATAGGAACGGGAGATTATGGTTTTTACATCGATGAGTACGACGCCGCCGGCAACTGGATAAGCGGTCAGTACCTGTATACCAAAGCCGATTTAAGCGACGGAACCATTAGCTTTGAATATCGACCTACCTCTGGTAATGTTGCAAAAGCAGGTTTGCAGGTGATTGTGGTAAAAGGTACTGGTACCATGGCGTATCTTGACGACGTTGTATGGGCAAAAAAATAACCATAAGAAGATTACATAATATACTTTACAAAATAACATAAAAATAGTAAAATACACCCGTACAAGCGTGAGGGTCGCTTTTGACCCTCTTTTTTGTTGGGCTAAAAGCTTTCCACACGTGTCTTAACAGTAAAGGAGAGACAACATGTACGAAGGTGGTAAAGGCGCAGGCCCAATTGTAACTGGTAGTGTTATTCTACCTAATACAGGTGGTAACCGCGCATTGACTGTTATTGCAGTCACAAGCATTGCTGTAGGTGTAGCAATCGTTGTTTCAACAGTTCTACGTCTTGCAGCTAAGAAGGCTCACAAGGCCTAATTAAACAGGGCGGGCAGTGGCCTCTATTTTGTGCTACTGCCCCTTTGTTTTTGGTGGATTTATGAAAAAGAAGCTTATTATTGCCGTAATTGTTGCAGCCAGCTTTATTGTGGGCGGCGTTGTTTTATTACGTTATACCAGAGCTAATGAGGTTGTTACGGTCGGTGAAACTGCACCAGAGGCACAACAATCGATCACCGAGCACACCGATGCGCCCGCTGAAGCGACGCAGTCGACGAATGAGGTTACGGGGCATGGATACCCGGTATCGGTACAAGTGCTGGAGGCTGATATAGACGTACCGGTTGCCAAGGGTTATTACAACAAAAATACGCAAAAATGGACTATTAGCCGTGATAAAGCCTACTTTGCAACCATGACGAAGCGGCCAAATACGACAAGCGGCAATACCTTTATTTATGGCCATAATCGCAGCAATATGTTCTCTCGTTTATTGTCAGTAAAACCCGGCTCGATAGCAGTTGTGACTACAGACAAGAACGAGCGTTTTACGTATCGTTTGCAGCGTAGTTTTACAACCAAACCAGAAGATAGCTCAATTTTGTACTACCAAGGGCCTCCCATTTTAACGCTTCAAACGTGCTCGGGGGCGGCGTTTCAGAACCGCACTATTTTTGTGTTTGAGCTGATAGGGGCGCGTCATGCTTAAAGACTTTATTTTTTATGCTTTTGTGGTGATTGGCCTGATCAATACTATTCATTTTGGGTTGTTTATTGTGGGCGCCAATTTGTATGACATTAAACAAATTGTGCGCCGGCGTCACATCAAAAAAACCTCTAATAATCGGGGTCGCCGACCATTGGTTAGTGTTATCGTACCAGCTTTTAACGAAGAAAAAACCATTTTAAGAACGCTGCGCTCAATTTGTGCCAGTGAGTATCCAAACTTTGAGGTTATCGTTGTTGACGATGGCTCAAGTGATAAAACGGCACGTATTGTTCAGCGGGCAATTCGTTATGGCCTTGGCAGCGAAATGCATACGTACTTGGCCCGTAAACCACGGTCGGGCAAACTTGAGCGTCGCCGTGAAGAATCAAAAGTACCCAACAATGCCAAGCGAATTGTATTAGTTAAGCAAAAGAATGCAGGCAAGGGGGCCGCGTTGAATAATGCGTTGGTTAATCATGTTGAGGGTAGTTTGTTTATGTGTTTAGATGCTGACTCGATGTTAGATAAACATGCAATCGCTAACGCTGCCATGCACTTTAGAGATAAGCGCGTCGTCGGCTTAGCTGCTAACGTACAGGTAGTGGAGCAGCGAACAATCTTAGGTTTATTGCAAAAATTTGAACATATGGTTGGGTATCGGTCTAAAAAGTTTTACACCATGACAAACAGCGAGTTCATTATTGGAGGCGTAGCTTCGACGTATCGTACCGATGTCGTTCGCCAAGTTGGCATGTATGACACCGACACACAAACCGAAGACATTGGTTTGAGCTTTAAGGTTTTGTCGTATGGCAACTTACACCAGCGTATTATTTATGCAGCTGACGTATTAGCTATGACTGAAGGCGTTCAATCGTACCGCGCTTTGTTTAAGCAGCGCTATCGTTGGAAGCTCGGCATGCTACAAAACTTGGTTAAATACGGCCATATGATTGGCAATAACGATCCTCGTTACGGCCGTATGTTGACGATGTATCGGTTGCCCCTGGCAATCTTGGGTGAGTTGATTTTGTTAATTGAGCCGCTACTACTTATATATATTTTGGCCATGAGTTTAATTTTACTTAATCCGTGGTCAATTATCGGCGCCTACCTTACGATTACGGCGTATGTTTTGTGGAATATCTGGCCCGACGAGCACTTGAGCTTAAAAAGCAAACTCCGCCTGAGCCGCTACTCGATTATTATGTACTTTGCGTTTTATGTCATGAACGCTGTTCAGGTAGCAGCTATTATTCGTTGCTTAAAAGATAACAAAAAAGTCTTTCGAACAGTTGAGACCAGCGGCACGTGGATCTCGCCCGAACGAGCCGGCGAACAACTTCAAGCTAGCTAGGTTATAGCTCGTGCATGACGGTTATGTGGGCGCCAATAGAGTTAAGCCGCTCTGCCAGGTCTTCATAACCACGATTTATAGTGTAGACATTTCGTAACATGCTTGTACCGGGAGCGGCCAACATACCAATAAGAATAATGACAGCTGGGCGAATACCGCTTGGCGCTACCACGTCAGCCGGGCGCCACTTGGTCGGTCCAGTTACAAAAACGCGGTGGGGGTCGGCAAGTTCTAACTTGACGCCGATTTTTTTCATCTCGGTAAACATTAAGGCTCGATCTTCGTAAACCCAATCATGAATGAGGGTACGGCCATGTGAAACTGCAGCTATTGGCACAAAGTAGGGCAAATGGTCAATATTAACGCCAGGAAAGGGCCGTCCATACAATTTTTCGACAGCAGCTTGCAGTGTACCGTTGTGTTTCTGAACGGTTAAATCGACTAAATCGGTCTGGCCATTGTCGGCCTTATACGTTTTGCTGGTGGTATATTTAAGGCCCATTTTCTCAAGCTTTAACAGCTCTAGTTCTAAGAATTCAATTGGGGTACGTTTAATGGTAATTGAAGAGTTAGTGGTAATAGCTGCAGCTAAAAATGTCATAGCCTCAACCGGGTCTTCACTAGGGCTAAAACTAATGTTTTTCTTGATTTTTTTGACACCCTTCACGCGTAAGGTGCTGGTGCCAATCCCATCAATCTTGACGCCTAGTCGCCTTAAGAAAAAGCATAGATCTTGCACCATGTAATTGGCGCTGGCCATTTTAATAATGGTCTCGCCTTCAAAACCAGCTGCTGCCATTAATATATTTTCAGTAGTGGTATCGCCAGATTCATACAAAACGACCGGGCGTTTTGGTAATTTGTGATCAACACTTACATGGTAATGACCGCTTTTCGTAAAGACATCAACACCAAACTCTTCTAGGGCATAAAGGTGAGGCAAAACGGTACGCCTGCCAAGCTCACAACCGCCGGCGTACGGAATATCAAAGCGGTTTAAGCGGTGCATTAACGGGCCAATAAACATCACCACGCTACGCGTTCGGCGAGCTGCAGCTTTGTCCATGTTGAGTACGTTAAGCTTTTCAGGCGGTTTGATTTCAATATCGTTATTAATCCAGCGTACCGCAACATCCATGCTTTTTAAGACCTCAACCAAGCGGTTTACTTCTTCAATTTTTGGCACATTTTTAAGCCGTGTCGTTCCCCGATTAAGCAGGCTGGCGCACAATAGCGCAACAGTTGCGTTTTTGGAGCTTTTAAGGGTTATTTCTCCACGTAATTCATGCCCGCCCTCAATTTTTAAATTAACAGCGCCGCTTGAAATGCTAATAAGCGGCTTGTTTAAAACATCGCTAATACGTGCGAGCATTTCAAGGCTAAGGTTTTGGCGGCCGTGTTCAATACGGTTAACGGCAGATTGGCTGGTGTTTAGCTGGCGGGCGAAAGCAGCTTGGGTTAAGCCTCTTTCTTGTCGTACTTGATAAATTAATTGACCAATTTTTTGGTTTGTTGATGTCATATTCTGTAATTATATCATATATAGTATATTGTCAAAGAGAATTTTGTGGTTTTTCTTGCCTTACATCTACAGTACAATAAAAGCATGATCTAGCGCAACAATAAATACCGTACATGTTTATGTTTAATAAGGAGAGCATCATGAAAGATACGAAAATTGCGCAACTAATAAAAGCTGAAGAAAAACGTCAACGTGAGGGGCTAGAGCTAATCCCGTCTGAGAACTATGTCAGTCGAGAAGTGCTGGACGCGTTGGGTAGTGTGTTTACCAATAAATATTCTGAAGGCTATCCTGGTAAGCGTTACTATGGCGGGCAAGAGAACACTGACCAAGTTGAGCAATTGGCCATTGATCGTGTCAAAAAGTTGTTTGGTGCCGACCATGCCAATGTGCAGCCGCACTCGGGCGCGCAAGCAAACGAGTCGGTGTATCATGCATGGTTGCAGCCGGGCGATACGGTATTGGCCATGGATCTCTCGCACGGGGGTCATTTAACGCACGGACACCCGGTTACGGTTTTGGCACGCCAATACAATTTTATTCGCTATGGGATGAAAGATATTGAAACCGGTGAGATCGATTATGGTCAACTGCGAGACTTGGCTAAAAAACACAAACCAAAAATTATCTTAGCTGGCTTTAGTGCGTATCCGCGAGAACTTGATTACGCCAAATTTGCCGAGATTGGCAATGAAGTCGGTGCGGTGTTGATGGCCGATATGGCACATATTGCAGGGTTAATTGCCGGCAAGGTGTTGAAAAATCCGTTTGATTACGGCTTTCATGTCATTACCAGTACCACCCATAAAACCTTGCGTGGTCCGCGCGGTGGCTTAATTATAAGTAAGGGCGAGGTGAGCAATCCGCTCAAAAAACCAGAACATACCATTGAAAATTTGCCGACCATTATTGACCGTACCGTCTTTCCGGGTGTACAAGGTGGCCCGCACATGCATGTTATTGCCGCGAAGTCTGTTTCGTTTTATGAGGCATTACAGCCAGCGTTTCAGACCTACGCCAAACAAGTTGTATCAAACGCTAAAGTGCTGGCCGATGAACTTATGAAGCGAGGTTTTAAGCTTATTACCAATGGCACCGATAACCATCTTATTTTGTGTGACGTTAAGACCAGTTTTGATATTGATGGCAAAGTGGCTGAAGAGACCCTTGATAAAATTGGCCTCACACTCAACAAGAACGCCATTGCCAACGATACGCTCCCGCCGTTTAGCCCCAGTGGCATTCGCTTAGGTACACCGGCAATGACATCGCGTGGCTTAAAAGAAGAGCATATGGTTCAGGTTGCAGAATGGATGAGACAAGCAATCGAGAAGCGCAACGATGATGCTGCACTCGATAAAATCAGAGCAGAAGTGGTTGCATTGACGGCCAATTTTCCGCTGCCGAGTGACGTTTAGTCAAAATTTCCTAAAAACTGTACTTCAGGCGTTAGCTCTATTTTGAGGCGAGATTTAACCGTGGCCACAATAAACTCAACCACATCATAAATATCTTGGGCAGTCGCACCACCCGTGTTCTCAATTTTTAATATATGGTCTGGGTGCAAACGAACGTTGCCCCAGGTTTGTCCGCGCGTAAAACCGGCAGCTAACAAGACATGTGCCGCCGAAACGCGAACGCTGTCGCCGCTATGTAGTTTATTCTGACGGAGGAGCTGTTCTTTACTGATACCGGCTTCCTCAAACGATAGAATTGCTTCAACCTGAGCTTCATCTACCACGGGGTTTCTAAAAAATGAGCCAGCCGTCGCGTACTCTTTGCTCTTTGGGTTGAGCAGTGAGCCCGCTTTTTTTCGCGTTTCCATAATGATTGCCCGTCGGTTTTCAAGCGAATACGGTACAATACCAAGTTTAGCTGCCGTCTTGAGCGCTGATTCGTACTCAAGCTGCTGCGTGGGGGTTTGGCTCAGTTTAAAGCTGGCGCAAACAACAAACAGATGCCTGTTAGCGGCTTTTTGCAGCATGCTCGAGCGATATTGTAAATCGAGTTTTTCGGCAGCAATCGTCCTGGTTTCTCTAGCTTTAGCATCATATACAGTGATATCTACTAATGTGTCAGCAACCTTTTGGCCGTATGCGGCAATATTGCCCACAATTGCACCACCCACGGTACCGGGGATGCCGCTCATAAATTCAAGGCCGTATAAATTGTGACTAATACTGTATTGTACGAGCTCATCCCAGTTAAAGCCGCTATCAACGGTGATGGTGTTGTTATCAAGCGTAATCGCACCATGTTTATTAATAACTACCGTTCCCGCTAAGCCTTCGTCAGAAATCAGCGTGTTGGTGCCGCTACCAAGTAGCCAAACTTTACCACGCGCACCATCTAGCACATCAAGCAAATGATCTCTTTTTTCTAAAACAAGTAAGGTTTCTGCTGGACCGCCAACATTGAGTGAGGTGAACTCGGCAAGTGGGTGATTTTTGTATGTTTTCACTGCCTGTATTATACAGCGCTTCCGCTTGCCCCGTAGTAACTTTTTGCCAGGCTAAACTACTCTCTATAGTACGCTGTTACAACGGGGCTTGCATGCTACCCCTATAAAGGCGTACCATAGTAGTGCTATGGGAGACACACCATATAAAGTTTTTGGGGCACGCTTGCGTAAACTGCGCGAGCAAGCTAAAGAAAGCCTGATAGAGGTATCGGGTGCCGTTGAAATTGATATTAAAATGCTCGAGCGCATCGAAGCTGGCCGAGAACTACCCGACGAAGAAATTTTGATGCTGCTCATCAATCACTTTAATATTTCTGAAGACGATGCCGTTAAATTGTGGGAGCTGGGCGGTTACACTAAAAGTAATGGAAATCAAGAAGAGCAATTACTTAAGCAAATTATGATGGTGATTCCGTTTGACAACCGAGTGGTTTACTCTGATATAGCTCATATTGAGGCCAACAAAAACGGCGTGGTTATAAACTTTGCCTTGCAGGCTGGCAACCCGCGGCCTCAGTCAGTCGCCAGGGTTGGTATGAGCTTAGAGCAGGCCAAGCAGTTACTAGCTCAGCTGCAAGATAGCATTAATTCTGCAACCAAGCCGCGGGTTATTAAGGCATTGCCGGCGCCCAGAAAGCGGCAACAAAAAACCAATAAGAAAAATCCCAAATAAATTTAATACGAACCTGTGCTAGTATATTCATGTAACATGAATACTAAGACAGAGCGGTACAGTAGACTACGACCTCTTGCAGTTTCGTTAAGAAAGCAGGGAAAAACATTTTCTGAGATTCAAGACGAAATCGGCTATATACCAAAAGGCACCCTATCAGGATGGCTCAAGAATATCACGTTAACAGATAAACAGCTTACACGAATAAATCAAATCAAGCGTGTGGCGGGGCATGCAGGTAGACAAAAGGGCGCTTGGGCTAATCGTCAAAAACGTGTAGAAAGACTTCAAAACCTAAGACGTATTGCAGAATTGGAGTACCCTACACTAATAAAAGATCCTTTATTTTTAGCTGGACTATTACTTTATCTTGCTGAAGGCACCAAGAAGTCAGAGGGGTTTATGTTTATGAACTCTGATGCGGGCTTGATTAAATTTATGATACAGTGGATTGAGCTTGCCGGTTCAATTCCAAAGCAAGACCTAAAGTTTAGACTGTATATTCATGAGCTGTACAAACATGAAAATTGTGAATTGTACTGGCGCACTGAACTTAAGGTTAGCAAAAGCCAGTTTCAAAAAACCATTTACAAGCCAACCGAGAGAATCTATAAGAAAAACCCAATATATAAAGGTTGTTTGAGGATTGAGGTAAGGGGTAGTGAGCTTTACTGGAAGACAATGTTTTGGAGAGATTGCTTTTATAAAACAATCAGTTCATAATATAAATGTATGCGCCCGTGGTGAAATGGATATCACACTAGTCTTCGGAACTAGCGTTAGGGGTTCGAGTCCCTTCGGGCGTACCATATCCTCACTTAGAAATTACAGATCAATAAGCGGTGATTTTATATTATTGGGTCGACTACTGACTTGGCATGTTCATCAATAGTAATACCAAAAACAGTATAGGTAAGTGCCTCTGCAAAAGCTTCGGTCTCGCTAACTTCCCCGTATTTGGTCGGACTATATTCCACCGCTAGACGATGATATGGATTTCCTTGCTTTGTTAAGCCATCTATAACATGTCCCACCTCGTGAACAAGTTGATAAGTAAGGCAGCTCCACTTGGTATCTTTTTCTAGAGGCAATGTCTTAACCCAGTCCCCCCGCCTTAAAACATCAACAGAAACTAGATAGTCTTCCGCTTCTTGTAGAGTTAGGGCATTCTTATCACTATCTAAAATTATCCTTTTTTCTTCGGCAAAAGTTTGCGCTCCCGAGTTTATAATATTCTTGCCTATAATCACCTCTGTCCCCTTAAGTAAGTCGAGTACTTTTGGCGATAACGCCTGCGTTAACCTTTCGGTAGCTTTATCAATCGCCTTCTGACATTCTTTACCTTTAGCACCAGAAATGTATAAATCTAATTTAGAGAAGTTAGGCATTCTTAAATTGTAGCATTAGCTTGGTTCTAACTTTGTTAATGATGCTGTACCATTTGGAAATTGCAGATAGAGATTGAAGTCCGTTTCAATCTCTTTTTTATTGGACGTATTTTAAGCCCTTTAGTATGAGTTTGAATCTCGTTCGGTGCGTTGCGTGTGCTTAACATCGGTTTTTGTGCAATATAATTAAGACGGATTCGAACTATTCTGTACAATACCTAACAGAGATGGTAAACTAGCAGTAAGGAAAAACGGTGAAACAAAAATATCTTAGATCATTGATCTGGATTACCAAACTTCAGTGGAAAACCTCTCGTCCATACTTTGGCTGGGGCATTTTCAATAGCGTCGTATCCGGGCTGAGTCCGATTGCTCAAGCTTACGCTTTGGCTAAGTTGCTTGCAAGTGTTAGTGCGGCGGCGCTTCAACAGTCAGAGGCTCGTCAGGTTTATCTTTGGTTGGTTGTTCTGCTGGCAATCGAGCTTTTAAATCAGATTGTTAAAAATATTGACAGGCTTGCTAGAAATAGATTTCAGCAAAAGATGGATCTTGTCACTAACGAGCAGTTTTTCATTAAAATGTATGAGCTTAGCCAAGAACAGTTTGATGATGAGGAGTTTAATACAAAACTAGATCGTGCACGGGACAGCTTGCACCAAATCTGGAGGGTGCTTGATGAAATTTCATGGGTCGCATCTTCATTTATTGGTTTCATCGGATCTATAACCGCTATTTTGGTAGTAGCTCCATTAGTCGGTGTCATAATTATAATCATCACCATACCAATCGCTTTACTACAAGTGAAGCAAAATAAGCTACGTGAAGCAGTATACAAAAAAATTGAACCTTTTGATCGAGTCGCCTATCGTAGTCGCTGGATGCTGATTGACCCAAGCTTTATGCCGGAAGTTCGTCTTATGAACGCCTTTAAAAAGATGATTACATCCTGGCGTGTAAATACGAAAAAGTCGCACGATATGGTGTATGCAAACGACAAACGGTTAGCAAAGTTGGATTTAGTAGCAGAAACAGTCCAACCATTAGTGGGGTTCGGTGCTAATATATACTTCTTCCGATTATTGCTGACAGGTACGATCGGACTCGATAGATTTATCTTTCTACGAGGTATGCTTGAACAGGCCAGCAGCAGCGCAACCCAAGTAGCAAGTTCGGTTCAAAGATTGCATGAACTTTCCATAAATTTGCAGAACTTTAGCGAAATTTACGATACCCCACCCGCTATCCCAAATGGTCAAGTAAAAGTTAGCCGTCCTCTGACAATTGAATTTAAAAATGTTAGCTTTGCCTATCCTGGCACAGATCAGTTAGTACTTGAGGATGTTTCGTTTGTAATAGTACCTGGAAGTAAGCTTGCATTAGTCGGTGAGAATGGTGCAGGCAAGACCACACTTATAAAATTGTTATTGCGACAATATTTACCTACCAAAGGCACAATAACAATCAATGAAACGGATATTCGAGATATTGAACAGCAGAGTTACTACTCGGTCATCAGTAACCTGAGCCAGGAGTTTTTAATTGTACAGCATCTGTCTATCAAAGATAATCTGGTTATTGGCCTTGATAGTGAGCCGTCTGATGAAGAAATTTATAAAACCACCGACCTCGTTGAAGCAACTGAATTTGTAAAAAAGTTATCACACAAATTAAATACTCGGCTCGATACGTCTTTTGATGACGGCACGAACCTTTCAGGCGGTCAAAAGCAACGTCTTGGAGTTGCAAGGGCATTATTACGCAATGGAGACCTTATGATACTGGATGAACCGACCAGTGCAATTGATGCCAAGGCGGAGTACACGATCTTCAATAATATTTACAAGTCTCACGCCGACAAAACAACTCTTATTGTGAGCCATCGTTTCAGCACAGTACGTAAAGCTGACCAAATTATCGTTATGGAGCACGGCAAGATAACTGAGTATGGCACACATGAAGAGTTACTAAAATTTGATGGTCTTTACAAAGAAATGTTTGAGGCTCAAGCTGAGGGCTATAAATAGCAACTCCCTTTAAGCGTTGTGAAAAATAGTCAAAATTCTAACCCCTACAATGATGCTGCATGTTGCTAGAGTAAATTAGTCGACGTCAGAACGGCGTCATTTTGCTATAGTTATGTCATGATTGAAGTTATCCACTATCTGAACGAGGCGACTGAAAAGCCACTCGAAAAATTAATTTCCAGTGCATATGACGATGTGCGCAAGTTGCTACCAGAATTGCCTTTAAAAATTAAAATTTATTATTCTGATTACGGCATACTCCCTCATGTAGGTACAAGTGGTTTTGCCTATGCAAGTGATATAATTACCGTCTCTATCGACCCAAGTTTTGATGACAAGAAAAAACAGCGCAAGAGTCTTCGGCCTACTATTTTTCATGAAGCCTTTCATATCTACCAAAAATTTACAGGAAACGGTGGCCCCTTCTCTGCAATTGAAAATGCTATGTACGAAGGAATGGCGACAGTATTTGAGCGCGAGCACGCTGGTGTGTTCGAACCACTTGGCGATTATCGGCAAATTCCAGAAGAATCGTTGAAGCAATGGGCAGAAGAACTACGAAAAATGAGTGCAGAAGTTTTTGCGGATGAGAAAGTGTATTCAAAATGGAAGTTTTATCATCCTCAGTTAAAAGAACGATGGATAGTGTACCGAACAGGTACTTGGATGATAGACCAAATTCTTAAAAAACAGCAATTAAAAATACTTGATCTTAAAGACCTGACTGCTGGGGAAGTTCTAGATCTTTACAATAAATAAAAGATTTAACCTCGTCGACAATGCTGTATCACGAGCAAATCCAAGCCACCCTACCAAGGGTGGTTTTGATTTGCTTGCAGATGTATCTGCAGCGGATTCGATCCTAAAGGTTCGCTCATGAGGAACTATCGCATCCGCCAGCTGGCGGAGAGAAAGTGACGAAATGCTGTCATCCTGCCGGGTGTACTACACATATGACTCATATGGGCGCCAGAACTGACGTTAATTGTTGACCGCTAGCTATGAGGGTGCTATTTTTTCAGAAAATGAACTATTAACTAGGGCAATGGGCAATTTATAGTAGAATTTAGTAATACCTTCCGCGCCCCTCAATGTACTTGTCATGAAAGCTTAGAGTCCCCCAGGGCCCAGAATCTTCTCCGTATTCGTATTTAATAACGTCGCTATCAATGTATGTACGAAAGTTGGGGTCACGCCTATGTTTCTCGCCCTCGATTAACGTAAAGGGCGCTAGAGCGATAACGCGAAAGAAGATATTGGCCGGCACTGGTCGATAAGCAGCGCCGAGTTCATACAATACCACTAGTTTCATATCGTTAAACAATCGGTGAGCCGTCGGGCTCGGTAGCCCTCCTGAATGAACATCAGGATGTTTGGAATCAATTAATCCATGAAAACCATCTTCCCTAAATGGATTGTTGCCTTGAAGATACGAATATTTGTCCTCACGACCGTAGATTGCTAAAGTAGTGAGATGGCGGATTTCTTCAGGGTATTCTCCCCCCCTATATACACTATGAACCGTAGTCAACACGTTACCCCAAACTTGCTCGGCTAAAGTTTCTAACTCATTATCTCTTTCAGCCTCTAATGTAGCAAGCTGACCTATGAGGACTTCAATGCCACCAAGCGTTCTTCCGATTTCCGATGCCGGGGTAGTCGCTAACTCATAGCTAGCTTCAGTTTCATTTACTACAGCCATCTAATACTCCTTCTAATTATTATAGTTTTATAAATAATACAAGCAAGCATAAGGAGAAAAAAACTAATATGATAATAATATAGTTCTAGCTTTGTTAGTAATACTGTACCTAAGTATATGCATTTTTAGATCTCGTTACGGAGGTCTTTTTGTTATTATTAGTTAATGAGAAAATAGCCGCAAATTTGGTACGGCAAGCGTGCAAATCAAGCCACGCTATCTTCAGTGGCTAGCATAGAACCGGCAAGCGGGGTCGCTACTTTTTAAACTTGCGAAATACTGCTGTGTCAAACAGACACATGATAAAATTAAAAAGAATGAAAACCAAGCTCTTTGTTTTTGCTCCGCTTATACTTACTGCTTTGTACCCAATTTTTGCTTTCGAAGTGATCGATATAATCATTTTTGGTCACGATACATTTGATTTTTCTATGCCTATTTTTCTTGTGACCATAGTCGTTGCTGCAATTGGACTGTTTGTAGCAAAAGGTACGTTAAAAATACTTCCTATCCTTTCTTTGGTGATTATTTTACCCCTGGCATGGCTAAGCATGATGCTCAGCATGTCATAGATTTTAAAAAAGCAATTTGGCGTTTAGATGATTAGCTGTTATAGGCCATTTGTTATTCATTAGGTCGTTACTAGTTGCAGGATGAAGATAACATATGATAATATATTCATATGAAATATACAGTTTTTGATGACTTTTTCTCTGTGCTGGGTAACCAACAACGCGTACGGATACTACAGTTTTTAGACAAAAACGGCAGCCAAACCGTTAACGACATCAGTCGTGGCCTTAACATTGAACAATCCGCTGTTTCACATAATATGAAGCGCTTGCTGTTGTGCCATTTTGTAGAAATGGAACCGCACGGCAAAGAGCGGGTGTATTCAATAAATAAAGATACAGTCCAACCGTTGTTCCATATGATTGACAAGCACGTGCGAACCTACTGCGTAAAGGGCTGTAAGCATTGGGGGTAAGTTATGCCAATCATCAACCTAAAGCTTATCAAAAAAGAAGAAGTCGCTAACGGTACCATGGCGTTTCATTTTGCAAAGCCTGAGGGTTTTGAGTTTCGTGCCGGCCAATTTGCAGACTACACATTAATAGATCCGCCAGAAACTGATGAAGAAGGCAACATGCGCGGCTTTTCACTGGTCAACGCCCCCTATGAAGAAAATATTATTTTTGCTACCCGAATGCGTGACACGGCGTTTAAACGAGTTATAAAAACCCTGCCCATTGGCGCACCTATCAAGTTTGATGGGCCGTATGGCGACTTCACCTTACATAAAACCGAAACAACACCAGCGGTATTTTTGATTGGCGGCATTGGTATTACACCGGTGCGCAGTATGATTGCGCAGGCCACGCATGATAAAACGGCCCACAAACTGACATTACTGTATTCAAATAAAACGCCTGAGGACGCAGCTTACACTGCCGATTTTGAAGAGTTTGCCCGTAATAATCCCAACTTTACTTTCGTGCCCGTTTACACGAATCTTTCAGACCAGACATGGTCGGGCGAGACCGGCTACATTGACCAAGCGATGCTTCAGCGGTATGTTAAAGATATAACGGTGCCAATATATTATCTGTCTGGCCCGGCTGGCATGGTGGGCGCAATGCGTAAAATGCTTGTTAGTGCTGGTGTAAACGAAGATAACATTAAGACAGAGGAATTCTCTGGTTACTAAAATGAACGGCAATGATATAAAGCAATCGGCGGCAAAAAACAGCGTTATGGTGTACGCCTCGTACCTATTGCGATATGTGTCAACGCCTATAACAGCGGGTGAATTGCAAAAAATGGCTGCCCGTAAGCACTTTATGAGGATCGCTAACTACTTTGGCGAGTTGCCTGCTGATAAGGTTTTTAAAAAGCGCGAAGACATTTTAAGCGTTCTCAAAAAACAAACGAGAGGTTGAATGAAAGCTAGCGTAAACATCAAGAGAGTTTACGAGCCAGCAAATAAAGGCGACGGCTTTCGTGTGCTGGTAGATCGTTTATGGCCACGGGGTGTGCGCAAAGAAGCAGCGGCGGTTGATCTGTGGTTGAAAGAAATTGCGCCAAGCCCTGAGCTTCGCCAGTGGTTTGACCATAAACCAGAACGCTTTAAAGAATTTTCTGTACGCTACGCCGAAGAGTTGCGTCATAACCCTGCAGTTCAGCAGCTTCTTGATGAAATTGCTGAGCATATCACCGTTACGTTGCTATATGCCGCGCACGACAAAGAAAACAACCATGCGGTTGTTTTACTTCAGTACTTGAATACCCATAGATAATGTCAAAGAGTCTGCGATAGCTTATTTTGCTTGTGCTTGCATGTGTGAATGACAATAGTATATTAAGGATATGAGCGAGATGGGCGACAAAGACCTTACGGCTGAAGATCTAGTAATGGGCATTGAATCAGGACTGAGGGCCCAAGAACAAGTTGCCAGCGAATTTCAAGATCTCGTTGATTATGATATTGCCGCAGCTGCTGATAGATATGGTGAATTTGCCGAAAAGTTAGAGAAGGTGGCTTCAGATGGGAATGCACAACTTCGCTCCATGATGGGTGGGCCAGATTCTGCAACGAGAGCTCGGTTAATTGAAATCATGGTCGGTAGTTACGAGACAGCAAGTGACGATGTTAAAGCTAAAATTCGTGATGAAGCCATGAAGCCACTCCTGCGCGACAACTTATTTTACATCAGGCTTGCTGTGGCTCAAATGAACAATCCTTTTTTGGTAGGCGATATTATTCGTGAGCATCCGGCGGCAAATCCCGGTGCCAACTACTATGAGGAAGACTTGCAAAAAAGTGGTGCTGCTAAGGATCCGGATTTATTACAATTTTGGCTTTCAAAGTTTAGGTTCAATATGTTTGCTGCCACTACTATTGCCTTACAGCGTGATGATCATCGAAACGTAGCACGTGTCATTTCAGATAATGAGGAGCTTTTTCAAGCCGCAGCACACGTGACAGCTGCCACGCATGATTTATTGGCTGAAATAACTGCCTTAAAAGGGACAAAAACACCAAAAGTTGATTTATTGAGACGCTATTGCGGTAGTTTTGTAGATGATTTTGTAGATTTAGTACGTATAGAAACTGAGCAAGCCCGCTGGCTACCAATAAGTAGAGCAGTAATAGATCTTTATTCTCAAACTAGCTAACAACAAAATATAGTGTAGTCAGATGAGTGTATTATTTTGCTTGTGCTTGCATTCATTTAAACTCTGTTGAATACTGAAGTTACAAATTGATGGGTTGGGGTAAGGAGCGGTAGCATGGCGTATCTCAAAGAGGAGTTTGAAAACCTAAATCAAGAGTATCGAAAGAAAAATACCTTTTGGCGACGATGGGCCGCTGTATTTATCTTGTTAGCTTTTTTCTTGGCAAGTTGGGGCGGCCAATTTGCAACGCAGCTGCAAGCAGAAAAAAACCAAGCAGAGCAGCACGGGCAAGTGTTTCAAATGAGTGAATTTTGGCCAGAGTTTTGGAGTGCAACCCTAGAAAACTGGCAATCAGAATGGCTACAGCTATTTACGCAAGCATTGCTTGTGGTCGGGTTTTCTGAATACCTCTTTAGAAAAGGCGAAGAAGAAAGTTACCGAACCCAACTAATGATTGAAGAATTGCGCGACGAAATCCGCCAAAGCAAATCAAAACGCTGAGTATCCAGGAATAGACATAGATAATCTGGTTAATGGTGCATGTGTCACCTGACATGTTGCCTATGCTTGCTTAAATGATATTTTTTGCAATACTTAGCGTATGGAACGACCAGCTCAGTTTAGAGACCCGGAGCTAGAAACATCAGGTGAAATCATTGGATTTTATCCACGTGAATTTTATATCTTTGATAATTTTGCAGCTTTTCAGGTCGATTTTTTGGATTATCGATGGCCTACATCTGAGCATGCCTATCATGCGGCCAAATTTGTTGGTACTGCACCAGACGTTGTTGAATTACTGCAGGAAGCAAGGTCACCTCATGATGCTTTAATGATCGCAAGACAACATAGACAGCGGCGAGCCGAAGATTGGGATGAGCATAAAGTTGATGTAATGTATGAAATTTGCAGACTAAAGTTAGTTCAAAACCCGTACGTACGCGCAAAACTTGAATTAAGCGGAGATTTAGAAATTGTAGAAGATTCAACAAAGGATGATTTTTGGGGATGGGGGCCTAATCGTGATGGGCGTAATGAGCTAGGTAAAATCTGGATGAGACTCCGCGAAGAACTCCGCGATGGTGAAATCGACTTTGAGCAAGAATAGATACTCTTTCAGGTCATGAAGTATTAACCTATCCGATTGTGTTTATTTTAAACACAAGGTGTACAGTTAATGTATGGGTGCGTTTAGGTGTATTATTCACGGGAGTTTTTCAAAACATTTTAGTGAGATTCAACGCGCAGCTGAAATTTTTACTGAAGCAGGCATTGAAGTATTGGCGCCACAAATGGCAGAACTGGTGGCAGAGAAAGATGGCTTTGGTCTTTTTGCAGATGAAGTTGATAAAGACCCCCGCCTGGTTGAATTATTATACTTGCACAACCTCAAACGTCTGGGCCCCAACGGTTTTAGTTACTTTGTAAACCCGGGTGGTTATATTGGCAAGAGTGCTTCATATGAGCTTGGGATTGCGCAGCTAACAAATACGCGTTGCTTTCTTAGTCATAAATTGGCTGACCATCCAGCTTACATACACGGCCGTTCGATTTGGCGACCTGATGTGCTGGCGCAGTACATTAAAGATTACGATATGTTACCGAGCCCTAATGTCAGGCAAAATGAAAAGAAGATTCATGAGTTATGGGAGGCCTTGATGGTGCCGGGGTCAGTCGTGGCAACGGGTGCGATTATCGAGCATCAAGCAATAACAACTCAAAAAGAGAAAGAGATTTTATTGGTCAAAACGCATAAATGGGGTAATAGATACTCAATAGTTGGGGGTAAAGTTAGGCGTCATGAACGATTGCAACAAGCTTTACTGCGCGAGGTGAAGGAAGAAACCAGCCTGAAGGGCGAAGTTGGGCAACACATCTGCACATTCGATCAGATTAAAAACTCAGGCTACTATCAATCGAGTGTGCAGCATATTTTTGTAGATAACATTGTAAAAGTAAAATCTAAAAACGTAGTTTTAAATGAAGAGGCGCAAGACTATATTTGGGCATTACCGTCTGAGGCTCTCAGACAATTAGACATAGAACCCAACGCCCGCCAAACCGTAGAGCTTTACCGCAATATATGCTAACCGTATAAAATACCTCACTGCTCGGTAACCCTAACTATGTGATACTGCTATAGCTAAACAGGAGGAATTTTATGAACAAGCACAAATCAGATAAGGTATCACAAGGTAAAATAAATTTGCATAACAAGGCAGGAACCGCACCACAAGTACCGCTTGTTAAATCATCGCAACACAATCAATATCGATAATGTATCTTGCTCATGCTTGCAATAAGCCGACCTTATAGCTCATGATTATTTTATGGAACATCTGCAGAAAGCTAGATTACCCGAATCAGAGCTAGGTGAGCATCGTTGTTTTGAGATAGGTTACTTTGGTCATGGTGATATTGTTATGGCTACATGGGAAGGTGATTTAGATCATGACCCGACGAGCCAAGACGGTGTTTCAAAACGGTTTGGTATGGCGCACGGCAGTGATGTTTATATACTGGCTTCGTTCGCAGGCTATTTGGTTCGTTGTGGACAAACCGAAGGTGAAGTTTCTGAAGTCATGCTGACAGCTGGAGAAAAAGTTGCTAGAAATAATCCAGACCGGGTTCGTTTCAGGAGCTCTATTAATGACTCTGCTATAGATGCTTTGTCGAGTGGTCGGCCTTATCCTGACTTTGATTTGCCCCTGCACAATAGAGAATGCTTAATGC
The DNA here is from genome assembly GCA_964577565.1 of uncultured Candidatus Saccharibacteria bacterium. Lineage (GTDB taxonomy): Bacteria > Patescibacteriota > Saccharimonadia > Saccharimonadales > JAGQNJ01 > CAYRRR01. The sequence goes on along the minus strand of CAZNZL010000001.1, from coordinate 459,506 downwards.
CAGCGAAGCCCAGCCAGCCTGGCCTTATAGAAAAAGTTGGAGGGACGGGAATATATTCTAGTTTGTCGGGTGGCGATAAGCTCTTGTTGTCTCTCGTGAAATTCATGCCCTTGCGAGACGCGGGAAATGAGAGTGTTGAGGTGGCAGAAATTGCTGATTTTTGCGAAGCGGATATTCCAACAATGGCCAAAATGGTATGTGATCTTGCGCTTGGGGAATATGAACTTGATATTCAATATTTTTTGACCAGACGATATATTGATTCAGCAGAGGGAGAGACATAGTATTAGCACTCTTGACACGAGAGTGCTAAATTCCTATAATAGAAGTGTGGAGTAACCACAAGCAAGATTAAAAGAAAGGAGGAAACATATGGCATTAATACGATGGGATCCATTCGCGGAACTCAACAGTCTCCATGACCAAGTTAACTCACTCTTTAATGATGCGTTCGGCAGCAATCTGCCACTCGCAAGCGGTATGACACCGGCGACCGATGTGTTTAGCGACAAAAACGGCCTAACCGTTGAAGCGCATCTTCCTAATTTTAAGGATGATGAGATTAGCGTTGAACAACACCAGAATGAGCTTGAGATCAAAGCTGAACACGCCGAAAAAGAAGAAAGTAAAGATCGTAAATACCTGGTACGTGAAAGCGTTAATAAGTATTACCGACGCTTTACGTTACCGAAAAACGCAGATGCAGAGAATATTACCGCCAAGTTTGAAAATGGCGTACTGCGGGTAACTGTACCGTATAAAGAATTGCCGGCACCAAAGCGCATTGCTATCAGCGCAAAGGCTAAGTCAGACAAGCCAAAAGCAGACAAATCAAAAAAGTAATTTGAGAGACTTTTTTGAACAAGCTCCCTGCCCGGAAGGGAGCTTTTTTATTCAGGAAAATCTTGTTGATAACTCGTAATGGTCCAGGTTCTGACGCCAGACGATAGTTCGGTACCAAAAGTTATGGTGCCTGATCCGCTTAAGTTGACCGTCTGACCTATAGCAGAACCAAGGCTACCGCTACCGCTTATGGAGACTTTGCTCCAATAGGCGTGAAAGATCATGCCAGGCATATTAACACTACCGCTGACACTGACCGTTTCTAGATCTTGCGAGGTTTTTAGATCGGTACCGGTCACGCTCGAACAGTTAGGGTTGCAGGCTGCGGTCGTTTTGTAGCTAATAAAATGTATACCTGTGCCGCTACTGTTTGCAATGAGTTGCGTAGAGCCGCTGACAGAAATGGTGCCGTCAACCACAATAACCGGACGATTAGCACCAACACTGTCCGCTACTCGTAAGCGAGTTGAGCCGCTAATTGACAAATTACCGGTTATATACACGTTGCCTTGAACCGACATTTCGCACGAACCAGATATCGATAAATTGCCATTTAGTTGCAAGTTACTAGTTAGGGTTTTTTGTTTTGAACCTTGGCAGCCATAGTCGTTTGCATTGGCGGTAGTCGTAACATTATTAATATGATTTTGACGGCTGTAGGTAGGCGTGGAAACGGGCGGAGCGGTGCAGCCCAGCTGCAGTCCCTGGCCATCACTGCCGGGTAGTATATTGCCTCCGTTTGCGGGGCCTGAGCTGGTTTGATTAGTCGCACAAACAGTACCATAAATTCTAGTACTATTGCCATTAAAGGAGATTGGTTCACCGCTTGAGCATACTTGCGGATAGGTTGACCCCGGGTTGGGGCCGCTCGGGCATGACTGGTGAGCAACGCTAACATTTACTGGTTGTGCATGAGTACCGATACGTGCCGAACCAGACATGCTTAAATTACCATTCACGAAGACATCGGTGTTAGTCACATTGGTGCTGCCACCCAGTACCAAGCCGCCTGGCCCGGTGTGCACCGCATACCCCTCTGAACTTGTACCCACAATCGTTACCTTAACAATCCGTGAGCTTTCAACTTCGGTTTTATTAAAACGATAGACGTTGCCGGTTGAAACGATTTGTTTGGCATTCGTGTCTGCCATAGCGGTTATGGTGGTGGTATACGTGCCGCGTCCCTGAGTTGCGTTGTTAAAGAACTCTTGTTCCGTAGAGTGGCCGCCAAAATTCTCATCCTCATTAATTTCTTTAACGGCTTGTTCAATGCCGGCTTCTGCCACCATAAGTGCGTTGGCTGAAAAGACCTTATTGTTGCTAATTGCATACTGGCTGATCGCTAGGCTGGTTAAAGAAAAGCTCACAACCAACAACACAGCCGTTATAATCAATACACTTGCCAGTAGTACGCCATTTTGTTGTTTTTGAATGCGCTGCATTACGTTTTTAATCATTTCTAAACACCATTCTTGTTTCATAATCTACGCTGATGGCTTGCTTGTACTTTGTATCTTGCAGTTTAACGTATATCTCTATAGAGCGAGCGGCAGTTGGTGTTACCTCTTGATTTTGGTCATTAAAATAACGAACCGTGAACGTGTCAACATGAGTTAAAATCTCTCGATCACTGGGGCAATTTTGGGTTGCGGATGGTGGTGGGCAGGTGGTTGTAGCGTTGTTGCCCGCTACGGGCGAGGCTAGTGTTCGTTTATATAATGTGCCGTTGTTAAGGTAATAAATGAGATTATTCTTTTCTGAAATATAAAGAGCAGGGTCAGCAAAAATAATGTTACCGGCAGTATCTTCTACAGCCGTGGCTAAAACAAGCGTATCGTCGTCTGATACCCAACTTAAAAGGTTGGCGGGAGCATCAGGTGCATGAGCGTCGTCCCATCTGTTGTTTGCATCGGCATTACCCGAAAGTCGCACATCATTGCCAATGAGGTCAAGGGCAGCTTGCGCCTCCCCAAGTAGTTGCGAGCGTGCCTCAACAATGCTGTATTGTACGATGCTATTGGTCATAAAGTTAATGATGATAAAAATCAGCAAGCTGGTGACGCTCAGCGCAATAATGGTTTCAACCAGCGTAAAACCTTTACTAGATCTCATTGTACGATTCCGATCACGCCAATTAGTGAACTGAGGCTAACGTTGCGCGTATCACCGCCATACGTATAAGTAACCGTTACATCAACGCGTTTTATATCAGGTGATGGCTCGCTTACGACAACAAAACCGCTACTGCCTTGTGGCAGCGTGTCAGGCAGATTGTCAGAAAAATCAATGGTTTGGCCGGCTATTAAATTATTGTAATTACTGTTACGCAATGATTCGATTTGCCGTTGGGCAGCTCTGGTAGCGCTATCGAGATAGCTTGTTTGTACCTGCGCTCGCTGAATACTAATAAAAATATTGCTCAGACCAGCAAAAATAACGCCAATTACGAGAATGGTGACGAGCAGCTCAACTAGGGTCAGTCCCGACTCATTGTGCTTCATGCTTATGTCTAGTATAACCGATTTTGGCGCAAGCTATAAGGTTGATCAACTTCTTCTTGTGCGCTACAAGCCAAATACAGGTCGCAAACCCAAAAAGAGATTCTCTAAGGGAATCTCTTTTATGCCGTTTGTAGTGTGGCTGTTAGGTAAGCCCCTATGAGGTTCTTCTAGAGCGTGAGCCACCCTTTCGGCCGGCTTCGCTGGCTCGTTGGGGATCATTCTTAAAGTTACCGGGGCTTTCTGAGCCACCTTTCTTACCAGCCTCGCTGGCACGTTTTTTATTTTGGGCAAAATTACCTGCATTTTGATTGCTGTTTCGAGTCATAGTACTCCTCCTTATACGTTACGTAACGCTTATTAGCGTACGCGCTGCTCGGTCGTTTTGTATATCAAAATTCTTACAGGATAACATGTTAATTTTCTTACTGTATGCCCCGATGTACCCCTGTATTATGAGGTAACCATAGCAGGCTTGCTTTGGTTAAGTAAAGGAGGGTTTATATGGCACAGCAACCAGATAACAATAAGGATCCTGATCTAATGCGTGACTTGCCGGATGATCAGCTTGAAGATTTACAGCGAACTATGCCAGACGCAGACGAAGAGATTTACGATTAAGCATAGGGCTAATAAAGTTGAAATTGAAAAGGAGCAGATGATGGCTACGCATACAAACAGAACACGGCGTGAGTTACGAAAAGTTGTTTCTGGCTTTCAAGAGTTAGGCCGATATAAAAGCCGCAAGCAAGCATCACGTTATTTATGAAGATAAGACTCAGGTAGGGAGTAACTATGAACAAGTATGGTCCTAAGGCGCAACATGAAGTTGAGCAAGCTATGCACGAGTTTAAGGAAGGTAGGCTAAAGAGCGGTAAAAGCGGTCAAAAGGTTACTAATCGCCAGCAAGCGGTTGCGATAGGTTTGTCAAAAGCACGCAAGGCGGGCGGTAAGGTCCCTTCAGTTGATTAGCTTGGCGTTTTGATGCTTTATACACGTAAGCATTAGAGGTTTGCTTTTATGTAATGTTTGGGGTTGACGGGTTTGCCGTTTTCCCTGATTTCAAAGTGCAAATGGGTGCCTGTTGAGAGACCAGTGGTGCCCTCTAGCCCAAGTACCGTATTGGTATCTACAACCTGCTTGTTGGCTACCGTAATTGAGCTCAGGTGAGCATACACTGATGTTAAGCCATTGCCGTGCGAAACAATGACGTGGTTGCCAAGACCATATCGTGACCAAACAACCTCCTTAACCTGCCCGGTCCTAAACGGCTTAACTTCAGTTACACCCGATCGTTGCCCCGAGCTAATATCAATACCCGTATGAAACGGCTGAAACGGCCGGTGCGGAACCCCAAACAAAGTCGTCACACGGCCCCTGATTGGCCACGATGAGTCTGGGGTTATATTGAGTAATTCATTTTGAGAAGCGGTTGAAGAAGCGCGAGTATCGCGAGAAGGGGCAGAATGCAGGGTTTCTATGGTAGGAGTTTTGGCATAGGCAGACGGTCTTAAATAACCATTAATGGAAGGTATGCGTGCAAACTGTGTAGCTAATACACCAGGTAAACGTGCAATAAATACGGCACTTTGATAAACATTGTTAACGGTATAATTGGCACCGCGTTCAGTTACATCACCAAGATACAAGATGGCTTGCCATGTATAGGTGGCTCCTGTTCTAGCGGTAGCGGCGCTGGCTGAACCGACTTGGCGCAAGCCGTTATAGGCAGCAATTGATGAGTGATGAAGGCCGTTCCACATCGAATCAATTGTTGAGTCAACTGTCTGTGAAGCCTGTGCAGTGCTGTTGGCTAGCCCCGAGGTTACTACATTCGGGCTGTCATTATACGCAACCGAGTAGGTACTAGCGGATTTATGGTGTGATGAAGAAGCCTTGCTTTCGCTATGAGCAAGCGGTGGTAACAGGGCTAAAAGTGGCAAACTAGCTGCTAGTAATAAACCAGCAAGGCCAACTCGCAAAACTGCAATCGGGAACTCAATATTCCTTAACATTGTGATATTTCTCACACCTTTAGAAGAACGACTACAATTATATACCTCTTGTCAAAAAATGCATCCATAAGCACTTAGTAGGTATAAGCCTGTTACGGCAATTTGCAGTTAAAAATTATACACTGGTGACGAGGGGGCAAGTCTGATAAGCTATCGAAACAAAAAGGCTGTGACTAATACAAGGGTATAAATAAGGGTGTTGCTCGCGTATATAATGGTCATTGGTTTAGACTTAAGAGAAGATGCATACACAAACAGTATTACGGTATAAAAAACGTAGTAAGCCCAGGCGATAATTGACACACCATTACTATTTTGGTGGGCCCAGATTTGATATATCTGAGGCAGGGTAGCAAACACGTTTACGATACCAAGAATTATAATAAACCTGCCCAATGAATTTTGCGCTTGTCGTTTTGTTGATTTTAGGCGTTTTTTCTTCATATATTACTTGGGTGCCGGTAGCTCAACGACGCCCAAAACATTACCCACCTTACGTTCATAAGGGCTGTCATCGGGGCGATTGTTAACGAGCTGCCCATTAATTACCATGCTCGAACTTCCACCACCATCAAGATTGATTGCCCAGGCTGCTCCGAGCCGTTTGAGAGTTTTAGTTAAATCATATAAGGACATGCCAGAAACGTATTTTTGACGCCCTTCAACCACTACCCACCACATAGTTTTTCTATCATAACTCAACCCTACGGCTGTACGTGGGTGTGAAGCACTGCAGGTATGCTCTTTATCACCGCAACCGGGCTGGCCGGGCTTGAGTTGCCATTGAAAATTAGGCTCTAATAAGATTTCAGATCCGCCTACTACCGTTGTATATTGTTCAGGATCGAGTGTTGCTTCAGTATTATGTGTATCGATAAAACAGTCACTGTATATAGTACAGGCAATAAAGCTAGCTGTCTTTTTATCGGCCGTAAAAGGCCACTGCAGGCCGTTTCCAACGGCCAAGCCATTGGTTATAAAGTTATTTTCCGGATAGAAGAAATCGCCGTTTATCGCGGCCAATGCTTTAGTGGCATGCGCAAATTCGCTCGGTGTTTGGCCACGTTCATCAAATTGCGAAGCTCGGATGTACATATGCTTGTTCGTCAGATCAATGCGTACAATATGGATGCGTTTGCCAGGGTTGGATGTATCGAGCCAATAGGTTATGCCTCCTGTTTTGCCAATAGTTTTACACGCTGACATAGATTGAATATCATTTTTTGCTACACTCGTTCTGGTGGTGCAAATAGGGGGCTGCCCAACCGTGCCCGCAAAACTCTTCCATACGAAAAAAGAGCCAATTAATGCAATGGTCAACGGTACTATAAATTTTTTCTGATAGATTTTTTGTCGTATCAGCTCATATCGTGTTTGATGTTTGTGCCCGGTTTTCTTTTTTGTTTTCATTGTTACAGTTATCTAACACCTACAGTGTAGCATATATCTATAGTTGCTTTTTACGTTATAAAGTAACCAAAATCGTATAGTTATCGTGAATGCAATTGTGACTATAGTGGTTCGCTGCCATCAACTAGGGTTGCCGGCATAGCAGTCATCATGCCTTCTTGATGTTCAATTGCAAGCTGCAGGCCCGTTCTAACCACCTCCGTCACGTCTTTAAGTCCACCATCCATAGTAGATCCGTCTTAAGTTTGTCTTCTGAGGTCTTCTACGAGATTCTCAATATGTGGTCTTAGAAATGAAGCAAAGTTTAATGCAGCAATAACTTTCGGGTCGTAAACACATTCTTAGCTACGGATTTGTTTTATTAAGCTTGTGGGTTCTATTGATTCAAATTCTGCCATAAACGCATTATCAAACTAGCTGTATAGTACTATTCCAACAATAACGATTGAGTACATTGCGAGCCATAATGATTGGAGCACAATTATGGGTTTTAACTTTTCACTCACTCCATAGCTTAAAAAAACAAAAGTGAAAAAAAGGTACAGTAAAAAAGTAATCAATGAAACATTTACAGCTGATTTTTTTCGGAATATTTCCACGATTTGCGGACTTGTTGATAGAGGGTAAATTATGCTTGAGGCCAACACTACGTAGTGCTTGGGTCTTTTCTTTCGTTTTTTATGAATATTGCCGATATGTTGGTGTTGATTGATCATAAGTTGAATTATACTAAAAACAAGACAAGAAGCCTTTATTTTAAGCATAACCGCATGGAGAGCCATCGTGGAATATGGGGCATCTATTACCAGTTAGATAAGTTTGGGTGAAAAATGCGCCAGCCGTCGGGTTCATTAAGCTGTTCTTTTATAAATTTATCTGAAACGTACATATTGCCCTTAGCTATGAGCGCAGGTGTGTCTTTTGTATACCGATCACCCCAATAAACACCAAGATCCTTCTTATAAATATCCATTCCCCACGCTGCAGCAAGGGTCGGATCTTTGTACTCGAGCATGCCAATGTATTTATTGTTGACCTTGAGGTAGTTATCATAGAACTGTCGTGTTAAGACCTCGAAGAGGTATAGGCAAATTTTCAACGGTTCTTTCCAGCCATAAGTCTTATCGACAAAATCACAGAACTCTTCGTATTGAGCTCTATGCTTTCCGTCAGGTCGTGTCCAGGTCCACCGGTTCTCGACGCTTTCTTCCATAGTGCGATAGCCTGCAAAATACACCCGGTCTTTCTGGAGGCCGGGCAAAATGTTAAGAATGTCGTCAAAAACGAGCATGTCCCATTGGGTAATTGCGATGCTGTCCCAAGTGAGATTGCGGCCTCGCTTATCGTACCAATCTAGTAACAGCAGATCGCCGTGGATCCATTTTGAATAGGAATCCACGCCGTATGTACCAGGGTACTCCCAGAAATCATCAAGCAAACCACTCAACACACCAATAAACTGGGCTTTATCCTTTTCTTCTCCTCCATAAAGACCAAATATCTTACGACCAGGATTATGTTTTCTAAGCAGTTCAAGATGATTTTTGGTAATTTCTGGTTCCTTGTAGAACCAATACAAGACGGCTAAATCAGGTTTTGACATGTTTATATAGTAACAAAAATAGAGGTAGATTGCCTCTGTTGTGAATATGGTCGGGATTAAAGGTCCATCTTGGCGCTTTTACATCCAATATTAGACTAAATGGTGGCATAGTTGAGTTATGAAAAACGATAGGCTTTATTTTTACGGCACTTTGTTAGCCTCGCCTTTATAGCTATTTTGAATTATTTATTGACCCCTCCGCAATGCCCTTTGGATTATACTCAAGAACAGATAAATGCTTCAGTCTGTATTGTCGGAGCCAATATGAGTGGTCTTCCGTTTTTAATCGCTGTTGCACCAGTGGTGTGGCTGGTTTGCGTGTGGTTAATTAGGAAAATAATGAACAAAAAAGCACCAGAGAATAGTGCTTATGTCTCGTAAGGCATAGCAGACGTTCTTGCGAACAAGTTATCGGGAAGCCCGAAGTGTTTTGATGTAATTAGCGGGAAGCTCAAAATGTTCTGCTCCAGCAATAATTGTACTGAAATACCTTCGTCCGGAATGGGTTATTTTCCTAGGTTCTTTGATATAGACAGAAGCAAGCTTCTTTTTACCATTAGCGAAGTGGCAAACCACCCTTTTACGCTTGTATCTCTTGTATTTAAGTCCTTCAAAGCCATCAAGTCTACTCAAACAATCGGGATCAAGTTCGTATATGACGCCCCAAACACTAGAATTTTGCTTATTAATAATAGTCGCAACCCCTCCGCGCCATCTCGAGGAATATCCTGTAAAAACCAGAGTGTGATTTAGAATCTTTGCTTTGGCTATAAACTTAGCATGTGGACATCTCTTTAGCATCTGTTTGGGTGACAAATTCGATCCGTATGCAAAATAATAGATTTTTGTTTTTGCCATTTCTAAAAGTATAGCAAAGTTTCTCGGACTGATCGTGTGCAGAGTAGTTTGGAGGGCCATAGTAGATGCAGTCTCTACCAAAATCCACGAATCTACAAATCTATACTTATGTAATTTTCGTCTGTAATTTCCTTAACTTTGTTAGCAGCCGTCTTCCGATAACTTTCCAAAATTGTTTTGTGTATTTTTTCCTCGTAATGTGGAAATATTTCGAAATTGACCATACCCAATCCAGAAAAGTCATTAATTCTCATTTGATTTTCATCAAAGCCCGGCAGATTGCATACCTCAATGCTTGGTGTAAGCACTATTGCCCCTGCACTAAAGCCGGCCAGTATAAAATCTGGCTTTGCTGCAAAGCTTTTAATCGACTTTTCTAAGCCAGATTCTCGCAGATTATGAAGAAGATTAAACGTATTTCCTCCACTGATAACAAGGATATTGGAAGTAAGTAGCTTGTCTTTTTCTTCTTTATTTCGAGACCGATTATTTATTAATCTGAATTTGGCATCGTATTTATGAGCAATGACCTCCCACTGTTTTATATATTCTTGGGCACCTTCAATACCTCCGCTAGGCATATAAGCGATAGTTTTATTCTTCATTGATGTAGGTAGTATGCGAGCAAGCACTGTTTTTTCGTTACTGGCAGTGAGGGTTGAGAATAAAACAATTCTTTTCATTAACATATGATAACAGTAAAAAACTCCTCTAGTCATAGAAGTTTATACATAAGCGTGTTGGAGGGCCCACTGGGACTCGAACCCAGGACACCCTGCTTAAGAGGCAGGTGCTCTAACCAGCTGAGCTATAGGCCCTCGTCGATGTGTAATGGTTGGATAGCCAATTTGCTGACAAAACAAGTTTGCTCAGCAAAAGTACCTATCCAACCAAGCCATCTCCTCTTCCGCAAAAATCATTCCCGCTTTTTGCGGTAAAAACGAGTTTGCAGTATTTCTATGTTAACTTATGTATCAATATACACCTTATTTCGCAAATTATGGACTTTCGCGTACAAGCCTAAAGCCAGACAAGCTGGTTGTTTAGCGACTTTGACAGGGTTATTTTAACAGATGTGGAGGTGGTTGTAAATGTGTTATGCGGTAGGTTTTTGCTGCGTAATGTATTTATATAAGATACCAGTGGAGGCACTATACATTACAAGCAGAAAAATTGCTACCGGGATGCCAACAATCGTAAAGACCGGTAGTAGCATGACAATACTTGCTCCTATAATTCCCCATACTTTGGCTGAATGACCTTTGGTTTCGTTCCAACTGGCCCTAAACGCGTCAATGGCATTCATTTTTTTGTCTACGACAAAATATTCTGCCAGCAAAAGCCGAGGCATAACAAAGAAAAACGGAACCAATAACGCCAAAATACTGCCAAGGAGGGCAAGTCCAACAAGTATGCTAACCAGAAAATAGGGCAGCACGAAGGGCACACCATCCTTAAAAGCATCAGACAACGAAATCTTCTTACCCTCGATGCCCCTCAGAATTGCAATTATAAAAACGGGCCCTAAAATTATCGAGACAATATTGACAAGCGTTTGCTCAAGTGCGTCGTGGTTGAACAGTATGGCAAAGATAATTGATGCCGCAAATGGAATCAAGCCTAATATAACTATAATGCCTATGTTGGTTATGACGGCTTTTTGTGAACGGGTATAAATACCAAAAGCACCAGGCCATTCTTGCGGTATTTTAGTGGTATTTGTGTGTGTTGTTGCCATGACGGACCCCTATATTACGTATTACTTAAATAGTAGCATAATTTGAACATAGATAATGGTTGGTCTAGGGTTCGCGGTTTTCGTGTTTATCAATGGTGTCTTGAATAGTTTTAACCAGATTCTTTAGTTCGGTAACGTTATGCAAGCGAACGGCGGCTACCACGTCGGCGCCTGGTCGGTTGTTGGTACTCCCGCGCATCTGAAAGAACAGTAAATTTACAATACCATCATTGTTTATCATGATAAAGTTGCCGTCACTGGCCACTATCGGGGTTTTAAACTTCAGATCGCTGTAGTCCATTTCTTGTTGCATGAGCTTAGTATACTCCAGTAAAAGTGCTTTGCTAAACGAAGCGGCAAGCATATAATTTAGGGCAGAATAATGCGTAAGGAGGGTAAAATGCTTCATTTATTAGCACAGAGTTTCGATACAGTAACCGAAACTTCTTTAACGGGCGAGGAGTCGGCTGGTCTCGCGATTTTTGGCGGGGTTTTTTTACTGATTTGGCTTGCAGTTTTAGTTATCTCGGTAATTGCACTATGGAAGATTTTTGAAAAAGCAGGAGTTGAGGGTTGGAAGGCTCTTATCCCGATTTACAATGGCTGGGTACTCGCCGAGATAGCCGGTAAACCAGGTTGGTGGGGGTTGGTGTCGTTACTAGCTTGGATTCCATTGATTGGGCCGATTGTAGCAGTTGTGGTTTATGTGTTAATTGCACTTGAGCTTGCCAAAAGATTTGGCAAAGATACGACGTTTGCAATCCTGGGCCTGGTTATTTTTAACTTAATCGGATTACTTATCCTTGGATTTGGTGATGCAAAGTATCAAGGTAAACCCTACGATACGCTTGGCAGCAGTAAAAGCAACACACCTACATCAAATACGCCAACCACGCCAGCAGCGTAAGTTATAGTCGGATTTTTGACAAATGAGCAGCTCTTTTACAGGGCTGCTCTCTGTTTTTATGGTAAAATAAGCCCTTGAATGAAGAAGTTACTCAACGGTAAAGAACTGGCAGGCTATATCAAAGAACGACAGGCTAAGCAAGTGCGTGCACTGCGACAGGCGCACGGCATAAGCCCTAAGCTGGCTATCGTGCAGCTTAAAGATGACCCTGTAATTAGTACGTACGTTAACTTAAAGCAACGCTACGGGTCAGAGATCCTGGTTGATGTAGAAATTCATAGGGTACCGCAAGCAGATGCCAAAGAGCTTATTACTACACTTAATCAAGACGACTCAGTGCACGGGATAATCGTACAGCTGCCGATTGAAGACCCAGCCGAAACAGACTTAATTCTTAACTTGGTTGACACACACAAAGACGTCGATGCGTTGGGGGTTAAAACTGTTTTTGAGCCGGCTACGCCTATGGCAATCATGTGGCTGCTGGCGGGCTATAACGTAGATTTACGCGGCAAGAAAATTGTCTTAATTGGGCGCGGCAAGTTAGTAGGTGCTCCGCTTGAAAAGCAACTAGAGCAGTCTGGCTACGATGTTGACGTTGTCACGCGTGAGGCTAATGACTTACAAAAACACACAAAAGCAGCCGATGTTATTATTACGGCTACCGGTAGTCCAGCAATCCTCTATGCTGACATGATAAAACAAGGAGCGGTCGTAGTTGATGCGGGTGTGGCCAGTGAAGATGGCAAGACGGTAGGTGATGTGGCTGATGATGTTTATGAACGCGATGATTTAACCGCAACGCCAAAAAAAGGCGGCGTTGGCCCGTTAACGGTTTGCGCCCTGTTTGACAATGTTATTCGAGCTGCTCGATCAACGATAAAGGAGTAAGTGTGGCGGTTATCGGCGTTTTTGACTCGGGGGTCGGTGGCTTATCAGTCGCAAGCGCTATCTCCAAGGCATTGCCCGCTCACAAGGTTATTCTGCGGCAAGACAAAAAGAATTTGCCCTATGGCACAAAAGACAAAGACACACTGCAAAAATTAGTAACACCTATTTTGAAATCAATGGTAGATGAAGGCTGCGACATCATTGTTATTGCCTGCAATACTGTTACAACTACGCTTATTAATGAGCTCAGAAAAGAAATTAACCTCCCACTTATTGGTATGGAGCCAATGGTTAAACCGGCTGCCATCTTGACCAAAAGCAAAACTATTGCGGTATGTGCCACGCCTGTAACGCTTGCGAGTGCTCGATATAAGGATCTAAAGCAAATGTACGCTAAGGGTATTCGGGTGATTGAGCCGGATTGCAGCGACTGGGCGTTGATGATTGAAGAAAAACAAGTAGATCAAGCAAAAATTAAACGTATTACAGAAGAGGTGTGTGATAAAGGAGCCGATATTATTGTGCTTGGTTGCACTCATTATCACTGGATCGAAGATCTTGTAAAAACCTATTCAGCCGGCCGGGCAATTGTTTTACAACCAGAAGAACCAGTTATCAGTCAGCTGCAAAAAGTATTGTCTAATTAAGGGCAAGTACGGCGCGCTTAAACTGTTCGCCGCGGTCTTTGTAGTTTTTAAACATATCAAAGCTGGCACAAGCAGGTGATAGCAAAACTATATCGCCAGCTTGGGCTTTTTCGGTAGCCTTTAGAACAATATCCTCCATTGTTCTGTCCATGCCGATAATATCGTAACTAATGTTATTGCCGCCGGGTTGTGATTGTATGACTTCTATTATTTTAGGACCCATTTCGCCAATGGCAACAATGTGGCGAATATTTGCCTGTGTAATCGTGCGGGCAAGGTCGCCAAAGGGCGTATTTTTCTCTGATCCGCCCAAGATTAACACTTTAGGTTGCTCAAACGCCTGAACCGCCACCATAGCAGTCGATGGGTTGGTGCCAAAAGAGTCATCTACATACGTAATTTTGTTGTGCTCGGCAATGGTTTCGAGCCGGTGTGGCAACCCCGTGAACTTGCGCACCACTTTTTTAATAACTGAGGTGTCGTGGCCAATGATATCCCAGGTGGCAGCTATAGCGGCGCAAACATTCTGAAGATTATGCCTGCCTTTCAGGGCAACATCACTCACGCTGCAAACGGTTTTGGCACCCATTTTAATGTGATGGCCGTCCACATGCGCGCCATCGGTATACTCAAGTGGTTCGTCAATGCCTGGTGCGTCAAACGGAATTTTGTAATGAGCACGCGACTTTGTGGCAATCTCTGAGGCGTAGACATTTTTGGCATTAAATACGGCAACATCTTGGGGTGATTGATGCGCAAAAAGTTGCTCTTTAGCGCGCACGTATTCGTACATGTCTTTATGCCAATCAAGGTGTTCCTCTACGATCATAAGGCACACGGCTATATGCGGGCTTTGTTTTAAGTCAATGAGCTGAAAGTTAGCAAGCTCCAAGACAACATAATCTTCTGGGCTAATGTTATTTTTTAACAAATCGAGTGGGGGGGTGCCAATGTTACCACCTAAGTGTACTTTTTTGCCTTTGGTCTCGAGTATCTTTGCGATTAAAGTTGAGGTGGTGCCTTTGCCCTTGGTGCCGGTTACACCAATAATCGGCGCTTTACACACTTTAAAAAACTCGTTGGTATTCGTAGTAACTTTGGCGAATATCTCTGGATGCTCGGGGTTTGCCTCGGCAATTGATTGGGGGTGAACAGCAGGGCTACGAACAATAAGATCAAACTCATGCAAATTTTCTAAATAGCCAATACCAAGCTTGTCAACCGCACCGGGCGGGAGCTCGAGATCGGTGTTTTGATCACAAACAACCACAATATTGTCTTTGTTGTACCAATAATCAAACGCAGAACGCCCCTGTTCGCCGTAACCAATAATTGCAATATTCATCCCGTTAGAGGTCCTTCATAAATTTCTTAATTCTATTTCTTATAAATCGTTTGCCCATGCCAGTCTTTAAGTATTTTTCCCTAGCAAATGCATCTTCTTGATTCAAAGAGGCTTCGTAATAAATCAGTTGGTATGGGCCTCGAAATTTTGTATATGTGCTTAGTCCTTTACTGTGTTCAAGGATACGTTTTTTCAAGTCGCTTGTACACCCTGTGTAAAATTGACCAGCGCTGTTGAGAAGCACATAAACGTAATAAAAAGGACCTCTAACGGGATTCATCCCTTATAGTATGCGATAAGTTACAGCTTAAACCAATGATTATTAGCCAAGTTGTTTTTTTACAAGCTCGGCTACTTGCCGTGGTGTCATATCGGCTTTAAGAATAACTGCGGCAACGCCAAGTTGTTTGACTTCTTCGGGTATCTCTTGTTCGCCCATGTTAGTCAAAATGACTACCCTGGTGTTTTTGCCCCATTCGGTTTTTCGGAGGGCTTTTAACATGTCGTCACCGTTCATTTCGGGCATCATAAGATCAAGCAAGATAATATCTGGCCTCATCTTTTCTGATAGCTCTAGGCCTAATTTGCCGTTTTCGGCGGTTTCTACGGTAAAACCCTCCGCCTCAAACTTAATGCGATACATCTGCGATATCGCTTGATCATCTTCAATAATAGCTATCTTTGCCGCCATATAGGTATGGTACGCTAAAACTTTTTTACTAACAAGCCAGCTTGGATTATGTTGAGACTTTCCTTGTTAAGTATAAGCGTCTCTGTAATTACTTAAGACATGGCATTTTCAATCTCTGTCTCTTCTATATATTCATAGGATAGCCGAGGGTCCATATAGTGGCGGGTTCGGTATAGTTTGCCGTTCTTAAATTGACAAATCGCAACCTGGGGCGTTCTGAAAATCTTTTGTGTTTTTGAGTCAGGATAGGATTCTATAAATTCAACAACAGCGGTTTGAGACTCAACATCTGCCATAACAGTTTTAAAAACAAAGTCCCTGTCTTTTATTTGAAACGCCTCTTTCATATAGGATCTTAACTTCTTTCCTGATAAGCGAGGGAATCTTCCCCGTGTTGACATAACCATATCGGTAACTACAAAATCTTTATCAATTAGCCGAAGATTTTCATCAAAATTACTCGTTCGTTCAGCTTCAAACGATGCAAGCGTTAGATCAATGAGTTGTTTTTTCGTAAGCATTTTTACTTCCTGCTCATCAGCTAAGAATATCTTTAACCATCTCAACAACCTGAGAAGGGGTATGATGCGCCTTTACAATGTAGCGGTCTATGTTTAAGAACTGAATACCTTTGGGCGCTTCATCGCGACTAATATTGGTTAAAACTATCACTCGAATTTCTGCTCCCCAATCAGTTTCGCGCAGCTTGGCAAGCATTTCATCACCGGTCATGACGGGCATCTTTAAATCGAGCAAAATAAGTGCAGGCTTAAATTTTTCAAGTAGTTCCAAGCCCTCTTTACCATTATGTGCGGTTTTGACATCAAAGCCACTAGAGGATAGCTTAAGGCGATACATCTCACAGATGCTTGGCTCATCCTCTATTACCGCAATTAATATACCCTTCTTCATCCAGCAAGTATAGCAATAAATATGAAGATACGCATATCTGAGAAGATTGAGGTGTGGTAATTTATACCTTATAGGTATATAATATAGTCCAGTAATCATTGATTTATGTATCCTAAAACCATTCTAATTACCGGTATTTCTTCAGGAATTGGCAATTCGTTTATAAAAATTGCAGCTAAAGAGTTTCCTGATTCGCATATTATCGCATTTACACTGCATAAACCTACAGGTCCACTACCTTCCAATGTAGAGGTTTACCTTGTTGATGTAACTCATCATACACAGCTAGAGCGCAATGTAACGAAAGTTCTTAAGAAATATAAAACAATAGACGTTCTCATAAATAATGCAGGTAATGGCTGGCGCGGGATGGTTGAAGATACGACTATTGATGAAGCGAAAGAGCAGATGGAAATCAATGTATGGGCTGCTATGCGGTTAACCCAGCTTATACTTCCTGTAATGAGAAAAAAGCGCCGCGGGCACATTATTAACATTTCTTCTATGGCCACCAATATTGATTATGCAACCATTGGATACTATAGCGCTACCAAAGCCTATATTGAAAAGTTGAGTAAAGTTTTAGCTAAAGAAGTTGCCCCATGGAATATTAACGTCTCTATCGTAGCACCAGGTGCAATCAAGACTAAGTTTGGTCATAATATGATAAATATCAAGAAGTACGGCAAAGGTCCGTATAAAAAACATTACAAAGATTGGGCAGACAAATTTGAAACTATGTTTGCTCGCCCCATAAGTGCCGATGAAGTCGCAAAGACATTAATTAAAGTCATCAAAAAGCCACAAGCGTATAGTTATATTACCTTACGAGATCGTTTTTACGGTTATCTTAGAAGGGTTCTTCCTGGCAAGATATTTAATAAATATTTACAAAACAGGTACATGAACTTATGAGTAATAAACGAAATTTTGTTTTCTTTGCAACGATAAAAAATATCGACAAACACATTCAAACGTATCGACAAATATTAAAGTTTTTTAAGGAACAAGGCTGTAAAGCTATTGATCCTTGGTTGGTGGCAGGCTATCCATTCGAAGCGGGTATCTTACCCTCAAAGATAGCAACCATAACCGAAGATTCTCACCGGCAGTTGGCAAAATCAGAGTTTGCGGTATGTGAGTTTAGCGAAAAGTCTAGAACGGTTATATTTCAGGCAATGTTAGCCATTGAAAAAAAAGTACCATTACTTTGTCTTGTACAGCTAAATCACTATGATAACGTTCCCGAGCTACTTCGACACAACAAAAGCGGCCTGGTGACTATAAAAACGTATGAAGACCCGTTTGAGTTACGGGCAAAAATAGATGAATTTGTGAAAGAGACCGAGCCACTAAAGAAACGTTTTAACGTAATGCTAACGACCACAACTTTGAAAGAGTTAGAAGTATTAAGTCAAAAATTAGAGCTGACTAAAGCAGATATCATTAGAAGCTTAATATCTCGGGAGTTCAAGCGATTACACGATGATTAACGGTAAAGCTGCCTAAAAAGTCCGCTAGAGATATTCTCATTAGACGGTATAACTGAATCGAGTTTTAAAATTTCTGCTAGCTCAATTATATTAACAAGCGCATTGTCGGCTGACCACATATAATAAGGTTCTTCGGGAAACATTTCCATGCGGTCTTCGTACTGCATAGGGGATATTTTTTCGTATACAGATTTTAATTCATTTATGTAGCTTCGGTAGGGGTGGGGGTCTGGGTAATGAGACGCTTTCAGTTTAATACCTACAGCCTTCATGAAGTCTATAATGTTCGTACTGCCATACACTAATTCATCTACTGTAAGGCCCAAATGTCGAAGACCTTTAAATTCTTGCTTAACATACTCTTTGGCGGTTAGTAGTTCGCTTTTTTCTGGTTTATGAGTTTTAAAAAATGTTTCTTGCATAAAGTACGTTCCGGTCTTAAAAAGATGCACATACTCTATGGTTGACCCTTTTCCAACTACTACCTGAACGCTACCGCCACCGATGTCTGCAACAGCAATCCGCTTGTTATTAAACGAATTGGCTATATGTTTGAAGAATATCTCAGCCTCGTCCTGGTGGGATAAAACTCTGAGCTCCAGGCCAGTCTCATCTTTAATGCGCTTAAGGACTGTCTCGGAGTTTTTGGCGTTACGCACGGCTTCGGTTGTAACGGCTAAGTGCTTTTTAACGTCAAGTTCTTTCATCTTTAGTTTAAATTCATTTAAAGCCTCAATGGTGGTTTTGATTGCTGAATCGATAATCATACCATTAGTTTTAGGCAAATCTCTTCCCAATACAGTCAGCTTCTTATCTTTGTAGATCACGTTATATCGATTTGGTGATTGATAATCCCTAATTTCAAATTTTGACTTTAGTGTGCCAACATCAATGACCGCTAGACGATTCCTACTGGAGCTCATGTCTTATACCTTTCTTTAGTGCATAATATCCATGCAATTTATATTCTCTTAGATACTTGCCCGATATAATGCTGTCAATACGTACATCTATATAGTTCAAGTCACTCGGTGTAATACTTCGGTCAAGCGTTACTTCAACGGTTGGCTTCAGGGCTTTTAGTAGCTTGATGGCGATTGCGGCGTTAACGGCTCTTTCTTTATGCTTTTCAGATTGAAGGCATAAAAGAAGTTTCTTACTTTTGAGTAAATCTTCCAGTGGAATAACGTCGTCTATGACATCCTTAACATCGATTGCGGGATAAATATTAAGATTATAGTCAAAATTAATTTCAGGCTGCAAGTGCGAATTCACATGAACAAAAAAATGTATTGATTTTGTTTTTAGACCTGCAAGACTACGGTAAATGTGAGAAATGTAAGATTTTGATTTTGAAAAAATATGTATCTGAATTGAAAAGTGTGTATTTTTGGA
The DNA here is from genome assembly GCA_964577565.1 of uncultured Candidatus Saccharibacteria bacterium. Lineage (GTDB taxonomy): Bacteria > Patescibacteriota > Saccharimonadia > Saccharimonadales > JAGQNJ01 > CAYRRR01. Next base: position 440,260 of record CAZNZL010000001.1, on the reverse strand, counting down.
TGCGAAATCTTTCACACTCGTGAGTTTGGATGAAAGGTTTGAGTTCTGCCCAAGGGTATCGTCAAAAAAGTCAAAATGCCAAAAATCCACAATGTTATAGTAATCCTTAATGTTGTCATCTGGTAAGACAGAAAAGCCGATTTTGGGGAGTTGGGTTTGAATTGGAGAGTAATCGAATAATTGGACGATCTCTTTAAGCTTATCGTATTCAATATTTTCAAAAGCAGTTCGGTTGGCATTTCGTACCCCTGACTGAATGTCAAAACCGGCGACTGATATTCCAGGCGCAACTTTCCGTAAATAGGTGGCGTCAATACCACCTGCAAGTAGTAGTTTATTTGTTTTGTATGTATTAAGGATTTTTTCTCTGACATGAGGTGATATTTGTTGTCCCGTGCCGCCAATGTAATTTTTATCTAAGATTATGAAATCGGCTTTATCGATACCTGTTGTTTTATGCGATTGATCTTCTTCTGTGACAACACAAAAGATAACGAATTTCTGCCCGTAGCGAGATTTCAATAACAGCAATTGTTTTGATTGAACTTTATAATGTAGCTGTACTCCATCACACTCAATTTCATCAATGAGATGCATTAGTTTTTCAATATCTTTTTCTTTTGTTACTAAAATAGTTTTTGTGATAGGAAATTCTTCGTGCATCATGACGACGATGCGCTTGATGGTATCTAGGTTAGCATAATCAGTTTCTGAAATAACATGTAAGCCAATATAGGGAATGCCAAGCTCACCAGCTGAACGAGCCTCGTATATGTTTTGAATATTGCAGATTTTTAATAGGGGCTTCATGCAACTTCCTTAAGTAGGGGGATTATATACATAACATCATCTTTGGCAGACATTTGGATGAATGGCATTTTAGAGTTGTAAGCAAAAAGCGAATCAATCCTCACGTCATCACCTAGATAAATGCGAAGTGTGTTGGTTTTGTGGCGTTCTGGAATTTGAGTCATTGCATACGCTGATGGTTTGTCATGTAGTTTATTATTGTGCCAAAGCAATTCCTCACCGATTACAAATTTGAAAGTATCGACCAAGCCAACTTTATTTAAAAAGCTATAGATAATAGACTGACGTGTGCTGGATATAATTCCAAAATCATACTCTTTTGATAATATGTCACACGCAAAAATAAAATTAGGAACCAGTCGTTGTACTGCTTCAGAGTAGCCAAGTTGATTGATTGAAAAAAGCAAATGACTTTCTTTTAATTCTAGTAAGCGACTGGTGATAATAGACCGATCATTAGTCTGAAAAAAATCCTTAAGGTTTATCTCATGCGCTTTACTTCTAAAAAAGTGCTGCGTTATCCTGGCTACGCTATCAAATCTTTCCATGCGATATTTTTGAGCTGGAAGTAAAAGTTTTAAATCATCAGTTATGTTAACATCATCAAGCGTTTGTCTCCACGATATGCGATGAAGATCAGTCAATGATGCCAGGGTTTCATCAAAATCAAACAGAAGCATTTTTTTAGGCATGCTGTGCCCCCAATATTCTGTAAAGTGTATCTTTATTAATATTAAATTTTCCAGAACGATCTAGGTAGCTGTTATTTTTATATGTTGCCGCATAGTTAGATTGGCATAATAAAGTTGCGTGACGCGCAATGGTCGGGTTGAGTCCGCCGTGATCTGGCATGATAAGGTGGTGATAACGATGGGACACCTTAAATGTAACACATGCAATATAAACGCGTTTAATGTTGCTTGGCATAGAATTGACTATGCGTGATATTGAACGGCCAGTAGTAATGGAGTCATCAACTACTACACATTGTCGTGCTTTCTGGAGGCTGTCTTGCTCTTGTGAGAAAAGAGCTAAATCAATTACTGTAATATTTTTAGAAACGTTAGCAGAATAGTTAGAGGCACGTACACTTATATTTTTTAATTGTTGTTTGCCTTGAAGAATACGAACAGCGTTGATTGCAAACGGTAGTTCAAGACCGCCGTATTCAATGCCGATTAAACAAGTTGAGGGCGACAATTTATGCTTTGCGACTTTTTGTGCAAAAGTATAGATGTGACGTAAGCTGTCAACCTCTCTTGATTCACGAATTATATCAGTGGTGTTAAATTTATGTACTTGTTGTTCATCCAATAATATGAGCAACAGTTGACGAGACAAATTGCACAGATTTACAACCTCTTCTTTAGAAACTGTCATTGTGCTGTTTTTGTTTGTTAGATGTGAAAATAAAACAGTAAGCACAGATTCTATATTGTTTCGGAACTTGTTATTTATAATTTCGTATTCAAACGAGCTTTCTTTTAAAAAAACATATTTAAAACTTAGCGTTCTAAAGGCTTGATACAAAATCAATAAGTAGTTACGAATATAATCTTCAGCAGCTACAACAAACATGTCATTTGTTGATATACGGATATGATCTTCATATACCTCTAAAAGGGAGAGTAGGTCGGTATATATTTGTTCAACTGTGTCCTGTACAGGTTGATGTTTTTGCAAGCCGGGGTAATAATCTAATCCGCGAGAAAATATTTGATCGTTGTATCTAAGGAATGCCGTAGTTTTTGTTTTTAAGTATTGATTGAGTGGTCGTTTAGCAATTTCATCGTTAACATTAGATAAGTTGAACCCAAGTAAAATATTATTGTCGTAAATAAAAGGATTCTCTATCTGATCATATTTTAGAAGCGTGTTCTCTATATCCTGGTATTCGTGCTTATATTTTTGCCAATTATTAGAAATCAAAAGAGGATGGAGCGTAATTTGATGTAATAATACACTCAACATATTTAGATTATATACCATGTTGGTATAAAGGCAAATAAAAACATAGTTTTTTTGTAACAACGAAGGGCTCAATAATATTGAATAATAATGTTTTTATCCGTTCGCAATCGCTTCCATAAACATAACCATTTTATGCTTTACTTTTTTGTATAATCACCATTCAGTGTTTTAGAAGCGAGAGGGCGACTCAATAACTTACTTTACTGTGGCCCAAGCGTCGATTTTTTATAAATGCGACATGCGTGGATAAATCAACTTAATAAAACGGTGTAAAATTTATGCGTAAGGGCAGGTTAGATTGAATAGTTTTTGATTGCTTTAATGAGCCGTTTTTGTTCTGGGTTATTGATCAGTTTTTTAAAAGTGTATTCATCAGTGAACTTTACTTCAATTTTGTTTTCTAACATTGCTAATAGGGAACTTGTATACTCTGTTTTATTGATTGGCTTAATTGGTTCTTTGCTTACCATTTCATACATGCTTAAATCTTTTTGTGGCGACTCAATGAAAGAGTCAGAAAGAAGCTCATAAATGGCGCCCCCTTTGTCTTTGCTTTTATAATCAGAAACACTAGAGCATATAACGATATTTGGACGACTTGCATTAGGATTCATCATAATGGGGACTCCCCGAGGGGCAAGATACATAATAGCCATAATTCTATTTGCAGTCGCAAAGACAAAATCACCAATATATTGATTATGACTTAAGGTAGGTTGGGGGGTAATTAGCGCTAGGGACTTGTTTGTCGATGCATGATAAAGAGTCATACAATAAGTATATTGTAGGTAGGTGCAGAGTAAAACTGATTGACCAGTAGTAACTAATATTGTATAATATTGTTGTTATCTGATCGCTGCGAGTGAAAGGAAACGCGCATGGTTGATAACACCGAGGTGCGGCACCAGTCGCGTCTCCGAACCTTGTACTATTGGATTGAGTTGTTTGCGTTCTTGGTTGTGATTGACGATCTCGCCTTTGGGTGGATATTCTGGGGTCTAGCTCAGGTTCATCCACTGGTATCGGCAATCGCTGCGCTGGCGATTTACTGGAATGTGGGATACTGGCTCTTGATACGAGGGTTGAACCCCAACCCCGGTAAGCTTGCTCGCAAGATGCTAAACCGACTACAACTAGAGCGGAAGAACCCTGAGCTGCAGGCACGGCAGGATCAGCTGAAAAGTAAGGTCACCTCGGTGGCGGTTGCTGTTCCGATGAGCCTCCTTATTGGTGGCGTTCTTACCGTGTTGTGGCTACGTCGCCGTAATGCCGTTTCTCAGGATGGGGCCTACCGCCTGGGCTTCTGGCTGTGCGGCCTGTACGCTCTTGAGTTCGCACTCATTCACGGGCTCGGAATCGGAAGCGGCATTTCCATGCTCATACGGTAGTACACATAGGGGACGGGAGTCTGATTGAACTGTAATAAGTTCTCACCTCCCGTCCCCAGAAAGCATAAGCATTTTGTGCTTGACTTTTTTAGCATATGAGGTATAATGCTTAACAGTACTTTTTAAGATTAATACTCGTGTGTGGACACCTTAACCAAGGCGCCCCTGCACGAGTATTTTTCGTTTTAAGGAACAACTATGATTATTAAACTCAGCAAAGGAATCGGTTCTGGCCCCACAAAGTTGGCTGCGTTTGATGCTGCCCTTAATCATGCGGGCATAGCCAATTACAATCTGTTGCGACTGAGTTCAGTTATCCCGCCTGAGTCACAGATTCAAGTATCTGACAAACCGCTTAAAGATTTACCCGGTAACTGGGGTGATCGTTTATATGTGGTAATGGCCGAACAACGAGTAGATACGCCCAATGCAGAGGCATGGGCCGGTATTGGCTGGGTGCAAGATAAAGCAACCGGCAAAGGTCTGTTTGTTGAGCACGAAGGCAACAGTGAAAAAACCGTTCGTCGCGATATCAAGCAAAGCCTTGAGGCACTCATGGCTACCCGTAATGTTGATTTTGGCCCCATACATATGGAGGTTGTCGGTAAAACCTGTACGCACTTACCGGTATGTGCCATGGTTGTTGCCGTATACCAAGCCAGCGACTGGCAGAATCGTGCTAATCTAATATAATGACAGAACATACTTCACGAATCTCTAGCGAAGTCCTTTCTGAAATTACTGATCACTTGCATCCACAACGGCTTGGACTGCCTGAAGACGAGATGGATAAATTGGTAGAATATGATGGTGCGGTATCTATATATGATGAACGTTTAAATAAAGAAGTGCCGAGTCTAGTGCCGATTGGCCCCATTGATTGGTTTAATTCTAGTTTTATTAATCGTACATATGGTCGCCCCCTGGATACATTTTATTTCCCCCCCTATAACTATTCTTCACTAGAGGAAAAGACGAAGCGACATATTGGAGAGGTTCTTGCAGAAAGAATTAATGCTGGCGGAGTAGTTATTGTAGATGCTTATAAAGATAAACCTCAAGAGCGGCTCGATAAAGTTAGATTAATTCTTCCAGAAGATACTGAAATTGTTGTTGAAAATTTGGGCGGAGGTGAACAAGAAAGGTATTTAAATCAATATGTTGCTGAGGTGGTGTTCGATGGCCAGCCTAAAGAATTTCGAAGAACCGAATCAACGTTTGAGGCCTACAATAGGATGCTGGCAAATAACGAGCTACCCGACGCTTCCATAAATGGCGTCTCTTGCATTGATGTGGTTTCTGAAGATGAAATAGAGAGTTTATGGCAGCTATATGATGAACCTTTTGCAGAACTGGCAGAAGAGCATCCGATCAACGCGGGTTATGATGAGCCAAGCTTTAAAGAGTTGCTTCGTGATCCGTCGGTTGTGAAGATAGTTAATAGAGTAGGTGGAGATATCACTACACTATGTATGTTCTTAACAGATCTTGATCAATGCCCCTGGCTAGATAAGGAATATTACGAAACAAATCATCCTGAAGCATACTCTACCGATAACATTTTTGTATTCTTGGGAATTGTTACTGATAAAAACAGAAGGGGCAATGATTATGCGTCAGATGTTGTGGACTTACTTACAGCTGTTACTGCTCGCAGAAATTCATCGGTGATAGTGACTTTTGAGTGTAATGAAATCAGTGAAAATGTTACACCTCACTTAGTTAAGGCAGCTATCGAAAATAGTGGCTTAGCTCATGTTGAGGGACTAGATCATCCGGCTTCTCAGCTTAGCTACTATGCTATTAGGAAACCTGAACATAGCTAGTTTTGCTGGATTATATATTTTTTTAAGAATGTAGATGGTTTACAGCTTAGTTTATTCTGTCGAAGTCCGGGTATGCCCAAATCCTGTTCGTAGTTAAGCCACTTAATACCTTGGGAATGTAGATCACGCAATACTTCAACCATCATAAACTCATACAAGTTTCGAATTGTAATGTCGCTTTTTCCAAAATGAGATATTGCCCATTCGGCATTAAGTATTTCGTATATACAAAAGGCAACAAACTTATCATTATTATAAATGCTCATGCATTGAATATTCAAATTTTTTAGTTTAGGCATTAAAACTAACAGTCTCTTAATAGCCTTCAAGTCATCATCGCCTGCCTTTGATCCATCTGTGTCGAGGCTTGCCCAGTATTCACATAAGTTTATGATTCTCTGCCATGTTTGAGGGTCGTCGAGATTTGACTTACTAATTCGGCATTGAGGGTAGTCTCTTAAAAAACGCGCAAGATTCTTACGTTTGTTAATGTATTTTTTGCCCGGTAAATCATTTGCTTCTTCGCAAGATAAAATATAGTCATCGTTATCAATGTCGTGGTGAATTTCAAATGCCTTTGTTTGTGGTATCGTCTTAATGACAAACTCAGGGATTAACTTAAACCCATAGGGGGCGTCGTTCGATATGTTTTTGTGATCAATGATTTGATTTATAGTTTGTTCGATTTTTGTTGCGCCTAGGATGGAGATAATATTATCGTTGCTTGTATCGTAATCTTTCATTTCAAGGATGAGATTATCATGTAGGATACTTATTCTAGCTTGCTCTTGTGTATCCCAGCTAACTATACTGGTGTAATTGAAGTCCGAGTATGGCTCGTATCTATTAGTGAATGCTTTATACGCATCCAGATTGACAGAAAGAATTGGTGCGAATGAAGGGAATTGAGGGATCATATGGTTATTATTATGCCCTAAATAAGTCGTTCACTATACGAAATAGTAAAAAAAAACTACAATACTAATAATGATCCAAACACTAGCATATTTGCCTGGACTAGTTCTTGCGCTTACTCTTATCGCTGGCATGATGGTGTCGGGTATTAAAAATAAATCCAATAAGATCTTTGTTTTTCTAGTTGGATCTGTATTTATATGGCAAACTCTATTATTCTTGTCAGACACGACCAATTCTAAATTTTACGCAGAATTATTCCTTCGTACCGCCTTAGTATTCTCTATGTTTATGCCTTACTATTTTGTAGTTTTTTGTTTGAGTTTCTTGGACAAAGGCAGTCGACTCGTGAATGCCTTACTATATATTCCAATATTTTTTGCGCAGATTTTATCGCTCACACTGTATACTTTTACCGACATAGAGCTTCGTCGCTTTGGAGTGTATGTCGTCGATCCTTTATGGGGCTATACCTCCGTAGTATTAATAACAACCTCATATATCTTAGCTGGGATCCTATTGCTACTATTGAACAAATCTCGTCAAACTTATCAGAAAAAATCACAAATAAATCTAATTGCCGCTGGAGTCAGTGCCTCGTTAGTTGTGAGTTTTATTGCAAATTTCGTATTGATAAACTCACGTTTTGCAGAATACGTTATTCTTGCGACGGGTCCTGCAATTATCTTCTTTATTGGGAGCATTGGTGTTGCGGTAATCAAACACGGCTTATTCGATATACGTCTTGTTGTAGCAAGAACACTAGGTTATTTACTGTCGGTGGGGGTGTTGGCGTTTGTGTACGGCCTACTTGCTTTCTCGGTGGCTGAAATTATTTTTGCCAATGTTAACTCGAGTCGTACGTTGCAACAGTTTGTGTATACTTTATTGGCAGTAGTATTAGCCTTTACGTTTCAACCACTTAAGCGCTTTTTTGACCGGTGGAGTAACAAGATCTTTTACCGTGATGCGTATGAGACGCAAGAGCTCCTTGATAACCTCAATAAAGTACTGGTCTCTACCATAGAGCTAGAAAAACTGCTTTCTAACAGCGCCAAAATTATTAACGAAACGCTAAAAACTGAGTTTTGTATTTTTGGCATAAAAGAAATCGGCAAATCACCCCAACGGATTATTGGTACAGCACATAAAGAATTCAGCCCCGAAGATATTACCGAGGTACGTGCTATTACGCCTAAAATGCGCATTAAAACCATAGTGGCTGACGAACTTGACGAATCGCAAGCAAACCTTCAAACCCTCATGCGCAAAAACGACATTGCGGTTTTGGTGCGTTTAACTGATACACCAAACCAAAAAGCTGAAGGTATTGGTTATATTGTTCTGGGCAATAAAAAAAGCGGCAGTCCGTTTGCTCGGCAAGACCTAGCGGTTTTAGAAATCATCGCTGACGAACTGGTTATCGCCATTCAAAACTCGCTGCGGTTTGAGGAGATTAAGAATTTTAACGTAACACTGCAAGATAAAGTGGATGATGCGACGCGTAAGTTGCGTGCTGCTAACCAGCGGCTCATTGAGCTCGATCAAACCAAAGATGACTTCATTAGTATGGCCTCACACCAGTTACGCACGCCGCTTACGAGCATAAAAGGCTATGTCAGCATGGTCATGGAGGGCGATGCCGGCAAAATTACCAAAAAACAAAGTGAGCTGCTTGACCAGGCCTTTACTAGCTCTCAGCGCATGGTTTATTTAATTGCCGATCTGTTGAATGTCTCGCGTTTGCGCACTGGTAAGTTTGTGATTGAACCCAAAGAAACCAATCTTGCTAATGTTATTGATGGTGAAATTGCGCAACTTAAAGAAACTGCCAAGGGCCGCAACCTTGAACTTACCTATGATAAGCCAAAGAACTTTCCTACCCTTATGCTTGATGAAACCAAGATCCGCCAGGTCATTATGAACTTTGCCGATAATGCTATTTACTACACACCCAGCGGCGGCCATATTGCCGTTGTGCTAGAAGACAAGGGCGAGACAATCGAATTTGCCGTTACTGATGACGGCATCGGTGTACCAAAGAGCGAACAGCATCATATGTTTAATAAGTTTTATCGTGCACACAACGCCAAAAAGGCGCGGCCGGATGGCACGGGACTGGGCCTCTTTATGGCCAAAAAAGTTGTGGTAGCGCAAGGCGGCTCAATCATCTTTAAGAGCCAAGAGGGCAAGGGCAGTACCTTTGGCTTTAGCTTTGAAAAGAAAAAACTCCTCCCCGAAAACTTCAAGGGTATTGCCAGAAACTCAAAGAAGTAATCAAGAAAGTTTTTTTTGCAAATGCATTTGTGTGGTACTATTACAAACATAAACATAATTTAAGATAAATAAGAGACATTATGAACGAACGAGCCCCTCAACCACGGCCAGAAGATGTGCCTAGTCCTGACGCTATGGGTGAAGAAATGGCGGCGATAGACGCTGCTGTCGAAGCACAAGGCCAAAGAATACCCGTAACAGTAGCAGAAGAGCAGCCCAAACCAGAACCTGCAGCTACAGAAAGCACTCACGGTTTACGTCCTGTCGGTGAAGGTGAGTGGGACAAAATGGTTAAAGAGCGGCCGAAGCTCATGGATGAAAATGACCCAGATTATTTGCCAATTGCGGCAATGGGCCATGAACCATGGACTTTTGATCTTAAAGAAGATAAAGGCAAATCTGGCGAACAAACAAATCCACCAGAAGAATCTAATAAATCAGGCCAAGAGACACCGGGCACGGATAAAAGCGGTGAAATTAAAATTCCAAAAGAAGTGAGCGATAAAATCAAAGACGCCACTACCAAGCGAGTCAAAAAGGGTGAAGAGGCTGGCCAAAATAAAGATACAGCTGAAGATGAAGCCGCAGAGGATTTTTGGGACAACCCCGAAGACCCAAGAAAGCGTATTGGCAAGGCAGTCAAAGAACGCATTGATGAGATAAAAGCAGATGGCAAAAGCGAGGCGGACGCACATGCTGAAGCGCACGATGAATTTTGGGGTAAAACTCCAGAAGCGTCATCAGGTGGTGGTATTGAGGTACCCCCCGAAAACCCAGAGAATCCGTAGCACCCCGAAAACCCACAAAATACCCACTAACCCGGAAACCACGAACACCATCAAAAACCCGAAAACCAAGAAAGAATTACCTCGCCAGAGCTCGAAGAAGCCCTGGCAGTATTAGAGGTTGCCCGCGATGAGCTAGCTAGATTACGGGCCGGCCAAGAGAGTGCCACGTTCTTTTCACGCAAGTTTAGTAAGAAAAAGCTAGAAGCCGCTTTTGAGACCTATGAAGAGGCTATGGCTGAAGCCGGCCGAATCAGCGTTGAGTTGCTACGAGCACATGGCTTTACTGGTCAAGAGCTGGTGAGTGCCATTCACTGGGGTGCTATGGAAGAATCCGTTAAGTTAATAGAAGCCCAATATCAAATTGAAGTTCAGAATGTGGAAACTAAAAAACTAAAAGGTTTTTACGATTGGTGGAACAAACAAGGCACAAAATTATTTAGCTTCGGCACAGTTAAAAAAGGTGCGGTTATGGCTGCAATTGGCGCACCAATAGGGGCGGCTGTTGGTATAGCCGGTATTGTAGCTGCTCCGGTAGTTGGCGCTGGTTTGGCGGCTGGTGCCGGCTTTGCGGCGGCGCGCGGAATTAGCAAAGGCTTAGTTGGTAACGTTGTCCGCAGGAATGCAGAAGCTGCTGGTGTTGCTGAGGCTAAAGCACAACAACGCCACCGTGAAGCGCAGCAAATTATCGATGCGCTTGAAAGCGCAACCAGAGCAGAAGAAGACGACTTTGTTCAGAATTATGTCGCTCACGACTATGCCGAGGCGGTGAATGAAGGCATGACCGGTCAGGCGCGAACCCAAACTGGTGAAACAAAACGTGGCAATGATCGCCGTGCCCTTACCTCAATGGCGATAGCCGCCGGTGCCGGAGCATTGGGAGCATTAGCAGGTAACTTTATATTTGGAGGAGGCGGTGGCGACCGCGCTACGATGGTTAGCGGCCCACGGCCAGAGGCAGAGTACAATCCAAATATTGACAGAATGATTGGTATTCGTGGATCAAGCCCTGACGCACCAGGGCGGGCAGATGCGTTCTTTGGCAGTATTGAGCCAGGCACACCTCAAAGCCCAGACGTATCACGTATTGACCAAATATGGGAGAGCGTTAAAGACCAGCTTAGCCCGCAACAAGATCGTGTCTACAATCAGGTTATTGGGCGGCTCTCGGCTACCGAAGGTTTTGGCAATAACTGGACGGTCAATAATGCCGATAGAATTCTTGATCTCGTCAAGCAAGGCAACAGCGTAGATCAGGTTATGAGTCAACTTAACGTAGCGCCACAAACGGTATAAAAGAAAGGGTGAGACTATGGCACAAATAAAATTAGATGACAGTTTGCTGAAAGAGCTTGGGCTAGATAAATTTAGCGACGCCGATAAAGACGCAATGCTTGGGCGCATATATCAAGCGCTGGAATTACGCATGGGCATGCGTATGGTCAAAGAAGTAGGCCCAGAAAAGCTGAAAGCCTTTGAAGAGCTTGTAAAAAACGGCAAAGATCAAGAGGCAGCGCAATGGCTTAAAGATAACGTGCCAAATTATCAGCAAATAGCCGTAGAAGAGCTAGACAAGCTTAAAGCAGAGGCTAAAGAAACCTCACGTAAAATACTAGAAAGAAGTATTTAAACAACCCGTACCAGTACCAACAGAGCACTCCTGACCGGAGTGCTTTGTTGGTAGTGTCAAGTAACACTACTCCAAAGAGGGTTGACAAAGCTAAAAAAGCTTATGCATATACTTGACTATTATGCCTAAATGTGATAGTATGTAAACATCCAATTACAGATGTGAGGTGAGTGTACATCCGTAACGGGACGCTAAACTTTTAACAGAGGTGGAATGAGAAGCAACAGAGGTTATCTGTTGTTTTTTGCCGTCTTTTATCATGCGACCCCAGTTTGTAAGGTTGGATGCAATTTAACAAGTCAGATCATTACAGTTCATTTTTACACTGATCTATCGCAGAAATATGTTTTCACCATAGGTGAAACACCATTTCTGCTTTACGGTGTTCTGCTTTGTCGCTGAACTCCGGTACGTCCTCGCCGTATTATTTATACGTCTCTGGGCGTGCCTCGTTCGCTCCTCGCATTACACCGCACTACATCAGTGTAATCAGATATTTAGTAATCTGTTTGTCAGGAGTGTACTTGAGGGCAAGCCATCTAATACTAGCTAACAAACCATATCAATATATTGTCATAATTTGGTATAAAACAGGGTAATACTAGTAATAGGCGGTTTGCTCTCGGGTAGAGGTAGCAATATCTCCCTGATTGAGCAGAGCAACTATGTAACATTCAACACTAACACAACATGTGCTTCCTTTCCATGCGCACATTACACGCTTGAGTTAGTTTTGATGAAGCTCTGAGGAACAGACTAAGACGTATAGCAATATGTTGCAGGAGTACCGGAAGAGGTGAGTCAAAAATAACCAAGAAGCAAACGGTGCGGCTAGCATTGCTAGCTGGCAGGTTTGCTGGTGTGGAATTTGTGCTAAGGAGTGGCGCGAGAGCGATCAAATAACTTGATGGCTGCCGCGCTGCTCCTTACCATGTGGGAGATCAGCCTGTTTCGAGAAATCCTCGGGACTGCTTACTTTCCCGCATTGGGGAAGGGAGGTCATCATGGGTAACAACATCGTGCGTAAGTCGGTGTTCTTCATCGTCACCATCGTGGTGACGGGGTACTTGGTCACCTACTGGTGGTACACTCCTGAGCTTCGAGATCGTGTCAGCGATCATCCGTGGCAGAGCGTGTCGCTCCTCATCCTTGGCGTGGTTTCAGTCGCGCTGCTGGTGTGGGGGATCGTTCGACCCTCATCGTGGAAGGTGTTGCTCAGCTTCGGCTTGGGCTTCGCTGCCGCGTTGTGGGGCATGGAGTTGTTGGAAGGCATCGCGTGGTTGCAGATCGGCATCATCGCCGGCTGCATCGCGATCTTGGTTGTCCTCTGGGTCCTCACGATCCTGGACACCGAGAACACCCACACCTGGAGACAGCGTCTGCAGGCTGCACAACCAGCGCCCCAAGCGCCCGGTTGGCACCCGCATCCGCACATGGCTCCGCCCCCACCTCCCCCGGGTCAGAACGTGGCTCCGCCACCTCCGCCGGGTACCGTGGCTGCACCCACGACTTGAGGTTCACGCCTCATTCCACTTGAGAAAGTGGCGGTAACCAGTCCGACAATCAGCCGCGCCTAGCAACGCTGATAGTAAATTCTCTAGAGTCCAATCTCTACGTCAAGTTGGGAGGTACCCCAGCTCAGCCTCGGACCATCCGAATTGAGCAAATAGTCGCCACGAGGAGGTAATTCTCATGAAGCGACTGTTGGTAACCCTCGCCGCCCTCCTCATGGCGGTGGGTCTGAGCAGCTGCGTCGACGACGCGGACGCCCAGGCGGAGGTCGACTGCGACCGGGTCGAAGACCTGAGCGCGGCGATCGCCAACACGGAGGAAGAGCTCGCCACGGCTCGCGCCGACGTCCGTGAATCGGAGGGAACACCCGACGAGGAGCAGGCAAAGGAGCGAGTCCGTGAGCTCAGGCGCATCCTGCGTCAGCTGCGTGGTTGCGGCGAGGCTCCGGCCGAGTCCACCACCAGCACGTCGACCTCGGCTCCGGCCCAGTGCGGCGACGCCTTCGTCACTCGTCTGGACGAGAACCAGAAGAACCGGGTTCTCTCCGGCGGTGTGCAGGCACCCACCAGTGAGGAGATGCGCCAGGAGATCCTGGACTTCAACTCGCATGACCCGCGTGGTCTGTTCTTGTACTACACCGCGTCTCCCTTGGGAGAAACGTCACCAATCGACAACGTCGAATCTCTCGTTGAGGGAGGAGTCGTCAAGAACGGTGTCTGCTACTCCGAGGAGGGGATGCAGAAGTACCAGGAGTGGTCCGTGCTTTGGAGGGCGACGCGGATCGAGGATGCACCATCCATGCCGGATGGCTGGGGGAACACGGGTGTCAGCAACGGCACTCCCACCAGCGGTCGGCCTCCCACGGGTAACACCGAAGGTTGGATGGTCATCTTCGTCGATGCGACGGGCAAGGAGATCGGTCGTCATGGCGTCATGAAGCGCTGCGGCAACCCCGTGACCCCTGCTCCCGTTGCGCCGGAAGGTCCGACGGACGAGGCACCTCCCGACGTGGAGAAGCCGAAGCCGGACCAGCCGGACAAGCCGCGAGGTGGCAAGGACCATCGCAAGTCGCCGGTGAGCTCCGATCGTGACCACCCCGACGAGCGAGTCCGTCCGGTCATCCCGACGCCGCCGACGGTCATCAGGCCTCCTGATGCGCCCGAACCGGCACCGCAGCCGCGACCCAGGCCAGGCGAACCGCCCGGTCGAGGCGACAGTGGACATGGTCCGACCAACACCACGACGCCGCCAACCACGGTTGCGCCACCGCCGGCTCCGCCAACCACGGCACCGCCGACCACCAATCCGCCACCGCCCCCGCCCGGGAGCTTCTGACGGTTCTGGTCGGTAATTTCGAGCAATGCCTCGTGAGCTCACCTACGCTCCCTTCCTCTCCTCTTGCGTAGGAAAACCGAGGTAGGTTTGGTGGACCTGGTTAGCCTCACGGCTATTAACTAAGTGGCAACGCTTAGACAAACCCACCACCATTCGCATGTTGGCGACTTTCGCTTGAGCTACTTGCTCGCAAACTCGTCAACTGGTTGTTGGTAAAACCCGCTTGCAGTCATGCAGCAAAAACCAACATATGTGTTGAAACGCTTGAGCCTTTACCGGTTCGCGTACATAGTTAACCCGCGTGGGCATTCTTAAAAGTTAGTCTTTATTGACTAAACCTAAAGAATGCCCCCGCTAAACCCAAAATAAGCATGATTGTGGATTGTAATGATTTGACTTATCTCTTGTAAGCCAAGAGGTAGATCAAGTCCTTTAACAATCTAGAAGAAAGCATAACCATAATATTGACAAAGTGTAATTGAAATGGTAATATAAAGCACGACTGTGAGGTGGGGTCTATGCTCAAGCATAGGTGCCTCTACAGTTTTGGTCTTTAACAATTAGAGCGGCAAGAATAAGGTTTACATTTTGTTAAAGAACATTACCTTTAAGGAGGTTAATATGAAGAGACTATTTAACCGCCTGCCTAAAAAACTCATTGCAAGCGCTGCATTGTTTGCAGTAACACTTGTGAGTATGAGTGCAGTAGGTATGGCGTTGCTTGGCGGGGACCGACCTGTTAAGCAATATCAAGGCCCGGGTACCCCTGGTTTTGATCACGTTACGTTTAACTCATTTACCGGTGTTCCTAACATTGGTGATGAACGGAATTTCTTTCACGGTAAAATAGCAGGCGCTCCAGACGGTTTTTATGACCCGATGAACGGCGTGCGTGACGGTGACGAAATTTTAATGCGCGTGTATGTTCATAACGGCGCTGATCCAAAGCATAATGCAAGCGGCAAAGGCGTGGCTAAGAATACACGTGTACGCGTTGAGCTGCCTGATGGCCTCAACAAATCACAAACTGCTAAAGCATTTGTGAGTGCAGATAATGCACAACCAAAAGTAATTGAAGACACTTTGAGCATGACTGGTGAGTATCCTGTACAACTAGATTATGTTCCTGGTTCTGCAACCATTAAAACAAACTTTATTGATCAAAAAGTTAGCGATGAAATCGTTAAGGGTGGTGTGAAGATTGGCGATAATAACGTCAACGGTACAATGAAGGGTTGTTTTGAGTATGTAGCGCTTGTAACCTTTAAGGTTAAGGTTAAATCACCTCGCTACACCATCGATAAGCAGGTTAGCATGGCTGGCCAGCAAAATGGTTCTTGGCAGAAAAATCTTGACGTTAAGCCTGGTGACAATGTTTCTTGGATGATTACATTTAAGAACGCTGGCTCTACTGAGCTTAAGAATGTGAAGATTGTTGACGAAGTTCCTGCTGGAGTAGAAGTTGTTCCTGGTACGGTTAAGCTGATTAATGGTAACTACCCAAATGGTTATGTTTACCCAGCTTCAGCTGTTCAGGCCAATGGCCGACAGGTTAACGTCGATATTGGTAACTATAACCCTAACGGTATAGCGTACCTTGGTTTCCGTACGAAAGTAAGTGATGGCAAAAAGGATGAATGTGGTACCAAGAAAATCACAAACAAAGCGTTTGCTACACCTACTGGGTTCGGAGCAATTTGGGAGACTGCAACCATAAATGTTAATTATGGTAAATGTAAGCCTAAAGAAGAGCCAAAGAAACCAACCTATGAGTGTAAGCTCATCAAGGTTGACCAACTTGGTGGCCGAAAAGTACGCGTAAGCATTACGCCAAGCTTTACTGGCAACGTACAAGTTAAAAACTACACCTTTGATTTTGGTGACGGTACAGCACCGTTGTTAACTGATCAAACTTCAGTTGAACACGAATACGCTAAAGACGGTACCTATAAGATTGTGGGTAAAGTTAACTTTACAGTTGATGGTCAAGACAAGCCAGGCGTAACCAGCCAAACTTGTGAAAGCATGGTTACGTATACATCGGCTAAGCCAGTACCCCCAACTCAGCCAGAGCAACCTTCAGAGTTGCCTGTCACGGGTGCGGGTGATGTAGCTGGCATTGTAGCTGCGGTTACTGTAGCTGGTGCAACTGCACACCGATTGGTATACGGTCGCCGAAACGGCTAATCAGTCAAAACATCTTTCATAGTTTTGTGAGTTCGCTTGCAACTAGACGAGGCACGAGGGCGGAACGCAAAGGAGACGTATATTTAATACGCCGACTGCGTACCGCAACCTCGCAACAAAGTATGGTTGCAAGAGTGTTAAGGCAGAGTTTCTGGCTTTGCTAGAAAGCAGGACTTAACATGGCGAACCACAAAAAGCTGTGGATAAACACTAGCCAAGTCGTTAGAATTGTGCTAGTGTTATTCACATAAGTAAGCGATTTGACTGACCGCTCTAACTCTAATAAAACCCTCTGGCTACCAGAGGGTTTTATTTTGAGGATAAAAATGCTACAATACCCCAGTTATTTACCTCATTAAAGGCGTAGATGGGGTCCTCAAAAAGAGGGGATTCTTTTTGAGGGTAAAGGAAGAAGCGACTAAAACGTGTAGTAAAGCGATGAGTTTTGCAGAAGTTGACCGTCGGTTCTGACGCGGTCCCATCGCAATCATTTAGCAGTTTCCGCTCCTAATATTTGTTGAGGTTATAATATCATGAGCTCCAACATAAAAATGTTGCTCCTTAAAAATCAAGTATATGGTGATCTGGCCTCATCGTCTAATGGTTAGGACACCAGGTTTTCATCCTGGCAATAGGGGTTCGATTCCCCTTGAGGTCACCAAAAGAGACTTTTCCGACACGGAAAGGTCCTTTTTGTTTAATATGTATCTGTAAAATGGGCTAATTGTTTGGGTTCCAAACTTTAAGCTCTTAGTGTCTAGTACTACACCCTCTGGAACACACGGAAAGCTTCTAGGGTGGGTTTTAGAGCGAAAATGAGTATTTATACCTCTCTGTGGCTATTCTAATTTATCTCTATTCCATGCTTAGTTGCATTGTTGTATCCTTAGCATAAGGAGAATACAAATTCATGAAATCTAATCAAAAAGGTTTTAGTGTCGTAGAAGTGCTTATTGTAATTGTGGTTGTCGGGCTGCTGGGAGCAGTAGGTTGGCTTGTTTACGACCGACAAAAAAATAACACTAATAATAAAGACGCATCGTCAACACAAGAAACTCAATCACCAAATGATAATGCAGATTCTACCAAAGATTCAGCTTACAAAACCCTAGATGGTATTAAATATACAGTGCCAGTAAGTTGGAAAACCGCCAAAGAACCATTTCAAGATACAAAAATAGCTGGAAGCGGTCAGTATTTATTAAGTCCCGATTATAAAGAGGCTGGTGGTGGACAGCTATTTATAGAATCTGGTGCAAATATCAACTTCCAAAAGCTTGAATGGGTTGGTATTGACTCAAGCACTACACCAGAACAGGCCATTAATGTCGTAAAGAACGGCGAAGGCGGCTATTTAGACACTAAGTCAGTAAAACTCACAACCATAGGTGGTAAGCAAGTAGTAATGTTTAATGCGGGTCATACTACTGATGGTGTTACTGCTTTTTATAAGACACCCGGTAATCAATGGTTACAGGCTATTTTTAGCACAACCACCGGAGATGATGGAAGTTATAATGCGCAAGAGAACACCCATTACAATACCTTTTTAAATTGGCTCGAAGAATTTATTACACTGAATACATAGTCTTTTTTGATTGACAATATAACTGCTTGTGTTTTTAATTAAAGTTATAATAATGAGAAAACTATGAAAAAACAAAAACCACTTGCCAAAAAATCAACTACGCAAACTAAGAATTGGTTAACCTCACCCAAAGCACGCTTTTTAACAATAATAACTGTTATTGCTATAGTTGGTGCCGGTTACTTTACATACCGAAGCTTTGCAGCAACCTCAGCAGCAACGTGGACGGCAGCGGATTTTGATGCCCCAGCGCGTACCCTTAACGATGACAACAATAAAGCGGGCGTGAGATATATAGCCTTTACCGCATCAACGCAGTATTACTCTGCAAAAACCCGACAGCAAATATCGAGCACCGGCGATTATAGAGTTTGTCTAACGGCACGTGCCTCCGCTCCGCAAAAGGTGGTACGAACCACCATTTCATGGGGGTTTGGGCAAGGAGCGGTTAGAGATATTGATGTTGTTCAAACGCAAAACTTTCTCAAAAAGTGTCACCCAGAAGCCATACATTTAACGACCGGTAGCAGCTTGCAGGCTGGTGTACAGGCAAAATCCGATCCTTTAAACATGTATATTACGGCTGTCCATGTTGAAAAAGTAGGTGCTGCAAGCGACCCAAGTAAGTAATGACGCTATGCCAATACAAAATCCAAAACAGACCTCTCAACGATTTCGCATTGCCGGTAGCCCGTGGGCGAATGTCACGTGGCGCAAATAATTTAGGTTTATGAGAAACTTTTATATTGGTTCATGGGCTCTAAAGCGCCGTTACATTAAGCTGCGCGGCTTTTAAAACTTAGCATAAGCAAGTAAACTAATAAAAAGATGAATGTTACGGATAGAGCACCAGTGGTGCCAATCAATAAGTTTAAGCGAACAAAGATCATCGCCACCGTTGGCCCGGCTAGCCATAGTTACAAGGCAATTTATGACATGATCGTGGCGGGTGCAAACGGCATTCGGCTTAACTTTAGTCATGGCACCGAAGAGGAGCGATTGCAGCAAATTGAATGGATTCGTCGTGCCAGCAGCAGTTACGGTAAGCCGGTAGCAATCATCCAAGACTTGCAGGGCCCTAAAATACGGCTGGGTGACTTTGAGGGTATTATTACTGTTCGTACCGGCCAAAGCCTGCAGTTTAAATACAAGGCCGACTATGAACGCTCTGGAATTATCCCCACCCAGTATGACTTATCAAAAAAAGTTAAACGCGGCGAACGTCTGTTTCTGTATGATGGCAGGCTGCAGACTATTATTACTAGCGTATCGGGCGGAGTTGTTCATGTACAAGCAGAAAATGACGGTATTTTAATAAAACGAAAAGGCATAAACTTGCCAGATACAGATTTCGGTGGCGATATTATCACTGCCAAGGATAAAAAAGACATTACATTTGGGTCAACCAGTGACATTGATTATGTAGCGCTGAGCTTTGTGCAAAATGCTGAGGATATTTTGCGCCTAAAACGTTTGCTGGCTAACCTGGGCAGCCGGGCGCGGGTTATTGCTAAAATAGAAACCAAAGCTGCCATTGAAAATATAGAAGCCATCATGCAAGAAGCTGATGCGGTGATGATAGCCCGGGGAGATTTAGCGATAGAAACCTCGCCAGAATCAGTCCCTATTGAACAGCGGAATATCATTGGGCTTGGTTTGCGTTATAAAAAGCCCACCATTGTAGCGACGCAAATGCTTGCAAGTATGACTGAAACGCCCGAACCGACTCGTGCAGAAGTATCTGATATTGCTACCGCCGTAATTGTGGGTGCTGACAGCGTAATGTTGAGTGATGAAACGGCAAGCGGAAAGTTCCCGGTAGAGGCAGTTAAGGTAATGAAGCGGGTTATTAAATACACCCAAAGTAACTCATCCGTAAAAGCCCTATTTCCTGATCACGACGAGCATAACCGTCAAAGCGCTATATCTAAAGCAATTATTTCTCTTTCTGACCAATTGGGGGCCAAAGCGATTGTGGCCGAGACTAAGTCTGGCGCAACGGTCTTGCAAATAGCCGGCTATCGGCCTCAGATCCCACTCATTGCTGTAGCGTCTGACCCTCATGTAGCGCAGCAGTTAGCCATTGTATATGGAACCAAAAGTTATGTCAGGCCGGCTGACCCCAAAGCGGCCATTAAACTGACAAATTGGCTAAAACAAAAGCGCTTACTAAAAGTAGGCGACATTGTGGTAACAGCTTCAGGAATGTACCCGGGAGTCGTAGGTACGACCGATACAATCAAAGTAAGGGTTCTCTAAAGCAGTAATATTTTGCTACAATGAGGATAAATGGTGGGAGGCTTTTCATTTGAGCTTTGCGAAAAGGACAATTAAAGATATATCCCTCAAGGGCAAAACGGTGCTGCTTAGGGCAGATTACAACGTGCCATTAACTGCTGATGGTAAAATAGCCGACGATTACCGCATTAAGAAATCATTACCAACCATAGACTACTTATTGAAGCAAAACTGCAAGATCGTCATTTGCTCACATCTTGGCCGGCCTGATGGCAAACGTAATCTTGCCTACTCCTTAGCACCAGTGGCCAAAAAGCTTGAGCAGCACGTTACAGCTGATGTGTTTTTTGTACCAGACTGCATTGGGGAGACGGTAACGCAAGCGGTTGCCGGGTTAAAGCAGGGGCAAATACTCGTCTTAGAAAATCTGCGCTTTTATGAAGAAGAAGAGGCTAATGATTCACATTTTGCCAAACAGTTAGCAGGTTTAGCTGATGTTTTTGTTGAGGATGCTTTTGGGGTTGTGCACCGTTCTCACGCGTCTCTCGTTGGTGTTCCAAAACATCTGCCAAGCGTGGCCGGATTACTGCTAGAGAAAGAAGTTGATACTATTACAAAATTAATCGAGCAGCCAAAACGACCATTTATGGCTATTATTGGCGGTGCTAAAATTGCCGATAAAATAGAAATTATTGAGCGGTTTGTGAAGTTAGCGGACATCGTGGCAATTGGCGGCGCAATGGCAAACACGTTTCATCGTGCCCGCGGTATAGAGATTGGCAAAAGTTTATCGGAGCGCAAGGATCTTCCACTTGCAAAAGATATCTTGCATATGGCCGAAGCAGAGGCTAAAAAGAGACGCTTCGTATTTTACCTACCCCAAGACGGTGTGGTTGCAACAGAAATAAGCAAGACTGCCAAAACGCGTATAGTGGACTGGGACGCTCACGTAGTAGCAACACTCGAAAACTATCCAAAGCGACCGCCTCGTGAAAGTGGTTATGTAAAGGCCAATGAAATTATTCTAGACATTGGCCCCTTTTCGGGCGCGTTTATCGCGGGTAGTATGCAAATGGTCGAGACAGTCATATGGAACGGTACGATGGGCGTGACAGAAACACCGGCTATTGACGGGCCGGTTGGACCGTTTGCACACGGCACAGAAGCTATTTTAGAAAGCCTGATGGGTGAGTATGGGCACAAACCATATAGCTTAATAGGGGGTGGCGATACATCTGCCTATATTGAAGAGCGTGGCTTAACAGAGTGCTTTAATCATGTTTCAACTGGCGGCGGAGCAAGCCTTGATTTATTAGCAGGTAAAAAATTACCTGGTGTTGAAGCGTTGAAGGATAAATAAGATACAATAAGTGAGTACGTATGTCACATAAAAGAACACCCATCGTTGACAAGATGCATCTTAAGAAAATAAGACAAACCTCCGGTTTTTCTCATCGCGCCGGGCACGAAGTAAAACTGCTGCACGAGCTACTCTTTTCCAGTAACACGGGAGATGCGCTATGACCAAAAGAACCTTAATCGTTGGCAACTGGAAGATGCATCTCAACACGGCTCAAGCGAGCCTACTATTGCATCGTTTACATGAACGAATAAAAATATACCGAAATATTGAGGTTGTTTTAGCGCCGAGCATGCTTGTTTTACAGCCGCTTAGCCTTCAGATTGACCGTCGTAAATTTCGGTTGGCTGCACAAAACGCGTACCCCAAGGATGAGGGCGCTTTTACTGGTGAGGTTTCTTTTACGATGCTCCGCGACCTTGTTCACTATGTCATCATCGGGCATTCAGAACGGCGTATTCACTTTAATGAAGAATATGCCTTAATCCGAGATAAAGTAGCAGCCTGTGTCCGCAACGAAATTACGCCGATTCTATGTGTTGGTGAAACTCATGTCGAACGAAAAAGTGGGCACACAAAACGTATCATTCACGATCAAGTCGTTACGGCCCTTAGCAACCTCACTGCTCGTGAAGTAGGCGAGATTGTTATCGCTTATGAGCCGGTCTGGGCTATTAGTACTTTTGGTGGTGAACTCGCTAAGCCCACACAAGCAAAAGAGGCTATGGATTACATCCGTAAAATTATTGAAGACCTGTACGGTAAAAAAGTGAGTAAAAATATTCGTATTTTATATGGCGGCAGTATAGATGAACAAATCGCACGCGGCTACCTTGAGCTAGAGGGTTGTGATGGCGTCTTGGTTGGCGGCGCGAGCATCAACTATCATAAGTTTTCGGGCATTGTTTCTGCTGCTTATCGTTTACTTAATGAGAGTATGGACGAGTGATGACTGACGGGCGTAAACCATTTGATGTGTCTCCCCCCGGTAAAAAGCCGGTTAGCCATACGTCACGGCCGGTTATTGTTGGCCGGTCGGATTTAGTAAAAGACCCGATGGTTCGCGACGAAGATGCCGATTCAGATAAAGCAGCTCCTACGCTTACCCAGCATTCAAAAATCAACATAACACCACCTACCTCGCAAGCAGAAGAAACTACTATAAATCCAGAAAACGCAGTTGAGCCGGCGGCACCTGGTGTCGACCCTGAACCAAGCAAGCCCGAGGTTGTGTCAAGCTTCGAAGAAGACATGCAAGAGCCGCCATTGACGCAAAAGAAAGAAGCGCCAGCTGATGATCACGTAAAACAACTAATTGAGAGCAAAGCCTACCAACTTCCCATAAAACACAAGGCCGGCCCCGGCATTATTAAAGGTACTCTTATAGTTATTTGTATCATTGTTATCGTGGCAGCTATTGCGTATGTGATAATGAATATGCTTAGTACCGGTAAGGTGTAGATTCTGCTAGAATAACGTGGTGGAGCATCAACTACTTGAAGGTCTTAATCCTGAACAACGACGGGCCGTTGAAACAACTGAAGGCCCGCTATTAATCTTGGCTGGGGCGGGTAGCGGAAAAACCAAAACTCTAACGCATCGCATAGCGTACATACTGGCCTCTAACCGGGCTACACCATTTAACATTTTAGCAGTGACATTTACCAATAAGGCAGCGAAAGAGATGCGCGAACGCATTGCAGCGCTGCTGGGCGAAAACCCAGACAACCGCTCATTTATGCCGTATGCTGGCACCTTTCACGCTATTTGTGTGCGTTTACTACGGGCTAGTGGTGAGCAGGCCGGCATTCACCCGAATTTTGTTATCTTTGATGAAGCAGATCGCTTAAACGCCATCAAAAAAATTAACAAACAACTTTCAATTGATGAAAAGAGTTTTCCGGCTCGTACCACAGCAAACATTATCAGCACTGCTAAAAATGAGCTGCTGACCCCAGAGGCTTACCTTGGTCTAGCGTCCGGGCCAATCCAAGAAACAGCGGCTAAAGTTTTTCCGCATTATCAGGCGCTTCTCAAAGAAGCCAATGCGCTAGACTTTGATGACTTGATTGCGCGTACGGTTTCTATGCTCGAACAGCATCAGACCATCAGAGAAAAATGGCAGCAACAGTTTAAATATGTGCTCATCGATGAGTACCAAGATACTAACGCAGCCCAGTACCGGCTTATTAAATTACTAACCGGACCGCACAACAATATCGCGGTTGTCGGGGACGACTGGCAATGTATTCTGCCCGATAGCCTGATTGAAACGGTTCATGGACCACGAGCGATAAAAGACATTGAGCAAGGAACGCTTGTTAAGGCAGCCGCTGGGTATGGTAAGACGCATCATTTTCCCGTAACCAGAAAAAAACGATCACACTACAAGGGTAAGCTGGTACAGATTACTACTGTTGATGGGCAAACCTTTCGTTGCACCCCCAACCATCTTATGTTCACACGATGGGCCCACACTGATTCATACTTTGTTTATCTTATGTATTCGACGCGCTATGGCTATAGAATTGGCTTTACAAAGGGTACTCGATTTGATGGCAAGAAAGACGACATAGGATTGCGGGTTCGTGCCAATCAAGAACGAGCCGATAAAATGTGGATTCTTAAGGTGTGTGAAAATCGAGAAGAGGCAGTTTTCAACGAGTCATTACTTGCCTATAAATATGGTATACCAATGATGGTATTCCATGCTTTCTCTAATCGACAGATGAAATTTAGTCAAAATTACATAGATGCTATATACAGTCAAATAGACACGCGTAAACGAGCTCAGGATCTATTCGATGAACTCGGTTTACTTGAGGATTACCCTCACTTTATACCGGGGGCAACGTCACGGGGCAGCATTGCACGCGTCGCTTTGAATCTCGTGCTGTTTGGTGATCGGCGCATTACTCAGCAGAGTCCATGGTCGGCTAGTCGACTTTCGATTAATACATCCGACAATCAATCGTTAATGGTGTTAGACAGACTTGGGTTTAGGGTGCGCGCTGGAAAAGCTGGAACTTCACGCGCTGAAGTTCATAATCTTAACTACGGTAAACTTGAAGAAACTATTAACCGGATGAAAGATAAGCTCAGCAATATCACGATCGTTAAATATGCCTTTCTAACAGACAAGAAGTTTAATTTTACTCCAGCGGCGCATGTGTATCCGGGCATGATGTTGCCGGTTGTCAAGGGTGATGCGATTGAAGAGGTACAAATAGAATCGGTGGGTCGCAGCGACTATGACGGTGATGTGTATGATATTGATGTCGAGCAGGTTCATAACTATAGTGCGAACGGGATCGTAGTTCACAATTCAATCTATTCATGGAGAGGGGCAGATTTTAGAAACATTCTTAACTTTGAGCGTGACCATAAAGACACCACCATTATCAAGCTAGAGCGCAACTATCGGAGCACAAAACATATTCTTGATGCTGCCCACGCTGTTATTACCAAGAATCAACAACGTTCTGATAAAAAACTGTGGACTGACGAAGGCAACGGTCACCCGGTACAAGTCTTACAGGTAGCCAGTGAACGGGCGGAGGGCGAAGCAATTATTCGGCGTGTTAAAACCGCTGTCGACATTGGTGCCCGTCAGTACCGTGACTTTGCCATTTTGTACCGTACCAATGCACAAAGCCGCTCCATTGAAGAAGCGTTTGTGCAATACGGTATTCCGTATAAGATCGTTGGCGGCGTACGTTTTTATGACCGCAAAGAAATCAAAGATATCATGGCGTACCTGCGCCTCATTTACCAACCAGAAGACGCTATTAGTTTTGAGCGCATTGTTAATGTGCCAACTCGCGGCATTGGCACCAAGTCGCTCGAGCAGTTTTTGGCGTGGCGGGCGCGTAATAACTATCGTTTGCTTGAGGCGCTTAACTTGGCTTCTGAGTGCAGTGATATCACACCAAAAGCTCGCAAAGGCCTTGTTGAGCTAACTGATATTTTGATTAGCCTTCGTAGCATTATGCAAGATGCGAGCGTGAGCGGCGTTATTGATTCTTTAATTAGGCGGCTTGACTACATGACGTATTTAGATGACGGCACCATACAGGGTGAATCGCGGCAAGAAAATGTTAAGGAGTTGCTGAGTGTGGCCGAGCAGTATCAAGATTTGGGCCTCGACGGCTTCTTAGAAGAGGTCAGTTTAATCAGTGATATTGATCAAGTTGATCTTCAGGGTAATGCCGTAACGCTCATGACGCTGCACAGTGCCAAGGGTCTGGAATTTCCGGTGGTCTTTATGACCGGCATGGAAGAGTCGATCTTTCCGCACTCACGTGCCTTATATGACCAGCATGAAATGGAAGAAGAACGCCGGTTGTGCTACGTGGGTATGACGCGGGCTCGGCAAGAGCTGTATATGATTCATGCCGCCAGTCGTTTGCTGTACGGCGGTCAGCAACATAATCCGCCATCACGTTTCTTGAGTGAGATCAATGCCGAATCAATTATTGAAAATAGTTTTTTGAACAATCTTGGTTTTGGTAGGGCAATGCATCAGCCTCAGGCGTACGATGAAGCTCCATCGCCGACAAAACCGGTCCCGTATGACGAGCCACGATACGTGCCCGAGCTTAATGAGGGCGACGGTATTAAACACAATGTCTTTGGTGTTGGTACGGTGCTTGAAATGGACGGCGACGTGGCAACGATTTACTTTAAGGGTAAGGGCACCAAAAAAATTAATATTGCGTTTGCGGGTGTAGAAAAACTATGAAGCTAGGACCACCAATTTTAGGGCTGGCTGTTTACTGGCTATTGTGGCCTGGTTTAAGAGTGTTTTTAAAACGCTCTAAGCGCACACGAGCATTGATTATGGTTAATGATGAAATTGTAGTTACAAAATCGTGGCTCGGTAACGGCAAGTGGTCATTACCGGGCGGCGGTATTAAGCCGCATGAAACCGAACAGGCAGCCATTATCAGGGAAGTCGATGAAGAAATAGGACTGCGCGTTTCGCCCGCGCAAATTAAGAAACTCGCCAATAAAACCTACCGCCACAATGGGCTCGAGTTTCCGTTTGCGCTGTTTAAGGTTGCGTTGCCTAAAAAAATAACGTTACGGCCGTCGCGATCAGAGGTTGTCGAGTCACGGTGGATTAAAACTTCAGACCTTAACACGCGTAATGCAAGCTCGGATGTATTACAAGCATTGGCTGACTATATTCGGTAGGGGAGGCTTGCTTCATCTGTTACAATAGTAAGGTCTGTAAAGCCGAAGATACAACGGCTTGAGGGGCATTTGATCCATGAGCAAGACCATTCAACCAACCAGCTCGTTACAGCACGGCCACACAAAGAAGCTACTCAGTCTAAAAAAACATCCG
The DNA here is from genome assembly GCA_964577565.1 of uncultured Candidatus Saccharibacteria bacterium. GTDB lineage: Bacteria > Patescibacteriota > Saccharimonadia > Saccharimonadales > JAGQNJ01 > CAYRRR01. Next base: position 413,088 of record CAZNZL010000001.1, on the reverse strand, counting down.
TTTGTGGTACCGGTCATCACGTTACTAGGGTTGTTTTTTATTACACTTGTCGGCTTTGTGGTGCTGGGTGAGGGGAGCGTTGTCGGGCCCTCTGATGCACGCGTAGTTACCGTGTACGTTGATGATACTAAACGTACGTTGCCAACGCGGGCATCAACCGTTAGTGAATTATTTGAGCGGCTAGATATAACAGTGCACGATGGTGACATTGTCGAGCCATCGCTCGATGCGGCCATTGTCGAGGATAACTTTAACATTAACGTATACCGTGCCCGTCCGGTTTTGATTGTTGATAACGATAAAAAAGTTGTTATTAACTCGGCTGACCAGTCGCCCCGCGTGGCTGCGCGAAAAGCCGGTATTGTTGTGTACCCTGAAGATAACGTTTTACCAGAGGCCCCTGAAAACTTACTGCAAGAAGGTGTGGTTGGCGAGCGGTATGTCATTGACCGAGCGGTGCCCATTACGTTACTGCTTTACGGAAACGTTAGTGCGGTTCGCACGCAGGTAGAAACCGTCGGAGATTTATTAAAAGAAAAGGGCATAAAGGTCTCACCCGATGACACGGTTGCGCCAGCGGCCGATACGCCGCTACGGCCTGATATGCGGGTGTCGATTACTCGCGAGGGCCAACAGGTAGTTGCCGTAGAAGAAGCGATTGAGCCGCCTGTTGAGCACGTCGATGATCCGTCAATTATAAAAGGCCAAACGGTTGAAAGAGAACCTGGCGTGCCTGGTAAAAAAGTGGTAACCTACGAGATCAAACTAGAAAATGGCGTAGAAGTAAGTCGTACACCGCTGCAAGAAGTCATTACCATTCAGCCTATTCGCAAAGTCATTGCGCGTGGTACAAAAATTGTTATCTCTAATCCGTCAGACAATGTGAAGCTAGGCGAACGCATGGCTGCTTCACGCGGCTGGACGGGTGAGCAGTGGTACTGCCTCTACCAGCTGTGGCAAAAAGAATCAGGCTGGCGCACGACTGCCGGTAACCCAAGTTCTGGCGCGTACGGTATTCCGCAAGCCTTGCCGGGCACCAAAATGGCTACAGCAGGGGCTGACTGGGCAACTAATCCGGCGACGCAAATAAGCTGGGGCATGGGCTATATAGCCGGGCGCTATGGCGCACCGTGCGGAGCATGGGCGGCATCACAATCGAGAGGTTGGTATTAATGAAGTCTACAAACGTTGACGACGGCTACATACTGCGTTTTGATCTGCACGATGATCTTATGAGCGAGCTCCAACTATTTATTCGACAGCACAATATCACTGGCGCCTGGTTGCAAGGCCTTGGGGCAGCAAAAGCAGTTGAGCTTGGCTACTACAATCTAGAGACAGAAACGTACGAATGGCATAAACTAACTGAGCTCATGGAGATAACTAACCTAACCGGCAATGTTGCTTGGCAAAACGACAAGCCCATAATTCATATGCACGTTACCCTTTCAGACCAGCGCCTTCAGGCCATCGGCGGCCATGTTAAAGATCTGATTGTTGGCGGCACCTGCGAGATTTATCTGCGTGTGTTCGAGCAAACGCTAACCCGCAAACGCGACGACACCACCAAGCTAAATTTATTCGATTTATGAGCCGTTTGCCGTTTGCAAAAAAGTCGCTTGGTCAACATTGGCTGACCGATATCGAGGTATTAGACAACATAATTTCAAGTGCAAAAGTTACGACCGGCGACTATGTGCTCGAGATTGGCCCCGGGACCGGCACCTTAACGAAGCGTTTATTAGCCGCTGGGGCAGACGTTTTAGCGCTTGAAGTTGACCGTGAGCGCATTAAGCAGCTGCAGCACACCTTTCACCGCAATCACTCTACCCAACTATTTATTCAAGAAGGTGATATCCGTACCTTTGATTTTTCGTATCTTCCTAAAAACTACAAGATTGTGGCTAACATCCCGTACTATCTCACTGCCAACTTGCTCCGACGGCTGGTTGACGAAGCGCCTAAGCCCGTTATTGCCGCCCTGCTGGTACAAAAAGAGGTTGCCGAGCGGGTAGCGGCTACCCCTGGCAAACTTACGCCCATCGCTATCTTTACCCAAATATTTTATGAGGTTACTGTAGGGCAGGTAGTACCCGCGGTGCTCTTTACGCCACCTCCAAAAGTTGATTCACAAGTTTTGATCTTAACCCAAAGAACGCGGCCGCTGATTACGGTTAGTGATGCTTTTTTTAACGTCGTTACGGCCGGGTTTAACGAGCCGCGTAAAAAATTACGTAGCAGTCTGAGTAAGGGGTTAAAGCTACCTAAAATCCAAACTGAAGCCTTGCTGCAGCAGGCTCACATCAGTCCTGATAAGCGGGCGCAAGAACTAACCATTGACGAATGGCAACACCTTACGCACATCATTGACCCATTGACAAATACTTGACGTGTTAATTATTAACATGTAAAGTATTTGCTATGAATAATTCAAATCAAAGTCTTGGCTTACTACTACAGCAAGTAGCTGCCTCCCTTGCCCGCTTTAACGATGAAATTTTATTAAGTCGTTTAGAAATCGGCATGGCGCAGTTTAAGGTGTTATGCGTGGTTGAAGAGCGCCCCTATGTGCAGCAAAAATACATTGCGCGGAGCTTAGGCCAAACCGAGTCAAGCGTTAGCCGGCAAATAAAACTGATGGATGGCGATGGCCTACTCAGAATAACTACCAAGCCAGGTGATCGTCGTGAGCATGTCGTCAGCCTGACACCACGCGGCCAGCGGATTGTGCGCCGTGCGCAGGTGCTACTTAATAATCAGCTTCGTCCCTTGCTTGCCACTATTCCTGCCAATCAGCAGCGGGCTTTGCTTTCAGGGTTGCAAACGCTCAATCGTAACTTGGGTTAAGCAGTGCGAGTGCGGTGTTCTTTCACGGCAACTTTAAAGATGCCATCTGTCAGCAGTACAATAATGACCGCCAGCACCATAACTATTACTTCAGTAAAGCCAATGTGATGAATATGCAACAGCCTACCAAGCGGGGTTGTTAACACAATAATTTGCAAGATAATGGCAATACTAATGCCTGCATATAAGCGATAATTTGGCCGGTGCAGCAGCGCCCAAAAAGGTTTTGTAAAACTGCGCGAGTTAATAGCGTTTGCCCATTGCATAGCGGTAAGCACAAAAAAAGCTGCCGTATTGGCAAGCGCAGGGGCGACATCTTTGTAGAAAACGTACACACTTAAGGTAATAGCTGCCATGGTTGCTGCAATCAAAAAAGCCCGTAAGTGATCATAGTTGCTGAAGAAACCGCGTGTTAAACGGCGTGGTTTTTGTTTCATGATGTCGGGCTCTGGCGGCTCCAGACCAAGCGGAATAACCACAATATCGTCAACGATAAGATTAATCCAGAGAATTTGTACCGCCAGCAACGGCACGCCTAAGTTGGCAATTAAAGAAAAGATAATAATGATGATGGTACTCAGGTTAGTTGAAAACAGGCAGTAGACGATTTTTTTGATGTTGCGGGTAATGGTTCTGCCTTGCTCGATCGCTTTTACAATTGAAGCAAAATTATCGTTGAGCAAAATAACATCACTTGCTTCTTTGGCGGCATCGGTGCCGCTGCCCATGGCGACGCCAATGTGGGCTTTAGAAAGCGCCGGTACGTCATTAACGCCGTCGCCAGTCATGACCACAATGTGATGATGTTGTACGGCGCGTAAAATATCGTATTTATGCTCTGGCAACACGCGCGCTAATACCTGTACTTTCTCAAGCTCATGAAGCGGGTCTTTGGTGATGGCTTTAATGTGTTCGTCAGTTGCCAGCGTGGCTGCTTCACGACTCGATATTATGCCGGTTTCAAGGCCAACGTGTCGTGCCGTTGTGACGTGGTCGCCGGTAAGCATTACTACCGTAATGCCCGCTTCTTTGGCAGTGGCAACGGCCGTTTTGGCGCTCGGGCGTATGGTGTCGCCAAAGATCAGCAATCCTAACATATCAATCGTGCGAGGTGAGTATTTAGTGGGCAGATCCGTAATTGGCTCAAGGCCGATTGCAAGCACGCGGTAGCCTTTTGTTAGATAGGTTTCTAATTGCGTTTCAAGGGCTGTTTTATGTGTGGCGCTGAGCTTGGCATATTTTAGGAGACTTTCGGGCGCACCTTTGACGACTGCAACGAGCCCTTTGTTAGTTTGCCAATAAGCGCCGCTCATGCGGTGCTGTTGATCAAACGGGATCAGCCCAACTTGTTTCCAGCCTTCTAGAGTCGTGCGTTTTTGCTTTAAGAGAGCTTGTTCGAGGCTGTCAGTGGTGGCGGTGTGGCGGTCAACCGCAACCGAAAGCGGCGTATAGGTTGTAATGGCGTCTTCTTTGCCAGGGAGTTGCCACATAGATTCAAACTCGAGTTTATTTTTGGTAAGCGTACCAGTTTTATCAGTAATGATGACGCTGGTCTGACCAAATGCCTCAATCGCATGCAGGTTACGTACCAGCGCATGATGTTTTGCCATGCGACGGGCACCAAAAATTAAGACTACCGATATTGCCAACGGTAATCCTTCGGGCACCGAAGAAACCGTTAAGCTGAGGGCGTAGTGCAAGCTCTCGGGCAACGATATGCCGCGTAAAATTGCCAGTAAAAAAACCAAACAAGCAATGAGTGCAACGCCAATTACCACGCGAGTAAAAAGTTTGTTTATTGTTTTTTCAACCTCGGTTTCTTCGCGTTGCGGAGGAATTAAGTGCGCTATACGGCCCAGTTCGGTGTGGTTCCCGGTTGCGGTTACAATGTACTGCGCTTTGCCGGCTCGTACTAACGTGCCCTGAAAGACCATATTTGTTTGCGCAAAAATTTGCGGTACATTTTTAAGCTTAGCACTCAGTTTTTTGACAGGCGACGATTCGCCGGTCAGAGCGGCTTCGTTGATCTCTAACTGGTCAGCATGAATAATGCGCCCGTCTGCCGGTACTTGCATACCTTCGTCTAAAAATACAATATCGCCTGGCACCAGTTGCTGAGCATCTACATACACGGGCTCGCCATCACGTAGTACAGGCACCTGCCGTTTATCAAAACTTTTAAGTTTATCGAGCACGCGGTCAGACGAGAAGCGCTGGATATAATAAATGGCTGCGTTAGCACATAGTATAATGCCAATGATCATTGCATCGAGTGGCTCGCGCGCAATTAAACTAATAATGGCGGCAAATACTAAAATATAAACAAAGACACCCAAGAAAGGTTCGAGTAATTTTTTCCACCATGGCAGCTTATGCCGAGCTGTTAAAACGTTGTGGCCGTGTTGGATAAGCCGTGAGTTAGCCTCGGCCGTACTCAAGCCTTGCTCGCTTGATTTTAGATGTTCGAATACGTGTTGGTGATCTGACGTAGTAAAGGCAAAAGACATGAACCTTTTTAGTATAACCGCTTTCAAGCCCTCACTAAAATAAGAAATCAAACCACGGGTTGGTTTGTTGCTAGGTTTGCGCTATACTACAAACGTTAACAATGTAACCTATCAAGAGTGTGGTGAGGGAACTGACCCTACGACCCACCAGCAACCTGTCCGTTTTGTAACGGATGTTGGTGCTACATTCAGCCCGCACGCGGGGAAGATAGCAGAGTTCCAAGCTCCTTTTTCTCCGATTACGCGGCGGCAGATAGAAAGGAGTTTTTTTATGTCTGCAAAGCAATATAAATCAGCTGAGAGCGTCTCGCCAAAGCATCCAGATAAACTATGCGATCAAATCTCAGATGCAATTTTAGATGCCTATCTTTCTCAGGATCCGGCTGCCCGGGTAGCGGTTGAGGCGGTTGGTGGCCACGGTAAAGTCTTTGTTGTCGGAGAAGTTACCTCAAACGCAAAGGTTGCGGTTGAGCCAATCGTGACACGCCTAGCCGGCAAGGTTGAGGTTGAGGTTCGTTTGGTTAAACAAAGCCCCGAGATTGCCCAAGGCGTCGATACCGGCGGAGCAGGCGACCAAGGCATTATGGTTGGCTATGCGTGCAACGAGACGCCAGAGCTGTTGCCGCTCGAGGTGGTATTAAGCCGTAAGCTTAATCAATACCTCTATGATGAGTGGCCGCATGACGGCAAAACACAGGTAACGTTGCGCGGTAGTTTAATAGAGTCTATCGTTGCCAGTTTTCAGCACGCCTCACAACCAGATTTACAAGAGAGAGTATCGGCCTGGCTACAACAAGAGCCGCTCGCTACAACCGGCACAAGCCCAAAGCTTCACATAAATCCAGCAGGCGATTGGGAGGTGGGCGGTTTTGATGCCGATACTGGCTTAACCGGTCGTAAATTGGTGGTCGATAATTATGGGCCGCGCATTCCAATTGGCGGCGGTTGTTTTAGCGGCAAAGATCCAAGCAAGGTTGACCGTTCTGCTGCCTATGCCGCTCGTAAAATTGCCATAGATTACCTACAAAAACACAAAGCTAACGAGGTTTTTTGCCGGCTGGCCTATGCAATTGGCCATGATCAGCCGCTTGAGGCTAGCGTCATCATTGATGGCAAGCCGCAAACCGTTAGCGGCTATGACCTTTCGCCCAATGGCATTATCGAGTGGCTTGAACTTCTGAGGTCTGGTTACGAGGCTACTGCCCGGTGGGGTCACTTTGGTCACTCCGAGTTTACCTGGGAACAAACCCGATAACGAGTTGACTATTCTGTTAAATATTTTATGGCAGCAATAAGCTACAGCCTCTATACTTCACGTTGATTAACGAGGGGGAATATATGAGGAGGCTTATTGTGTCAGGTGCGGCTGCAGTGGTGTTGGCGGTGACTAGTGTGGCGGTGGCTGACTCGGTTGGCGCCCAAGTGGGCTCAGGTGTGCCAGATAACGGAATCTCCCGCCCTTTACCCGGCAGTTTCATAGACGACATAGAGGTTCCATACGATGTTTTGGATTACGTGCATATGACGTATCAGGGGCATGCTGTTATACGCGCCCATAAAATGAGGCGAGGTGGTCAAGATGTGTACAGACTACAAATCGCGCCAGATGAAACGAGCCCCCAAACCACCTACCTTTTCTATGATATGAAGTGGCAACTGCTCGGCGATGAAGTAGCGGCTGCGCCGCCAAAACGCACAACCATTAAAGAGGTACCAGCAGAGCCAACACCAGAAGCGGCCCCCCAGCAGTTACCCGTGCAAGACAATTCGCCTGGCCGAGGAGGCGGTGCGGGGCCTGATCAAGAAGAGCCCGAACCAGACGAGCTAGAAGAAGAACCTCAAGAAGAACCCGAACAACCTGACAACACTGGTCCCGGTAACAACCACCCCCGCCGCAATAACAACTAGCTTGCGTACATCTTATAATTACCGTTTAATAAAAGTATTAAGGAGTTATTTATGACAGATAAAGAACAGCCAAACGAAAGATGGGGTATAAAACGTCGGCACGACATGGTCGGCAACGATGTTACGGTGATTAATCTGGGTACTGGCAGAGAAGAGAGTCACCCGGACATCGCCGCGAAATTTCTAGGTACTCTGAGTGGTGCAATAACTCGTGCGGGCGGTGAAATTACAATTGAAGAAGTGCCTGAGATCGATGAAGCTCGGCAGCCAACCTTGCATTTGGTAACGCCCGATGAGGCGGAAGTAATTCAGTTATTTCCTGACACCAATCAGGGCGCGTAATAATAACTTCGCCACCCGTTCCGCGCAGCACCCAGGGTAGGCGGCAGTTTACACCTGTGGTTACCGCTCCGTCTATTGACAAAATATCGATGATGTAGTACAATAATATAGTTCCGTAAGGAATTTGAGAGGAAAGTACCCTAGCAGAAAGTTGGTGACAGCGTTGGCAAACACGCCGACCATGAAGCAGCGGATCGAAGCGCTGTACGACGACGACGCAATCACGAGGGCTCAATTCAACGAGCTCATGCGTCGCGAGCGTTACGTCCGCGAGGCGTTGTTCGCGCTCAAGCCCAAGCTTGGTGAAAGCTTTGAAGACTTCAAGTCTCGAAGCTACGACCACGCGCAGTGTAAGGCACGTCAACACCGTTGGGATGAGGTCGACATCATGCTCGACTACCACCCCATCGGTGCCGCGTTCTACGAGACCGAACGCTGCGAGCGTTGCGGGATGATCAAGATCATCATCGTCAACGGCCTCGGCCAGAAAGATCGCAACGACTACAAGCCACCCGAGGGCTATGCGCTCAAGGGCGTCAGAACGTCGAAAAGCGACTGGAAGGTCCTCCTGCGCTACATGAAGCTCGACCGCGATATCGCAATGCTCGAACACGGGCAAGATCCAGCCGAGCCGGACAACGTCGTTCGCCTCGACCGAGGAAGGTCAGCTTGAGGTCGCCGCGGGGGTGGTGAATTTTGGTACTTTAGTATCAAGCCCACCCCCGCCCAGCGACCCTTCAAGCGAACTTTCCTCTCAATTAAACCGAAAATTACCGAGACCCTCATGACGCAGTTATCGAGGCTATGACAGAAATAGTGCCCGACGAAATTGATCTTCAACCTGGCGAGGCAATGATCAACGAAGCTCATGCCTTGTAACCAAGCAAATTAACAGTAGACAATATTTAATAAGCCAGTACAATAGGCAGCAAGATGGCCGAGTTCGAAATGCCAGAGGTTGAGCGCGTAGAAGCAAAAGCTATTGAAGAGCTGCGTGAGAAAAACGCTACATTTTTAGAGGCGCAGTATTATGGACGAGTAGCCGAATTCAGGGCTAGCGTTATCCAAAGACTACTAGGCCTTAATGCCCTACATGGAAAAGCTGGATGGGCAGTATACCGAGAACGTTCTCATCCTGTATCGAACGTATTGGTTGATGGTCACGACAAAGAAACTTTAGTTGCAGTATTTGTTCCTGAAGTACACGGGCAAAACGGGTCGCCTAAAATCGGTCCAAATATACGATTGATGACCAATACTGAGTATAGGCTCAATGATGAAATAGCTTTTTTTACTGAAGACGTGACCGTAGATACAGATGGTGATGCGCAGCTATTCGTGGACGCTATATTTGTAAATGACTCAGGGGCTGTGATGCCTAGCCGCGATGCTAGAATCAACTCATGGTCACCATTATTTTATGTGAACGGTAACGGCAATCTTGAAATCAAAAATTTCCAACACTTTACTCCAAGATACGGGGTAGATTTTATGGTTAGCAATGGTTCAGAATGTCGGCAAGTCACTGTAGAGCCATTCGGCGATTATACCAACTATGAGGATAGAATTGCGGCGCTTGTATGGGCATATGATATATTTAAAGCTACTGAACAAGCCGAACTTGTAGCACACTACGTTTCGCCTCAGGAGTAAAAAGTTTCTCACAGCCTCTGTTATCAAGTACAAGCTACTTATGGTTATTTTGATTTGGCGTGCTATCATTGCGGCATGAAACATTTTGCAGAGCTTGCTGAGCATCATGATGCAGTTTCAGCAAAGCTATTAGCTATTTGTTAGCGCAGGCGCCCTTACATTGAGCAAATAACTGAGTTGTCCATACTAAGACCCATGGATTGGCTGGGTGTTTATAGGTCATTGCACCAACGCCAACGCGTTGATATTCGGGCCTAAGAATATTTTCACGATGGCCTTTACTGTTCATATATGCATTAAAAATAGTAGCCGAATCTCCACCGTAGCCAACGTTCTCACCAATTCTTTGCCACCAATTTGCCCCGCAGTTATTCTCTACCGGCCCTACGAGGTTGCTGTGGCTTAAGACATTGGTTGTTGCCATATAGTTTGTCCATTTTCTGGCCGCAATCGTTAAGCATTCAGAGCGCCCTAAGATTGGCAAACCGCGCGCTCTTCTTTCGTTATTAATTCTATTAATCTGGTCTTGCTCAATTGCTTGGCCTGTTGTCCCGCCAGCAGCGCTTGCTTTAGGAATAACGCTAAATCTACTATTCAGTGTTGAGGTTGGTTTGTTTGAATCGTCGGGCGTCATAACTGGTACGGCTTCTGCTGGTACGGTTTGGTTAGTACGATCACACACCGCCTCCAAAATTTGTTCGGCTTGTTTAAGGGCTTCATTGTTTTGATCACCCACTAAAACATCAGTCGAGCCATCATCGGCCAAGATAAGCTGTTTATTGTTGCCAACCGAAGTTTTTATATCACTGGCGTCGGCAGCCGTGGCTTCGGGGTTTTTACTTTTAACATCGGTAAGAATTTTATCGACTTCTTCTTGCGTAATTTGAGCGGCGGTAACTTCTCCGTTACCTTCGGGCGTACAGTAGACGGTACCGCTGGCGGTTACGTCAACTGATTTACCGCGTGATTCATAAACAAGCTTGCCCGACTCGTCACGGCTGACAGCCATAGGTTTTTCATCGCTGATGCTAAGAGCAACTTTTTCAGTGGGCAAATTAAGATTGAGGCTTTGCTTGGCAGATTGGGCAGATAGGAAGCGCAGTGTTGCCAAACCCACAATTGCTACAACAGCAATAACGATAAATTTTTGGGTACGAGATAGGGTAGTAAAATAGTTAGATTTTTTAGTTGTTTTTGATTTTTTGGCCATTTTTATTCCTTGACTTTAAAGATACGCCTAGTATACCACTTATGCTAAAAAGTCAACAAGTTCAGTTACGATTTCGCCGCCGTTACGGCTCATCAGCGCAGTTATTACTCTACGGATCGTTAAGGGGAGATTGCAGGGTTGAACAGCCGAAGCTGAACAAACGCAAGCAACCTCACCCTAGTGAGAGATTGTTGGTGTCTCTCAACCAGATCGATTCGTTTCTTTTAGGTGCTTGCACACCGAAACAAATTACCTCTTCGATCAAGAGGCTCCACATTTCCTGAGAAAGGCTAGCTGTGAAGGCTAGGAGGTGCCAGTGGCAACTTCTTGGCGCTTGACCAGCTCGTCCGTGAACACCCTGAGGCACTCACCCAATTGCTTTGGGCTGAGCTCAGTGAGTTCGTTGCCGCAAGCGGCGTTGCTGGGCTCGTCGGGATCCTCCTCGTCGCTTTCGCTTGAGGGTCCGATGTTGACCAGCTTCGGACGGATGTTGTTGCCAGCGCTGATGTCCAGGCGGTAGACCACCCGGCCGTTCAGCTCGCCGAAGGCGCGCCACAGGTCTCCATCCACGGGGGTGAACTCGATGAGCTTGCCGCCGTTGGAGATGAACGTGCCTGCATTGGTCGCCAGGAAGTTCCGGGCGTCCGCCTCGAGGTTGTCGATGTTGATCCGTCGCGGATCGTCCTCGTCGAGGACGTACACCGACAGCTCGTTGAACTGGTTGTCGGCCACCGTGTCAGCGGGGGTGACTGCGTAAGCCACGAAGAGCTCCGAGGAGCTGCCACGCAGCGTCAGCGGTGTCACCCACTCAAGCCTGCCGGTATCCGCGTTGCGGAGCAGGTATTCCGACACATTGCCAGCCTGCGCTTCTGAGGTGGCTGGGTCGTAACCGAAACTACCCCGACTTGGCTCGGCGTTCTTTCGGCCCGCTGCCCAACGCATCTCATCACGCTGCTTGACAACCAGTGACATCGGGTACACCGGCCCGGGGAACTGGCGCGGCTTGACGCTGCTGAAATGTTCCAGCTTCGTATCGCCATTGTCGCCCCTGACCGTCACGATGCCACCGGCGGTGTCAACCGTCCGGTCCTTGAAGTACATCTGGCGTGTCATCGGAATCACCACGATTGGCTCATCGCCGTCGCAGTAACCCCACACGTCAGAGATGTTCCAGCGAAGTGCTGGGTACTTCTCAGCCAGCAGGTTTGGCAGGCTGTTCATTCGTTCTCCACCGAATGCACGGTCGAGCTCGAACTGCCCTTCAAACTGACACTGCGTGGGCTGGCCGGAGCCTTCCCATTCAGCGACGCCCGCCATGGGCTGTTGCCTGCCCTTGCCGTCCATGATGCCGCTCCACCGTGCCTGCTGCTCACCACCAGCGTTGAGGTAAGTCAGCGTCTTGACATTGAGGCTCACTCGTTGGGCGTCACCGGTTGTGCGCCTGAGAGCGATCTTGGCACCATCGAGCGACCCGACGCGGGCATCCCAACCAGCTTCGCTGAGCGTTCCCTGCTTGATGCAGCTGGGGACGTCAGCTCCGCCGACCAAGTCGCACTTGTCGGTGTTGCTCTGCCGTGCATCATTGAACAGCAGATTGAGCGATGTCGGCGGCTCGTCGGTGTCAGAGACGTAGAACGTCGTTGCGGCATTGTAGTACCGCCCGAAGTCCTTGTCATTGTCCCATTCCACACGAACCGTCTGGCCGATCATCACAAGCGCCAACACGAGACTAACTACTCCGAGTGCTTGTGAGACAGGAGGGCCTGTTTCTCCATCGAGCCATTCGGCCAGCAGGATCACTCCAGTACCAATGAAGCCGAAGGTGAGCATGATCCAGAGCCAGCCACCACCCGAAAGGATGTTGGCCATCAGCCATTGGTCCATTGCTCGACCCCACGTATGACCTGAGAACAGCAGGGCAACGATGCCTCGCATCAGCAGGTACAAGACGGGGATCCACAGCCACCACGCGACAAGCGTGAGGACTCTCTTTGTCCAGTGATTCACTGGGGTTCCTTTCTCTAATTGGGAATGTACAAGGTTATAACGCTCCACAGCGTGGGGGGAAGTCCGCCCATCTCTGTTTTCGTCCCTCCTATGAACGTCAGAAACGGAATGACTTAACGCTTTACATTACCCTTGTTACATCCGTGAGCCTAACTTTATATTATAGCACAAAACCTAGACTTATGTCAAGTTGTGGTGTCTGTTTTTGGGGTCTAAAAAACGCCTCCTTTACGCCTTAGTTAAACGTTCGCCTTAGGGAGCGATTGTTTATCCATGGCAGGAGACGTTATGATTGGTCTGCTTCTGCAATGCTTGGACAATGCCTTGTCGGTGACCGCCATAGTCACTTCATGCTAACGGTACGGTCAGAATCTTAACGATTCCGGTAATTGTCATTATAGCACTTTATAATAATATGTCAAGCACTTTTTTCAGTTAAATGTCGATAATATTCCCACACCTCCAAACCGTCTTCCTAGGAAGTAAAATCTACCAAGGTTATCATCTAAACAAATAGTTCATTTCATAAATAATTGAGAGTACGGAGGTAGGCAGCTAACAGTTTTCTGGGGGTATACCCACAATACTGAGTTGCTCTAACCAGTAATTTGGCTTTGGAAGTCGCTCAACAACAACTTCAGGTGTAACTTGTCTAAGAGTGTAAACTGGCGATTGCACATCAAGTGGTATAGGGTCATGTACTTGACCACCTAGTATATTAACAAAACGCAAGACTTGGGGTTGGCCATATGATACATCCAGCAAGTCGGTAGCTCTACGCTTTAGCGCCAGGATTTCTTCGGGCGTATAAGCCTGGTGTATTAAACCCGCAAGAGCTTCTAGCTGTTCATCGTCAGCGGGTTTTTCATCACTGGGTTTTCTTGCTGCAATACCCGCAAGAATGTCGTCTAAAGACGGTTTTTCAAAAGTTACTTCGCAAGCTTCCTTGTTTTGTAAGCTCATAGTTATATCCTATTCTCCTTGTCACTGAAACTAGGCAAGGATACTAATTATACTTTATCTTCTATATTTTACAACAAAAGACTTCGCTCTCTCTGATATGTTTTTAGCTGGACTACTTCAAATAGTTCACCCCCCATTGTTGAGGAAATACATAGATTGCATAATTTACTCTGGGACGATTACTTAGACTATAAACCGCACAAAACGCTCAACAGATGTTGATAGCCCCTTACGGTTATAGCCCCATGAGCATAAGTATTATGGAACTTGAGGAATTGTGGCCACTACCTGCGGTACGGGTTCTCGATGCCTAATTCTGTCCATCAAGCTACGGTTACCAACCACCTTAATAACGAAGTCTTGTTCACTACTTTCATAACGTGCTATCAGAGTATCTACCAGCCCATCCATAGCATGACCAACAGAACCCGTGAAAGCTGCTTCGCCGTCAAGTTCTCTATTAGTTACAGCAGTAGTTTTTAGTTCAGCATCAGCCATCTCGGTCTGCTGTATTAATTCTCGGTGACCGCGTCTGGTGAATAATGCCGTTAAACCTGTTCGCATTGCTTGGAAGGCGAAAACTGGGTCGACTTGAGCAATTTCAGCAATACCTTTGCCATAGTTAGCTCTTATTGCTCTATCAAAATATCTAAAATGACTCTTAGGTAAGGTAAGTCCGGGCTCTTTTCTCTCATTCATAAGTTTTATTATACAATATTCTGTAAATATATAAACCACCGCAAACAAAAGACCTCTTTGTTACAGAGGTCAAAATGCAATTGGTGGAGCACCTCGAAAATAGTTCACCCCTCATTATTGAGGAGGTGCATCGTTGGCGTGATTTACTCTGGGACGACTACCTAGACTATAAATACAAGAAAGAACGCACGTCAGAGGTACATAACGCCTGAGGGTATACCCCCTATACTAGTGGGGCGGTGAAGAATTTGGTAAGAGCTCAATGATAAGTATTAACTACATCATGTATCTAACTTAATTATAACATTTAGGGCTTTTGTGTGATTAACCGTGCAACTTCACCAGCTAATACATCAGGTGGCAGCGTGCCATCAACTACATAATCAGCAAACTCTTTTTGTGGCTCAACGTATCGGTGGTGCCCTGGGATAAGTGAATTATTGATGTACTCATCGCTGTCCCAGGGGCTATCAGGGTTCGCTCTTGCTTTTCTGCGTCTAATAATCTCTTCTTCAGGTAATTCGATAAATATCATTTCGTCATAGAAAGCTCGTATTCTCTCATCATGCAATGCCAGAAACCCTATTACAATGACAAATGAACGGGGTTCAATAACTCTCGTATCAATACCAGCGTCTTTGCTCTCTCGTGAGTTGGCCTTTATCGTTACTGCATTTCCAAGCTTTAGTTCGCTGACACCATGTAAGAAATCATCCCATCGATACAGGGTAGGGCTTTCCCAGTTATCAACCTTTACACCCTGCAATGCTGGTCTACCAATAAACATGTCATCGAACGGAAAGATTGCTAACTCGTCTTCCAATAAGGTGATAAGGTTGCGTTCGAGTGTGGTTTTGCCACTACAACTCGCACCCGCTAAACCGATTATCTTCTCAGGTCTGGACATAAATATATTCTAGTTGTAGTTAAATCATTTACCAAGCAAGAGCAAGAAACAAAAAAGCCCGCCAAAAGCGGGAATGGTTTTGGCAGAAGAGGAGACAGCAAAACAGGGTTACTTCTTAAAGGAGTCGTTTGCGTAAGAAAGCTTTGCCCGATGCGGTTTTTAGATACTTTTCAAATTCTCGTGCCCTAGAAGCGTTTTGAAAACATCCATACCAGACTACTTTCCAGGGTTTATGTTTAGCCGTATGCTTTGATTGCCCAGAGTTATGACTCGCCAAACGACCTTTTAAATCTGAGGTACTTCCAAAGTAAAATTCGTTTTCGTTGACCTTACTTTGTAGTGCATAGACATAATGCATACACTACATTATAGCCCTACTTCGCCAAGGGCTTCGAAGGGCATTCTTCGCATTCAATTACAAAAAGCCACTTATGGCAACTCATATTGGTGAATATGGCCTGCCATTCGTAGCTTTATGCGAAGAATGGTGGAGCTGGCGGGTACTGCCCCCGCGTCCGCAAGTTTATCTTGGTTAGTCGTCTACAGGTTTAGTCTGTTTTTGCTATCTTTGAAGCTTGGCCTGAAAAACAGACAAAATAACCAAACTTCGCAATCCTAAAGGCTTAATACTGCCTATGGATAGTAAGCAGTACGCATCCAGAAAATATGGCGCACGCTAGAGCTATCTGGCGTCACACTAGGTACGGCTGAAGCAAATTAAGCTACAGCTGTTGCGATAGCTGGCGCACGAAAAGCAGCCGCAAGGCTGTTCAGTGCGTTTGCTACGCGTTCTTTAACTGTTGCAGTTAAAAAGTTTTACCATATAACGCTTAGTACGCGACCTGCTGATCTAACCGATAAAGTCCTACGTCGAGCTTAAAGTCAGCCCCTCGTCGTCGTCAGAGTCGACGCTTTATTTCGTTTTATCTCTCATGAAGATAAAAACTGCATTTTCGCTTGACTCTTCCTCTAGCTTGTTCGAACAGTCGAGTCGAATGAATCGTCTCCTTAGTTCGACCAAGCTGATAAAATCCTCTCGGACCCATCTCAAATATTATACCAAGAAACGGCAGGATTTACAACAAGGTTATGCTTGCGTAATCTCGAGCTTCGTCGGTACTATTAGGTTTGCATGAATTTACACAGACTAGAAGGTGGCGGAAACGACTGGGATACTATTGACCCGAGCGAACGTACGCCGGTGCAAAAGCTCGCAGCTAAAACTCATGGCGTTATAGCACCTGCTCATCCGTTTACACTCGGTGGTTACGCTGCAGCTGAAATCGGTCTCTCGCATATCAAAAACAAACGAACTTTGCGAGGTACCGTATACTTTTTGGCAGGTAAAGTAGGTGACTATGTTGATGGCACAGTTGCAGATAAAACCAAAACGAAAAGTCGTGTCGGACGAGTAATTGATCCTGTTGTTGACAGGGTGGTTGCCTTTCGTGCCTGTAGAACTTTAATGGACGAGGATATTTTGCCGAAAGATATCGGCCGTGCCTTTTTAGCGCAAAATGGTGTCAACTCAGCTGCGGCACTGATCGCCACGGCGCGGGGGCGGGAGATCAATCCGGGTCCGGCCGGCAAAATCAGATCATGGTTAGAGGCCGGAACACTTGGAGCTTTTGGTGTCGAACGGGCGATCTCAGAAGCACAGCAGGGCGATGCTTTGTACGAGCTACAAGGGGTTCAAGAAGAAATTCATCAGGTAGGACGAGTACTCGGTGCAGTTTCTCTTGTAGTAGGCGCCATTGCCAGTGCTGAATATCTTGCAATCGCTCTATCACCAGAGAATAGAATCGCTTGAATAATACCCCCCGGGGGTATACAATTAGGTTATGAGAAAAGACTTAAAGAAGCGCGCACTACATCGGTCAAAAATATTAGAGGGCCAAATAAAGGGTTTGCAAAAAATGATAGACGAAGAAAAATATTGCATGGATATTTTGACCCAAAGCCTGGCGGTGCAGCAATCGCTTAAATCCCTTAATAAACTGATCGTAGAAAACCATATTACAACCCATGTTCAGCATGACATAGCCCGTGGTACCAACCCCCAAAAAGCTGTTGATGAACTTTTAGCAATATATGAGCTTACTAAAGTAAGGGGGTAACTATGCACATGGTCTCAAAACACCATACCGCTCACGACAGGCACGAGGGACACAGCGCTCATGTATTTAAAAAGAAGTTCTGGTTTTCGTTCTTAGGTACGTTGCCGGTTTTATATTTCTCTTCAGGCTTTCAAGATTTGCTTGGGTATACTGCCGCCTCGTTTGTGGGCAACGAGTACGTTCCGGCGGTGTTCGGTGTTTTAATATTCTTCTACGGTGGACTTGTCTTTTTAAAGGGGGCTCGAGCAGAGTTGTCATTGCGTCAGCCGGGCATGATGACGCTCATTTCGCTTGCTATATCGGTTGCTTTTACGTACAGCCTACTCATTACATTGCATATCGTAGATGGCATGGATTTTTGGTGGGAGCTTGCCACCCTGGTTACGATTATGCTTTTAGGTCATTGGTTTGAAATGTCTGCCGTTAAAGGTGCGCAAGACGCACTTCAAGAGCTTGCTAAGCTGCTACCAGATATGGCTGAGGTTATAACTAAAAACGGCACTCAGCAAGTTGCTGTTAGTCAGCTCAAGGTTGGAGATCTTGTACTGGTACGACCGGGGTCAAAAATTCCGGTTGATGGCACGGTAGTAACAGGCAAATCAACCGTGAATGAATCGATGCTCACCGGCGAGGCAAAGCCAGTGTCTAAGCAACATAGGGACAACCTTGTGGCCGGCACTGTTAATGGTAGCGGTTCACTTACCATGAAGGTGGAGAAGACGGGTGAGGATACCGCGCTGGCAGGGATTATGCGGCTGGTACTAGAGGCACAATCAAGCAAAACTAACGCTCAGCTCATTGCAGACAGGGCAGCAGCATATTTGTTTTATGTGGCGCTTGCCACGGCTAGTATTACGGTGGTTGGCTGGTCGTTGTCTGGCCAGTCGAGTGAGTTTATTTTAGAGCGTGCTGTTGCCGTGCTGATTATTGCATGCCCGCACGCGCTTGGTCTGGCTATACCATTAGTAACCGCAATATCTATTAGTAAGGCGGCTGTTGCAGGTATTTTGGTACGACAACGGAGTTCTTTAGAGGTTGCCCGCGAGGTTGATGTGGTGCTTTTTGACAAAACAGGCACGCTTACTACTGGCGAACAGGGCGTGGTAGATATTGTTGCAGAAAATAAAAACGAGCTGTTGTCGATTGCTGCCGGCGTAGAGCATGACTCTGAGCACCCGATTGCCAGGGCCATCATTGCCAAGGCAAAAGCCCTGCGTGTTACGCCTAAAAAGGCAAAAAACTTTAGTGCACTTGAGGGTCGCGGGGCTAAAGCGCGCATAGGAGACACCACCTACTATGTTGGGGGCCCGCGGTTATTGACTGAGCAAGGCGCGGCACTTAATGAAGATCAAGTGGCTCTTACTAAACAAGCAGCTAAAAATGGCCAAACCATTGTGTATGTTTTTGCGTCAAATAAGCTGCTTGGTGCAATGGTAATTGCAGATCGCATTCGTCCCGCATCCAAGGTTGCGGTTAAGCAGTTGCAGCGGCTGGGCAAGGCGGTAGCAATAGTTACCGGAGACTCCAAGGGTGTTGCTCAGTGGGTTGCGAAAGAGCTTGAAGTTGATGAATATCATGCAGAAGCGTTGCCACCGCATAAAGTAGACGTGGTAAGAAAGTTACAGGCGGCGGGCAAAACGGTGGCGTTTGTTGGTGATGGCGTTAATGACGCGCCAGTTTTGGCGCAAGCAGACGTTGGCATAGCTATAGGTGCTGGCACCGATGTTGCGATTGAGTCGGCTGGCATTGTGCTGGCGGGCAATGATCCAACCGGCGTTGTAAAGGTTATTAACTTATCAAAAGCTTCGTACCGTAAAATGCAACAAAACCTTGTGTGGGCAACCGGTTATAATGTCGTTGCCATTCCACTTGCGGCTGGGGTATTGGCGTTTAGGGGCTTTGTGTTGTCGCCAGCGGTAGGGGCCGCTCTTATGTCGCTCTCGACCATTATTGTGGCCATAAACGCTCAGTTGCTGCGTCGTCATCAACTATAATTTTGGTACTGCCATGCGGCTTAGAACATTTAATGCGAAATATTTCAATTTTAATCTTGTAAGCCCATCAGAGAAGACATACACTGATAGCAGTTATGTTTAATACTTCAAAAAAACTGCTTCGAGTGCTGCTTGGTTCGCCTGGGTACGAACTAACTGCTCACGATGTAAAAAAAGCTCGTGAGTACATAGAAGCCTACTGGAAACAGCTCGAGCGTTTTCACCCCAAAGACGACGAAAGCTTGGTTGGGTTGCCAAAGCCATTTTTAGTGCCCTCATACGAGGAAGGCCACGAGTTTGACTATAACGAGCTCTATTACTGGGACAGTTACTTCATGGTGCAGGGCATGCTTGATGACCGCCACAAAGCCTTAGTAATGGGCATCCTCGAAGATTTATTTTATCTGCAAAAGCGTTTTAAGATTATTCCAAACGCCTCGCGGTTGTACCTCACTAGCCGCTCGCAGCCACCGTTTTTAACCAGCTTTATTTTTGATTTGTTTGAGGCGTATAAACTAGATGTCAAGTGGCTGACCGATGCCATTAAGGTAGCAGAAGAAGAGTACCATACGGTATGGATGGGCACCCGTAAGCCTAATGCGCGCCAAGTGTATGCCGGCTTAAGCCGTTACTACGACTTTAACTATCTGCACGACATTGCCGAGACAGAGAGTGGCTGGGATATGACGCCGCGCTTTGGGCGCAAAGCGCTCAATTATTTGCCGGTTGATTTAAATGCCTTGCTCTACAAGTACGAGGCAGATTTTGCCCGCGCGGCGCAACTACGGGGCGATTTGACGGTTGCCAAAAAGTGGCTCAAACAGGCCCAGATTCGTAAAAACACCATGGATGCACTGATGTGGAACGAAATGCGTGATTTTTACTATGACTATGACTACACCAAAGAAAAACGCGGTAATGTCAGCTCGTTGGCCGGCTTTTACCCTATGTGGGCAGGCATGGTAGATGATCAAAAAGCCGCTAAACTGGTAAAAAACTTGCGTAAGTTCGAGCAAAAAGGCGGGCTGGCTACTACCGAGCCGCAAACGATTCCTATTAACTCAATTATGCCTGGTAGTTTTCCAATGCAATGGGCGCACCCAAATGGCTGGGCGCCACTGCACTTAATTGTGATTCAGGGGCTTGAGCGCTACGGTTACCATGAAGATGCTAAGCGGATTGCCTTCAAGTGGCTCAAAAACAACCTTGACTGGTTTAATAAGCACGGCATTTTCTTAGAGAAGTACAACGTGGTAGACCCAGAAAAGCCACCCGCTAAAGGGGTGTACCCTTCACAAACGGGCTTTGGCTGGACCAATGCCGTGTTTGAACGCCTCTGCCAGGATTATATTGACACACCGTAACAAACAGTTAGATAATCCAAACTATGGCCGTTGAAGCAGAGGAGAAAATCAGCATAGAATTGGCTGTAAATGCCTGTGCAGGCATGGATCCTAATATATTTCATCCCACTTTAGAAGTAGGGAGGGGTAAAACAGCAGACAACCAAGAACAAATGAACGCTGCCTTGCGTGTCTGTGCGGGTTGTGCGGTACGGCAAGAATGCGGGGACATCGAGAGAGTTTATAACCCGGACGGTTTAGGCGGAATACGGGTGTATGGTGGCGAAGTTTTAGGGCTAACAAGCCGCCAAAAGCATCTATACAAAACAACCATAGACCATTTGGTAGAAGAATTGGCTAGTTAAACGTTCTTTCTGCAAAGAACTCGAATATCCTTGTTATCTTTTGTCTCGGTAATAATTATTCTCATTTTGTGTCCGGCCGGACAAGTTTTGTGAATACTTATTCTTTCGCCCGCTCACTCCGTGAGCTGTAGGCGACCTCCTTTTGCATCTGGGTCAAAAGGAGGCAAAACCCCTCGTGGCAATGGTTTGAACCTTGCTATCAGCTTGTCAAAATAACAATGTTCATGACAATGATCGTAAACGAGTCACCCGGCTATACGCCGGGCAAGTCATTCACTTGTATTGTTATTTTGACGCTGACAGGACCTTGTTCAAACCAAGCCACATCAAGGCATCCATCAGGAGCCAGGAGGGGCTGGGCTATATCTGACCCAGTTCTCGTCTGAACTAGATGTTGTGGGTAATACAGCGTGACGAGTTGTGCTGAGTGATAAAATATAGTCACTATGGCAGACGTTGCAACCAAAGACGATGTTCAAAAGATTGTAGATAAAGCCGTTACAGATATTTCGGACGTTATGGCTAATTTTGCACAAAATGTTCATAACGAATTTCAAGATGTCAGGACTGACACTGCTGACATTAGGCAAAGTATAGACAGGCTAACCAACACGATTGACGGGTTTGTAAAACGTCTTGATGATATTGAGACCGATAGCGTGGCGCGGGATGCTCAAATTGCCCGACTGGACCGCTGGGTGCATCAAATCGCTCAAAAAACCGGCACCAAACTCGAAACTTAACCTTTACCAAGACGCCATCTCTGTTAAGTTATGGTTTTAAAATCACCCAACGACACGCACCCTACTCCCTGATATTCTCATAATTCTTTCATCCCGCCCGTGTCAGCGGGCAGTGATGACTTATTTCTTGCTACTGAGAAAAGTGGGTCGCTGGATAGCTTGCGTTAGCAAGCGAGCGAAAAAGTATTCAATGAGAGAGATGTTACCATGATACTTATGGAAGAAGAAACCTTGCCGTGTTCAGAGAAGTTAGCGTTTGATACTAAAGAGCAGGCGAATGCCGCTGCGTTGGTGGCTGAGCATCAGCGCAACGTAAAACTAAATAGTTATAAGTGCAAATATTGCCATTTGTGGCACCTTGCCACGAAAGTATAAATACTTAACAAGTTAATAGTTAACATGTTAAGTAAAGTTGCTTGGTAGTGCCGGTCTATTTTCTCCTTTCGGAAATAGGGGACCGGCGACCCTATGAATGGACGAGTGTTGATGGCCTTCTTCAGGACAGCAGCTTGATGTAACCTCCTTCGTAGTTGGGGTTCTCGGACTTGAAGTCGCTGCCGTGTCCGATGTCCTCGACGATGGGGACCTGGTCGGCACACAGCGGACAGTCTTCACGCGGTATCGCTTCGAAGCTGACGGCCATGAGGCTCTCGAGTTGGTGGACGCCGAGATCATCAGCTGTGACACCGCCCCGGTTGCAGACCGCACTGACGCCGATGACCTCACCGCCGTTGCGTTCCACTTCGTGGACCACCTTGGCGACGGAACCTCCGGTTGTGAGCAGATCCTCGACGACGAGTACCTGCTTGCCGCGGATCTGGTCGAGGAAGCCGGCACGCTCGAAGACGAAGTCGTCTCCGTCCTTGTCAGCCCAGACGACCGCCGTGGCGGGACCGCCAGAGCCGACATCCACTTCGTAGCGGAGGGTGTAGGCCGTGGCGTACGCCAAAGCGATGCCGCCCGTTGCCGGGGTAGCCACCGTGTCGAAGCGGCCAGCGAACGGTCCCCACAGTTCCACGCCGAGCTGCCACAGTAGCTCGATGTCAGGGAACAGCGGGTCCGGGTTGATGTAGCCGTTGCCGTGCTTCTTGCTCTTGTAGACAAAGTGCTTGTCTGTGTAGACGGCACCCGCCTCCTCGAGCCTACTTGCAATGTCGAGTGACAATTGGTCTCCTTGTTGTCAGGCCGCAGACAGGATGTCGGCGACGATTTTCTCGATGTTCTCGGCTGGGTTGCCCTTGCTGATGGGGCGACCGATGACGAGCCGGGTTGCTCCGGCTTTGATCGCCTCGCCGGGCGTCTTGGTTCGCGCCTGGTCGTCAGGCGGTGAATCCGGCAGGCGGATGCCCGGAGTGTTGGTGCTGATGGCGGAGCCGAACTCGTCGACGATGGCCTGCGCTTCTTGGGGCGAACACACCATGTCGGTGAAGCCGCACTTGATCATCAGATCGGCGTACCACAGCACCTGGTCGATGGGCGGTCGTCCGTTGAACTCGCCTTCGACGTGCTCGTCTTCCTTGGTGGTGAGGACGGTCACGCCACACGGCAGCGTTCCCGTCTCGTGGCACAGATCGGCGAACTGCTTGAGAGCGTCGACCTTCTGCGGAGTGGGATGCTCCAGCTTGCCGGTCGATGTTGAACCGGCCATGCAGTTGAGCATCCAGGGATCGGTTGCGAGTTCGACTTCTGCCAGCTCGATGAGCTTGCTGGTCACCTCGGTGAGCTTGGCGTCGTTGAAGACGTCGTAGCCACGCTCGGTGAGGTGCACGATGGGCTCATCACCGTACTTCCGCACGAACAGCCGATCGAGCTTGACGCGCCGAAGGTCTGGCATCAAGTCCAGCACTGCATAGAGCTCGGACGGCGTTAGGCCATCCGCGCTCCAGATGATGGCTTCGAGAGCTTGCTCTCGAGTCATAGTGGTCATGTTGCCTCCAGGGAATGGTTGGGTCGGATTGTTAAAGGACAAAACACTAGTCCTAAGCGGCAATTATACTCAAAAATCTAGTCATAACCATGACAGTTTTACCAATCAGAGACTTTTGCATACAATGGGTTCTATGAGTACTAAAGCGGGTATAAAAAGGCGGGCAATATAATGCCAGCGGTTTCGGCGGGATTATTATTGTATCGGCGCAAAAACGGGCGGTTAGAGTTTTTGTTGGCGCATAACGGCGGGCCGTTTTTTACTAAAAAAGACAAAGGCTACTGGACCATACCAAAAGGCTTGATAGAAGAGAACGAAGATGAGTTGTCTGCTGCTAAGCGTGAGTTCAAAGAAGAAACGGGCCAACCGGCTCCGCCTGGCGATTACACCGCTCTTGGTACGGTGAAGCAGAAAAACAATAAAATTGTGCATGCTTGGGCGGTAGAGGCTGATTTTGATGAGTCAAAACTAAAAAGTAACACTATAGAAATTGAATGGCCACCACGTTCTGGCCGCATGCAAGCGTATCCAGAGATTGATCGAGTGGCGTGGTTTTCTGCCAGCCAAGCTAAAGAAAAGGCCAACGAGGCCCAGCGGGCGTTCATTGACCGCGTTATTGAGCTGCTAGGCGGCGACAACGGCGAGGCAGAGCAGACAGCCTTGCTTTAAGGTGTTATAATGTTGTTATGACAACAAGTGCGAGTAATTTAAACATGCGCATGATGCCCGCATAGGGGCTTTCTTTCTATTTACTAACTCTTATATTTCTCTACAATTAAGCAAGGATTACTATGAATTTTTATGTCACTACTTCTATTGCCTATACGAATGCAGATCCACACATAGGTTTTGCTATGGAGCTTATTTATGCAGATGTGTTGGCGCGCTACGCCCGTTTGCATAAAAAACCAACCATTTTTAGCACCGGTACCGACGAACATGGCAGTAAAATAGCTGAAAAGGCAGCTGAGCTTAAACTTGACCCCAAAGCGTTTACCGATCAAATAAGTGTAAAATTTCGTGATTTACAAAAAAAGCTTAATATCAGCAATGACCGCTTTATTCGTACGACAGACCCAAGCCATGAGCAGCGCGCCCAAATAGTCTGGAAGAGCCTTAAAGAAGATATTTATAAAGGTGCTTATGAGGGCTGGTATTGCGTTGGCCACGAAGAGTACGTTACCGAGCAAGTCGTAAAGGCCAACAATAATATGTGCCCTGACCATGACAAGCCCTATACGCTTCTGAAAGAAGAAAACTACTTTTTTGCGCTCAGCAAATATAACCAACAAATTAAAGAGGCCATCGTTACGGGTGAACTTCGCATCGTACCAGAGAAGCGCAAGAATGAGATTTTAAACGTTATCAGTGATGGCCTTGAAGACATCAGTATTTCACGCCCTAAAGATAAAATATCGTGGGGCGTACCGGTGCCAGGTGACCCTAATCAAGTAATGTATGTATGGTTTGAGGCGTTACTTAATTATATAACCGTGCTTGGCTACCCAGAGCACGCAGATTTTGCCAACTACTGGCCGGCAAATGTGCAGGTGATTGGCAAGGATATTTTGCGTCATCATGCGGCGATGTGGCCAGGTATTTTGCTTGGCCTCAACCTGCCGTTGCCTAAAACCTTGTATGTGCACGGCCATATTACGCTTAATGGTAAAAAAATGAGCAAAAGCCTCGGTAACTTTGTTACACCTGATGAAATATTAGCCAAATATGAGCCAGATGTGATGCGCTATTTTTTAACTCGGCACATACCAAGCTATGATGATGGTGATTTTTCATGGCAACGCCTTGAAGAGGTTTACAACACTGAGTTAGCGAACGAGTTGGGTAACGCCGTACAACGCACCTCAGCTATGATTGTTAGGTACCAAAAGGGTATTATTGGCAATATTCCCAAAACAGCGCACGATGTAGCGCCGTATCATCAAGCAATTGAAGATTGTAAGTTTGATCGAGCACTGGAAGAAGTGTGGGATTTAGTTCGTGGGCTCAATCAGTATATTGAAAAGCAAAAACCGTGGGAAATCGCTAAAACCAATGATGGAAACCACCTACGCGAAGTCTTAGCATACCAGGTGAGTTGTTTATTGCAGATTGCAGAGCTGCTTGAGCCGTTTATGCCCACAACCGCGGTGAAAATACGGCATATTTTTGACGAAGGCGTTATTCGGCAACTTGAGGGCACGCTCTTTCCAAGAACTGATAAGCCAGCTACCGATACAGCACAGCAAAATACCTCGACATCCCATGCAGCTCGTTGACACCCACTGTCATATTCATTTTGATGATTACCCGCTCGATAGCGATGAGGTAATGAGCGATGCGTTATCGGCGGGGGTAACACGTCTGTTGTGCGTGGGGTGTACCCTTAAAGATAGCAAAATGGCCGTGC
The DNA here is from genome assembly GCA_964577565.1 of uncultured Candidatus Saccharibacteria bacterium. GTDB lineage: Bacteria > Patescibacteriota > Saccharimonadia > Saccharimonadales > JAGQNJ01 > CAYRRR01. Next base: position 387,149 of record CAZNZL010000001.1, on the reverse strand, counting down.
AGTATGCTGCAAAGTATCAGTCAATTTGGGCGAGCATCGGCCTGCACCCGCATGAAGCCAAGCATTATGTAAATAATGAAATCGCCTTGCAACAGTTCAGAACCTTAGCACAAAATCATGCACGACCTTCGTATTTGAGTACTGAACAAGGCGAAAGCGAGCAACACACTAAAGCGTATAAACCATACGGTGAAGGAGTAGCGCAGCCGGCAACGAAGTTCAGTGCCAAAAGTGATACCAAAACCGGTGGCTTTGCCGACGGTAGAGGCAGCACGGTACGTAGGGTCGTGGCTATTGGCGAAACAGGTTTGGATTACTACTACACTCACTCACCAAAAGCAGATCAGCAAGAAATATTTCAGTTTCAACTTAACCTGGCGCAAGAGCATGATTTGCCGGTAATTTTCCATGTACGAGACGACCCGAAACAGGCTGGCGCTGGAACGGGCCAAGCGTTTGACGATTTTTTTGCCATTTTGAGCGATTTTAAGGGCATTAGGGGCGTTGTTCACAGCTTTACCGCCAATACCACTACCCTTGACAAATGTCTTGGTATGGGGCTTTATATTGGCTTAAACGGCATTATGACGTTTACCAAAGATAGTGCACAACTCGAGGCGGCTAAAGCGATACCGCTGGATCGGTTGTTGCTTGAAACCGACGCGCCGTTCTTGACCCCTGTTCCGTTTCGTGGTACAATCTGTCAGCCTAAGCACGTTGTTGAGACCGCCAAATTTATAAGTACCTTGAGGCAGGAAAGCCTTGAGGAGCTTGCCGCGGCCACAACACGTAACGCCGGCGAGTTGTTTAAATTATGAGTTCACACGATTTTTCACCAGAAGTACTCAACGTTCCCCGTCCGCTACTCGAGCGAGATCGGGTTATTTATCGTGCGCTGCGTTTACTTGAAAACGCTGTTCCGCCAGAGCCGGTAGAAGCGCCAGTTGTTGACGGGCCTACGTTGCGAGTTCCACTTGATACAACCCAGGCGGTTCAACAAGTTGAACACGAGGTAGCAGCGAATCTATCAGCTGGCCACGAAGAAGTTAAACCGCCGACCGAAAAGAACGTAAATGCTACAGCAGAGAACCAAGCTTATGATGAAGACGCAGCCCGGCAGCTTGTTAACAGCGCCTTTGTTTCAGGGGTAAACCATGACAATTAAAAACGTGCTCTCAACCCTTACGAACCAAATTACCTCACAGAAGCAGCAGCAACGTGAGGCTACCCTGTACCGCAACCTGATGCGACACGAAGCACGCATTGGCGGAACGGTGTTTGGCCCTATTCCCAAAGATCGCCGACGCGAATTCTTTTGCCTTGATGAGCACACCTGGGTGTGGCATGAAGAGTGGCAAGATAATCAGGGTAAGCATCACGTTATGACAACCCGGTACGATGTACGCCCCAACGGCATCTTAAAGTCACAAAACGGCAGCCACTATCAGCCGGTAAGCGACCATGAGGCTCGCCGCTTGCTCAAGGCCGCCAAAACCTATCAGCAAAAAGTTAAACAGCAAATCTACACATTTGCCTAAATAGTAGGCGGCTATGAATAAGCCCATATACCTCGATTACGCCGCGGCAACACCGGTTGACCCCGTGGTGCGCGCGGCTATGGAGCCATATGTGGCCGATAAATTTTACAATCCATCGGCCGGCTATTTAGCTGCTAAAACAGTCAAAAAAGCACTTAATGAAGCTCGTGCTCGTATTGCCAAAATTTTAGGGGCAAAACCAAGTGAAATTATCTTTACCGCTGGGGGTACCGAGGCTAACAACTTGGCTATTCGTGGTGTGACAGCGGCGTATCCAGGTGCAGACGTATTGGTTAGCGCTTTAGAGCATGATTCGGTGCTCGAACCGGCTCATGCCGGTGCAGTGCAAGAGATTGCTATTACTGCTGATGGTCGTATAAACCTCGATGATCTCAGCAAGAAAATCACCGATAAAACCGTGCTGGTAAGCGTTATGTATGCCAATAACGAGATCGGCACTATTCAGCCCATTAAAGAGGTAACGCAACTTATTGCAGCGGTGCGGACTCAACGCCAACAGCAGGGCAATGACTTGCCGCTGTATGTACACACTGATGCAGCGCAGGCAGCTGCCTACCTTGATATGCACGTGCATAAATTGGGTGTTGATCTTATGACCATTAACGGTGGTAAAATATACGGACCAAAACAAACGGGGGTACTTTTTATAAAAACCGGTACGCAGCTGCAGGCGCAGATTTTAGGTGGTGGCCAAGAGCGATCGCTTAGAAGTGGTACTGAAAATGTGCCCGGTGTTATGGGGCTAACTGCGGCGTTAGAGTTAGTGTCGGCCAGAAAAAAAGAAGAGGCGGTACGCTTGCGGGCACTACAAGCAGCATTTATCAAACAACTAACAGCAGCGTTACCAACGGCGCAGGTTAATGGCTCGCTCAAACATCGCCTGCCAAACAACGTGCACATCACCATTCCGGGCGCTGATAATGAACGCCTAATGATGGAACTCGATGAGCGTGGCATTATGTGCGCCACCGGCTCGGCGTGTAGCGCTAGTAGCGACAAGCCATCACACGTTTTAGCAGCTCTGGGCTTGAGCGATGAGCTAGCGCGCAGCAGCCTTCGGTTTACAATGGGCAATGCAACTACAATGAAAGATATACAAACTGTTGTAAGCGCGTTATCTGACATTGTAAATCAACCGTAAAATCGTTATATTAAACGTAGTAATAAGAATAATTGCCGTTTAAAGGGTGGAATACTAGTGGAATTGTGGCAACTGCTGTTAATAATCGGAACGCTTACCGCGACGTTTATTGCCTTTATTTGGGTAGCGATGCGCCTAAGTAATGTACCGGAAGGTCGCCCCTCACCCAAAGATGTAGCGACGGCTTCCGTTGATGCCGCTGTTAATCAAGCGTTTACTGATGAATTTAAGGATGAGCTGCAACAGCGCGCGCGCAATCAGTTTGATGCCGTAATGCAGCAAAATGCCCAATTCTTACAGCAAAACGTACGCGTTAGCGCCGCTAAGTTAGAAGACTATATGAAGCAAGAGGTCTTAACGACCCTGCAAAAAGAGTTGGCTCGCCATCAACAGGTAATTGACCAAACCAAGCAGATGGTTACCAATACCATCACCAATAATGAACAACAACACCAGCAAGAGCTGCAAGCAGAAAAAGCACGGCGAATAAAGCGGTTTGAAGACCACATGGCTGAGGTTGTACGCACGTATGTTATGGCGGCAGTAGGTGATGTGATTGATCAAGATCGCCAAATTTCTTTGGTAGTAGACAGTCTTAACGCTCATAAAGCTGAAATTTTTGAGGACATCCGCCGTGAACAGTGATGTTAGTGGCATCGCTACACCCCCCTCGTTACTGGTATTGCCTAATTTTATCCAGACAAAAGATCAAGTACTGGCTTTAATTAAAGAGCTTTTAGCGTTAGAAGATTTTTTATACCGTGCCCGGGTACGCCAGAGTGGTACCAAAATGAGTTTGCCGCCTACCACTAAAGAGCTTGATAAATTTGCCACCGCTAATAAGCGTAATATCTTGAACCACATCCACCGTCTTGAGTTAGCTAAGTTTTTGCGCAAGGTTGCCCAACAAGCACCGGTTGTAGTGGTCTACTCAGCAGGGCATGATAATCGCTTGATAGAGGCGGTTGTGACCTGGTTTCGATCGCACATTCATGCCCAAACGTTATTTCAGCTAAGTGTATATAGCAAAGTTGGCGGTGGGTGCATGGTGCGTATTAAGCACAAAACGTATGATTTTAGCCTGCGCAGCCGTTTTGATAAAGCTGTGCCTGACTTACACCAAGCATTGCAGTTTACATCTGCTCCTGCGCCTGCCTCAACGGTAGAACGAGGCAAGTATTTCTAAATAAAATGCCGCGTGTGTAAGGTTCAGAGAGTGTAAACTCAATCTGTAAACCGTGTACGCGGCATGTTCGTTTTTTGGTGATGGTGCCCGCACGGGTTCTGTACTGGAGTACAGGCGTCTTGACCGTGCGGGTTAAGTCCCAGCTGGTGTCGCATCAGATGCTCAACGGTATGAGCTGAACCGCAACAAGTACGATTGCTCCAACCGTCAGAACGATGACGATGTTCAGGAGGGTGTTGTTCTTCAAGCTCGACCGAAGCAGGTAGATGAGAAGGAGCACAAGAGCGATTCCTCCGGTTGCCATCAGAAAGGTGAGGGTCGGCTCGTACTGCTCAGACATGCTTGTTCTCCTCTTCCTTCTTTTTGAGGGAAGGCTGGATGACCTTCTTGCGGTAGGCGAATGCGGCGATGATGGCAATGATCGACAGCACGATACTCCACCATGACAGCGTTCCATCTTCAATGATCGCAAATGCGTTGTAGAACAGCATCCACACGAAGATGAATCCGGCGAAGTACAGCAAGGCTTTGTCATCGCGCGGTTCGTGTATTGTTATCTTGCGGCGCAATATGCCTCCTAATACAGCTGCTAATGTGCAGGTTCATCACCTTGACGAACTTGTAAACTATATCATAAGCGTTAATAGCAGTCAATAGATAAAACAGGGGTAAAAATATAAAAGCCGCGCAGGTGTTTCAGAGAGCGAAAGCTCAATCTGTAAACATTTTACGCGGCGTAACCGACCGTTTGTTCCTGCAGGCACCTTAGGACCTTCCTAAAGCTCGTCTTCGCCCTACCTACAGGAACACGCTGGCTGCCATCTTGCCGATTACCACTCGACGAGCCGTCTGCCCTCTTCTTTTGAGACCGGGCGGTATTGCATGTACCTCGAGGTGGTAACCATAAGGCTTATGGCTACGAATCCAAGCACCAAAACACAATCGGCAGGCATGATGACCTCTGTATCGTAGCCAAACTCCTCAAGATTGAAGCAGGAGAGGATCAGATACAGGGCAAAGATGATGTTGTAAACGGTCCTCAATAGGCTCCAACGGATTATTTGGAGCCCGCTAGGATCTTGCAGGGGGTGCTTTCGAAGTCGTGCAGTGATGTGGTTCACTTTGTCCATGATGGTTGTACTAAAGCAGCTGAGAAACCAGCCAGCCAAGAGTAATTGAGCCAATAGGGGCATAGACCAAAGCATCGTGTTGCTCCTTGTAAACGTGCGGTCGGATAAATAAACAATAAACTAAGCTGCATTTATTGTCAATGCGTACTACCTCTGTTATACTGGTTACGTGAAAGATAATTCTCACAAGACCGTCTATGTTGGCATGAGTGGTGGCGTTGACAGCTCTGTTACTGCTGCCTTGCTAAAACAGCAAGGCTACCGTGTCGTGGGTGTATACATGAAAAACTGGACCAAAGACATCCCCGGTTTTGAATGCCCCTGGAAGGAAGATTTTCAGGATGCCAAACGCGTGGCAGTACAGCTCGGCATAGAGTTTAAGGTGTTTGACTTTGAAAACGACTACAAACAAAAGGTCGTTGACTACATGATTGATGAATACAAAGCCGGCCGCACGCCTAACCCAGACATCATGTGCAATCAAGAAATCAAGTTTAAGCTGTTTTTTGATACTGCCATGGAGGAGGGTGCCGATCTAATAACCACCGGTCACTACGCACGGGTGAGGCCATTGACCACTTTGCCTGCCAGTCATGCAAAGCAAGCTGTACCGCAAAGTTCTCAGCGAGCTACATCGTCTGATTCCTCAGTGCTCGCTCAACGTACCAAAATGTACGATTCGCTGCGCGCTTCGTCTCATCCTCGTATCTCATCTGAGCCAAGGACCTCACCAGATCGCTGTGGTTTATTTAGGGCCAAAGATGACAATAAAGATCAAACCTACTTTTTATATCGCATGAGCGAGGCAGCGCTGCAAAAGACGCTCTTCCCCTTAGGGGATTACACGAAGCCTGAGGTGCGTGAATTAGCCAAAAAGTTTAACCTTGTTACTGCTGGCAAAAAAGAAAGTATGGGCATTTGCTTTGTCGGCAAAGTTGGCATTAAAGAGTTCTTAAGCCAGTACGTTAAAACATCGTCCGGTGCCATTATTGACCAAACCGGCAAAACAGTGGGCAAACACGACGGCGCTATCTTTTATACTATTGGCCAGCGGCACGGTCTAAACGTGGGTGGCGGCTTGCCGTATTACGTGGTGGGTAAAGATATGGCTAAAAATGAGGTGTATGTGACCACCGACCTTGATGATAAGCGATTGTGGAGCAAAACCCTGCAGCTTACAGACGTTCATTGGATTAACGGCCAACCCGGCGACAAGCATGTGCAAGTGCGCACCCGACATCGAGCACCGCTTATTACCGGTACGCTAGATATAGCGTCTGGTACACCAGATGTAGCGTCGCCCCGATCAGCGACGCTACAGGTAGCGTTAGATGACGAGATTAGAGCCGTAACTCCTGGCCAATCAGCTGTTTTTTATCAACATGATCATGTCTTAGGCGGCGGTATTATTGTATGAGTAAGCGCAAGAAAATACCGGTTGAAACAGAACCAATCGTAAGTTGTATGGATTGCACAGGCGAATGCTGTCGTGCTGGGATTGGCATAAGTCTTACGCCAAGTGAGCGTTTTAGACATGGGGCAAAAATGCAACTAACGGTAAAAGTTGAGCCTGTTGACTATGACAGGGAAATCCCACCCTTAAGCAGTGAAGAGCCAGCACAGCTCATTCCTGCTGCTGTGGGTATATATGAATTTGATAAAGATTGCGGCTATTTAACACCAGACAGTAAGTGCACTATTTATGAATCACCCACCAAGCCTTTAGCCTGCGATACACTCGAACCAGGGTCGATTGCATGTTTGATTGTGCGTGCAAACGCTGGTTATGAAGATGACCTGCCACCGCGAATTGCCAGCGTGGTATTAAGTGCTGTGCAGAATAAATAACTGATAACTTTTTTGTAATAAACCTTACTGCGTTCCACTTTTTTGCTTGTTACGATAGAACGGCAACACTAAGTAAAGGAGGTTTGTATGGCATTAAAAGATAGACTTCAAGACGCAGGCGATAACCTAAAAGACAAAGCGCAAGATGCGTTTGATGATGACGATACCAGTATGCAAGAGCAAGAAGATCGCGATTTATTTGACGGCGATCAAAACGCGGCTATGTAAATTGACAGATATTTTCGGGTCCAATGAATGCGCCCTTAATACCCCGAGGGCGCATTTGTTTTTATGAATCGTTCAATCTGTTATAATCACCTCTGATGACTGCCCAACAAATTAGAAACGCATATTTAAAATTCTTTCAGGAGCGTGGCCACAAAATTATTCCGCGCGCAAAATTGGTCCCCGATAACGACCCTACCACCTTGTTTACGGGGAGTGGTATGCAGCCATTGCTGCCTTACCTGCTTGGAGAAAAGCATCCGGCAGGCACTCGTGTGGTGGATAGCCAACCGGTTATCCGGGTTCAGGATATTGAAGAGGTGGGAGATAACCGGCATGACACATTATTTGAAATGCTTGGTAATTGGAGCTTTGGTGATTACTTTAAAAAAGAACAAATCCCTTGGTTTTGGGAATTTATGACGCAAGAAGCTAGGCTTGACCCGAAAAAACTCTATATAACCCTGTTTATAGGTGATGAAAAGCACAAAGTGCCGAGGGATACCGAAGCGGCGGACATTTGGAAAGAGGTTCTTACAAAAGATAAAATTAACGCCCAAGAAGCCGACATGGGCAGCGAAAAAGAAGCCGCAAAACGAGGCATGAAGTCGGGTGAGAAGATTTTTTACTACGATGCCAGTAAAAACTGGTGGAGTCGATCTGGTAAGCCCGAGGATATGCCAACAGGAGAGCCTGGCGGTCCTACAACAGAAATGTTCTACGAATTTGACTTTGTTGAGCATGATCCTCAGTACGGTGAAAAATGCCACCCTAACTGCGATTGCGGGCGATTTGTAGAAGTTGGCAACAGTGTATTTATGGAGTATGTCAAAACCGAAAAAGGTATTGAAAAGCTACCAAAGCAAAATGTGGATTGTGGCTGCGGGCTAGAACGAATAGCAATGGCCGCAATAAATAGTCCGGATGTATATAAAATTAGTATTTTGTGGCCTATAGTGGAGTCGTTAGAAAAGTTAAGTGGCAAAACGTATGATTCGCATACTAATGCCATGCGGGTAGTTGCCGATCACTTGCGCGCAGCTACCTTTTTGGCAGTTGACGGTGTAAGGCCAAGCAATAAAGAGCAGGGCTATGTGATGCGCCGACTGCTGCGTCGAGCGATTCGCTTTGCCTTTGAATTGGGGATTGAACAAAATTTCTTACAAGATATTGTGCCCGTGATTGCTGAGTTGTATGAGAATGATTATCCTGAAGTTAAAAAAAACAAAGACGACATCGTCGCCACGTTAATAAAAGAAGAAAAGGCCTTTCGGCAAACGCTGCGCAAGGGCTTACGCGAATTTGGCAAACTAACTGAAGGCGGCTTAACAGGTAAAGAAATCTTTACGCTGTATGACACCTATGGTTTTCCGGTAGAGTTAAGTGTCGAAGAGGCCTTTAAGCAAGACGTAAAGGTATCAGAAAATTGGCAGCAAGAGTTTGAGGCGCTTATGCAAGCACAACGCGAGCGTAGCCAAACAGCCGCTAAAGGCACGTTTAAGGGTGGCCTCGGTGGGCAAACCATGCAACACAAGAAGTATCACACCGCTACGCACCTCATGTACCAAGCGCTGCGTGATGTGCTGGGTGATCACGTGATACAACGCGGTAGCAATATTACTGAAGAGCGCTTGCGCTTTGACTTTTCGCATCCCCAGAAGGTTACCCCAGAAGAATTAAAGCAAGTCGAAGACATTGTCAACCGTGAGATTGCCAAAGATTTGCAGGTAAGCTGGCAAGAATACCCAACAAAAGAAGCTACTGGCAAACTGGGCGCCCTAGGCCAGTTTGGTGACCGTTATGGTGATACCGTGAAAGTCTACAGCATGAAAGACCCCAACAGTCCGGCTGATGAAAGGCCGTACAGTTTTGAAATTTGCGGCGGCCCGCATGTTGACCACACCTTGCAGCTATTTGAAGGCGGTAAGCGCTTTAAAATCATCAAAGAAGAAGCCAGTTCAGCTGGAATCAGAAGAATCAAGGCTGTTTTGCAATAAACTTGAGCTTGCCTGTAGGTAAACTAGCGGTACAATAAGGCTATGACGGAGTTTGATCAAGAGGCAGAAAGAGCAGAACCGGATACGGCATGGCAAGATAATGCCAATTGTCTGGGTGAAGATCCAGATCTATTCTTCCCTAAAGATAACGCTGAAATCAAAGCGGCAAAGCTTATTTGTCAAGCCTGTGCCGTACGAGAGGAATGCCTTGAGTATTCACTCGAAACAGGTCAAAAATTTGGAATTTGGGGTGGGTTAACCGAAAGAGAGCGGAGACGCGTAAGACGACAGCGCGCATTAGCTAGGGCTGGAGCCCGAGAGACGGTGGTTGAGCTACCGGGTTCAATAAGGGGTAGCAGTGAGTTAGCCCAGCAAGAACCAGAAAGTTAAAAGCTGTTTTACAGTAGCATAAGGGCGGTTGCGCCGTGGTATACTTAAAGAAGTTATGCTTGAAAAATTCAAGAACTTAAAAGTTCCCAAAAACATTAAAGTCCCCCAGAAAAAAGTGCCCAAGTTTAAGTCCGAGCGCTATGTAGTAGGGCTTGATATTGGTACCGAGTTTGTTAAGGCCTTAATTGCTAAAGTTGACGGCAATCAGGCAGAAATTATTGGCGTAGGCCGGGCTCATCAGGCGTTAGGTGACATGCAAGCGGGTGCGATTGCTGATATTTCAGCAGTGGTCGCTAATTGTGACAGCGCTTTGGCAGCAGCTGAAGAACAAGCCGGTTTAAGCGCACGTACGGTAGTGATTGGTATTGCTGGCGAACTTGTCAAAGGTACAACTACGACGGTGCGGTATCGGCGCAATGACCCAAACCGCGAACTAACGCTAGAAGAAGTAGCTCGTATTGTTGGCAAAGTACAGGAACGGGCCGAACAAAAAGCACGGGATAGCTTGGCATGGGAACTGGGCGGTAAACAAGTAGACATTCGCCTGGTAAACAGCGCCTTGGTACGTATTGATATTGATGGTTATAAAGTTACCAATCCTGTTGGGTTTCAGGGCCGTGATGTTGTAGTGCAGCTATATACTGCCTTCGCGCCGTTGGTGCACATTGGCGCTTTAGAACGCACCGCCCAAGAGCTTGATTTAGATTTACTGGCTGTCGCAGCAGAGCCGTTTGCAGTCGCGCGGTCGGTGATTGGTGATAACACCGGTTCTAATATGAACGCCATATTAATGGATGTGGGCGGCGGTACCACTGATATTGCCGTTATAAATGATGGCGGCGTGCAGGGGACAAAAATGTTTGGCATTGGCGGCAGAGCCTACACCCGGGCGATTGAACGCGATCTTGGTATTGACTTTGAAGAGGCAGAAGCTCTTAAAACAGGCCTTACCAACCATGAAACCAGCTCAGACAAAGCCGATGACGTAAAAGCTGCGCTGAAAAAGACGTTGCAAGTGTGGACCCATGGCGTAGAGTTGGCTTTAAGCGAGTTTGATCAGCTAGACCATTTGCCGCAACGTGTTTTGCTGTGCGGTGGCGGTTCGTCGCTAGCTATGCTACCCCGGCAGCTGAGCGGCACTAAGTGGTATAAAGACTTACCGTTTACAAAGCAACCAATTATTCAGCATATTCAGCCAAATCAGGTTGTGGGCATAACTGATACAACAGATAAACTTACGGATCATACCTTTATTACGGCGTTAGGTTTGGTACGGGTGGGAATTGACACCCTAGAGCAGCAAAATAATAGCGGCAGTGGCTCAATTCGGGCTAAAATAGATAGAATGCTAAAGGTATAATAGTTAGGATATGGCAGCACAAAAGGACACCATTTATATAGATGTCGACGATGAAATTACTTCTATCGTTGATAAAGTAAACGCAAGTTCATCAAAAATTGTGGCACTTGTTTTACCAAAGCGCGCGGCGGTACTGCAGAGTATTGTTAATATGAAGCTGCTTAAGCGCACCGCTGACGATGCGGGTAAACGAATTGTCTTAATTACCTCTGAAGCTGGCTTATTACCGTTGGCTGGCGCGGTTGGAATATATGTAGCTAAAAACTTGCAGTCTAAGCCCGAGATTCCCGAGCCGCCTGAGGGCCCAACGGGAGGTGATGATGTGCTTGAGGCCGAAGAAGCGCCCGCCGAACCTGAGCTTGATAAAAATGCCCCAGTTGGAGAATTAGCAGCGCCAGAGAAAATGTCTGATGATGAGCTGTTTGAGTCTGCCGCAACGGCACCTGCTGCCATGCCTAAAGCGGCCGCCAGAAAAAAGCAGAAAGCACCAAAGGTTAAAAAAGAAGGCAAAAACAAAATTCCTAATTTTGATAGGTTTAGAAAGAAGGTATTTATTGGGGTGACAGGTGTTATTGCCTTGCTGGCGCTCGTGTACGCAGCCTTTTTTGTACTCCCCAAGGCAACCATTGCGATTCAAACCGAAACAAGCGGGGTCAATAGTTCGATTGACTTTGTGGCTTCACCCACTACTCAAGACGCTAACATTGATGGTGGTGTGATTCCGGCTAAAATGGCCGAGAGCCAAAAGACCGAAACCCAAAGCGTGGCTGCTACGGGCCAAAAAGACCTTGGTACCAAAGCCAGTGGTAGCGTAACGCTGTCGATTCCATGTAGTGCCGTGAGCGGCTCACCGCCTACTATTCCAGCCGGAACAGGCGTTAGCACCAGCGACCTGACATTTATTACGCAAAGCAGCACCAGTTTGACGACCCCAAGCTTTAGTGGTGGCTGTAAATTTACGGGGTCCACCAACGTTACGGCCCAAAATAATGGCGATCAGTACAACATTAATTCTGGCCGAAGTTTTACGGTGGCGGGTTATTCGTCAGTTACCGGCACAAACGGTAGCGGTTTTAGCGGCGGCAGCAGTAAAATTGCCAAAGTAATAAGTCAGCAAGATATTGATAACGCCAAACAAAAACTCAGCGATGTGACGCAAGAGGTCAAAGCGGAGTTACAAAAAGAACTTGAAGACAAACAGTATTATGCCATACTTGATACCTTTGTTACTAAAAGCGAGTCAATAAAGCCCTCAAACGAGGTTGGACAAGAAGCCAATGAGGTAACAATCACGGCAGAGAGGGTTTTTACCATGACCGGGGTAAAACGTGATGATTTGCGTGCGTTGGTAGAGCATGAGGTAAAAGATGAGACCGAGAGTCGCAGCTTGCGTGTACAAGACGACGGTATTGACCAAGCAACCTTCCGTTTAGGTGACCGTAAAGATGACGGCACGACCAATATTACTATGCAGGTTCAGATCGCACTGGGGCCAAACATTAATGAAGAGCAGCTTAAAAAAGATATTGCCGGTAAAAAGAAGGGCGATGTAGAAAACAAAGTTAAGTCATTTGACGGTGTTGAGTCGGTTGAGGTAACCTTTAGCCCATTCTGGGTGAGTATGGCGCCGCGTAGTATCGATAAAATTACAATCGAGTTTAAAGAGGCAAATAATTAGTGAGTACAACCATTTTAGCGCTGGATATCGGGGAGCGAAAAATTGGCATTGCGCGGGCTAACACGGTGGCATGTTTGCCCGAACCATTAGTGACCCTGCCGAACGATGACGAATTTGCGACGCAGCTTACACAGCTGTTGGCCGAACATGATGTGTCAGAGGTGGTGGTTGGCTTACCGCGCGGTATGGACGGTCAGACAACCCAACAAACGCACTATGTCAAAGATTTTGTCAATAAGCTGCACTTATCTATTCCGGTTCATTTTCAGGACGAGGCAGTAACGTCGATTGCGGCGGTAAATCGCCTACAAGAACGCGGTGACGCCTATCAAAAAGAAGACATTGATGCCTGGGCTGCCACTATTATTTTAGAAGATTTTTTAAACCAGGAGGGTAATCATGCCGCTCGCTCGTAGCAAAAAGATTCGTTTCGTGAAATTACTGATTGCCATGGCAGTTATGTTGGCCCTGTTTAGCATCGGAGGTATTGTGATGGTTCGGCAATACTACGAGAAGAATCTTAAGCCGGTTAGTAGTAGCGAGCAGCTGGTTGAGGTGGAGGTTCCGGTAGGGGCGTCGCTAAATGATGTTAGCAACTTGCTGGCTGACAAAAAACTCATACGCAATAAGCGCGTGTTTGAGCAATACGTTCGCAATAACGGCGCCAGTACCGACATAAAGGCCGGAACATACGAGCTCAGCCCTAGTTACAGCGTACCCGAGATTGTTTCTATCCTGACTGATGGCAAAATAGTGAATAAGTTAATTACTATTTTGCCTGGTTCGCGTCTTGATCAAGTAAAAAAGACGTTTAAAAACGCAGGTTATGACGATAAAGACATTGATGCTGCTCTTGACCCCGGTAAGTATACCAACCACCCGGCGCTGGTTGATAAAGCGACCGATGCTTCATTAGAGGGTTATCTGTATCCCGAATCATTTCATCGTACGAGCGAAACCACGGTTGAAGAGATTGTTACCCAGTCGTTAAATGAAATGCAGCGGCGGCTTACGCCTGAGCTGCGCGAGGCATACTCTCGCCGCGGTTTAAGCGTTCATAAAGCGGTTACCTTAGCCTCGGTTGTAGAAAAGGAAGTTTCATTACCAGAAGATCGAAACCAGGTTGCGCAGGTTTTTCATAAGCGGCTGTCTATAGGTATGAAGCTGCAGTCTGACGCAACGTCAAGCTATGGCGCCGTTTTAGACGGTCAGGCACAAGGTAAGAGCTATAGTGAGTTGCTCAGGTACCCATCGGCCTACAACACGTATCAAAACGCCGGCCTGCCGCCCGGCCCCATTAGTAATGTCACTGAAAGTTCGCTGCGAGCAGTAGCCTACCCGGCTGCGACCGATTGGCTTTACTTTGTGTCGGGCGATGATGGCAAAACGTACTTTTCACGCACGGTTGAAGAACATGAAGCCCTAACGGCCCAACACTGTAAACAATTGTGCGGAAATTAGACCGTAACAGGGGTAAACAGGGGTAGAAGGGGGTTGTGGTTACCCGGCGGTAATGGTAAAATTTCTTACAGTAACCAATCACCTCTGGGGAGAATGACAGGGGGGACGAAGTTACACTTTTGGCAGCAGATAATCACATTAACCTATCAAGTAGTCGAAACTTGAGATCATGTCATTAACCCCTGCCAGAAGCGGGAAGATTCCCGGGAGATTTATATTAGTACAACAAGTGATTCGCTGAACGAACGCCTGAGCGGTAAGTTAAGCGACCTACAATCAGATGTTAAATCCACCGCTTGGTATAAGCGCCTGTTAAACAAACGCAATCGGCGCCGTACTATTCGGTATAGTTTATTATTCGCAAACGTAACCATGTTGGTAGTGGTAGCGACTTTTGTGTTGCAAAAACCAAAAACCAGTGGTACCAGCGTGTCTAACGCCATCTTGGCTACTGAAGAAGAGTCTATCGCTAACCCGCTTGATACATTATCGTCGGCTGATATCGCCGTGAGCGTTGCGCGGGCAGCTAATTTGCCAGAACAAGTTGCGGTGACAAACTTAGCTGACACCGTTAATGCGCAGTTAACAGTAACCCCATCGGACGATATTGTCGTAGCGCAACCGCAGATTATTGCCACTGGCTTAAAGTCACGCCAAGACATTCAAGTATATGAGGTACAGTCAGGTGATACGGTGGCAAGCATTGCGGCCAAATTTGGGGTTACGTCAGACACCATTCGCTGGAGTAATAACCTAAACGGTGATATTGTCCGCCCGGGTACGCAGTTAATCATCTCGCCAATTAACGGTATTGTGTACACCGTTCAAAGAAGCGACACGATAGATTTACTCGTGGCGCGATTTGGAGTAAACCGTGATCAGTTTATAGCCTTTAATGATCTAGAATCTGGCCACTTGCCGGTTGGTGAGCGGGTAGTAATGCCTGACGGACGACCACCGATCGCCACAAGCCGAGCGAGTGCCTTACTTCCTTCATCTGCAGCCGGTTTTACGGCTCGCTATGGCTATAACGGTTATGACTATGGTTACTGTACGTGGCACGCCGCGAATCGACGCGCCGCAGCTGGCCGCCCGATACCGGCAAACTTAGGTCACGCCCGTACGTGGTATGCCCGTGCGGCTGCGGCTGGAATGGCGGTTGGTACGACGCCTCAAGCCGGAGCAGTCCTATGGCACGCCAACTTAGGTGGCCTTGGTCACGTAGCATATGTCGAGTCTATCAATGCTGATGGTTCACTGGTGGTATCAGACATGAACTACCCTAGTTGGGGTCGAGTCACGACTCGTACGGTGCCACCAGGCGAATTTGGCGCTTATCGCTTTATCTACTAGACAATTGTTAATAATACTACAAAGTGGTATACTGGGGTTTCACTAATTCAGGTGGAGCATCATGTTTGTTGATAAGGTTAAAGTTTTAGTTAAAGCAGGTGACGGCGGCAATGGGATTGTGAGCTTTCGGCATGAAAAATTTGTCGAGCGGGGCGGTCCTGACGGCGGTAACGGTGGCAACGGCGGTGATGTCGTAGTGGTTGCTAGCCGCAACCAAGACTCGTTGTCGGCCTTCCGCTACCAAAAGCAATTGCAGGCTAAAAATGGCCAAAACGGTGGCAAGCGCCGTAAACATGGCAAAAGCGGTACTGCGCTAGAAGTTCACGTACCAATCGGCACTGTTATTAGTAATGAAGAGAACAAGGTTATTGCCGATTTGACCCATGACGGTGACCGAGCCGTCATCGCCAAGGGCGGTAAGGGTGGTTTTGGTAACGCGCACTTTGCCAGCTCTACCCGCCAAGCGCCGCGGGTAGCCGAAAAAGGCGAGCCTGGTGAATCGTGTGAACTTATCTTTGAGCTTAAAATGATTGCCGATGTCGGCCTGGTTGGCCTGCCCAATGCCGGTAAATCCACCTTTTTAGCAACCGTAAGTAATGCCCACCCAGAAATTGCTAACTATCCGTTTACCACCCTGACACCTAATCTTGGTGTGGTGGATGTTCAAAATACCAGTCTGTTGATTGCTGATATTCCCGGCCTTATAGAGGGCGCCAGTAAAGGCAAGGGTTTGGGCGATGAGTTTTTACGCCATGTTGAGCGTACCAGCGTGCTCGTTCACTTAGTTGATGCCTATAACGATGATATTATTACGGCCTATAAAACCATTCAAACCGAGCTTAAAAATTACCGCGTCGATCTTAGCAAACGGCCGCAGGTGGTAGCACTCACCAAAGTAGACGGTCTTGACAGTGACATTATTAATGATCTGGTTACGGGTCTTAAAAAAGCCGTACCAAAAAGAACTGCCGTTGTGGCTATTTCTGCCAAAAGTGGTGAAGGCGTAAAAGAACTGTTGCATCACGTTGCTACCATGGTTGTTGCTAGCCGCAAAAAGGCTGAGCATAAGCAAGCTTCAGAGCTGCCGGTACTTACCTTTGAAGAACCAGAAGACCGCTGGTATATAGAGGTGACCGACGACGGCTTTATAGTAACGGGCAAAAAGCTAGAGTCGTTTGCACGCCGGACCGACTTTAGTGATTACTATGCCTCTCAGCGCATGCGCGACATTTTGCAAAAAACGGGGGTTATTAACGAGCTGATTAAAAAAGGCATTGAGCCTGACCAAAAAATTATCATTGGTGACCCGCCAATTGGCAGCATTGAATATTAAATAAGTCAGATAAATGATAAAATTACCCCTGATCGGGAAATGCCTGGTTGAACCTCAACAAACCTCCTCGGGTTAGGAGAAACGTGACACAGCAACATGAATCTGCCAAAAGAGCATGGAGGAGCACGCTTGTGATCGGCACCCTCTTGGGTGTCTTGTCGTTGATCGCCTTGGTGATCATCGTTCGGCGTGCCAGCGGCAACAGCCAAGATATGGCCACTGAACGAGCGCTCTATGTGCTTGTTGCAGCAGCGATACTGGTTGTATGCATCTTCATGGCACTTGCCAGCCTGGTTGGCATGGTGCGCAAGGTGCGCAACAAGCCGCCCGCTCCAGGAATCTCAGAGCCGAGCGCCCATTGACATAGCATGACAAAAATGCTATAATGAGTTACAATGGGTACCGTCTACCTATTGCACCTGTACAAGGTGATTTACCTCTCGAAAGGAGGTGAGATGAGCGCCAATACAGAAGAGCTTAAGTTGCTGAACCGCCTTTGGCGGTTAGCGTGGGGTGCAGCGGTGTTTTGCATTTTGACTGCAGTCATCCTGTACGTCAGGAACACCGATGATCCAGGTACATTGGCGTACCTGCTCACTCTGGTTGCACTCGTATCGAGCAATATCGCTCTATTTGTCCTTCAGCCGAAAATCGATCGGCTGAAGAAGTAGCGCTGATCCAGTTTTCTTCACGACACCTTTGAAAGGAGGTGAGATGATGAAAAGCAACTCCATGAACCATAGAAAAGCTTGGCTGATGGCGCAAGTTATCGGTCTCGGACTGGCAATAACTGCACTTTGCGTTATGGTTGTAGCAGTTTTAGCTTTCGGGAATAGCGACAGCATTTCAAGCTACACCAGAAGCCAGTTCATGATCGCAAACGTGATACTCTTCTTTGTGGGAACATTGATTTGTGTCATTAGCATGATTGCTCTGTCTCGTACCGAGTAATTTATGTCTACATACTTCTACCCGGAGGTAAAAGTCACCGTGAGGTGGCGAGTGTTTGCTGCGGCGAGGGCTGCACGCAAATGCAAGGGGATGCTTTGGGGTTTTCCCGACGCTAGAGAGTACGGTCTTGGTGAACACATAAACCAAGAATAAGGCTCAACGGAGACGGTACGTCGTAGCTTTTGGCATATGCCATCATCATAAAGCTCCGTACCACTCCAATGCACTGTCAACAAAGTATAAGTTGTTCTGATGAGCTGTAATGGCAGCGAAACAGTGGTACACTTTATGTACAAATGAAGCAATCATTCTTTTTTTATGATCTCGAGACCAGCGGCTTCAACCCGCGCGAGCAGCGCATTATGCAGTTTGCGGGGCAGCGAACCGACCTTGAGCTGAATCCCATTGGTAAACCATATGACCACATGTTGGCAATGAACCCTGATGTGTTGCCTGACCCTGATGCTGTCATGGTAACCGGCATTACGCCGCAAAAAACCCTTGAAGAAGGCATATCGGAGGCTGAATTTTTAACGTTGTTTCATAAAGAAATCGCCACGCCGAGTACCATTTTCGTGGGCTATAACACCATACGGTTTGATGATGAGTTTATGCGTTTTTTGCATTACCGTAATTTTTATGACCCATACGAATGGCATTGGCAAGACGGCAAAAGCCGCTGGGATTTGCTTGATGTGGTGCGCATGACGCGGGCGCTGCGACCGGAGGGCATTAAGTGGCCGGTTGATAGTGAAGGCAAGCCAACGAATCGACTCGAGCTCATTACTGGTTTGAATGGTCTGGATCATCAAAAAGCGCACGATGCCCTGAATGACGTTATGGCCACGATTGCGGTCGCTAAGCTAATCAGAGAAAAACAGCAAAAATTGTTTGATTATTTACTGGGCATGCGAGATAAGAAGAAAGTTGAAGAACTTGTAACCAGTAACCAGCCATTTGTGTACTCAAGTGGTAAGTATCCGTCTGAGACTGAGAAAACGACTGTGGCCGTAAGAATTGCCGATAACCCAAAAAGCGGAGCGCTTGTGTATGATCTGCGGCATGACCCTGATGCCTGGCTAAGCATGCCGCCAGAAAAACTAGCCGAAGCCTGGAAGTGGAAGAAAGATAGCGTCGAGCCTCGGCTTCCTATAAAAACCTTGCAGTATAATCGGTGTCCCGCGGTTGCACCGTTAGGAGTGTTGGATGATGACAGCAAAGCTCGCCTAAAAATTGATATCAAGACTATTGATACAAATCGTAAAAAAGTATTATCGGCAAAGCAGTTTATACAAAACGTCTTAAAAGCGCTTGAGATTTTAAACCGGCGCCAGCAAGTTGCCTTGCTGTCTGATGAACAGCTGATTGATGCACAGCTCTATGACGGCTTTTTTGACAACCAAGACAAGCCGGTTATGAAGCGGGTGCACGAAGCCAGCCCAGATGAACTTAAAACGCTTAACGTGTCATTTAAAGATAAGCGTCTGCAGGCTATGATGCCGCTGTATAAAGCTCGCAATTACCCGGCTACATTGACTGACCAAGAACGAGAAGCCTGGCAAACATACTGTCACGACCGTTTGCTGAACGGTGGTGAGCAAAGCCGGGCAGCGCGCTATTTTAAGCGGCTTGGCGAGCTGGCCGAACAAAAGCACCTCACTGCAGATAAACGTTATTTATTAGAAGAGCTACAGCTGTACGGGCAAAGCATTTTGCCCGACATGGCTTAAACTGCCGTTTGCTTAATTTTGTGAAGCACGTATGACAGACCGGCGAGTGCGCCGAACAAGAACCACGCAAAGGTAATTTGAATATGAGTGCCAGGAATCTGGCCCAAAACGATGAACTCAAGCATAAAACCACTCCTCTTTACGAGTGATTTTATATCAACTTGCAGAAAAGTCAATAATATTGTTAAAGCTTATGCTTTCTTTGAGCGGCGGGTGACTTTTTGTACGAATGAATTGATCTTTTGAATACGCTGGCGGTTACCAATCAGCAGGCCTATGCCGAAGAACGCCATGATGCTGGCAAAACCGCGGCCCAAGTTGCCATCGGCGGCACCAAGGGTTAAGCCAGCGGTTACAAGTAGGGCGATTGCAGCGACATCATATACCATAACTAAAACCGGATGATCACGAAAGATGGTTTTGACAATTGAAGTGCCAGTGTCTTTCACGCGATGTAACAATCGCCGCGCCCACTCATGATTGGTTGCCAAAAGGCCTAAACCTGCTAAAAACAACGGTATGCCACCAACGCCGGGTAACCAGCCAAAAAGCACAGAGGCAATTATTAGCAGACCACCAAGAATATCAACGGCAATCTTCTTTGGCAGGGGGACATCTTTTTTAAGCGTGTCTTTAACTTTGTCTCGCTTGGACATGTAGCTAGTGTAACAAAAAACACTAATTCGCGAAGCATGGTGGGATTATTGGGATATAATGAAGAAAATGGAAGCGTATAATAATACTGCACCTCAGGGAGTAGGGGCGGCATTAACTATAAACGGCCACACCCGAGCATTTGAGAAATTTTTTGGTAATCTACCGCCCCATTATGGTGTGCCACAAAATCAAGATCAATTACACGTTACGATATTATCTGCATCAGAAACGGCGATTCCCATCAATAGTGATCAAGATCTTATATTGCTACGGAACGCAGGCCGCGAAATTCATAGGCGCCTCGCTGGTTTACCTTTGCAACAACTGGTTTTGCGACCAGAGGGGGATGAGCTTCAGAAATATGGGCGCTACCTTGCCATTCCACTACGGTCATTACCGTTTATGGAGGCGCTGAGATCAGACTTAATTGAAATTACTCAAGAAGAAATGGGCGTAGAAGTAGAGCATGAGATTGGCTGGTATGTGTCAGTCGTTAGGCCACCTCGTACTCGCGTAAAGGCTAAAGATAATTTGCCGCCCTTTCCTGCGTCACTACATGTTAAAGGCTTTGATTTTCAGCGGCGAATATACGAAGGCTCGATTCCGAAAAAGAGCAGTAAGCCGCCATATAGAAACAAGCCATCACTTCGCAGAGTGGTCTAGAAAAAATCTTGAAATCCGCGTATAATAGTCTGATTGTATGAAAGATGTTATCGCGGTTAAGGGAGCACGCGAGCATAATCTTAAAGATATTTCTTTAGAGATTCCTCGTGACAAGCTAGTAGTTATAACCGGCTTAAGCGGTTCGGGTAAGTCTTCTTTGGCGTTTGATACTATTTATGCCGAAGGTCAGCGCCGCTATGTCGAAAGTCTAAGCAGCTACGCCCGGCAGTTTCTAGGTTTAATGGAAAAACCTGATGTTGACCAGATAGATGGTTTGTCACCGGCGATAAGTATTGACCAAAAATCAACCAGCCGCAATCCGCGCTCAACCGTCGCTACCGTGACTGAAATTTACGATTACCTGCGTCTGCTGTTTGCACGCGTTGGCACGCCGCACTGTCCGGTTTGTGGTAAACCAGTGACTCGCCAAACCACGCAAGCCATTGTTGATACGATTGTTCGTAATAATGAGGACGCGCGGTTAATTATTTTAGCGCCGGTCGTTATTGATAAAAAGGGCGCCTTTGAACACATACCAGAGCAGTATCAGCGGGCTGGTTTTGCTCGTGTACGGGTTGACGGAGTCATTTATGCCTTAGATGAGTTCCCTGAGCTTGATAAAGCCAAGAAACACACCATCGAGATTGTGGCCGATCGCTTGACCAACAATGCAGATAACCTTGGTCGCTTAAGTCAATCGGTTGAACAAGCGTTGGATGTTGCCGAGGGTAAGGTAACCGTTCTTAATGCTGATACCAATGATGAATCAATCCACACGCTGATGTATGCCTGTGTTGATCACCCCGATGTGTTAATTCCAGAGCTTGAGCCGCGCACCTTTAGTTTTAACAGCCCACACGGGGCTTGCCCGGTTTGTACGGGTTTGGGCTCGCGCTTAGAAGTTGATCCGGATTTGGTCATCCCGAACGGCCGCCTCACGTTGGCTGAGGGTGCTATTCGGCCCTTTAATCGGGTCAACACTGACGCCTGGTATATGAAAAAACTGCAAGCGGTGGGTGATAAGTTTGGCTTTAGTATTCACCAGCCAACCGGTGAAATTTCTGAGGCTAACATGGAGCGTATTTTATACGGTACCGGCAGTCAAACATACCGGATTTCGCTGGGTATTGGCCGATCGTACCAAACCACCTATGAGGGCGTGATCCCTAACCTTGAACGCCGCCACAAAGAAACCGAGAGTGACTTTATTCGGCGCGATATTGAGCGCTTTATGCAAGAGCGGCCGTGCCATGCGTGCGAGGGTAAACGTCTTAAGCCTGAAGTTCTTGCCGTTACGGTAGATAGTAAATCGATCATGGATATTTGTGAGCTGTCAATTGATGATGCTAACACTTACTTTAATAACATAACCTTAAATAGTACCGAGCTTCATATTGCCGCCCAAATCTTAAAAGAAATCCGCGCTCGCTTATCGTTTTTACAAGACGTTGGCCTTAATTACCTCAGTTTACTCAGAAGCGCAACCACGTTAAGCGGCGGCGAAGCGCAGCGCATTCGTTTGGCTACCCAAATTGGCTCCGGCTTAATGGGTGTGCTGTATGTGCTTGACGAACCGTCAATTGGTTTACATCAGCGCGACAACGACCGGTTAATTCGTACGCTTAAGCATTTACGCGATTTAGGCAACACGGTGATTGTGGTTGAGCACGATGAAGATACTATTCGAACGGCCGACTACTTAATTGATATTGGTCCCGGGGCTGGCATTCACGGCGGGCAAATTGTGGCCTTGGGCACACCTCAAAGCGTGGCTAACAATGCCAAGAGTATTACGGGGCAGTACTTGCTAGGCAAAAAGAAGATTGCCGTGCCGAAAAAGCGCCGGGCTGGGAACGGTAAAACCTTAAGCATAAAAGGTGCCCGTGAAAACAATCTTAAAAATGTCAACGTTGATATACCGCTGGGTAAATTGGTGGTTGTTAGCGGCGTGTCGGGCTCGGGTAAATCAACCCTTATTAATGATATTTTAGCCAAGGAGCTAGCGGCTCGGCTGCATCGTGCCAACAGCGTGCCGGGTAAGCATGATGATATCGAAGGCATTAAGCAGCTTGATAAGGCCATTATTATTGACCAATCACCGATTGGCCGTACGCCACGCTCAAACCCCGCTACCTACACGGGTGTCTTTACCCCCATACGCGAATTGTTCGCAAGCGTGCCAGAAGCAAAATTACGCGGCTATAGCCCGGGCCGGTTTAGTTTTAACGTTAAAGGTGGGCGCTGCGAAAACTGCGCCGGTGACGGCATTATTAAAATTGAAATGCACTTCTTACCCGATGTCTATGTGCCGTGTGAGGTTTGTAAGGGCAAGCGCTATAACCGTGAGGCGCTTGAGATTCATTACAAAGGCAAAACCATTAGTGATGTGCTTGAGATGACATGTGAAACAGCGCTAAGTTTTTTTGAAAACATTCCAAGCATTGCGCGCAAACTGCAAACGCTGGTAGATGTGGGCCTCGGCTACATTACCCTTGGGCAGCCAGCCACAACCTTAAGCGGCGGTGAAGCGCAACGTATTAAACTTGCTAGCGAGCTATCGCGCCGGCCTACCGGGCGCACCCTGTATATCTTAGATGAGCCAACCACTGGTCTTCATATGGCCGATGTCGACAAGCTGCTAAACGTGCTGCATGCCTTGGTCGACACTGGTAATAGCATGATTGTGATTGAGCACAATCTCGATGTTATTAAATCGGCCGACCACATTATTGATATGGGCCCCGACGGCGGCCAACAGGGCGGCATGATTATAGCCGAAGGTACACCCGAGGCGGTTGCAAAAGTAACCAAATCGTACACGGGCCAGTTCTTAAAACGAATGCTTTAGGTGATAGTAAAGAAAAACCGCAGGTTTGCTGTATAATTAGTCGATTTTTTTGTTAAGAAAGATGTTTCGCAACCCCAGTTTAAACCGCTCTATTAGTAATTGCCGGGTACTTTTTTCTTTTAATAAATGATACAGGGCGGGCCCAAATGTTAATAACGTGACAAGTAAAAAGATCGGAATAACAAACAATTCAACTACGTGCGGGTCGATAATGGCGCCGGCAAAATAACCCAGCAGCGTTACGCCAACACCCCAAATTAACCCACCAACTACATTAAACAACATAAAGCGCTGACGAGGCATTTTGCCAATACCAGCCACTAACGGCGCAAAGGTTCGCACGACCGGCACAAAACGGGCCAGAATAATGGTTTTGCCGCCGTGGTCGTTATAAAACTTTTCAGCTCGCTCGATATGTTTTTTGTGAAAGAATATACCGTCTTCTTTTTTAAAAATACGCGGTCCAGTACGACGGCCAATGCTGTAGCCAACGTTATCTCCTACAATTGCTGCCCCCACTATGACTGTTATGAGCCAGTAAATATTAAGGTGTCCTTGGGCAGCAAAAAAGCCAGAGATAAACAACAAGGTATCACCGGGCAAAAAAAATCCAACTAACAGGCCAGACTCGGCAAAAACAATAGCACCAACGCCCAAAATACCAAACGTTTGTAAAATTTTCTCTATGTTAAACACTGATGTGTATTATACCAAACTTCTCATGACATATTTTTGTTATAATGGTAGTACTTAATCTGATACGGAGGGAAGCATGGCAACCGGAGATATTACCTTAACGCTTGAAAAACGTGACATTATTGGTAAACAAGTACGGGCACTGCGCCGCAGCGGGGCTACCCCGGCGGTGATTCATAATCACGGCAAAGCGTCCATTATAGTTAATGCGCCGTCGATAGAGATGGCCAAAGTTTACCAAGCGGCCGGTAAACACCACCCGGTAGACCTGCGTGTGGGCAGTGAAAAGTACCTAGCTATCATAAAAGAAGTAGATCTTGACCCACGTAAAAATACCTTACGGCACGTTGTTTTTGACGCCGTGCGCCAAAACGAAAAGATCCAAACTGAAGTTCCAGTACGTTTAGAGGGTGACAGCGCTGCCGAAAAAGCCGGCTTGATGCTCTTGCCGCAACTAGAACAAGTTAAGGTCGAAGCCGTGCCGCGATCATTACCAGACGAGCTGACCATTAACATTGAGCATCTGACAGAGATTGGTGACAAAGTAACCGTAGCCGACCTTACAGCGCCAGAAGGCGTGACGATTATTACTGATGCCGAACACCCGATTGTGTCCGTTATAGAAACGCCAGCCCAGCAGTCAGAAGAAGCTGCTGCTGAAGGCGAAGAGGCAGCAGAAGGCGCCGAAGCCAGCGAGACAGGTGAAGAAGCCGCTCAAGATAACGCCGAGGCCTAAAGCCGCCGCAAACCAAGCAGTATAAATACTTAACATGTTAATAATTAACACGTTAAGTATTTGTTGCATTTACGTATCTATAAAGCCGCCCGATTGGCGATTCCATAGCTCCGCGTACTTACCGCCCTTTCGTATGAGCTCGCGGTGCGAACCTTGTTCAATGATTTTACCGTTATCGAGCACAATAATACGGTCCATTTTTTGAATGGTACTCAGGCGGTGGGCAATGACAATGGCAGTGCGGCCTTCCATTAACTTCCAGAGGGCGTCTTGAATGAGCGCTTCACTTTCTGAATCGAGCGCGCTGGTAGCCTCGTCTAACACCAAAATGGGCGCGTTCTTAAGCATGGCACGCGCAATGGCAATGCGCTGCCGTTGGCCGCCAGACAACTTAACGCCGCGCTCACCGACCAAGGTGTTGTAACCGTCAGGCAGGCCTGCAATAAAGTCATGCGCGTGCGCCTGTTTCGCTACGGCAATTATTTCTCGTTCTTGCGCATTTGGTTTACCATAGGCAATGTTCTCTTTAAGGCTACGGTGAAAGAGCAATGGCTCTTGCGGAACATATGAAATAACCGAGCGCAGGTCATTTTGCGTTATATGAGCAATGTTTTGCCCATCAATGGTAATTACTCCGTTTTCTATGTCTGAGAATCGCAGCAAAATTTTGGTCAGCGATGTCTTGCCCGAGCCAGAATGGCCAACTAAGCCAACCTTTTCGCCTGGTTTTATGGCGAGGTTCAGCTTGCTGAAAATTGACTCGTTAGCACCATTGTGACGAAAGGTCACATTGTTAAACTCGATCTTACCTCTGGTTATGACAAGCTCTTCTGGGTTGTCAGGATCTTTAATTTCTGGCGCCAGAGAAAGCTTGTGTACCATATCGCTCGCATCACCAATTGAGCGGTTGTAGTTTCTAAGCGCGCTGTTACTAAAACTAAAAAGTTGGCTAATGATGTTAGCGGTGTAGTTAAAAATCAGAAATACCAGTGCTACGTTAGCGTTAAAAACCACCACGCTAAAGGTTGCAATAACAAATGATGCCACGTTAATGGTGCCCGTGGCAACCGAGAACACCGAAACTTGCTTTTGCTGCTCGACGGCAACGTTTCTAAGCGTGTTTTTGGTATGGGTGGTTGCCGTCTTGAAGCGTTTAATTTCATGTTGGTCAGATGAAAAGCTCTTGATTGCAATAATATTTGTCAGCGCATCAGCGAGGTAGCCGGTTTGTTCGCTTTCAGCGTGAGCGTGGCGTCGGCCGGCTTCTCGTACGCCCTTTGATGCCTTAATGGCAATAAGAACATAGGCAATCGCAAAGCCAATCAGACAAACTACAAAGAGCGGCGATTTAGGAAACAAAATAACAGCGGTAGCTATGAGACCAATTACCAATTGCATGGTTCCGTATATGGTGGTGTCGGCAATTCGAACGTAGCTTCCGAGCAATTTATTTGTTTGTGAAACAAGCGACCCGCTAAAGTTATCGGCAAAGAAGTTTGAGCTTAATGAAATAAGATGAGTAAAAACCCTGTCGGCCAGGTTTTTTAAGACGCGCATTTCAAGGCCCCACATTAAAATATCGAGCAAGCGCCATAGTAAAAAGCTGCTGGTAAAGACAAGCAGCGCGTATATAAAAATCTCATGACCAAAACTTTGTAGAAATTGGCCCTGGATATAATCGTTGTTACTGACTCTTTCAAGCGCATGAGCTAAAACCAGGGGCGGTAAGTACTGGCTAAATATAACCGTAGTTGGCAGGGCAATACCAATACCAAGCAATCTAAGCTTGTACTTAGACACTTCACTCCAGTAAACTCGCAATACGCTTTTTGCGTTTAAGCTATTTTTTTGCGGCATGGCAGCCTCCTGCTGCACGTTAGGTTAATTTATATTTGAGATGTTTTGGTTAACAACGAACAAGTGCGTTTTAGCTTAGATCGCCGCAGGCGACCGAAGAGAAAGCAAAAACTACGGTTGTAATCATGGTTGTTGTGGTCGCCTTTCCTTTACGTTTATAAATGATTGTCAACTATACCATAAGCCAAACGGTGATGACAAGAGTGTAAATTTATTATAGAATAATAGGTCGTGAATAAAGTTATTCTTTACTACAAATTTGTGCCGGTGCCCGATCCTACTATGACGGTGCGTTGGCAGAAAGAGCTTTGTAACCGGCTAGGTTTAAAAGGCCGTATTATTGTGAGTGAGCATGGCATTAACGGTACCTTGGGTGGCCATATTGAACACCTCCGCGAATACAAGCGCGAGATGAACCGATCGGTTATTTTTAAAGGCATTATGTACAAGTGGAGCGACGGTACGGGTAAGGAATTTCCTCGCTTGAGCGTTAAGGTTCGGCCGGAGCTTGTTGCCTTTGGCGTGCCAGAAGAAGTAAACGTCAGCGAGACGGGTGTTGTCAACGGCGGCCAGCACCTGAAGCCTGACAAACTACACGCTCTCTTGAAAGAGCGTGGCGAAGACGTGGTTTTTTTTGATGGCCGCAACGCCTATGAGGCGAACATTGGCAAATTTAAAAATGCAGTGGTGCCAAACACCAAAACCACACGCGACTTTATTAAAGAG
This sequence comes from uncultured Candidatus Saccharibacteria bacterium, assembly GCA_964577565.1. GTDB lineage: Bacteria > Patescibacteriota > Saccharimonadia > Saccharimonadales > JAGQNJ01 > CAYRRR01. The sequence goes on along the minus strand of CAZNZL010000001.1, from coordinate 359,624 downwards.
ATCGAAAGTCCTAAATATAACGACATCAAAGACAAACCGGTCGTGACCTACTGTACCGGCGGTGTGCGCTGCGAGATTTTAAGTACCCTCATGAAAAAACGCGGTTTTAAAGAGGTCTACCAGTTAGATGGCGGTATTGTAAAGTACGGTGAAAAATACGGCGATGATGGCTACTGGGAGGGTAAGTTACACATCTTTGACGACCGTATGGTACACAGTTTTAGCGACAAAGCAAAAGATATAGGTGAATGTGTTCACTGTGGTAGCAACACCAGCCGTTATATAAATTGCAGTAATGTGGCTTGTAACCGTCTGGTGCTTGTCTGTAAGGCGTGCGATAAAAAAACGCGCTGCAGCGACTGTATAGCGTCAAAATCAACCCTTGTATCGTAGTAGCATTCACAATATATACGCTATAATTACAAGTGTGAACCATCGTTTAGAAAAGAAGTTAAAGAAGCTACCTAAGAGCCCTGGTGTTTATTTTCATAAAGACGCTAAAGGTGAAATTATTTATGTTGGCAAGGCGGCAATTTTGCGTAATCGCGTTCGGCAGTACTTTCAAGCGAGCCGTAATCGAGACCCCAAAACCGAGCTATTAGTTGCTGAAATTGATGATACCGACTGGCAAGTAGTTGATTCTGAGGTTGAAGCCTTATTTTTAGAGGCCGAGCTGATCCGGCGGTACATGCCGCGTTATAATATTTTGCTGCGTGACGATAAAGCCATGGCCTACGTCCGCATTAATTTTAAAGATACGTACCCCAGCCTGACTTTTACGCGCCGTCCGCTAGACGATGGAGCCGATTACTACGGCCCGTTCCTGAGCGCTTTTGCTCTAAAAAAAGCTCTTAAATATTTGCGGTGGGCGTTTCCGTACTCTACCCACACACAGCTGCCAAAACGGGCTTGCTTGCAGTATCACTTAGGATTGTGCCCTGGCCCCGAAACGGGTGAGCTTGATGAAAAAGCCTATAAAGCTAACCTAAAAAAGCTAGTGCGCGTTTTAAAAGGTCAGCGTAAAAGTTTAATTGCCGAACTCGAGAAAGACATGAAGCTGCAATCAGCTCGTAAAGATTTTGAGGCCGCCGCTGCAACGCGTAATCAGCTATTCTCGCTCAAAAACTTAGGTCACCAGGTTATATTTTCTGATAAAGAATTTCAAGATATATCGAAAGACCACGCCCTTGTTGAGCTTACAACGTTATTAGGGCTGCCTAAACCCCCACGGCGCATTGAGGGGTTTGATATTAGCCACATGTCAGGCACCGATACGGTGGCGAGCATGGTGGTATTTACCAACGGCGTATCTGATAAAGGTAATTATCGTAAATTTAAGTCGCGCATTCCGGGCAATGACGATTTTGCGCATATGCGCGAGACACTCACCAGACGTTTTAGTGAAAAAAATGTTAAACAGTGGGGTGTGCCTGATTTATTGTTGATAGACGGCGGCAAGGGGCAGCTTGAAGCGGCTCTCAGTGTTTTGCGTGAAAAGAATCTTACGGTGCCCGCCATCGGTCTGGCAAAAAAACACGAAGAAATTATTGTGCGTAACGATTGGCCGCAGACTAATCTCAACTCCGAAGTAATTATGAAGCTGCGGGGCTTTAGCCGCCAAAGTGACGATTTTACGGCCGTTGATTTGCCCAATAACTCAAATATTATTAAGTTATTACAGCGTATTCGAGACGAGTCGCATCGTTTTGCGGTCAGTTATCATAGTGTATTAAAAGTTAACCGCCAAACAAGCAGTATGTTGGATGAAGTGCCGGGTATCGGGCCAGTTACAAAAAAAATGTTGCTGAAAACGTTTGGTTCAGTGCGCGGGGTTATGCAGGCTCGCCAACAAGAACTTGATCAGCTTTTAGGTGAAAAAAAGGCAACGGTGCTCAGGCAATATATACGAGCCGAGCATAAATATTACAAAAAATAGTCGTAAAAACGATATACTACAAATTACGTGAAAGAATTTAGTACCGAGTTTTTTGTCAATAACAGAACCGAGTTAAGAAAACGGCTACAAAATAACGCACCGATTGTAGTGGCTGCTAATGGCTTGGTGCAGCGTTCTGGTGACACGTCCTATCCATTTAGACAAGATAGCAACTTTTGGTATTTAACCGGTTTAGGTGAACTGGCCGATGCGGTGCTGGTAATGACAGAAGAAAAAGATTACATAATCTTACCTGAACGAGATGCCGTGATGAGTTATTTTGACGGCGCTTTTGATAAGCAGGCCATCACACGTGCGTCAGGTATTGCTGAGGTTTATGATCATCATGACGGTTGGGAGCAGCTCACGCTACTCGTTAAAAAACACAAGCGTCTCAACGCTGCGCCCTACAAGGGGTTTGATAGTCGTCACGGCTTATACCTTAACCCAAGCAAACCACGGCTTATGAGCCGACTAAAGAAACTAGATACAAAACTCGAAGTCAATGATATACGTCGGGACTTAGCACGCATGCGGATGGTAAAATATCCGGCTGAAATTAAAGCCATTCAAGATTCCGTTAATGCAACCGCAGAGGCCTTTAAGCACATCTTTACCTCTTCATGGTCAAAAAACTATACTAGCGAAGCAACCATAGCTATGGCGTTAAACCAGCAGTTCTTAAAACATGGCGGTCAGCCAGCCTATGCCGCTATTGTTGCTGGCGGAAAACGCGCTTGCACGCTACACTACAATGCCAATAACCAGCCACTTAATAGCGGTGAACTATTATTAGTTGATGCTGGCATCGAGATGAATCATTATGCCGCTGATATCACACGTGTTTACTCGGCCAACAAGATGAGCGCAGAACAGGCGTCGATTTATGAGGCAGTAAAAGAGGCTCATAGCTACGCCCTCAGCCTGATTAAACCCGGTGCCGATATTCGTAACATTGACAGCAAAGTAGCTCGTTTTATAGGCAAGTACTTAAAAAGCCAAAAAATTATTACTAACAATGAGCCGACGCAGGTGCGTAAATATTATCCCCATGCTATTTCGCACCATTTGGGGCTAGATGTGCATGATGCAGCCGATTACGATCAACCATTGGCTGAAAACATGGTTATTACCGTTGAACCAGGTATTTATCTGCCACAAAAGGGCATTGGCGTGCGCATTGAAGATGACATTCTGGTTACCAACAATGGGTATAAAAACTTGTCACGTCTATTGCCTTCATAAGGTAGCTGGCATAAAATAAAGCATAACAATGAACAATCCTTTGGCTCGTTTTTTAATTCGATGGGGCGTTTGTAGCCTCGGCTTATGGATCTCAGCGGGGCTGCTCGGAGATCGCATCTCGTACCAAAACAAAATTAGCGTTGTCGTTATAGCCGGGTTAGTCCTGGCGCTGATAAACATGATTATTAAACCAATAGTTGTCATTTTGTCGCTTCCGGCACTATTATTTACGCTTGGTTTGTTTATGATTGTCATAAATGGTTTTATGGTGATTTTGGTTAGCAAGCTGTACGGCTCATTAGAGGTAGCAAACTTTTGGGCAGCTATGCTTGCAGGTATGATAATAGGCTTGGTAAACTACCTAGTAACTGCTATTGTGGAGGAACGATGACTATTTACAATTATGTGACAATTAGCGCAGCAATTTTAATGACAATCTTGATTTTAATACAAACACGAGGAGCATCACTGGGTGCAGGTTTTGGTGGTGGCGCAGAGGTTAATACTGTTCGTCGGGGGTCTGACAAGACTATTTTTCAGATTACAATTATTCTTGCTTTCGTCTTTGCGGCATCGATCATTGCCGGCATTGTTGCGTAGCATATGATAAATCGAACCACAAAACTACGCTGGCGACGACGCCTACGACGGGGTCGGTTTCAGGTTGAAAACCTCTCTGTTCAGGCAGAACAGGGCCTTGAGCAGCATTTTTTTAAACGGCTGGGGCGTCTGGGGAGTGTCCGGCGTTTTGTCTTTAGTTGGGTCTCGTTAATTTTATTACTTGGTTTAGGGGTAATCTTGCAAGTACGAGCGTTATCACCGTATTACCAAACGGTGCAACCAGCCAGCGGTGGTATCTATACCGAGGGTATCCTCGGAACCTTTACGACCGCCAACCCGCTTTATGCTAGCGGCCCGGTTGATAGCTCGGTTTCAAAATTAATATTTGCAGCTCCAATGAAGTACAATGCCCAAAATAAATTGATTGGTGACTTGGCGCAAGACCTGACAACAGATGACCGCAGCCTTGAGTATACCCTGGTTTTAAAAGACGATCTAAAATGGCATGACGGTAATCGCGTAACGGCTGACGATGTAATTTTTACGTATCAGCTCATTCAAAATCCTGATGCTAAATCATCATTGCGAGCTAACTGGGTATCAATAAAAATGGAAAAAGTAGATGAAAAAACTGTTAAGTTTACACTGCCACATCCACTCAGCTCGTTCCCGACACTTCTAACAACTGGTTTAGTCCCAAAGCATTTGCTTGATACCACGGCCCCTTCCCAGTTGAGGACCGCATTTTTTAACACCACCTCGCCAATTGGTACGGGGCCGTTCAAGTGGGATAGTATTCAGATTAGCGGCCAAACGCCCGAGACCCGCGAGGAGCAAATTGGTCTTAGTGCTAATGCGTCGTACCATGCGGGCAGGCCAGAGCTTGACCGAATTATTATTAAGGGCATACACACGCGAGATCGTTTAATACAACAGTTTAACAACCAAGAAATTGATGCCATGGTGGGTTTAGACAAAATACCTAATACGGTAAAGCTTGACCCAAGTATTTCGCAGTATGAACTTGCAATGAATGCTCAAGTTATGGTGTTCTTTAAGTCCAGCAGTGAGATTTTAAAAGATAAAATTGTGCGCCAGGCGCTCACGAAAGGCACTAATCGCACCGAGGTTATTCGCGGTTTAGGCTATGGAGTGATACCGGTTAATGGCCCGTTGCTTAAATCGCACTTGGGTTACGCAGCTGATACAACGCAATTTGCGTATAATTTTGAAGAAGCCAATGCACTGCTTGATCAAAACGGGTGGGCAAAAAACGCCGAAGGCGTTCGTACAAAGAATAACACGCCTTTGACAGTGCAATTATATTCACAGAATAGCGGTGAGTACGCTTATGTTACGCAAATATTGCAGCGCCAATGGCGCGAGCTAGGGGTAAAAGTTGATGTCATTCTGCAAGAAGACACCGATTTACAGAATACCTTAGCATTACACGGCTATGATGCGTTGTTGTATGGTATAACGGTAGGCTCCGATCCAGATGTTTTTGCCTACTGGCATAGCTCACAAGCCGATTTGCGCGCCTCGAGCCGGCTTAACTTCTCTGAGTTTAAATCGAGTACGGCAGATAGTGCGCTTGAAGGTGGCCGAACAAGAAGCGATGATGCGATTCGGGCGCCAAAATACAAACCATTTCAGGCAGCTTGGCGTGAGGAGGCGCCAGCAATTGGTTTGTATCAACCTCGCTTTTTGTACGTAACCCGTGGCACGTTGTATGGCTTTAATTCAAAAGTCATCAACAACGTGACAGACCGTTATGCGAATGTGCAAAACTGGCGTATTCGTACTGAGCGCGTCACTATAGAGTAAAAGCTGGTTGTGTGAAAAAATATGTATGTGCCGTGGTGGCGGAATTGGTAGACGCGCTAGTTTCAGGTACTAGTGCCCGTTTGGGCGTGGAGGTTCGAGTCCTCTCTACGGCACCAGAAACTACGTGAAATAGTTTCATGACAGCAATGCGGTTATGGTATTATGGTGATAAGAAACTTATGATGGGTGCTTGGAATTTATGAATAAGGTTGCACACTACCTGCAGGATCATTTGCTTGGAGAAGTCTTAACGTCAAGTGACGCTCGCAAATACTTCTCGACTGATGGTAGCGTGTTTACGGTTACACCCTCAATTGTGGTGTATCCAAAGAACGAGAACGATGTTCGTAAGGTTACCCGCTTCACCTGGCAACTCGCTGAGAGGGGCAGGGTTATCCCTATTACTGCCCGAGGCACCGGTAGTGACCAGGCAGGGGCAGCACTTGGTTCAGGCATTATTCTTTCGTTTCCAGCACACATGAACCGCATTATCGAACTTGACGGAAAGACCGGTAATGTAGTGGTTGAGCCGGGTCTTATATATGGAAAATTACAGCAGACACTTTACACACACGGTCGCTTTTTACCACCTTATCCCTCATCGATTGAATTTTCGACACTGGGTGGCGCGGTTGCTAATAATGCAGCCGGAGAAAAGACAATTAAATATGGAGCCACGCGAGAGTATGTTCGAGGATTGCGTGTTGTGCTTGCCAATGGCGAAGTAATCGAAACTAGACGTTTAAGCAAGCGCGAGCTCAGTAAAAAGATGGGCCAGTCTAGTTTTGAGGGCGAAATTTACCGTAATCTTGATAAATTAATCGACGAAAACAAATCTTTAATAGACGGTATCAGTTTAGCGGTTACAAAAAACTCGGCTGGCTATGACATAAGTGATGTAAAGCAAAAGAATAGTTTTGACCTAACCCCCTTGCTTGTGGGCTCACAAGGTACATTAGGTGTTGTAACTGAAGCTACGTTTGGCACAGAGGTGTATAATCCAAACACCACGCTAATAGGCGCTTATTTTGGAGATTTAGAAAGGGCAGAAAAGGTCGTCCAAAGTCTTCGTAATCTTCCTGAGATACCAAGTGCTCTAGAAATGGTAGACGAGAACCTCTTAACGTTTTTGGATGAGCACAATCCAAATCTTTTGAAGGGTATTGTTGATAAGCCGTTCCATAAGTTAATTGTTTTGGTTGAGTTCGACAACGTTAATCAAAGAACCCGTAAAAAATTAACGAAACGTGCTCTGAAGATCCTCGATAAGTTTGGTGTTGAATACCAGGTCGAAACCGAAGAAGAAGCAAAGCAACGATTATGGCAAATACGTCGTTCGGCAGCTGCAGCAATTTCGTATACCGAAGGCAATAAGAAAGCTTTGCCTATTGTTGAAGATGGCATTGTGCCTCTCAATCAGTTCTCTCAGTACATCAAGGGAGTTTACAAGATATTTGACAAGTATAAGTTAAAGATCGCTATTTGGGGGCATGCTGGTAATGCTAATATACACATGCAGCCATTTTTGGATTTAAGCCAAGTTGGCGATCGTCAAAAGGTATTTAAGATAATTGATGAATATTATAATTTGGTAATTAGCCTTGGGGGTAGTACCAGCGGCGAACACAGTGATGGTCGCTTACGTGCCCCATACTTGCCAAAATTATATGGCGAGCAAGTATATGAGTTGTTCAGAAAAATTAAGCATATTTTTGACCCGTACGGTACATTAAATCCTGGCGTTAAAATGGATGTAACCCTTGATGATATAAAGCCCCTTTTGCGCAGCGAATACTCCATGGATCATTTATATGATCACCAACCAACCTCCTAAATAATGAACATTAATAATTATCAATTTGACCATATAGAGTTTATTGGTTTGATAGGTGCCGCCTTGGTATTGTTTGGTTTTTACCGTACGAGCATTGGTAAGTGGAAGACCAATAGTTTTTGGTATGAACTAGATAATCTGGCTGGTTCTTTGTTTTTAATTACGTACCATATCTTAACTAAAACCTACGTGGTCTTGGTATTAAATGTATTATGGGCAATCGTAGCTTTTAAGGGTATAACCTCATACCAGCAACGCAAATCAAGCTCCAAACGCCGTAGGCGCTAGAGTTGTTTGGGTGACAAAAAGATTATAAAATACTATTTGCCTATCGTTATCTATGCGGACGTGGCGGAATTGGTAGACGCGCTGGCTTGAGGGGCCAGTGGGAGCAATCCTGTGAAGGTTCAAGTCCTTTCGTCCGCACCAGACGACATTTCAATGGCCTTTACCAGGCTTGCAAAGGGTTCTTTCCAGATAGGATAGACCCTTTTTTCATTGTCTACGGTTAGGTTCAAGAATAATATCCGTGCGACACGGTCTTTTTCGACTGCTGAACCCGCTCTCATCTTGTCAGGAGCTAATTTTACGAGGTTCAAGAACTGCTCTTTGGTCAGCTTTATTTTGCTCGGATTAGCAATTTTTGCTTTACGCTTTTCTATCTCATCTTCTAAATCTTGAGTTTCAATTGCCAGCTCGTTAATCCTGCTCTCGTTTATTACATAAGCTGGCGAATTACGGCTAATTTTGCCTAGTCCGAGCGACAATTCATCAAGCTCTTTCTTCTTGTGTGCGTAAGCACCCCTCTTACTAGAGATTTCTTGTTTAATCTTGATAATCTTATCGTCAGTGAAGCTGTCAATACGTTTGCTGTAGCGTTCGTACGCTTCGTCTGACAGCTCTAATTTCTCTAGTAGCTCGTAAATACCGTCAAAGATGAACTTGGCTCTAACGGATTTAGGTTTTCGAGTACAATCAGGGTTTTTGCACTCGTATGACAGTACAAGATGTTTGCTACCCCCTGGCTTATTCTTACCTACAGACATACACTTTTCACTCTTGCAAACACCACAATAGACTAAGTGTCTAAGGGGCTTGAATTCAGTCCTTTTCTTGGGGTCAATATCTCGCTTTCTAGTATAAGCTAGAGCTTGGACTTGGTTATATATTTCCTCGTCTATCATCGGCTCAAAGTCTAATTGTACGGTGCGTAGGTCTATATTTTGTTGAGTTTGTTCAAGCATACCGAAATAGAATGGGTCACGGAACAAATTTCCTACACTCTTTTCGGTCGGCAGTATCTTCTTTGTTTTCTTATTCTTTCTCGTGATTTTCGTCATTCGGTGGTAGCCCTTCTCAAGCAAGTAATCGAGCACCATCTTGTTTGTTGCACCTCTTGCTCTCATGTACCATGCTTCTTGTACAGTATCAAACCACTCATTAGGACGATAACGTCCATCTGGTTCACGGTCATAGCCCCATTTAGGTTGGCCCCCTGATTTACCCTCTTCCCAGTTTCCTGATACCCCTCTACGAACCTTTTGAGATAGGTCGTCGGAAAAGTGCTTAGATATAGAGAACATGATACCTAGCGTGAGTTTTCCAGATGGATCGTTAGTAAAGTGATGTGTTGGAAATTGCAGGTCTTTTATCTTTCCTTCATCCAGTAGGTTGATGATACGACCACCGTCCAGCATATTGCGTGAGAGTCTGTCCGGTGCATACGAAAGAATAGCATCGTACTTACCACCGTGCTCTATTTCATCAAGTAACTCGTAAAATTTAGGTCGTATTTTTATATTTGGCTTCTTGGCTGAACCTTTTTCCTTAACCGTAGCTACTATGTTTAGCCCCCCTATTTCGGCGTGACGTTTGCAATACTTGATTTGGTCGGGTACAGAACGAACCTGACTACCTTCATCAGTAGTAGACCTACGAGCATAAAGCACATACCGTAACTTAGTACGGTCAATTTCTTCGTCTAGTACCATGAACATATTTTAGCTTGTATTAGTAGAAGATACGACCACCATTGTTGTCGGACATTGACACCGCATTTAGTTCGGCTAACGGGTTATTTTCGTCTATAGCTTCAAGGGCATCTGCATATTCTATTAGCCCGTCGTCTATATCTTGTGTCTTTTTGTTGTGGACACCAAAAGCACCCACCGCTTCTAGCTGTGGGCTTGTTTCGTCTGATACTAGTTGGATATTCGATGGATCATCAATCTCTTAGCCCAATGTGTCTCGACAAGTTATCGAGGACAACATCGACTAAGGGGTGGGAAGTCCTAAAGCAAGTGTGTATGTGTTCTATGACACCAAGACACTCACTATCGTACTTCTAATTATACGCTTATGCTTAAGAATTGTCAAGTTAAAATTGTTGTTTTGAGATAATAAGAATAGAGGTATCCGCAAAAACCAAAAGGAGTAAATATGGTATACAAAAGAGCCGAAGGCAGACCCTCTAAGGTTAATTATACGGTTATGATGATGCTGGCTGACTCGATCCAACACAATAGCACTATTGGGGAGGCGTGTAGGTATGCAGGAATAAGTCGTGATACTTACTATCGCCACTTAAGTAACAAAGTGTTCGCAGAGAAGATGGAGAAAGCTCACAGCAACCAGGATAAGGTTGTGTTTAGTTTCCTGACACCATTCCAGATTAACTAGTCGCATTTGCATAGTTTTTAAGAGTTTTGCTGTCAGATATGGTAAGAACAATATACGGCGAAAAACGGCGTTGACGGTCAGAAATATGGGAAAAAGATTTGGAACCACCAACTGGAGTAATTTCAAGGCTAAATAGTGAACCGATTTGGATGCCCTCTAGGACCTACGGAGAGCGTCTAGGACGGGGTTTTGAGCTTAATTGCTACATCCGTGCTATTCCTGTTTTTCCCTGCTATGCATAAGACTATGCAAAACAATACACTTACAGCCCTACATGGCGTAAAAGTAGGACACTCTACACACTTAGATAAGCTAACTGGCTGCACTGTAATTCTTTTTGATAAACCGTATCAAGTTGCATATAAAGCTTATGGTGGTGCTGTGGGTGCATTTGGGACTGAAGCAAATAAAGCAGATAAGACCAACTATGGAGAACGAGGAATATTTATTGCTGGCGGAAGCAATACGGGCTTAATGTCGGCTTCTGAGATTATGGGGTGTATGCGACGAGACAAAGTTGGCTCTGTTTCGGGTAAGAACAAGGATATTTATAATCCGTCTGTTGTGGGAGCAATAGTTTACGACCAAGGAATGCAAGTTGCACCCTACGATCCTGTGTATGGTCGTGAAGCATACGAAAGTGCTAATACGGAGCCAGTAGCTAGTGGCAATGTTGGGGCTGGAACTGGTACTTCGGTTGGTAAGTTCCGTTGGGTAGAGGGTGGTACGAAAACAAGTGCTATGAAGGCTGGTGTTGGCTCTGCTCGTGTAGACCTAGGCAATGGAATTATTGTTTGTGCATTGTCGGTGGTTAACTCATTGGGCAACATCATCTTGCCTAATGGAGAAGTGCTTGCGGGAAATAGAGATGAAGAAACGAAGTTTAAGCCGTACGAAAATCTTATTGAATTCGTAACCCAAGATAGGGCTAATACAACTATCTCGGTTGTAGGTATCAACGTAGACTTAGGGGCGAAGCTGCATCTAGAGAAAGTGGCCCACCTTGCTTCACATGGACAAGTACGTGCGATAAATCCTGTACATACTTCGTCTGACGGTGATACTGTTTTTGTATTTAGTACAGGCGAACTAAAGAATCCATTTAATAGTATGCTGCAATACTTCCAGGAGGTAGAGGACAGCTTATATACGCAAGTAGATATTATTGGTCATGCTGCTGCTAGGGCTGTGCAGGAGAGTATTTATGACGCTTGCCGTTCAGCAGAAACCGTTCAATTTGAGCAAGCATATAAGGGTGTCATTCCTTCGTGCAACGACATTTAGAATCTGCAAATCGCATTATTGTATAATATGTTATTTAACAGGGGTGGGCGAAAATAACACTAGCACTTGACAAGCACCTATGTCGCTAAAAAACGGGCTCTACCCCTGTTAGGTACTGACTCACAATACTTATTGTGCGACACAGTAACAGCATAAGAACTATTGACAATACAAAGTAATTATGCTAATATGTACCCCATGACAGAACCACGTGAACCAATCCCACAAGATAATGGTGACTTTGATATTGACCTGAAAAAGGCAGTACTAGCAGAAGCATTGGGTGCATTTAGCACAAAAATACTCGGTGATGACATGCTTTTCCGAGCAATAAGCACTACTTTGCGAAATGGTGAGCCAGCAACCGAAACTGAGCCTGACTTACGTACCGATTTTAGTGTGACGCCTAATATGAAAGACGGTAAATACAGTCTGTGTCTCGAAGAGTCTGCAAAGGGTTACGCTGGTGAGGTTGAAGCAGATAGTGGTGCGATTGGAGATATGTTCTTCAAGTTTGCAACTATGAAATATGTACCTATATGTGCGATTGAAACCAATGATAGCGGGAAGAAAGGCATTGTAGTTGATCAGCCATTTGTAGAGTTAGCTCTTGGTAGAGATGTGAGCATAGAAAAACCCACTCAAGACGAGGCTGTCGCTCTTGAGACCGCCGTTAGAACGGTTCTGGGTGGAGTAAATGAAATTGCTGAATACTGTGAGCAGCGTGGTGTTGAGGTGGTCTCCGACGAGTTCGGTCGTCCTCAATTACTAGAAGAAGCACAGAACACCTTTTACGTCTCTGAGTAATTTGGTTCAAACGACTTCTAGCGAGAGTAATAACACGCCCTTATCAGAGTTGGTACTGTGGTACAAATCCAGATAATGAAGCATTTCTAAGCTGTAAAACCCAGTCTATATCTGGACTACTTAATAGCCAGTCAGATATACTCTCTAAAGGTTCAAGACACCTGTCATCAGGTGCACCACAACAAAATAGTTAAAGTTAAATATTAAAGGTTGGGTGTGAGTAAAGAAATGGAACAAAGTCACGAATTCGAATGTAAAATCCCCGACCCCATTAAAGGGGACCATTTTGCCGATCACCTCGTAGATAGTATTGAACTTGTAAACAACGCTGGCACTACTCGGTACAGCGTATATGTATTTACGCCTACGGAGGAGATGCCCGAAATTGTTGCTCAGTGGCTGCATTATCGAACTATGACTGAACCGGTAGTTGCAGCTGAAAATGACGGCGATTTTACTCGCTTTAGAAGCGTTGAAGAAATTATGGAGCGGTTTCTCATTGATAAAGGGGGGCGCACACTGTACATAGCCGTCAATGATATAGACGGTTCTGTTGACGGTATATCATGGCTTCATCCGCTCCACAACGATCAAGTAGATCATCGGTTAGTCAAGGCTGGCCGTAAGGCACTTGATGATCAATCAGTATTACCCCACGAACTTGCAACAATAGCCACGCGAGAATACAGCAAGGCGGTTCACGCGGGTATGTCGTTACAGCTTGGCGGACTTGCTATAAATAAATGTTTTGCAGAAAGTGACGCCTATCGAGGTATAGTAGGAATATTTGGCGTGAGTGATAATATGACCTTAGAGCTCGTTGGCTCTGGTTTAGTACCAGAAGGCACCTCAATGCGTTACGCTGAAAAGGGCCCTGGATGGGTAATTCTGATGGCAATGCGAAGTAGTGTGGATGATGACGTTCATACAAAATACCAGTATTGATAAATAGTTAAATAATACGTATAATATTCCAGTCTAGGGCGCTTAGCTCAGCTGGCTAGAGCACTTCGTTTACACCGAAGGGGTCGGGGGTTCGAGTCCCTCAGCGCCCACCATATAAAGAGTCCGTCAATGACGGGCTTTTTATATGGTTTTGAGGGACGAGAACCCTGGGGTTCGTTCGCAAGGAGCTCACACATTCGCCAGCTGGCGGAGAGTAAGCGACGCAGCGGGTTGAGCAGAGGCGAAACCGCCCCCTCAGCGCCCACCAAACAAATAGTCCATCCTCGGGATGGGCTTTTTGTTTGTCGATTGTGGCCTCGAACACCCGACTCCAAGGGGAGGGGTGAGGAATGCCAGTGGCATTCCGCAAGGGAATGTTCCGATGGCAACTGGCTTGCCAATCGTGAACCTCCGGGCCTGCCGAAGGTAGGTCGAGTCCCTCAGCGCCCACCACGTCGCACCAAACTACTACCTTGCTGGAAATATAACTTCCCTAAAACAAGGTTGTTATATTTTTGGCAAGGCCTTCGTTGACGCTCCTTTACCCCACTAAACCTAGCGTTTTTGTGGGGACCCCCTACAAGATCCCGATAGAATAAAAATTCATAAAATCAAATATCTCATTTATACTTTAACTATAAACAAGGAGCAGGTATGTGGGTTTTAGTTATTATCATCGCTTTTGTGATAATTACGGGTATACGAATTATTAACCAGTATGAACGTGGCGTTATTTTAACGCTCGGTAAGTACACGGGTACTAGAAGCCCAGGTCTTAATATTATTATTCCTATTATCCAAGTCATGAAGAAGGTCGATGTACGATCTACACCAGTTGATGTTCCAAAGCAAGAGGTAATTACTAAAGATAACGTAACCATCGGCGTCGATGCGGTGGTTTATTTTCGGGTTATTTCAGCCGAGAAAGCAGTGCTCGAAACAACCAATTACACGTATGCGACTGCCCAGTTTGCGCAAGCGGCCCTCCGTGATGTAGTAGGTAACGACGAACTTGATGAGTTATTGAGTAAGCGCGATGAAATTAGCCAGCAAATCAAAAAAGTAGTAGACAGCGAAACCGACAAATGGGGTATCGATGTAGAAAACGTTAAAATTCAAAACATTGAATTACCACAAGATATGAAGCGCGCCATGGCCAAGCAAGCCGAAGCAGAGCGTGAGCGACGAGCTGTCATCATTACGGCGGAGGGCGAAAAAGCGGCAGCTCAACAAGTGGCTGAAGCCGCTCAGATGCTGAGCAAAGTAAAAGGCGGAGTTTCAATTAGAACTCTGCAAACATTAGAAAAAATCTCGGTAGAGCCATCACAAAAAAGCGTATTTGTGTTGCCGGTGGAATTGCTTGAGAACCTACAAAAACTCACAAAGTAATCTGTTAAAAAAATTACAAGCATTCGCCAGGCTTAGGCATATAATTTTGTCATGGCAGGCGAGGAATACATACAAGTTGCAGCGAGCAATTTACAACGTGCTCAAGTTGCGAAGCAAAATGAGGCTAACGAAATTCGGGTGCAAATTGGTCGTCTTGAAGAAGAACGCCACAGAAGAATACAGGAGATTGAATCTGAGGTAAACCGCAACAATATTGTGGCGGGCAATCCTAATGCGGACGATGCCCAGCGTGCACTAGCGGCACGTAATAACATTAAGCTTGAAAGTGACCGTTCAAATTTTGAGAATGACATTGCCAGGCGTCGTTCGCAACTTGAGCAAAAACTACGTGAGCTTGAAGATCAAGCTCGTGACTGGCAAGACAAAATCAGCGAGCTCACTAATCTATAATTGAAAATTCACCCCTGATCCGCTATTATATGTATGCCTAATTCCGATACTTAGGGGTCCCCAACTTGAGGGGATTCAAGTTGGGGAAGAGGAACTGACTTTGTTTGTTGCAAATAGCTTTTTGATAGCTTTGCTTTCAAAAAGCTGTGGCAATAAACATTTACGCAGTGACGTGGCTCTTTAGCTCAGTTGGTAGAGCAGAGGCCTGAAGAGCCTTGTGTCCCCAGTTCGAGTCTGGGAGGAGCCACCAAAGTAAAAGTCTCATCCTAATGGATGGGGCTTTTACTTAGGGTTTAGTCTTTGCTTAACGACTCGAACTGGGTGCCACGAAGTGGGCAGTTCGTTCATGATGAGCACGCGCAGCAGCTTGCTTCGAGAAAGTTTTGAAATGTGCCGAAGGAAGCCCTGGGAGGCCTGATCAGCCAATTCATTTGTGGTAAGATAAACGTGATGTGTAGCGATAGATTCGAGCGTGGAGAAGGACTGGCTGTTCAAATTGGGTGTCAAGGTTATATTCCTTCAAGCGTCTTCGAACCTTTAGGTGATAGCCCCGTTACGTTTGAGGGTGCGCCAGAGATGATAGAGACCATTTTACGCACCCTGGAAATGTCAGATAAAGAATTTCAAGAATGGATTAAAGAGAGGTCGGATGATGCCCCTCAAGGATCTGAAGACTTGTAAAAAGCCTCCATATACCATATAATTCACCCCTGTAGTTGGGATATTTCTCAAATACCAGTTTTTTATCCCAAGGAGCGGCTTTGCCGACTCGACTGGATAAAAAACTGAGAGGAAGAAGCGACTAGAGCGTGAAACGAAAGTTAGTTTAAAAACTTTCGTGAAAGGCGACCGTCGATTCTGACGAGCGGGTGTAGCTCAGTTGATAGAGCGCTTCCTTGCCAAGGAAGAGGCCACGAGTTTGAGTCTCGTCACCCGCACCAACTTCGAGAATGACTCTTATTACTAGAACTCTGCGGCCCCTGATTACAGGGGTCGTTTGAGTTCAAGTCCCCTTTGCCTGCTGGCCTAAGTGGCTGCGGACGGACGGCGTTGCGAATTCTGCAACGGACTGAGGGCCTGCAGAGTGTGATAATTGGGTGTGATGAAGTATGTAAGGTGCGCATCGTGAAAGCTGACTGGGCAAGGTTTTGGGCCGTCGATTTCCATGTGCACACCCCAGGATCGCAAGATGCCAAGCCGGAGCACTATGGCACTCCTGCGGAGATCGTCCAGGCGGCGATCGACGCTGGTCTAGATGCAATCGCGATCACCGACCACAACACCGCAACGTGGTGCAAGCGGATTGCCGATGCGGCTGCCGAAAGTCCGCTAGTTGTCCTACCAGGCGTGGAGATCAGCACTACGGAAGGACACCTCCTCGCCATATGGGAAGAGGGTGTCGATCCAGTGGTGATCCAGGAGTTGCTTGTGCGCCTTGGCATCGGACAAGCGGACCGAGGCAAGCTCGATATCGCGGCTGATGTTGGGTTCACCCAAGCCGCCGTTGAAGTTGACAAGGCAGGTGGGATCGCTATTGCTGCCCATATCGAGAAGCCCAAGGGTCTCTTAAAGCTTGGCGTGAAGGCGCATCAAAAGAAGATTCTGCTTTGCGATCAGATTTCGGCGGTCGAGGTCGTCCACATGGACACCATCGACAATGTCAACAACAAGATTGCTGACGAGCGAACGATGGCTTTCGTGCGCGGATCCGACACATGGGACGAAACGCTCAGCTGTCACTCGCTTGCCGGCATCGGCGCGAGGCGGACATGGATCAAGGCCAGTCGGCCGGATCTGATAGGCGTTCGCCATGCGCTGGCTGATCCTCCCTTGCGAATCACTCTAGAAGAACCAGCATTGTCACCGCCATATGCGCGGATCGAATCTGTCGAGCTGATCGGTGGGTTCCTTGGCGGGGGAAAGATCGACCTTTCGCCGGACCTGAACTGCCTTCTCGGTGGCACGGGTACGGGAAAGTCGTTGATCCTTGAGGCAGTGCGGTTCGCTCTTGAGCAGCAAGTAGATCACGACTCATTCCCAGCCATACGTGACGAGATTGACTCGCGAATGGAAAAGGCACTGATGAATGGGAGTGTTGTTCGCCTTGTTCTGGTTGCCGAAGGCAAGCGTTACAAGATCGAGCGCACTTTCGATCCCACGGGATCCCCAAATGCACAGGTCTCTCAACAGACCAGTGGAGACTGGGCTGACGTAGACGTAGATCCGGCAGTGCTGTGTCCTCTAGCAGCGTTCTCGCAAGGCGAGATCCTCGAGTACTCGCGGGAGCCAGTCGGCCGTATGACTCTGGTCGATTCTGCGCTCGACTTGGACGAGATCAACGAGCGAATCGCAGCAGCGACAACTGGGCTCCGAACCAATGCCACCAAGTTGATTGCGGCTCGTAATCGGGTTTCTCGCCTGACCGACGATGCTGGACGGGTGACAGATCTTAAGGAGCAGGTTCGGAAGCTTAGTGACGTGTTCAAGACCGACGCGGTGAAAGAGCAGGCGAGCTGGGCAGCTGAGAAGACGGCGTTGCAGCAGGTCAAAGTACGTGTCGAACAACTTGAAGTTCCGACGCTAGCGGTGCCCAACGCGGAGATCGCTCACAAGGTTGAGTCGAACAAGGAGCTGTTTGGGCAAACCTCCAAGGCCATTGCGAAGCTCGATGAGCAAGTTGCCAAAGGCTTAGAGATTATCGAGAAGGGTCTAACCGAGGCGGCAGACGAGCTCGGCCTGGTTGAGAAGCAATGGTCTACCAAGTTCATTGAGTTCAAGGCGAAGCTCGACGAAGAGCTAGAGAAGGTCGATCCCGACGGAACCTCGCTTACCGCCTTACGCGCCAGTTTGGAACAGCTCCAGGGGAAGTTGACCCACGCCGAAGCCGCAAAGGAAGAGCTGGATGAGCAAGCTAAGCCTGCGCTAGCTACACTCGAACAGCAACGCGAACAGATGATTGATGTGCTCCACGAAGCGCGCAAGGAGCGCCGGGAGCTGAGGCGGGCTCGCGTGCTTCAGCTGAATGAAAAGGCTGCGGGGTTTGTCAAACTGGACGTGCCCAATGAGGGTGACGCGAAGGCTTTCCGTGACGCACTCGATGAGATCAAGGTCGGATCACGCGTTAAGGACGACTTCCTTCACCAACTTGCGCTGCGTACTAGTCCGCTCAAGTTCTCACGCAGCCTCTGGCTCGGGACGCCCAACGAAGTCGTTAACACAGCCCACGGCATCGACTCAACCAGCGTCGCGAAGCTTCTCGCCAACATTGACGACCGGAACATGTGGGAGCAGCTCCTGGAGATGCAGACTATCGAACGCCCCGATGTACTCACCATAAAGTTCAAGAAGCCCGACGATCACCAGTACACGGCGATAGAGGAGCTGGCTCATGGCCAACGCTGCACAGCCATCCTGGTAATCCTGCTCGCTGACGGGGACACGCCTGTACTAGTCGACCAACCCGAAGACGCCTTGCATGCCCCTTGGATTGAGGAGTACCTCGTTGACCGTCTGCGTGACCTCCGGGGAAGTCGGCAATATCTGTTCGCAACACGAAGCCCTGGGATTGTGGTGAGTGGAGATGCCGAGCAGATCGTCACAATGAAAGCGACTGCTGGTCATGGAGAGGTCGAGGCATCAGGTTCGCTCGAACGCCACGAGCTCAACCGGTTGGCCCTCGACCACCTAGAAGGTGGGCCGATTCCATTCAGTCGAAGGACTATGAAGCTTAAGTCCTCGTTCAAGAAGTAGGCGCATGGTGCTCCCGTGACCCAGCTCTCCCTCTTCGCCAACCCAGGCGATGACCTCGCCCCCCCCCCGCAAGATCGCGGGACTGAGGAAGCAACTGTCGTCTCGGCAGAGCTAACCTACGTCCCTGTCGATCCCTCCAGCTTTCGCTTCACGGTCATCGAAGAGCTGACCAACCCAAGCCCACCACCCGGAGCAGATCCTCCACGGGTTGCTCGTGGCAGCCGGGTTCGGATGACCATCCCAGACTCTCGCTCCCCCAAGAAGCTGACCACCATCAAGGTCACCGCCTACCAGCGCGACGAACCCGATCTCACCACTCTGGCTCGAGCCCTCGTCGACCTCGCCAGAGAGCAGCTCAGGGACGAACGAGCTGCCTGACGTTGTCGATTCCACACTAGAGGGAATTGAGAACGAGTCTCATAATGTGGCCCATGACAGGAGAACGTGAACCGGGAGCACCTTCGTCAGATCTGCCGAGTGTGGGTCCTTCCTATGAACCTGAACGGGTCCTACGACGAAGGCGAGAACGAGAAGTTGCGCTCCAAGCGGAGCAGGCGATCGTTCCTGTTGGCAAACGAGTCGATCAGGTTCTGGGCGCAGAACACGTCGCCGAGGTAGCTGCTGAACGACAGGCTGCTCGCGCTCAGCGTCGGGCAGAACAGGAACCACCCGACTGGAGACATGGCCAACGTCTCGTGGACATGCTTGACGGTGATGAAGTACGTCAGTTCGCAGACGAATGGCAGCAATCTTTCGACCGAGCACAAGCGGCAGCACTTCGCAGGCGCCACGCTGCGCGTCGGACACCAGCACCGCGTCCAGCCCAACACCAGAGCGATGTACTCAGCTTCGAGGCGTCCTATACCCACGACATAGGCATGTCGGCCGCAGAACGCGGACTCGGTCGAGAGATGCTCCGGGGTCTTCTAGATGGTGGTCTCGATCTCTCTGAACTGGACGTATCACAGGACGAAGACGGCCGCTGGCACGTCGGGCTCGCTACGGATCCAACCGGTAGAGGAACTCCGACGGCCTCCGACCACGCTTCGGGACCGGCCGGGCCAGAGCTGTAAACACTCGATCCACCTGAGGTACCGAGTTCAAGAGCTGCGCGGTCAGGTGCACCAATACAACCCAAACGTTTTTCAAACAGTATACTTTCAAACATTTGAGCCACTTTTGGCTCATTTTTTGTTATTCTGAGAGTAATATGTCGAAAAAAGATATGCATAAGTTTTTAGACGAACTAGAGTATTTATTTGAAAGATATTCTAAAACACTAAGAGCAACAACTCAGCCGTATCTTTGGCAGACTGCACACAAACATTTTCCGAATTTTAAATATCATCCTGACGACAATTTAGTTCGTGAAACACTTATGGAACACGTTGGTTCACTTCCTGTGATGGCGACTGCGTTTTTCCCACATATAAGTGACGATGAGGTTAACCTTGGAGATGCACTAACTATGCTAGCGATACACGATATAGGCGAGTTGATTACAGGCGATGAGATGACATTTACTAAGAATAAGGATGGAGCCAAAGCTGAATACAATGCCGCACTAAAATTACTAAATCCTATTTATCACGATATTTATGACGATGCCGAGAAGAAGAAAAGTAAGTCCGCAAAGTTTGCTAAAGCAATTGATAAAATAACACCTGACATAATGGACTACCTAACACCAAAAGAAATTACAATTTGGAGGTATAAACACTACACTGGCATAAGTGAGTCAGATAAGATTATTGATTTGATAGTTGAACATAAACGACCGTATATGCTGTGGAATAACTTTATGACAGAATTTCATAGCTATTTACTAGAACAATTGCGTAAAAAACTAGATTAGGTCACTCGACAAACCAAAGATTTTAACTAAGTGTTGAAGTTTCGTATCATTTGCACGCTCAATTGCCGATGTTTGAAATGCGTCAACTATCTTGCACCAAACATATTTTAGAAAATGACCCCTAGAAAACGTCGAGTAAATCGGCGTTTTTTGCTTGTTTTTGACCTTCATACAAACAGGACTCTAACTGAATTGACACAAACAGTACTTAATGTTACGATATATTTAATATGTTAGTCTACGAAAACCACTGAACAGTCATACATCCTCCGCGACTATTTAGTGTTTTTGTAACTAATAATCTTTCAAGAAACCGAGCAATGTATGACAACTAAAACATACGCTCGGTTTTAAATTGGAGTTTACTATGGAAAAGAGCGTTAGTATCCCTATTCCTGATAGTCATATAGAAATTGAGGGAACATTAAGGGGCAAATATATATCGCCGTTAGTTGTGCTTGCACCAGGATTAGGTGGTTGGCAACACGACTTGCTGTTGTTCAACGCTTCACGCTACTTTGAGCAGCAGGGCATATCAACATTGCGGGTCAGTTTTTACGGAGATAGCAAAAAGCAGAGAGATATTGGAGAGTTCGGCGTGAAAACCTGTGCCAAAGATATTGACACTATTGTTGATTATGTCCGTGAGCGTGGTGCCGATTGGATTTGCGTAATTGGCCATAGCTATAGTGGCATGGCGATAGTTTACTCACAAAAACAAGCTTTTAATGCAGCTGTTTTATGGGACGCCAGTCATACAGATGGCTATGATGAGCGGCAAGCTAAGGAGAGTCTTGAACAAGACTTCCTGTACATTGATGAGCTTGATTCATATGTATCTGCAAAGGGACCTGGATATGTATTATCAGGTAAAGTTTTCAATGATTACGCACCGGGCAGTACGACAATGGCTAATGCTTTTTTTGTTGATACGCTAGTAGTTAATGCCGCCGATAGTGGTAAGGCTATGTCGACATACGGCAAATACTACGCCGAAAATATTAAAGCAGCCACAAAGCATGTGGTTATTCCAGGTGTATCTCATCCGTTTACGGAAGAAGGTGCCATGGACAACCTCTATGAAATGACATCACTATGGATTAAAGCTAAATATGCTAAAGATATGAAGGAGATTAACAATGACGCTTAAAAGCTAATAATTTTTGCAGGGAGAGGTCACAGGGCCTCTCCTTTAATCTATTAACTGACTAGATAAATTAAACAGATTCACAAGCTCCCTTAGCTTATATAAATCAACATTCTCAGGTGTAGCGGTTAGAAATATGCCAGACAGGCGGCACCAAATAGATATTAATGGACGCTTCGGCGTCCTTTTTATTTTTACCGGGTGCTAAAATAAGTACGGAGCAATTTAATGGAGGAGAGTAAAAAATGGGTAAATATGTTGATGGATTTGTATTAGTGGTGCCGAAGGGCAAAGAAGCTGAATATCAAAAAATGGCAGAAATGGGACGTGATTCATGGATGAAGCATGGTGCGCTTCAATACTTTGAATGCAGGGGTGATGATCTTAAACAGAACGAAATGGGTGACCAAAAATCAAGGGATTTTAAAGAAATGGCTAATGCAACAGCTGATGATAATGTGTGGTTTTCGTTTATTGTCTTTAAATCTAAAAAACACCGCGATGAAGTAAACAAAAAAGTCATGGCTGAAATGGGGGCAATGGGCGACCCAGCTGATTTTGAAATGCCAAACGATATGAAAAAGATGGCCTACGGCGGCTTTGAAGTAGCAGTTGAAGGCTAACAAAAAAACCACCAGTTACGTACGATTTACTTGCTTTGGGGGTACAATAGAGCTATGAGAAAAATAATCGTTCTATCATTTATTACCCTTGATGGCGTTATGCAAGCGCCGGGTGGTCCTGACGAAGACACCTCGGGTGGTTTTAAATACGGCGGCTGGGTTGCACCCTACTTTGATGATGCGGCAGGTAAGATTATGGCTAAGCAAATGAAGCCGGCTGATCTTCTGCTAGGTAGAAAAACATATGATATCTTTGCAGCGTATTGGCCAAAGCATGCAGATATCTGGCCGGGTATTAACGATGTTACAAAGTATGTGGTGAGTACAACTATGAAAGAGGCTCCTTGGCAGAACACTAAAATTCTGACCAGCCTCGAAGACCTTAAAAAACTAAAAAATTCTGAAGGTAGTGATTTGCAAGTGCACGGCAGCGGCAAGCTAATTCAGTTACTTTTAAAGCATGACTTGGTAGACGAAATGTGGCTTAAGTTCTTCCCAGTGACGCTTGGTGAAGGCAAGAAGCTGTTTGATGAAGGTACGATTCCGGCAGCCTTTACGCTTATAGAGAGCACCGTCACACCAAACGGAGTAATCTTTGCCAATTACAAACGCGCCGGAGAAGTAAAAACCGGCACTGCAGGTGAAGAATGATAGTTTTGTAATTCATATCTTGGGAGAATAACCATAATTGTTAGTATCTAGGTGGTTGTTCTATGTGATGGTTTGCTACAATAGGCACATGAGAAAAGTGTTTGTGGTTATGGTAGCTGCTGTTATGGCGGTTCTTTGCATGCCCTTGACCGTCTTTGCGGCGAAACCAGTTAACTCAGGAGGGGGGAATTCAAAACCCACCCAAACCGTAGAGCTAAAAGGGTATGATGTCTCATATCCGCAATGCGGTAAAAAATTACCAACCGATCACTATTTTGGCATTGTTGGGGTTAATGGTGGTAATGCGGCCAACGCAAACCACTGTTTAGCGGACCAACTTGTTTGGGCAAATAAAGCTAAAACCGGTTCTAAACAATCAAAGTATCAACTATACGTGAACACTGCTAACCCTGGTGAAGTACTATCACAAATAAGCACGTGGCCAACGACCTCTGCGGATAGTATGGGAAATACCCCCGTCAATCCTTACGGAGCGTGTGAAGGGTCTAATGATAAGGCTTGTTCTTGGCTGTATGGATGGAATCGCTCAATTTATACCGAAGGTGTCTTCAAGACCGCCGCAATCAGCAAGAGCCTCAACTCAAATACCAAAGATTATGTTTGGTGGCTTGATGTAGAGACAATGAATACCTGGCAGTCGGGTAGTAGCGAGGCATTACAACGTAACACGGCAGCTATCGAGGGCTTCGGTGCCTACTATCAATCGAAGGGTGCTCAAATAGGATTGTATTCAACCGCTTTGCAGTGGGCCGAAATCACCGGTAATAATATAAGTCCAACGAGCAATCTCAATGGTTTACCTAACTGGCGGCCAAGCGGTGCAAGTCTTGCAAACGCCAAAGCTAACTGCAGCGTAACTTCTTTAACAGCTGGCGGTGTTATATTGCTAACACAGTACGTTGTTAAAAACCTTGATCACAACCACTCTTGTATGTAGTTAGCTCAAATATATTTGAATTTATTTTTGCTGGCGTTAATAGTTGCTTTACAAAAAATACCCACTCGTCACCCATCTTTTATTATTGACAGGGGTAAGCATGAGTGATATGATATATCTTCGTGCCAAAAACAAAATGAAAGAAAGGAGTTTGGTATTTATGAGTATTCTCCCTCGTGAGATTGGTGAAATACCTGAGGAACTTGAACGTCGCAACGGTGTATATTTGCCGTTTCCTGCTGCCGTAGAAGACGAAGCGTTAAGAGAAGAGCTAAAAAGCGTTAGAAGGTATTCCCCGCAAGAAGCCGCTCAATACATCAACAACGGTGTTATTCCGCCGGCTGGCAGTGTCATTGAATACGCTTTTGCCGAGAATGATGATTTAGAAAGCGCAGGAGCTTATGATCTTGTTGCGGCAGAGTTTGACGGGCGAGAACTCAGAATTTACCCCACGTACAAAGATGCGGTAGATCCAGATACCCATGAGATCAGGCGGCAGGGATTAGTGGTATTATCATTGACTGTCGAGCGTTTGCGACCGGTTAAAATAGCAGCACCTCAACGTATGCTGCAATGGTTGGGCGCACGTGCTATGCAGCGCGGAGATGTTGCCTATACAAATATTGCCTTTGAGGCGCGCCGTGATTTCGAAAAGAAAGATATTACCAAAGAAGGTGTTATTATCGCCGCTGAAAGACGTAGATATTTT
The DNA here is from genome assembly GCA_964577565.1 of uncultured Candidatus Saccharibacteria bacterium. Lineage (GTDB taxonomy): Bacteria > Patescibacteriota > Saccharimonadia > Saccharimonadales > JAGQNJ01 > CAYRRR01. The sequence continues at coordinate 335,013 of CAZNZL010000001.1, read as the reverse complement.
TAGAACAAAAAGATACGAAACAATAAAAATATATTGACAAACGATAAATAGTTTATTATGCTGATAGCATGAAAAATAAGAAAATAGATGCTAAACGAGGTTCTATTTGGTTTTTGCGATTTGCAGGACTTGCGATGGGGTTGGCGGTTTTTATTCTGAGTACTCTATTTATTGCTGCTGTATTTCGAGAGTGGGCGATTGAATTTCCGCATATTGCGTACGTTCGCTATCCTATCGTGTCGGCGCTTATTTTATGTGTAATTGCATTCTGTGGTGCGTTGCGACAAGCCATGCAGCTCCTCAATTATACAGAACAAAACAGACCGTTTTCAGAAGATTCAATAACTGCGCTTAGAAATATCAAACGCTTATGTTTGCTAATCGGTGCTTTATTAGTGCTATTAATGCCTGTGGTTTACGTAATAGCTGATAAAGATGACGCACCTGGATTGATAATTTTTGGCGGACTATGGACCATGCTACCAATAGCAGTGGGTATATTTGCTGGTGTGTTGCAGGATCTTATAGCAAGCGCCGCTTCATTAAAATCAGAGAATGATTTGACAGTTTAGGAGCAATCGCATGGCTATTGTAGTTAATCTAGATGTGATGCTTGCTAAGCGTAAGATGAGCGTAACCGAGCTGACAGAAAAGGTTGGTATCACCATGGCAAATCTTTCGATTTTGAAAAATGGCAAAGCTAAAGCAATTCGTTTCTCTACGTTAGAAAAAATTTGCGAGGCCTTAAACTGCCAACCGGGTGATATTTTAGAATATCGTAGCGAATCTAATGAAGGGGAATAATTATGAAAGAAAAGCAAAAAGCATCTCAAAAAGGCAATATCAAAGCGGTAGCAGCTGGAACTACAGTGTTACTCATGATTCCACTGATAGCGATGCAATTTACGAGTGAAGTAAACTGGGATCTGTACGATTTTATTATTATGGGTGTGCTGCTTTTTAGTACTGGTTTTGCGCTTAGTCAAATCAATCAAAACGTCGACAAGCACAAAAGGCTGTTTTATATGTTGTTTGTACTCGGCATATTTATGCTCGTTTGGGCAGAGCTTGCTGTTGGCGTCTTTGGCTCACCCTTTGCGGGCAGTTAGGTCACGCCTGCCTAGCATAATCAACCAGCCCGGCAACTGTTGTATATGAGCCGATCCAATAGAAGGCCGCTTCATGTTCGGTGATTTCACCCGTTTCTATTAAAGCTAACAGCCATATGCCAACATCTTTTAAATGTTGATGCAAACCTTCAAATGACTCTAACTCGTTTAGCCTCATGAATACTTCTGGCTCAAACCGCCTGGATTTTTCACCCGGTATAGGAACCTTACTAAAATACACTTCGAATAATCTCTCGCTATCAATGTTTTCCAAGCTTTCTTCTAGGCTCATAGCTAAAAACTACACGAATCTAACAAAAAAGTAAGTAAAATATTTACCTAAAAACTACAAGCCTAATTCTTGACGGTGATAGTTTTCGTTGCGTTCTTCTATTGCTTTAGCTTGACGCCAACGGCCATAAAAATTAACGGCCAGTAGGCCACCGAACGCCACACCACCAATGACGACTAAAAAGATCATAACTTTTATGAACAGCGGCATAGACTTTTTCTTGCCAAGTACGGCAAAAATAGTGGCATTTTCAAGCGAGAAGGATCCTCTACCATCGTTAAAATCACCTTCTATTTTTTGCCACTCTTGTTGTTCGGTCATGACAAAGTACGCGAAAGCGCCATAATTGTCATTAGGCGCGCTAACAGTTACCTGAAGCGGTTTATTGAACTGGGTAATCTTATTACCGGCAGCGGTTTTACAAAGCATTTCTAACGGGCCGGCCAGGGTTACAAAGTCTTTTTCAGATGGTGGTATAACATCATAGTTGCCTTGCAAAGAGCACGACGCCTCTTCTGTCAGTGCATCACCCGGGACAAACACAGAAATAAGTCCATCATCGCTGTTAAAAGTAGTTCCTTCGGCGGCTGTATTGGGCACGAAAGGCGGCGTGGTAACCTCAGTAGCGGCATAGCCTGACTTCTCACCGCTTTGGTCAATAGCACGAATGCGATAGAAATAGGTGGTCTGGAACTGAGTCGTAGAATCTGTAACAGATTCATCGGTTATCAAATCTGAGCCGAGCGCTTGCCAGTTTTGATTATCGGTTGAGCGCTCGAGTTCATAGCCTCTTAATATTCCGGAATAATTTGGTTTGTCCCAGGTAAGCTGAACCGCAACACCATCTTCGACAGTAGCGCTAAAAGATGTAGGAGTGGGTGGTGGTACTGGCGCAGCTGGCTGCTCAGATGGCGATGATGGAGCGCTGGGTGTGCTCGGTGTACTGCCACCAGATGGAGATGAAGGCCTGCTTGGAGAAGACGGCCGCGGTGATGACGGGGGGCTGCTGACATTAACGGTTCTGGTGGCACTATCAGATCCAGCCCCGTTAGCGCAAGCGAGCGTGTAGGTTTTTGTACCCGTAGTATTTGTGTCGCCTGTTCTGTTCTCACTGCCAGAGGCTGGCTTACCGCCACTCCAACTACCCGAGGCGACACAGTTAGAGGGGTTGTTGGCAACCGACCAATTAAGCGTTAGACCATTACCGCGTAGCAGATTAAGGGTACCTGTTTGATTATTAGCTGTTAGTGATACTGAAGGTGGGTGGGTTACGAGTATAGAGCGGCCCGTACAGGGGTTTCTTATATAGCCATTCAAGGCGATACCGACGCCCCAATTAAATGAATAGTTACCGGGTTGCGAAGGGGCTCTAACGGTTAAGTTAAATGTGGCTGTACCGCCGGGTCCTACGTCGCTACCTAAGCTCGTACCAGATGCATTCCATATGTTTCCTCCGTCTCTGTATTCCCATAACGCTACACCAAAATTTTTACTGAATGTTGAACTACCAGTGTTACGAATGCGAACGCGTGCCGTAAATGTTTCGCCTGGCCTTACAACCGTTTTACTCGGTAAATTTTCTACACAAGTAGCCGCGTGTGGCGGGTTAGGGGCGTAAAGAATGGCTGCTTCAGAGCGGAGTAATAATACAGTGCCACCTACTACCCCAAAAACAAGAATAAACCACACAAGACGATGTAATGGTTTGGCTGGTAATTTTGTAGCCAGCTTAACTGCTGATCGTATTTTACGCTTGATGTTCTTCATATTGGCTTTGCTATATTATAGCGGTTTTAATGCTAACAGCTAAATGTATCGGTGGTTCGTATTTTTTATCCAAACAAAAACCTTACAAAATTCATCACTTTTACCGTTTTTTTGATAGAATAACAGAGTATATACTAATGGCGCGGTGGCCGAGGAGTTAGGCAAGGGTCTGCAAAACCCTGTACACGGGTGCGAATCCCGTCCGTGCCTCCAGGGCGGATGCTGGAACTGGTAGACAGTCGTGACTTAAAATCACGTGGCTTATAGCCGTGAGGGTTCGAGTCCCTCTCCGCCCACCATTTATTGTTTTGTTAGTGTGGTAAGGCCTGTTGCAAAATGTTTGTTGTGAGTACTGAGATTTATGCTACCTGTAGGGAGGTCGCTGCCTGGTATAAAAATATACTGTATTTCATCTGCTTTGCCGGGTCGGCTTCGTCCAAACGGTATAATCTGAGACGACTTTTGAGCACTTGCCCAGCATTCATCGGGAACAACTACCTTACAGCCTATTAAAATCCATTCATCATTTGCTACAAATTCGTCGCTTGTTCGCCAAAACATGTTTGCGGTTGGTGAGTGGTTGGTCAATGTACTATCAACGAGTTCGGTGTTTGAAGTCAGCGCTTGTGCAAGTAGGGTAGCTTTGTGGGCGTTGACTCGGCCAAAACCATAGGTGGTTAAAAACGGCTCATTCGACATGCCGCTTAGTTTATCTGTGCTTTCGGTTAGTATAAATTCAGCCTCATCAGGCGTTATGTCGGGGTGTAGTGCATATAAAAGCGTAGTAATACCGCTTACTAACGGAGCAGCAAAAGAGGTACCGCTCGCATTTGCGTAACTTGATGTCGGATTACTAATACTATACGTGGGCAAGGGGCCAACAGACTGACCCGGTGCCACGAGGTCTAGCTCGGAACCATAGCTTGAAAATGATGCTCGGTTACCTGCCAGGTTTGTTGCGCCAACCGCAATAACTTCAGAATGAATTGCCGGATACGTCATACGTCCTGGCGCAGTTAAGTTGTTACAAAATACCTGATCATTGGTGGCACAGTTGCCGCTAGCGGCCACAACTGTCACCCCTTCTGCGCGTGCATTTTGAATAGCAGTTAACAATAAAGGGTCAAGGGCATTTGTGCCCAAGCTAAGATTTATCACACGAGCGCCATTAAGTGTGGCGTACTCGATAGCTGCGACTACATCGGTAGTATAAGCTTCGCCGTCGTCATTAAAAACTTGAAGCGGCATGACGTTAGCTTGTTGGTCGATTCCGGCAGAGCCAGCGTTATTATTGGCTGTGGCTGCAATAACACCTGCAACCATCGTGCCGTGAAACACCCCAGAACCATTCGGGTTGTCGTGGCCGGCGGTTGGGTCGTTGTCGGCGTTAAAAAAATCATAACCTTGCCAATCATCTACATAGCCGTTTTCATCGTCGTCGCAATTATTCGTTTGTTTAGCTTCTGACACGCCCGTCCAGCAAATATCACCAGCTTGAGTTACGCCTTGTTCTTGAATATTTTGATACCACCTATCTATTAGATCTTCATGATCAAGCACAAAACCACTGTCTATAACCGCAACCGTAACAGCGCTCGCACCAGTGCTTAAATCCCAACCTCTTTCAGCCTGGACTTGGGTATGAGCCCAATTTTGGTTATACAGCGGATCGGTTACAGTTTCTAGTAGGTAATAGGGTAGATTCAAAGCATAGGGTGCGCTTTTTAATAAGGTTGAGTTATGTTTATCTTTGTTAATTATTGGTTTGCTGTTCGGACTGGCTGTTACGGTGGCAGTTTGTGCAATATGTGGCGCTACAGCGTTGTTCGTTGTAGGATGGCTTAATTCAGGCGGGGTAGGCTGGGTAGGATTTGTCGGGTGATGTTGCAAGAAGCGCATGCTTACACAGCTAAGAACCGAGACTGCAGCTATGGCAACAAGTACGAGTTTTTTATTTTTCATGTTTACGAATACCACCAATAGTATATAACAGATAATGTAATTTTTGCTGTTTTTAAGAGCCGCCTGGGTTATAATATAGCTAGTAAATAAGGAGTTGGGCAATGGTAATAGCGTTAATAATAGTTGCAATTTTAATTGTACTTATTGTGCTTATCTACAATGGATTAATCCGTGCTAAACTGCGGGTTGATGAGGCATGGAGCGATATCACTGTCCAATTAAAACGCCGGAGCGATTTGATACCAAACCTTGTTAATACGGTTAAGGGTTACGCAAAGCACGAAAAAAAAGTGTTTGAAGAAGTCACCAAAGCCCGTACTGCTGTTATGAACGCTCAGGGGGTTCAAGAAACTGCCAAAGCAGACAATATGTTTGAAGGGGCGCTAAAAAGCTTATTTGCCGTTGCCGAAGCCTACCCAGACTTAAAGGCTAACGAGAACTTTAAGCAACTACAAGATGAACTGGTTGATACAGAAGACAAAATTCAGGCAGCCCGTCGTTTTTATAACGGCGCGGTACGTGATTATAACGGTAAAACCCAGGTATTTCCTACAAACATTCTAGCCAAAATGTTTAATTTTAAAGATCGTGACTTTTACGAAGTTGAAGAAGCCGAACGAGTTACTATTGAAAAACCAACCGATGTATCCTTTGAAGCGTAATTGAAAGTTGCGGGGCGCCTAAATGTATAGCCAAATAGCGTCTAATAAACGAAAGACCATTTTGATTATGGGTCTATTTGTACTATTAGTTGCCAGCCTTGGTTGGTTGTTTGGTCAGTATATGGGTAACCAGTACATTACGGTTTATGTTTTGATTGGTGCGCTTATCTATATTGCAATAAGCTACTTTACTAGTGCGCGCCTTGCGTTGTCGGTTAACGGGGCTCGACCTATTCAGAAACGTGATAACCCGCGCTTGTATCGTATTGTTGAAAACCTTGCGATTACAGAAGGTTTACCGATGCCGAAGGTGTATATTATGAATGATCCAGCGCCTAATGCCTTTGCAACCGGTCGTGATCCAAAACATGCTTCGGTTGCGGCTACAACCGGTTTGCTCGATATCATGAACGATAACGAGCTTGAAGGAGTAATGGCGCATGAGCTTGGCCACGTTAAAAATTATGATATTAGGGTTACGATGATTGCTTTTGCCATGGTGGCAGTAGTGGGGTTATTATCTGATATTATGTTACGCGCTAGCTTTTTTCGTGATAATGATGATGATAGCAGTATGGGTCAGATGGTGGCTGTACTCGGGCTAGTTGCCGCTATATTGGCACCTTTTCTGGCGGCCTTAATTCAAATGGCGATTTCAAGAAAACGTGAGTATTTAGCTGACGCTACCGGAGCCCTCACAACACGTTATCCTGATGGTTTGGCCAGCGCACTTGCAAAAATCCGTGATCACGGCAGTGTAATGAAGCGCCAAAACTCTTCAACGGCGCACCTCTTTTTTGCCAATCCACTAAAAAAGGCCAGCTTGGCAAGTTTGTTTAGTACCCACCCGCCTATTGATGACCGTATAAAGCGTCTGCAAGCAATGGGAGATACCGTATAATGGCACAAACACAAGCTGGCAATGCCCGTAGGCGAAAGCTACCCGCTAAAAAAATCTTAGGTATAAAGCGATCAAAACGACCATCAGCGCGTAAAAAATTGCCCTCTGTTTTTGGTCTTATACATCAATCAATACGGCATATCTGGCAGTATAAAAAACCATTCATAGGGCTTATGGTGGTATATCTTTTTTTGGTACTTTTACTGGTTAAAGGTTTTTCAAATAATCTCGATCTTCCATCACTCAGAGAAGAAATTAGCCAAACAATAACAGATAATGCGTTTCAACAAAACATTGTGTTGCTTGGTGTGGTCGCGAGTGGTAGTTCTGAGACGCCAAATGAAACCGGCAACCTATATCAAACCATAATTGTCATTATTAGTGTACTGGCTGCTATTTGGCTGTTTCGGCAAAGTCACGATCGGCCAGATATGAAATTTAAGATCAAGCAGCCTTTTTATGAGGGTATGGGGCAGCTTATTCCATTTATATTGGTATTGTGCGTCGTTGGATTACAACTACTACCAATGGTTATTGGTTTAGGTATTTTTGGGACCGTTCAGCAAAACGGCTTAGCGACTACAGGATTTGAGCTAAGTCTATGGGCACTCCTTGCCATAGGCCTCAGTTTGCTGACATTCTATTTTATGGCATCATCCCTGTTTGCGCTCATTATTGTAACCCTGCCTCAATCTACGCCAGTGGCCTCGCTTCGCAGCGCACGGAAAATCGTAAAGTATCAGCGATGGGTCATTATTCGAAAGCTGTTTGCATTAGGCTTTATATTTTCATTGATTAGTTTGTTGGCGCTGTTTGCCATTATTGCGGCCATCCCGGGTTTTGCAGAGTTTTTTGTTTTGATAATAACTGCGGTTTTCATGCCGATTGTGATTGGCGCCTGGTATAAATTGTATAGAGCGTTGCTATGAGCACTCTGCCGGAAGTAACCAAGTACAGGGTCAATAAACTACGGCGCCAACTCCAAGAGTACGCTTACGAATACTATGTACTTGATAAGCCAAGCGTCGACGATGCAGTTTATGATGGTTTGATGGCCGAGCTGAAAAAGCTTGAAGCGCAGTACCCAGAACTTATCACGCCCGATTCACCAACCCAACGAGTGGGCGGAAAGCCACTTGAAGGCTTTAAAACGGTGAAGCACAGTAGTCGCATGCTTAGTCTTGACGACGTTTTTAATGAACGCGATGTCGATGCATGGATAAAGCGCATGTCTAAATTGTTGCCTGATCAATCGTTTAATTTTTGGGGCGACATAAAAAAAGACGGCTTGGCATGTGCCCTTATATACGAGGACGGAGTTTTTACTCAGGCTATTACCCGAGGTGATGGTTTTTATGGTGAAGACGTAACCACGAACGTACGTACTATTTTGTCAGTCCCGTTACGATTACGATCGTCTAAAGATTCGGCTAACTTTTTGAAAGGGCGCACAGAAGTTAGGGGTGAAATCGTTATGTTTAAAAAAGATTTCGAGCTGCTTAATAAACGTCGTGAAGAAAAGGGTTTAAGTTTATTCGCCAACCCGCGGAATACTGCTGCTGGCACAATCCGACAGCTTGATCCAAAACTCGTTGCAGAGCGACCACTTCATTTCTTGGCCTATGATTTGCTGCGCGAAGATCCGTTGGAAATTCCCACGCATGAATTTGCGTATAAGATATTGAAGCACCTGGGTTTTGTGGGTACAGAGTATGCACGTGCGCTCACAAATGTTGCGGCGATCCATGATTTTGCTGACTATTGGCATGATAAGCGCTTTGATTTACCGTATCAAATCGATGGCTTAGTTATTAAAGTAAATGATCGTACGTTATATACAGAGCTAGGTGTCGTTGGTAAAAACCCTCGGGGAGCAATTGCCTATAAATACCCGGCCGAACAAAGCACGACGACCGTAAAAGATATCTTTATTTCAATTGGACGCACTGGAGCGGCTACGCCAGTTGCACTGCTAGAACCTGTAGTTGTGGCGGGGAGTACTGTTCAAATGGCGACGCTTCACAATGAAGGAGAAGTAAAACGAAAAGATATTAGGGTAGGCGACACGGTTGTTATCCATAAAGCGGGCGATATCATTCCAGAAGTTGTTGAAGTGGTGACGAAATTGCGTACTGGCAAAGAAAAACCATTTGTAATGCCAAAAATATGTCCAGAATGCGGTACACCACTTGCCAAACAAAAAGCAGATGAGGCGGTATGGCGCTGCCCTAATCTTGCTTGTCCTGCTAGGTCACAAAAGCAAATTGAACATTTTGCCAGCAAAGCTGCACTTGATATCGAGGGTTTAGGTGAAAAGAACGTAGCGGCACTGCTTGATGCCGAGTTGGTAAAAGATACAGCCGATCTTTATGCTTTGCAAGAAGCAGATGTTCGCAAGCTCGATAGATTTGCGGACATATCGGCACGTAAACTGATCCAAGCTATCCAGGCTAAAAAAAATCCATCTTTGGCACGATTTCTGTATGGGTTAGGTATTCGTCATGTGGGTGTGCAAACAGCCATTGATTTAGCCCACAAATTTAAGACACTCGAGACTATCAAAAATGCGACCATCGAAGACATAAGTGAGGTTTCTGGTGTTGGTGTAGTGGTGGCAGAATCGATTGCCGCTTGGTTTGGTGACCCAGTAAACAGAAAGCTGCTTGATAAGTTTAGAGCTGCAGGAGTTTGGCCAAAAGCTGTTATACAAACTGGCGGTAAGTTAGCTGGGCAGCGTTTCGTAGTAACCGGGACGTTAGAAAGCATGAGTCGTGAAGAAGCGGCGGAGAAAATCCGTGCCTTAGGTGGCACCTTTCAATCAAGTGTAGGAAAAGATACAACATATTTAGTAGCTGGTAAAAATGTTGGCGAAAATAAGCTATCCAAAGCCAAAAAGGTGGGAACAACTATTATAAATGAGCAACAATTGCGTAAGTTGTTGGACTGAATCCTGTGTTCATAGACATAAATTTACTCAACAAGGTAGCAAGAGAGATGAATATAACAGAAATAATTAAACTATCAGATCTTTTAGCCGAGATGGGCATTATAAAGCGAGCAACAATGCTGCCTAATCATGATAATGAGCCAGATTCTCACCACAGCTTCTCACTAGCACTTATTGCGTATCATATTGTGGTATCGGAATGTCCCGAGCTCGATGCCAATTTAGTGATACTTTTTGCACTATGTCATGACTTACTAGAAATTATTACAGGCGATGAAGTTACGCTTCATTACACCGCAGAACAACATAAGTGTAAGCAAGCAAAAGAAAAAGAGGCATTAAAACAGTTTGACAAGTTATTTGCTAGCTACCCAGAAATCAAAGATGCTTTATACAAATATGAAAAACTTGATACTTCAGAGGCATCCACGGTGTTTGTACTTGATAAAGCATCTACAACCTGGACGCACCATCAGCACCGCGCAAAGTATGCTCGTAAAATGAATATTCACACCAAGCACGATGTGGCACAATGGGCGCATCGCCAGCGTGAAAAAATGAAGTCGCGACTTAAGGTGCAACCACCACAACAGATTTTGGATATTTATGAAGATTCATTCAAAACTTTGCAGAAATTATATGACGAATAGTTGACTTAATAAAACATAAGTATTATAAACATAAGTGATTCGTGCGTCGATATAACGCGGCGCGTGAAACAAACACTTTACCAAAAACCACCCGCCGCCGGGTGGGCACGCACGAAATATAAAAGAAGCTGGCATATGCCACCTTCTTTTATATTTTGTTTTGGTTTGTGCCCACCCGTTTCTTAGGGCTCCCAGCTTATCGTAAGATGGGCTAGGAAAAGGAAGCAAAGAATGTGGCCATGGCATAATTTGACTACTTGATTGTCAAATTATAGGTATGGTCACCAACTTAATCTGACGAGGGCACGCACGAAAAAACAGCCTTGGTTTACCCGGGCTGTTTTTATGCTAGACTGAGTTATGGATAGTACTTCTCCTTCTCCACCTGAAAACGGTGAATTCCAGCCTGAAATAACAGAAACCGACCTGCTCAGTCGCACAGAAGCGCTGATTGAAATGTATGAAAAAACGGGTATACCATATGAAGATCCTGATTCACCCGAGGTAATTACGTATCGTTCATTGATTGCGCACCGTAATACGTTACAGGCTCAACCCGACGAAGATAGTTAGCTTAATTGGCGCTAAGGCTGCCAATGAGGTATTGCTCACGAAGGTTGCGTGCGGTTGATGAGTGGCTACCCTCGCCACCTTGCGTATTAAAGGCTTGGGTTGCATCTTCACCACAGTACGGTCTTATACGGTCTGAACCACCAGGATGTTCATCTAAGAAATTAGTCACGTTGTATACGTTATTGTCAATTATGATCCAGCAATCATCGTGGCTATTATGTCGCTCTACCTCATCTACGGTGTATGTTTGAGTTTGGTTTTGAGTTGTTTCAGTTTGTGGCCCAGGTTGTTCTGATGGAGTAGTAGGGGTTGTTTGGTTTGTAGATTTATCTTTGCCAGCGAGATAACCTCCAATCAGTACACTACCGGCGATTACAGTAGTTATAATGATCGCAATTAAAACGATTTTTTTCATGATAGAGAGAACTCCTCGTAATGAATATTAGCTTTTTTAATACCCATGGCATTAAGCTGTTTTTCAAGACTTTTCATCATGGGCGGTGGGCCGCAGAGTAATATCTCGTGACCAAAACCGGTTTTTTGCTTGATAGCCTTAGCCGTTAAAAAACCGTCTTTATCAGTATATATGGGAAAAACTCGGAACAAAGGATTTTTTGCGGCGATTTTTTCAAGCTCGGCCAAAAAAATAGCTTCAGATTGTTGTTTAACAGAATAATAAAGGTCAATTTTAATGCCATTAAGGTTACTGCGAGCCATGGATAAAAAAGGTGTAATGCCAATGCCACCTGCTACCCAGGTCTGATGTTCGCCACCTATTTTAGTAGCCGAAAATTGGCCATACGGGCCGTCAACACGAGCCTGGTCACCAGGTTTAAGGCGAGTGACTTGGCCAGTGTAGTCCCCAACATTCTTGATACTGAAGATAAGATGGTCGCTTGAAGAACCTGAGCTAATAGTGAACGGGTGCTGTTCACTGGGAACTGCCTTGCTGTCAAAACGAACGAATGCAAATTGACCAGCGTAGTGTTGCAAGGGGTTACTCAGTGGTTTTAGGGTTACGATAGTAACGAGTTCTTTTACGTTGACCGACTCGATGACGTAATCGTAAGGACGTTGCAGTGAGCGATGAAACACTGATCGGTAAAGGTAAATCGCCGCAGCGGTACCGCCCAATGCCAGCATATATATAAATAAAGGTGTAATTCGCCGTATATCACTACCGTTAACGAACAGAGCATGATAACCGCCGACAAATACCACTGCTCCCATGACACGTTGCGCAGTAATAAACCATTGATACTTTACTTTAAAATACAGCACAACGATCATGGCGCTTATGAGCAGCAATAAACCAAACCGGCCAGCAATAAGCCCAAGGTCACTCGTGTCAGTTAAGAAGAGATAACCAGCCCGCACCGATATATTCGTATGTAATAGAATAAGAATATTTGAATGTAACAAAAGGGCTAGAAGCGTTAAGCAGCCAATTATGTGATGTACACGATACATCCTATCAAGGCCATGAAATAATTTACCCAAAATTTTAAGCCGAGCGCTTAGAATCACATTAACCGAGAGCAGGGATAGGCCAATTAAGCCTGCCCAACGAGCGATTACATCCCACGTAATGTCACGCCACCCAAATAAACTCCATAAAACGACAGGCATTAAGGCAACGGAAGCAATAATAAGTGTGCCAGCTATAGGGCGTTTCATTATGTAAAGTATAACCTAAAAAGCCTCCATACACGGAGACTTTAGAATTCAGTTTGGTGGAGTGTACCGGGCTCGAACCGGTGACCTTTTGCCTGCCAGGCAAACGCTCTAGCCAACTGAGCTAACACCCCAATTAACAGAAAGATTTTACAATACTTTGTCTTTATTGACCAGGTGGGACAGCTTTCTTGCTACAATTAATGTGTGGCAAAAATCGATAGCGAAACAAAGCTTGTATACATTAAGACGAGTGTTATTGTCGGCATCTGTTTACTACTAGGTTTAATTTGGCTTTGGTGGGTAGTTGTTTATACAAGCCCCAAAACTGTCTTTAGGGCAATGCTTAGTAATAGTTTGAGTACACCGGGTGTAACAAAAACAGTCAAACAAGAAGATCAAACGGGTTCATTAGAGCAGGTTTCTCAAGCCTATTTTGGTGCACATACCTACGTAGATGTACGCACTACCATTAGTCAGCAGAGCGATACGGGTAACACAAAAATTGCCACACAAACCATCGGCGATACTACCAATAATTACGTACGCTATACCGATATTGAAATTCCGGCTCAAAACAACAAACCAAACCCCGATTTTTCATCATTAATAAATGTATGGGGAAAGCAAGCTACTCATCAAAGTAATGAAAATGTCTTTACCGAGGCTGTATTTGGTGCAGTATTATTTGGATATTTGCCCGCAGAAAAGCGTGCCGAGTTGCTTGCAAAAATTGTAGGCGACAACATGTATGAAGTAAATTATAAAAACGTAGAGCGTACAAAGCAAAACGGGCGCTCGGTATATGTATATCCGGCCAAGCTTAACACCAAAAAATATATTGAGTTAATAAAACAATATGACAAAATGCTCGGGCTAGAACTAACCAGCGGGCTTGACCCCAAAGCCTATAATGACGCACCAGCTATTAGTGTTAAACTTACAACCGATGTCTTAAGCCGAAGCCTCACAAAGCTTGAATATGTAGACCAAAATAGAAGCGAAGAATACGCCGCTTACGGTATTAATCGTCCTGTTGAGTTGCCACAAAGTCCCATAAGCCGGCAAGAACTAGAAGCTAAGTTACAAGAAGTATTAAATACAAGCCAATAATTATGAAGAAACGTCTTAAAGCTTTATTAGTTGCAATACTTGGTTGGCAAGTCCGGCGGTTGAGGGCAAAAAACGATTTTACAGTTGTTGCCGTGGTTGGCAGTATAGGTAAAACGAGTACCAAATTTGCCATAGCTCGCATGCTTTCGGCGGGTAAAAAAGTTCAGTGGCAAGAGGGCAATTATAATGACCATGTCTCTGTGCCTTTAGTCTTTTTTGGGCGCAGTATGCCAAATATCCTTAACCCTATTGCCTGGTTACATATAGTAATTACAAATGAGGTTAGGTTGCATAGGCGTTACCCATATGAAGTAGTGGTAGTTGAGCTTGGCACCGACGGGCCAGGGCAAATTGCAGGGTTTCGTAAGTATCTTAACGTTAATATTGCTGTGGTTACCGCTATCGCGCCTGAACATATGGAGTCGTTTGACTCGATTGATGCCGTTGCAGCAGAAGAATTATCGGTCCAGGGCTTTTCTGACAAGCTTATTATTAACAGTGATCTTACTGATGCTCGGTTTACGGAGAGCGTTACTAAGCCAATCGTAACCGTTGGCACGAAAGATGCTGATGTACAAGCTACAACAATTAAATTGGGTAAAAATTCAACGGTAAATCTACAGAAAAATGGCTCTCAGTGGCTGAAACTAGAGGGTAGTTTTTACTCGAAAGCCGAGGTCTATTCACTGGTGTTGGCTGCAGCGGTAGCGGACAAGATTGGGCTAAGTAAAGAGCAAATTAAACAAGCCTCAACAACACTATCGCCCGTATCCGGCAGAATGAAGCGCCTTGCGGGTGTTAATAACTCTCTTATTATTGATGACACGTATAATGCTAGCCCCGATGCGACAATTGCTGCGCTTAGTGTGTTATATGCTGAAAAAGCACAGCACAAAATTGCTCTTCTTGGCAATATGAATGAACTTGGTGACTTTGCAGAGGCAGAGCATACACGAGTTGGTCAGTACTGTGACCCCAAGAAACTCGATTTGGTCGTTACCCTTGGCCCTGATGCAAACAAGTATCTTGCGGCTACCGCTGAGACTAATGGATGTGAGGTGAAACGCTTCAACTCACCTTACGAGTTAGGAGCATATGTAAAGCAACAACTAAAAGACAAGACGGTTGTGTTAGCTAAGGGCTCGCAAAACAATGTCTATATGGAAGAAGCAGTTAAAATATTGCTGGCTGACCCCAAAGATAGCAGTAAGCTAGTACGACAGAGTAAATCATGGCAAAAAATTAAAGCAAAAAACTTTAAGCATGGCTAAACAAAAAGTTGCAGTTGTATATGGAGGACCATCGCGAGAGCATGATGTGTCGCTCAACTCAGGACAAGCAATTGTTACGGCATTAGATAAAGCTAAGTACGATATCCATGCAGTTGAAATCAGTCGCGATAATAAATGGCAAATCAAAAACACAACATACTCACTTGATGATGCTCTAGAATACTTGAAGCAAAACGTTGATTTTATACTTATTGCGCTCCATGGGACGTTTGGTGAGGACGGAACGATTCAACGATTATTAGAGCAACGACATATTCCCTTTAGTGGGTCAGGGAGTGGAGCTAGCCGATTGGCTATGCACAAAGATCAAACCGCAAAAGTACTACAAAAAGCTGGTTTTAATGTACCTAACGAAAAAGTGTTTACCCATGGCTTTACAGAAGATATAACAGCAATACTTGAGGGTTTCTCTTTACCGGTGATTGTTAAGCCAGTTGCACAAGGCTCCAGTTTTGGTGTTGCTAAAGTTACAGATGCGACACAGCTCGTACCAGCGATGCAATTGGCGCTGCAAGCAGATGATAAGGTTCTTATTCAAGAATATATTACAGGAAATGAAGTGTCTGTCGGAGTCATTGAGGATGAAAAGGGTGTGCTCCACGCTTTACCACCAACAGAGTTGATTCCTCTAGAATCGGACTTTTTTGACTACGATGCCAAGTACACTAAGGGCGCAGCCGACGAGATTACACCGCCAAACTTACCCGAAACAGTCGTTTCAAAAATACAAACAATAGCCTTGCGGGTGCATGACACGATTGGTTGCGAAGGATATTCACGTACCGATATGATTATTCAAGATAATGAAATTGTTGTCATAGAGATTAACACGCTTCCCGGCATGACAGAAACAAGTATACTGCCGCAACAAGCTCAGGCAGCGGGGATATCTTTTAGTGAAATGCTTGACTTAATAATTGCGGCCGGTTTACGACGCCACGGAGTATAATTGGTCTTATGAGTGAATTTAATTTTCAGACAGCCAAGGTTTACTTTGGTGATAAACTAATTCCGTTTAATGAAGCAAATTTAAGTATTGCCTCCTCGGCTGTACTGTATGGATTGAGCGTGTACACCGTTTTTGCGGTAAATAAAACCCCTCAGGGGTTAGCGGCATTTCGCCTTAAAGATCATTTTAATCGGTTAAGCGAATCGTCTAAGATTATTGGCATTGATGATTTTGAGAAGCAGTGGGATTTCATTAAATTTGAACAAGCCGTCAAGGAGTTAATTAGCAACAATGATGTACAAAGCGATGTCTTTGTCAGGGCATCGGTGCATGTCAACGAGCTAGTTCCCGGTACTCGATCACGAGGATTAAAAACAACGCTCAGTATATTTATTTACCCCGCTAACGCAATTGTGCCGCGGGATGGCGCTCGGCTTAAAACGAGCGTATGGCGACGAGTGCCCGATGATGCTATTCCGGCACGAGCAAAAGTCAATGGTGCTTACGTTAACTCTGTACTGGCTAAGCAAGACGCTATTGATAGCGGCTACGATGACTGTATATTTTTGGATTCATTTGGTCATGTCTGCGAGCTTTCAGCCGCTAATATCTTTTTAGTTAAAAATGGCTGTATCATTACGCCCGACACAACTAGTGATTTGCTTGAAGGCATCAACCGAAAAACGATTATTGAGCTGGCTGAACAAGAAGGCTATAAGCTAGAGCAGCGTACCGTTGATTTAACAGAGCTATACGTTGCAGACGAAGTATTTATTTGTGGAACTTCGGCTTTTGTGGCCTCAGTTAAAGAAATTGACGCCCGAATGATAGGCGATGGTCAAGGTGGTCCGGTAACCGACAGACTTGGTAAGCTGCATAATGAATTGTTGCACGGTACTCATCCGTTAGCTTCAACTCATCTAACCCAGCTCTAATGATCTACCGCTCTATCTGTTAAGATGGTATAATTACCCCTGATGAATCCCAGTAGAATTTAAACGGGTTTCTAAACTATTCAAATGTAAATAACAACTCATTAAAGAAGGCGAGTATTCTATCCGGATGAAACGATATAATCCAAAAGAAATTGAACCCAAATGGCAAGAAAAATGGGAAGCGGCCGGTATTCACCATGCACGTGAAGATTCAGATAAGCCAAAAAGATACATCTTAGAATATTTCCCGTACCCCAGCGGCGCAGCCATGCATGTTGGTCACGTGCGCAACTATACCATTGGTGATGCCACCGCCCGCTTTAACCGCATGCGCGGATATAACGTGTTACATCCAATGGGTTGGGATGCATTTGGTCTGCCAGCAGAGAATTATGCCTTGAAAACCGGCATAACGCCCCGCAAGGCGATTGATGAAAACACCGCGCGTTTTAAACAGCAGCTTATGCAAATGGGGTTTGGTTATGATTGGTCGCGCGAGATCGACAGTACTGACCCAGATTATTACAAATGGACGCAATGGTTCTTTTTGTTGCTATATAAAAAAGGTTTAGCGTATCAGCAAGAAAGCTTACAGTGGTGGTGTCCGGTTGATAAAACGGTGCTGGCAAACGAGCAAGTAGAAGCCGGCAAATGCTGGCGCTGCGGTAACGATGTTGAAAAGAAAGCCCTGAAACAATGGTTCTTTAAGATAACCGACTATGCCGAGCGTTTATTAGCTGATCTTGATAATCTTGATTGGTCTGAAGCAATTAAGTCGATGCAGCGCAACTGGATCGGTAAAAGTAAGGGTGCTGAAATTGACTTTAAGATTGATGGTAGTGGCGATGTGCTCAAAGTGTTTACGACTCGACCAGATACGTTATTTGGCGCGACCTTTATGGTGTTGGCCCCCGAACATCCGCTAGTAGACAAAATTACAACAAGTAATCAAAAGCAAGCCATCAAAGACTACATCAAACAGGCACAAAGCAAAAGTGACATAGAACGCCAAGAAACGGAGCGTGAAAAAACTGGTGTTTTTACTGGCGCATATGCCATTAATCCTGCTACCGATAAAAAAATTCCTATCTGGATTGCCGACTACGTACTGATGGGCTACGGCACTGGTGCTATTATGGCCGTCCCTGCTCATGATGAGCGTGACCATGAATTTGCCAAAAAATTTGACCTACCGGTTGTACATGTTGTCGATCCGGAGGCTGTTCGTGAGGATGCACAGGACAAGACAGCCGATCTAAAAAAAGACAAAATAGTTGCACTCGTTACCAATGACAGAAACGAACTCCTCACAATAAACTGGGGCAAAAAAGGCGGTCGCTTGTTTGTTGGTGGAACTGCTGAAGCTAGTGAGTCTCCTGAGATGACAGCATTGCGTGAGGTAATCGAAGAAACTGGCTATACAGATCTTGAGGTAGAAGAGGTCGGTGACGAAACATTTCATTACAAATATTATGCGTTTTCAAAAGACGAAACTCACGAGATTAAAGCAAGATTTGTGAAACTTCGCTTAAAGTCTGAAGCTCAACAAGAACAGAAGCTTGACGACTCAGAAAAGGGTAATTTTACAGTTGAATGGGTATCTCAAGCAGTTGGTGATAAAGAAATAATTGAGCCGCTACATCGATACGCATTTGATAAATTCATTAACGGTAAGTGTTTTCATGGCGAAGGGGTGATGACAAATTCTGGAACGTATAATGGTATGAGTTCGAGCGAGGCGCGTGACAAAATCGTGGCAGATTTATCTAAAAAAAGCGTGGGCGAAGAGAAGGTAAATTACAAGATGCGTGACTGGCTTATTAGTCGTCAACGTTATTGGGGTGCACCAATTCCGATCATTCACTGTCAGAAATGTGGCATTGTACCGGTGCCCGAGGATCAGCTGCCTGTTGAGTTACCAGAGCTTTCCAAATTTGAGCCGAGTGGTGATGGCCGCAGTCCGCTTGCGAATGTACAAGAGTTTGTAAACACAACGTGTCCAACGTGCAGTGGACCGGCCGAACGCGAGACCGACACCATGGACGGCTTTGCCTGTAGCAGCTGGTATTTCTTGCGCTTTGCAGACCCGCATAATGACACACAGGCGTTCAGTAAAGAAAAGGCAGCCTTTTGGTTGCCTGTGGACGACTACATTGGCGGGGCTGAACACGCGGTGATGCACCTGTTATATGCTCGTTTTTGGACTAAGGTTATGTATGATGAAGGGTTAGTAAACTTCACTGAACCATTCACAACGCTGCGTAACCAGGGTATGATTTTGGCGCCAGATGGTCTCAAAATGAGTAAAAGCAAGGGTAACACTATAGAGCCCGATGGTTTAATTGACCAAGGGTACGGAGCCGACTCAATACGGCTTATGGAGCTCTTTATTGGCCCCTGGAACCAGTCCGCAAACTGGAGTGTTGAAGGTATAGGCGGAACGTTTCGGTTCTTGCAGCGGGTGTGGACGCTTGTGCAAGAGTATATTGCGGCTGACGCAAAAAACAGTACCAACAATCATGAGCTCATGACTATAACGCATCAAACAATCGCTAAAGTGAGCAAAGATCTTGAAGTGCTGGGCTTCAACACAGCGATTGCTAGCCTTATGGAATACGTAAATACGCTGTATAAAATCAAAGCTAAAGATGGCTTTACTGCCAAAGAATGGCACGCAACGACTGAAACCTTGCTAAAGTTACTAGCGCCATTTGCCCCTCATATTGCTGAAGAATTATGGCATGATTTAGGCAATACATCGTCTGTTCATACAAGCGACTGGCCGGTGCACGATGACGCATACTTAATGAGCCAAAAGGTGACCATAGTTGTGCAAGTTAATGGTAAAGTTCGTGCCAACATTCAACTGCCTATAGACAGTTCGCAAGAAGATATTGAGCAAGCCGCAAAGGCCGATGACAAAGTTGCAAGTTACCTAAACAATCAACCAAAAAAGGTGATTTACGTTCCCAATAAGCTAATTAATTTTGTTGTGTGATGTTGCAAATTATTTACCAAATTATAAAATAGTGAGCCAAAGCGAGAGTCAATGCAGTTAGTTGAAGCACATACAGAACTAGAAGGGCATGTTGCGTATCTGCGGTCACAAGAATCAGACTATGTTCCCAACGAACGGGTTGCTGAAGAATTAAGGAATGCTAAGCACGCTATTTTGGTGATCGGTCCGATAGCGGTGGGTAAAACTACAGTTATGGGGGCTATTTCTCAACTTGACGCAGATTTTCAAGCTAGTACTGGCTTTACAACACGAGAAAGACGTCCAGGTGAGAGTGATGAGTTTTACGAGTTTATTCCACACGATGTCGAACATGTTACTGGTATTGTCGATGAAGTGTGGAGTCGTGATTTAGTGCAATTTGCCGTTCATCCGACCACTAAGTCTATATATGGATCACGATTGCCTGATTACGAAGCGCGCTACCCAATGCTCGACATACTTTCATCATCTGTAGAACAATTTAGAAGGCTTCCCTTTGAGGAACGGACTGAGTTTGCTGTAGTTGCATCAAGCGAGGAGTGGTGGCAGCGTGTTCGTAAGCGCATGGAGTTAACGGGTCTTGAAGAAACAAAAAAGCGTGTTGCTGAGGCTGAGCTTAGCCTTGAATGGTCTTTAAGTCAGGGCAATGCCCTTGCATGGATCAACAATAAAGCAGAGGGAGTAAGAACTACGGCTCAAGAGATTATTAATATAACAAAAAGAGTTGCCGAGCCTGATCCACGCAACCGAGTGCTGGGCGAACAGCTACTTAAGAGGATCCGTGTCGCTAAAACTGAACTTTGACTTTATAGGTAACTTTACTAGCAATAGTTTTAAAAACTTTTTTATGCGGCGGAAAAATATTGCTTGGGATTTTATCTAAATCAAACCAGCGCCACTCATCACATGCATCAGGCTCGTTGACTATAGGTTTGGCGTCTTTTATATCAACTTCAAAAGTAATATGGATGTAGTGCAGATTATTTTTTGCTTGCAGGTCATCAGTTAAGGCTAAAAGTTTCATATTATGTGTCGGTACGACTATATTCATTTCTTCAAGGAGTTCTCGTGCTAAGCATTCATCGGCACGTTCTAAGAATTCAAGATGCCCCCCGGGAGTGCCCATGTACCCTTACCGTAAACATTCCCTCTTTTTCCGAGTAAAAGTTTATCGTTACGAGTAATGTATGCCTCGCAACCCACAAGCACAACAGGCTGACTCATCTACTTATAATAACAAATACTTGAGAAAATGATGATTTTTTGCTATAATAGATGCGATCTACTAACAAATATCAAGGAGAAGAGCGCTTTTTATGGGAAAACCCAAAAAACGAACAACGCCCCGACGCACTGGTAATCGACGCAGTCATTTGGTTGTGAAGCTTGCACGTGCTGTTAACGCGAAATCTCCGGTCAAGGCTTACACAACCCGCCGGGAGTCTGGCAAAAAAGCTGCCAAAACCGCCTGAAGGCGATCGCAAAACGCGGTATACTAGAAATACTGCCAATGTTCAAAAAGAGGATATTTAACAATATGGCTTCCATGACTCACGCACTTGAGCACAGAACGCAATTTATTTGCGAGAATCAGACCAAATCGTACGTCTGGTACGAAGAGGGAGTATCGCAGCAAAAAATTGTGGTATGTGCCAAGAACACTACAAAAAATTGGACTTTGTTCAATTTTATGAAGGGTGGTGCGTAGTTATGGCTTCGAATCGTCACCTAGGGCGAATCATTGCACTTCAAACCCTGTACGAACAGGATTTTCGCCGTGACTGCAACGACAAAACCCTTCAACTCGATGTCGTTTTAGAACGCAATATCGAGCGGTACAGCAAGACGGTTGATGATGTTGAATTTATTCGTGCGTTAGTAATTGGCGTAGACCAGCAAGAGAAATATCTTGACGACGTCTTGCAGCCAATCGCACCCGATTGGCCACTTGATCAAATTGCACGGATGGACCATATTATATTGCGCATTGGTGGTTACGAACTATTGTTTACAGAAGCCGCTGTGCCATCAAAAGTAGCCATCAACGAGGCAGTAGAACTTGCCAAATCTTTTGGCGGCGAAAACTCTTCAAAGTTTGTAAACGGCGTACTCGGTACGCTTATCAAGCAAAAAGAAGAGGGTAAACTGCCGGCGCCACCAACCCCCAAGGAGAAATAATCATGAAACGACCTAAACCAATTCAGGGTTTTAAGAAATTTGTAACACGACGCAAGCCAGTGATTAAAGAGGTTTTACGTGAACCGACGGCTGGCGGTATTGTGTATCGTAAAAAGGCCAAAGATGTTGAGATACTGCTTATTCAAGATGCCAAAGATCGCTGGACAATACCAAAGGGCCATATTGAAGAGGGCGAAGCAGCAAAAGATACTGCCGCGCGAGAAATCAAAGAAGAAACGGGACTACAAAAGCTACGCGTACTTAACTGGCTTGGCAAAATTAATTTTCGGTATCGTCGCCAGCACAGCTTGGTGTTAATGACGACTGATATCTTTTTAGTTGAAGCGCAAGGTGATACCGATGCGTTAAAGCCAGAAGATTGGATGAATGGTATAAAGTGGTTTTCAGCCCAAGAGGCTCTCGATAAAATAGAGTATGAAGATATTGAAAAGATTATATTACTTGGACTAAACCGAATTCGTAAGGCTGCCTAAAGAATGCAAGACACAACTAAATTTAAAGAATTTGCCAAAAATAAATTAGGTGTAACATTTAACAATATCGAACTACTTGTGACGGCGTTTACACACCGGTCGTATGTGAACGAACATCGCAAAACCACCAAAGAGCATAATGAACGCTTAGAGTTTTTGGGCGATGCCGTGCTTGAATTGGTTGTAACCGAGTATTTGTACGCCAATTTTGATGAACCAGAAGGCATTTTAACGAACTGGCGCAGTGCGTTGGTGCGAACCGAAAGCATTAGTGATGCAGCAAAGAACAATGAGTTTGAACCGTTGCTGCGATTGAGCCGGGGTGAACGACGCGGCACCGAACGAGCGCGTGCACAAATTTTGGCCAACTGTTACGAGGCAGTCATTGGCGCGCTGTATCTCGACCAAGGCTATGATGTCGCTAAAAACTTTATAGAAAAAACGCTGCTGATTACATTTGAAGAGATTCTTACCAGCGGGTCGTGGATGGATCCAAAATCACACTTACAAGAAAGAGCTCAAAGTAAAGAGGGTTTTACACCGGTATATAAAGTATTAAGTGAAGAAGGTCCTGATCACGACAAAACCTTTACGGTAGGTGTTTTTGTGGGCGAAAACTTACGGGGTGAGGGTATTGGGCCAAGTAAACAAGCCGCCCAACAGCAAGCCGCCCAAAACGCTTTAAAGTTTTATACATAGGTACTGGTTGACAACAGAGGCGGTTATCTGTAAAATATATCGGACGCTTAACTAAATAATTCTACATAGGAAGAAAGAGAGCCAATCAAAAGTTTATGTTAGCTATTCGTTTACAACGAACAGGACGCAAGGGCCATGCGCAATATCGTATGGTTGTTCAAGATTCTCGTTTAACACCTACGAGCGGCCGTGTAGTGGCGCGCCTTGGGCATTACAATCCGCACACCAAAGATTTGGTCATAAAAAAAGACCAGGCAGAATTTTATCTTAAAAACGGCGCCCAACCATCAGATCGGGTGATTTCACTGTTAAAAAAAGAAGGTGTCGCCATGCCAGCATGGGTACATGAGCCAACCGAACAAAGCCGTGTAACGCGAAACCCCGAAAAACTACGTAAAAACCAGCCCAAAGAAGAGACTCCTCAAGAAGCTCCTCAAGGCGAGGCACCTGCCGAGGCTGAAGCTGAAGCGTCTGCAGAAAAACCAGCAGAAGAACCAGCCGAACAGCCGGCTGAAGATGTCAAAGAATAGCCACTCGCCGTCTTTGCTATAATAAAACGGTAAGTCAGAAAAGGAAGGAATCGTTGAAATGAGTACTATTGACCAGCAATTCGTAGAATTTATTGTAAAATCTGTCGTTAGCAATCCCGACGCCGTTCAGGTTACCCGTAAAATTGATGAGCGTGGTGTTTTATTAGAACTTACGGTTGACCCACAAGATCTTGGTCGTGTTATTGGTAAACGTGGTGCCGGAGCACAAGCGCTTCGTACGCTTTTGCGAGCACTCGGAACAAAAAATGATGCGCGCTATAACCTCAAAATTGTAGATAATGGTGAAGCTCCTCAAACGTCTGATGACAACACAGCTGCCGAGCCGGCAGATGACACGTCAACTTCTGACGACACTGACGATGCAGCAGATGAGTCAACGGAAGAAAGTTCACGTGCAGAAAAGACCCGTCGCGAGCTTGAAGAGCTTGACGATCTCGACATTTAAGACAAGACTATGAAGATTCAAATCATCTCACTTTTCCCGGAGATGTTTGACGGCGTGCTGAATACCAGCATGCTGTATAAAGCCCAAGACAAAAAAATAGTATCGTTTCATCATGTAAATTTACGTGACTTTGGGCTGGGGCCGCGAAAGCAGGTTGATGATGTACCGTATGGCGGTGGTGACGGTATGTTGCTGCGGCCTGAGCCGCTCTTTGCTGCAGTTGAAGCGGCTAAGCAGGTTGATACGAATGCGTATGTTTATTTGATGACCCCGCGCGGAGAGCGTTTAGCGCAACCTATTGTACAAGAAATTGCAGAATCTGAACGCGGTATGATTATTATTTGCGCTCGCTATGAAGGCTATGATGAGCGAATTACGGCTTTAGTTGACCGGCAGCTATCAATTGGTGATTATGTTTTAACAGGTGGTGAACTTCCGGCAATGGTGTTGATTGATAGTGTTGTACGATTATTACCCGGGGTACTGGGCGGAGAAACGTCGGCAGCCATAGAAAGTTTTAGTGACGGTAAGACGCTTGAGTATCCTCAATATACCCGGCCAGAAGATTACAAAGGCATGAAGGTTCCACCGGTGCTTTTAAGCGGCAATCACGCCGAAATCGCCAATTGGCGCCACAATAACTCCAAAACATTGTAATAAACATACAACTATTATATAATATAGTAATGTCTGTTGAAAGTGGTTCTCCAGAAGCCGAATTTATTCAGCACCAATTGCTCCGTTACTTCGACTCGATGAAGGGTACTTTAGGTCGTTTTTATTTCGATGACGATGATGAGCGCGAGCGATTTTATGGATTCATACATCCTAATTTTGAAGAAAACTCAGCGAGAGAAAAAGGTGCTATTATACCTACCATAAGTTACACCAGCAGAGTAAATGGTTTTGTCGTTACCCTTGAGCCTGAATCTATTCTGAGCGCAGCAGAAGATCTAGCCGAGCGTAGTCATACATCAAGCGGCGATATCGCCAAGTTGCTGATCGGAGCAGGTGTAGCCCGAGGGCTGATTGGATGGAAAACATTCCCTATACAATCTAACGATAATGATTTGCGCCGATTTGATATTCAAGAAATACTTCATGATAAGGAAGCGTTATTTCAGATAGCCGAACAAATTGATCCGGAAAATGAAGCTGATATAACTAGTTCAATAGCCAGAATGGGCGATTCCGAAATTTTGCGGTTAAATAGTTTGCGCTATGCAGTTGGGATTAGTTTGCAGCACTTTACAGATGCATTAGCACTTCAACAAAGTGTTGCAGAAATTGTTAAACCCGAATTATTTGCAGACCAGGTACAGCGCTCACTTGACCTTAAAGTTGCCATGGCAATTATGGACAATATTCAGGGAGCATTTGATTTTTACGACGACACCGTTAATCATGTTTTATTTGCGCTGGCCTTCCCGGCTTCTCCTGCTGAGGTAGCTGCATTGTTAACCGGTCAAAAATCTGAATAGTTGTTGTAATTTATCTCACTGAAATCTGCATGTTTGAACTCTACAGTAAGGTTGTATAAGGAGTTTGTTATGGACACGGATAACAATCAAGTTGATGACCAGCAAAATGTCAACGACCAGCACAATGATGAACGGGATGAACAGCATGAGTCGAATCTTGGCACCAAATTGCCACAAGATTACGGCACGCCGTTTTCGCCGCCCAGTGGCGCCCAAGATCGGATTGATGAAACCCATCAAGTGGCAGATACCAATATTGATCCGGGAGAGCATTATCAAAAGGGTATTGAAGGGGCTGCTGGGGTTGATTTACCTGGTCAAGCAGCAGATGAAAGCGGGGACATACCGAGACCAGAAGGCGCACCATGAAGCGTAGACGAGCTATTGCCAAAAGAGTTATTGTAGGAGCGGCAGGCTTTCCGCTCATTGTCGTAGGTATTATCTTAATTCCTCTGCCTGGCCCTGGCTTATTAATGAGTTTGTTGGGCTTGTTGATTTTATCGTATGAATTTGAATGGGCAAAAACCCGAAAAACCCAGGTCATTCACGAGCTAAACAAAATTATGAACAAGGCTAAAGAGCGAGCAGATAGAGTTGCTAACTATAATAAATAGTGGCTCCTCAATTTAGCTTTTATAAAATAAACAACAGTACAATCCGTTGTCCGGCGGAACGATATTAGCATACTTATATATGAACTAAGCTGAATTCCGGCAATAGATTTTACTCCTGTAAATATCAAGATATACTATTGTTATATGGGAGAGACACTGGAACAGCCAACTCAAATACATAAAGACGCCCAATCAAAAATAAAACCAATTGGGGCTATGCCGTTTGAGGATGAGGGGGATCAAATTTACAGAGAAAAAGATGACGAATACCCATCACCGGTTTATGATCACGCAGCCGGATCAAAACTAGAGCGGTTTATACTTGCGGTTGACAGAATGATTACCCCAGGTGTTTTGCACGAAAAAATTAAAATAGGGCGTCAACTATTCCGGAGTTGGTTTACAAATCATGTAAGTGAATAATTATGAAACAACATCGTCTATATACCATGCCGTTCGCCACTATCTACCCCCTTTACTTACAAAAAGTGCAGAAAAAAGGCCGCACAAAAGCAGAGGTTGACAAGATTATTGCTTGGCTTACAGGCTATTCTCATGATGATCTGCAGGCGTTACTTAAACAGCAAACAAACCTTGAAGCTTTTTTTGCTAAGGCACCACACTTAAATCCTGCTCGAAAGCAAATTACAGGCATTATTTGTGGTATACGGGTAGAAGATATTAAAGAACCTCTCATGCAAGAGATTCGTTATCTTGACAAGCTGATTGATGAGCTGGCCAAAGGCAAGCCGCTGGACAAAATCTTGCGGGACTGACTCTTCCTGGTACTGAAGTACTGAAGGGGCTAATGGTGTAGAATAAGTGTATGGGTAATGCGATAAAAACTAGAGTAAACGATGCCAGTGCAGAAGATTTTATCAATAGTGTTGAAGATGATACAAAGCGAAAAGATAGCTTCACACTACTAGAAATGTACAAAAGGGCTACTAAAGAAGCGCCTAAAATGTGGGGTAGTAGTATGGTTGGTTTTGGTCAGTATCATTATAAGTCAGAGCGCAGCAGGCAAGAGGGCGATTGGCCGCTGGTTGCCTTCTCGCCGCGCAAGCAGAACCTAACGCTGTATGTGATGACCGGCTTCACTGACTTCACAGACTTATTGCAAAATTTAGGTAAGCATAAAACCAGTAAGGGCTGTTTGTATATTAATAAATTAGCTGATGTTAATTTAGACGTGCTTGAAAAGATTATTAAAAAATCATATCAAGATTCTAAAAAGGCTTTTGCGTCTTAAGGTCATGGTCATAAACGTACAACAACCTGCATACCACTCAAACGCTTAAAAAGGATAATTGTCATGAATGAAAAAACAGCTTCTCAGCAAATCGATGAAATTATTAAGGGCTACGGCGGCTGGAAGGCTAAGATATTATCGAGTTTACGCACCGTGATCAAGCAAGCTGACCCTGAAATAATAGAAGAGGTAAAATGGAAGACGGCATCTCGGCCAGAGGGCCTTCCGGTATGGAGTCATAACGGTATAATTTGTATTGCCGAGACCTGGAAAGATAACATTAAACTAATCTTCTTCAAGGGTACGTTGTTATCTGACCCAAACAAGCTTTTTAATGCCCGCTTGAAAAGCGCTAAAGACCGGGCTATTGAGTTTCGTGAGGATGATAACGTAAATGAAACTGCCCTCAAAGAGCTAATCGCCGAAGCGGTTGAGATTAATAAACCTACGTAAAAAGCGCTAACGTAGGGTACATGGCTACTTTTTTGAATCTTGCGGAATTTTAGTTAAAGATAAAATGCAAATCCAATCCAGACGAGATAAAACTGATTGGTTTTCAAGCTATGAGAACGAGTACCAAGGAAAGTGTCAGCCCGAAATATGGCATTGCTTTTTTCATAGTTTAAGCTTAGCACAACATTGTGATTGAGTATTCTATACCAGATTAGATCCTTAATTCTGATCATTTAAAGCTAGAACATTTGCAAATTAATTAATATTGTGTAATCATATTAAATTATGAAGAAATATAACTTCGTACCAGTCGAAATCCGTCGACGCAGCTACCGTATTATCGGGGGCTGTTCTTGAAGTTGTAACAAATAATATAAGCCTTAACAGCCCCTATACCTTTAGGGGCTTATTAATTGTTAAGGAATTAAGATGAAAACTATTGTTGAAGCTGCGCTCGCAGAACTTGCTTCTCAAAAGATGAGTGAGCTTGTTAAAGATGGCTTAGTTAAGTTAAAGAAAGGTGCTTTATCCGTAGGCGGTGTACGCCTCGGCTATCTTCGTCGACTCTGATATTACGTCGTTTAATCCCACCTGTGTCTTTTTAGACTACATGTTACCGGTTGAAAAGACTAAGTTAGGCGAAGACCAAATAATTCTGCCAGAAACCTATAGTAAACAACAGGCTCAACGAACAATTGTACTTGGTAAACTAGTAGTGCCAAAATTGGCAAGCTATAAAAATATTCTGCATAGCCTTGATAACAGGGAGCCCACTATTTTCGAAGAGGTGCACGTATGAAAACTGCACAACCTTCCAAAATAGGCATTGTTTCTGGCATTGGTCCATTAGCTGGCTCAGATGTGTTGGCTAAGGTGTTTAAGAATGCTGCTGAAATGTATGACGCTGTAGAGGACAGCGAGTACCCTGATTTGCTTTTGTTAAACCATGGGATTGAGGGGGTAGATAATATCGGCACTCTTAACGGGACATTCGAAAGGGAAATTGTAGATATGGTACGGTATCTTGAAGCACAAGGCTGTAATGTTATTGGTATTGCATGTAATACTGCACATACATATCTAGATAAAATAACAACAAAACCACAAACAAAGTTTGTAAATCTGATTGATACGGTTTCAGGAGTGGCAAAGCAAGCAGGGCATGATTATTTGTTGCTCACTTCAAGCACTTCGAAACAACAAAAGTTATATCATGGCTACCTCAATAAACATGCTGTCCCATTTCAAGAATCTACCCAAGAGCAACAAGCATTGCTTGATAAAGCGATTGGCCTTGTTATGGCATATAAGCTTAATGAAGCCGGTTTGTTACTAGATAAGGTGCTGAAATCTGCAAAATCACAAGGCCACAATGCTGTGATAGCAGGTTGCACGGAACTGCCCATAGCTATTGCACAATGTAGGGATTTGCATGGTTTAAATGTGATTGACTCTAATAATGAATTAGCAAAAGCATTGCTTAAGAAATATTATGAGGCACAACTATGATAAGGTTCTAACGTTGCACTTACCTTAGAAGTCGATAATCGATATGAATTGAAATGGCTGGGGATGAGGTCTCGACCCACCTCCGGCGGGCCCGGAACTTCATCTTTGAAAACCTAGTTTTTCAAGAGAAGATTCCCTTGCGATATGTCAGTGACATGTCTCACCCCGATCATTGTGGTCGGGTGTTCGAGCCTATCAGGGCATGAAAAAGGCAGCCCAAAAGAACTGCTCTTTTCATGGCTGAGCGTCTAGGTCTAGACTAGAAAATGAACGGGTTATATTTTGTCAACTGATCATTTTGATTGCCCTGAGATTTAATTAGCTTCTTCTTAATTTTTTTAAGATTATTCTTCTGCTTTCGGTTTAGTTTTAGTATGGATTCAAGCTTCCAAATAACGTTAGCTAGAGCAATAAGGTCCAGCATAATAAATAAGTTGATAGCCCCCTTAAGTTCTCCTCGGAAATAATGTGTAGAATAGGCTGTATCAACATGTGTAAATGAGCATAGGTGCTTATAGAATAATCCCCAGCCCTTACCAAAAATTGCTATTCGTTCTGAAATTTTTCCAGGAATTTCAATTACCCGACCGGTCCCTGTATCGATCATCTTATCAAGCTCATTAGTCTTCGATTCAAATATTGCTGCTCGTCTAGAAGTTTCAGACTTGTTATCTGCTTGCTCCATTAGCCATGCGACATTGCCCATCCCTTCAACTATTGATCGAGAAAGAATAGCTGAAGCGATTAATTGTGAATTTTCAGCTAGCTCAACAGCATTTTTATATAAATTATCAATAGTATAAAAGAGGATGTAGGCAGCCATAACGATTGTGTCCTCATCGTTTTCTACCACTCCTTCGTCCTCAGATATCTTTTTCAAGATTTCATCAGTAAAGTCCGAAAGTTCATGTGCTATGACCGACAGTTCACTCCCGAACTGTTCGTACTTTTCTTCCTTTGGTAGCCTCATAATATTCCTCGATCTACAACAAAGGAATCTAGGTCTCCTTTGATGCAAGTCGTGGCTGGGGATGAGGGATTCGAACCCCCGATCATGGGACCAGAACCCACTGCCTTACCGCTTGGCTAATCCCCAATAATAACTCGACCAATTATACAAAATAGTACCTAATTTTTCTAGGGGTGGTGATTTTTAGCTTGAGCAATTTTGTTTTTGGTTTTCATATTATATAGTTTGCAGTATGAGTTTGTCTGCATGGCTTACATTGATTATCATTATGCTAGTTACACCTGTTATTTTATTTCAAACTGCTGTTATGCCAGCGCTAGAGCAATTGAAATATACCTATCAAAACGCTGATGCAGTTGCTCAACGCGTGGTTGAACAATAGGGATTATCAAAACTTCTGTTATACTTTGAAGTAAATAAACTAAACAAATACTTTCATGATTGAAATTTTATATAGTACCAACCATAATCCGGCTATTCAACGGCTTGAAAAAAGCAAGGCCGGCACATGGGTTAATGTCGTCGAGCCAACCGAAGAAGAACTGCAAACCTTAGCGTCAACGTATAATCTTGATGAAGACTTACTAGTTGACGCTACTGACATTTATGAAACTCCCCGAATTGAGCAAGAGGGCGGTGATACGTATATATTTTCGCGCTATTGTTATCCGCAGGGCCGCGATATTGCTACCGAGCCGCTTTTAATCATTTATACAAAAAGTCACATATTTACAATTACACGCATAAAAAGCACCGTGCTGGAACGTCTTACAAGCGGCATTGAACCAGTTGCGACCACCCAAAAAACTAAAACACTGTTACAAATTTTGGCCGCCATTAATTTTTCTTATGAGCGCAATATGTACAGCGTCAATAAGCTGCTCCTAAGCCTTAGAAGTAAACTAAGCAAATCAGATATTAAAAACGAATACTTTATTGAGTTTATTGATATTGAAGAAAATTTAAACGAGTATTTAACTGCCTTGCAGCCCCAGGCGGTTATGTTTAGAAACTTACTGAATGGGCGCTTTCTGCCACTGTATGAGCAAGACAAAGATTTAGTGGAGGATTTGTCATTAAGTACCAATGAGTTGATAGACCTTATAAAATCACGCCTAAAAACCATATCTAATATACGTGACGCTTACTCAACTATTATGGCAAACAACCTAAACCGTATCTTTAAACGTCTTACTAGTATTGGCATTTTTATGGCAGTACCAACGATTATTGCAAGTTTATATGGCATGAACGTTACCCTACCAAATGACAGTAGTCCGTTTGCGTTTTGGGAAATACTGCTGACGATCTCGGTCATTACCGGGCTTGTGGTTTATATATTCAAAAAACTAAAATGGCTTTAATCTTTAACAATTTTTAAATCATGTAGTTCTGGGGGTAAAAAGCCCTCGTTGTGTTTAAAATCAGCCTTCCATTCATAATCTTTTTGATAGCCTAAGTCTTTCATTAATTTTGTGGGTGCGTTACGCAGATGCAACGGAACGGCTGCGTTGGGATAGTCTTTGGCTGCTCTCATAGCTTTTTGCATGGCGTCTGCAACCACGCGTGACTTTGGTGATTTGGCTAGCACCAAAGCGCACTGATACAAATTATACGAACATTCGGGCATACCGATTCTTTCAACCGCCTGAAAGGTACTAATTGCTTGATTCAGGGCGGCCGGTGCCGCCATGCCCACATCTTCGCTGGCAAAAATGACCATCCGGCGGGCAATAAACTTTGGGTCTTCACCCGCGTCGAGCATGCGAGCGAGATAGTATAGGGTTGCGTCAGGCTGGCTGCCCCGCATGCTTTTTATGAAGGCACTAATAAGATTGTAATGATACTCGCCTTGTTTATCATAACCCGGCAAACGGCGCTGAGCAGCGGTTTTAACGGTCTCAATGGTAACCTTGCCATCTGCCAGTTCAAGCGCAAGCTCTAGATTGCCAAGGGCTACCCGCGCATCACCACCAGACAGTTCTGCCAGGTAATCGAGTGCTTTTTTGTCAACGCGGTTGGTAGCTTTTAGGTGCTTTAAAGCCCGTTTTAGAATTGATACAATATCTGTTTTTGCATGTGGCTCTAGTACTAAAACGCGGCTTCGTGAAAGCAACGGTGTTATAACCTCAAAACTCGGGTTCTCTGTTGTGGCACCTATTAAGGTTATAAGGCCGCTCTCAACATGGGGTAAAAAGGCGTCTTGCTGTGCCTTATTAAAACGATGAATTTCGTCTACAAATAATAGGGTTTGCATACCAAGACGCTGATTTTCTTCAGCGCGCTTAATGACTTGCCGCACATCGGCAAGCCCAGCAGTCACCGCTGACAGCTCTATATAATCTGCCTCAGTCTCTTTGGCAATAATGCGCGCGAGTGTTGTTTTGCCGCTGCCGGGAGGCCCCCATAAAATAAGTGAAACCGGGCGCTTATGAGTAATAATTTCGTGTAAAATCTCACCCTCGTTCAACAAATGCGATTGCCCAACTACATCTTTGAGTGTTTGTGGTCGCAATGTATCGGCAAGCGGTGTATTTTCGTCCATAAATAGTAGTATACTCTGCTTCAGAGCGGTGTATACTGGTAGGTATTAAAGGGGAGTTAGCAATGAAACGGTATAAGCTACTAGCGTTGGGGGTGGCGTTTATTAGTGTAATGGTATTGGGTTTGGTGGGGGTTGCCCAAGCTCAGGTTGTACGGTCGGGTAATACGGTTTCAATTAGCGCGGATGAACAAGTAGACAGTATGTTGTTTGCAGCAGGTAATAGCGTTGATATAGCCGGAGATGTTAACGGCGATGTGTACTGCGCAGCCCAAAATGTAACTATTAACGGAACGGTGCGGGGTGATATTTTCTGCGCCGGGCAGAATGTACGAATCGCCGGTACGGTTGAGGGCAGTGTTCGGGTGGCAGGCCAGAACGTAACGCTTGGCGGGCATGTACAGGGTAGTTTAACGGTAGCATCGCAGAGCTTTACCGCAGAAGGCTCAAGCCGTATTGAAAGGGACTTGTTGGGCGGAACTCAAACGGCAACCATTGACGGCATCGTGGGTAGAGATGTTGCGTTAGGGGCGACGGCTGGCTACATTAATAACCGTGTTGGGCGTAATGTCAAGGGCAATATAGACAACCTTACACTGACAAGCAATGCACGTGTGGGCGGTGCGGTTGAATTTACCAGCGCTCATGAGCCAACCGTAAATGAAGGTGCCGAGATTGCAAGCGGCATAAAGCGCAATAATCCGCCAAAGACTGAGACCAAACCTCGTTACGCACCCTTGGCGTTTACGTTTATGACTATACTATATATATTCGTGGCGTTGTTGTTAGTAATCTTGGCGCTTGCGGTGTTGATTCCCCAAGTACTGCATGATGCATCAACCCGTTTATTGCGCCAACCGGGTAAAGTAATTGGCATTGGGTTTTTAGCTGGTTTAGTTGTGCCAGTGCTCATTATTTTATTGATAATATCAATTGTAGGGATACCGCTTGCAATACTGGTCACGCTTTTATGGTGTGTAATCGCCATGCTAAGCGGCCCTTATGCCGGTTATGCGTTGGGGCGCGTAATGCTTAAAGATAGCAAAAGCCCCATTTTGATAGCGTTGCTGGGCGGTAGCGTTTTGTTGCTGCTGTACTTTGTACCGCTAATTGGCTTTTTTGCGCTCCTTGCGGCTCATATTGTTGGTACGGGCATGGTGATAAATGATGCAATGCACCGTTTGCCAAAACCAGATCAAAAAATTAGCACCAAATTACGTTAATCACAGTTTTTAGCCCGACAAAAACATAAAAGTCAATAATAGTAATTATGCTTTTACTGGCGTACAATAAACTAGATTGATGAGCAGTCGGTTAGTTGTACAAGCCCAAACTACTTCAAAAGAACGCATGAAATTTGCAGGCGTTCTTGTTTTTCTGGCTATTGCCGCGACGTTGATGGGGACGTTGAACGGTTTTAATGGGCAAGAGTGGATTCGCTGGTTTCTTGGCGGCTTTTTGATTATGTTTGCAGGTTTTAAACTGATTGGCATAGAAGTTTTCTTGCGAGTCTTTCCGCTTTATGATCTCATTGCAAAACGGTTCACTCCTTATAAGTATATCTATCCGCTGCTACAGGCCTTTTTGGGCATGTGGTACATAACTGGTTTAAGCCCGTTGCTTCGTGACATCGTAGTGGTAACCGTGAGCTTTTCTGGCTTGTGGGGAATGGTAAAGCTTGTTTCTGCCCGTGGGCAGGTACGGCTTTCGTACCTGGGTACGATTATTCAACTTCGTTATTCAACCGTTACCATCATTGAGAACGCCACGGTGGTAGCGCTTGCTATTATTATGTTGGTTACTGACGTGGCGCTTTAAGACGTAATATCGCGTCGGTTAAACACCAGCCAGGCAATGATGCCGGCTAGTACTATGACTGCCACAAAAAAGCCGCTATTTGCCCAATTATAATTCGATTGCATAATGATGGCCGGGTGATAGTAGTTAAACGGAAACGCTTTAGCTGGCCATCGCAGCCATTCGGCCACGTTTATTAGCGACGCAATAATGTAGCCTCCAAGGGCGTACAGCGTAGCAATACCAACACTCGCAATGCGAGCCTTACCCAAAGATGAAATAACAAATGCTACTGCCCCAAACGACACTGCCATCATCCAGCACACAACCGTAGCTAAGACAATACCGGTTGTACTGGCCTCAAGCTTCACTAGTTTGGCAAGCACCGATGTTACGAGCGCAGCAATCAGGCCAACGAGTAAAGTAATACTTATGCCGGCCAAAGCTTTAGAAAATAAAAGCTGCGTACGAGAAATGGGGCGACTCAAAAGCAGTTCAATAGTGCCTTCTTTTTCTTCTTTGCCGAGCAGTGATGATCCAAGCGAAATAGCCAAAATACCAAGTAGCATCGGTAACATAAGGTAAAAGATTTGGCTGCTCAGATAACCAACGGGTGACATAAAATCACCAGTGTCGGACAGAAGGGCCATAGCGGAATCTGGAATATCAGAAAAAGCTTGTTCGAGTTGCTGTGATTGGTCTCTGAACGATGGATAAAACAATAGGTTCAGGGCAATAAACGCAACTATGCCAATGGTCCACCACATAATGCTCCAGCGTCGTTGCCACAATTCCCACCTGACAATGTTATACATTTTTATCTCCGTTGCCGTAATAGCGCATGAATTTTTCTTCAAGGTTTAGCTCTTTAGTGGTGAGGTGTGTAATGTGCTGTCCTGACAAAAACTTTAGGAGGGGCTCAAAACCGCCTGTGACGTGGATCTCAAATAAACCGTTACGGCTCAAAACCTTTTTAACATTAGCTATGCCGCGAATATCCGACAAAGAAACTTTATTGTTAAATGCGACTTCAAACGTTTGTGAGGCTTCTAGTGCCATATCGGCGATGATGTTTTCGCTAACAAGCTTACCATCACGAATAATACCTACGCGGTCACACATTTTTTTAACCTCTGCCAAATTATGGCTGCTGACAAAAAAGGTAGTGCCTTTAGCTTTTAGGCGGTCTACCAAGTCATAAAACGCCTCTTGCATAAGGGGGTCAAGTCCATCGGTCGGCTCGTCTAAAATGAGTATGTCTGGTTCGTGCATGCACGCTTGAATAATGCCAATCTTTTGCCTGTTACCCTTAGACAGATCGCTAATACGTTTGCGTAAATCGGCATTAAAGATTTTGGCCAGTTCTTTTATGGCTACTTTGCGCTTTAGTGGTTGTAAGTTGGCCATATAATCTAAAAACTGCTGGCCAGTCATTTTCTCGTAAGCTTTAAAGTCGCCCGATAAATAGCCTAAACGTCGTCGAATTTTAACGGCGTCTTTGACAATGTCGTGTCCTAATATTTTTGCTGACCCTTCTGTTGGTTGAATAAAATTTAAAAGTGTGCGAATGGTGGTCGATTTACCAGCGCCATTAGGGCCCAGAAAACCGTATACCTCTGCCTGTTTGACGGTAAGAGTCAGGTCGTTCAGTGCATATGCCCCATGAGCCGTGTAGCGTTTGCTCAGGCCGGTTATTTCTATTGCGGCGGTATCCATGAGTACTAGTGTAGATAATTGCGTGCTAGTATTCAATTATGATTCGCTTACTTTCACAACCAGCAGATGTGGTGGCACCTCAGCTGTTAGGCTGGCGGCTGGTACGAACCTTTAAGGGCGTACAGCTTTCGGGTATGATCGTAGAAACAGAAGCGTATGATCAATCTGATGCGGCTAGTCATAGCTATCGGGGTATGACACCAAGAACCAAAGCCATGTTTGGTGAACCGGGGCATGCATATATTTATTTTACGTATGGCATGCACTACTGCGTGAATGTGGTTACGGGCAAGCAGGGTCATGGCAGCGGTGTGCTTATACGGGCAGTTGAGCCCCTTGAAGGTATAGAGATTATGCACACCCTAAGAAACATTCAAAGCAAAGCTAATCTTACCAACGGTCCAGCTAAATTGTGCCAAGCTATGGCAATTGATAAGCGCCTGTATGGCCATGATTTAAGCCAGCCGCCGTTGCAGTTATTACCGCCTAAAGATGCTACCAAGCTAGATATAACCGCTACTACCCGTGTTGGTATTAGTCGGGACACGCATCGGCTGTGGCGGTTTTTTATAACCAGCAATCCATATGTTTCACTCCCCAAGCATTAGCGGTATTATAGACGTATGACAAAAGCCGCTACGGCACGTAAAAACCATATTGTACAGTGGTTATTACTACTGTTAATGTTATTTGCTGGCGTAACGTGGCTGGCTAAAAGCCAACTAATGCTTGGGTTTGAGCAAACCATCTTTCGGGCGCTGCATCGGGTACCTGAAAGTCTTGATGTTATCGTTATTAATATCACCCACTTTGGCAGTACGGCAGCGTTATATAGTATGGCGGCAGTGACGTTTATTTTAGGCCAGAAAAAGCTTGGTTGGCGTCTGCTGTTTAATGGAATGGGCGCTTATTTACTAGCGTGGCTGCTAAAAGAGCTTATTATGCGGCCTCGTCCAGCAGGGCTGTGGACAGAAGTCTTAGCACGCGAAGGTGGTGTTGTTAGTTATGGCTACCCATCGGGCCACGCGGCAGTGGTAACAGCGATTGCGGTAACGTTATGGCCATATGTAGCAAAACAATATAGGCCGTGGCTTGTTGTGATGGTGCTAGCGGTAGGTATTACCAGAATTATTCTTGGCGTGCACGCCCCGTTAGATATTGTGGGCGGTGTGCTGCTAGGGGCGATGGTGCCTTTGCTCATACGATCAGATTTAAAATATTTGTCCGTTAAATAATACATTGCGAAAAAGCACGAGGAGGCTTATGCTTAAGGTAGGAAGTGTGAGGCTTCCCATCGACCCTGGCGCAGTAGCCGGGGTCTCATGTTGTATGGTGCTTTCTTTGCCTTGCCGCCGTGATTGCGTTAGGCTTATAGTATGTCGACATTCTCGTATGTACTCCTTTTTTCATTGTTAGGGGGCCTATTTTCGTTAATTGGCGGCTTATTACTGCTTAAAAGTAACAAAACAGCAAAATCGCTGGCGCTGTACGCAACACCCTTTGCCGGCGGGGCTCTTTTGGCGGCTGTCTTTCTTGATTTATTACATGAAGGTATAGAGCAAAGTGATGCCGGTACGGTGTTGTTGGCTGCCCTTATTGGTATGGTTGTATTTTTTTTGGCAGAAGGCTTTCTGCAGTGGTTTCATCACCATCATGAAGACGACAAAAAAAGTCACGATCCAGATGCCTGGTTAATTGTCGTGGGTGATACCATGCATAACGCCCTAGATGGTGTAGCTATAGCTGCATCATTTTTAATCAGCGTACCAACTGGCATTGTTACTACCATTGCGGTTGCAGCCCACGAAATACCCCAAGAAATTGGTGATTTTGGTTTGTTGTTGTCAAAAGGCCTGCGTCGCCGAAGCGTGTTACTCGTCAATTTGTTAAGCGCGGTGGCTACGGTAGTGTTTGCGGTGTTGACCTACGCGATTGGGAGCGACGATAAACTGCCGCTTGGCGTATTGTTGGGGTTGAGCGCTGGCTTTTTGCTATACATTGCGGCTAGTGACATTATTCCTGCTATTCATGAAAGTCGTGATAAAAAACGTGTCTTTGACATCCAGGCTGCCTTGTTGGTACTGGGTGTGTTGGTAGTGGGCGCGGTCACCAGCGTTGCTCATGCGTACATAGAAACGGGGCACGAACATTCTGAAGATACTCATGAGGTTCATCTTGATAACCACGGCGACAGTAGCCATTAGCTGAATACTCTATTACAATAGATAACATGGATGGAACAATGGTGGCGGTGATAGCAGTGTTACTTTTAGGTTTTGGCGCAACTCTTTTTGTTATGACTCAAAAAATAAAAGAGCTAAAAGAAGAATCAACAACACAACTGCTTAAACAAGATATCGTCACCTTAAATGAAGCGGTACAAAAGGTGAATGATGGTCTAAAAGACCACATGACGGCTCGGCTTGACAAAACCCAAGAAGCCATGGCCCGCCAGTACGAGGCCAGCGCCAAAATTATACGAGATGTCACGCAAAAACTAACCGAACTTGACCGTACCAACCGCCAAGTTGGCGACATTGCCACCGAGCTTAAAACCCTGCAAAACGTCTTACAAAACCCCAAACAACGCGGCGTAGTCGGTGAATACTATTTGCAAACAGTATTAGAAAACGTTATGCCGCCTGGCCGTTTTGCTATGCAATACCGCTTTAAAGACGGCGAGACTGTCGATGCGGTGATTTTTCTTGATAAAAATAAGATTTTGCCAATAGACAGCAAGTTTAGCCTCGAAAATTACAATCGCATTATTGAAGAAAAAGATAAAACCGCCAAAGAAGCGGTGGTGAAGAAGTTTAAAATTGATCTTAAAAACCGCATTGATGAAACCAGCAAGTATATTCGTCCGCGTGAAAACACCATGGATTTTGCCTTTATGTTTATTCCGAGCGAATCGCTGTATTATGATTTGCTCATTAATAAAGTTGGTACTACAGCTACTAACTCGCGTGATCTTATTGAATACGCTTTTGCTGAAAAGCACGTCATTATCGTGAGCCCAACCAGCTTTATGGCGTATTTGCAAACCGTGTTACAAGGTTTACGCAGCCTGCAAATAGAAGAACAGGCAATTGATATTCAAAAACGCGTTGGAGAACTTGGCCGGCATATTCAAGTGTATGAGACGTATATGCAAAAGCTTGGATCGAGCCTTGGCACCACTGTAAACCACTACAATTCTGCCCACAAAGAGCTTAAAAAAATCGATAAAGACATCGTTAAAATTGCCGATAAAAGCGCTAACGTTGATCCGCTACTACTTGATAAGCCCAACCTTGACGACCTGTAATTTGCTTGACTCCTCTGACCGGAGTTGTTAATCTCAGGCTAATTAAGGAGTACAGTATGCCGCCAGAAGGACAGATAGAACCCAAAGAAGTAGTAAGCCATGAAGCATTAGTAGACATTGCCAATCGCCAGCAATTGGTTCATTTGTACGCTGGACACTCAGCAATTAAGCTAGGTGGTGTAGCGGTAGTTGAGCGCGGTGGCCGAGAGCGTTTATTGATGACAATGAATATCGGTGGTGAAGAACATCGGGGCTTTCTAACAAATGCTACTATTACAACGGGTTCCCGTGTAACTATCAGGAATAGTGGCGGTGCACACCGGTCAGAAGTAATTGATGATACAAGCGTATGGTAGTATAAACAGCTTGGTGGGTATGATTTAGGCCATAACTTCTGCTATACTCGTAGTAAATTGTTATGAACAAAAAACAAAAGAAATTACGGGTGGTTATTGTTGGCGGTGGTTTTGGTGGTGTCAAAGCGGCTATGGAGCTTGCTAACAAGCCGGGGTTTGAGGTTACACTCATTAGCAAGGGCACTAACTTCGAATATCACGGCGCCTTATATCGGACGGCAACTGGCAATTCACCCATGGAAGTCGTGATTCGCTTAAGCGAGATTTTTGCACGTGCTAAAAACGTTACCGTGGCGTTAGATAAAATTGCCTATGTTTTTCCTGATGCCAAGGCGGTTAAAAGTGAAGAGGGGCAGCTTTACGAGTACGATACACTGGTCTTGGCTTTGGGCAGCGAGATTAACTATTTTGGACTAGACGGTATGGAGGACAAGACGTTTTGCATGAACACCGTTGCCAATACAATTGCGCTGCGTCACGAGCTGATAACCGAGTTTAAAAAAGACTCGCCAACTACGGTAGCCGTCATTGGCGGCGGTGCTTCGGGGGTAGAGCTGGCCGGCGAGCTACATAATTTTGCCCGTAAGGTTGCCGAAAAGTACCGTAAAAAGTACCTCGCACCCAACGTACTGTTAATAGAAGGCGCCGACCGGTTATTACCGGCCTTTGACCCGGTGTTGTCGGCCAAAGTGTACAAGCGCCTACAAAAGCAGGGTGTAGAAATACGGTTAAGTACCAAAGTCAACTCGTGCGAGGTTAGCAAGGTGTGTCTTAACACCGGTGATGTTGATGCAGACGTCATTGTGTGGACAGCCGGCGCCAAATTACCAAGTTTTTATGAGTCAAACCAAGACGAGTTTACACTCGAGCGCGGCCGTGTGGTGGTTGATGAGTTTTTGCGCGCTAAAGGTCACCGTGATATTTTTGTGATAGGTGATAACGCGGCTACAAAATACAGTGGTATGGCGCAGACGGCTTTGTATGATGCCCGCTATATTGCCCGCAATCTTATCAATATTCGTGCAGGTAAAAAGGCGCGCGCGTATAGACCCCGCAAGCCAATTTATGTGGTGCCGGTTGGCAAGAGTTGGGCAGTGCTTGATTCGCCCAAGCGTCAATTATCGGGCTATCGAGCATGGTTAGTGCGCCGCCGGGCAGACTTGGCTATTTTGCGCAATTTTGCCCCGTATAAAAAGGCGCTTAAGCAGTGGCGCAAGGGCAACAGCCCCGCTAAATATTAGTTCATACCATAGACGAAATATTGACAACATCGTATAATGTATGCTATAATAATAAGATAGGGTGTTGAGTATCTATATCTATTCCACCCCT
The DNA here is from genome assembly GCA_964577565.1 of uncultured Candidatus Saccharibacteria bacterium. Taxonomy (GTDB): domain Bacteria; phylum Patescibacteriota; class Saccharimonadia; order Saccharimonadales; family JAGQNJ01; genus CAYRRR01. The sequence continues at coordinate 293,493 of CAZNZL010000001.1, read as the reverse complement.
GTTATTTGACAAGCAGGTATATACAAGAGACATACACATAAGGTGAGGGCCCCGGGCTTTAAAACCACATAGAGAGCCTAGCGTCCTCACCTTGTGTTATTAAGAATACACGGCTAGCAAAAGCTAGGGCACCTCGCCAGTGAGGAGAAAGATGATACCATGCACTGCTTTAGGACCAGGCGGCACGAGTTCGACTGCGGCAGCCTCGTGTTGTACGTGGAGATGATCGGACCAGTTGCCGACGGCAACCTTCCAGCGGCTCATCAACGCTGGTACGACGATGATCGCCGGATGGCGGAGGAGGAGTTCTCGTGGCTGATCCCAGAGCTCAACGACATTCTCAGCCGATTCCCTGATGACAAGGTGCGTATACTCTCGCTCAATCTGGGCGAACTGCACCTGTACGACAACATGGTCAGGATCTGGACCAAGATCGCTCACACCAAGGACGTGCCCGATGAGCTCGTCGCTGTCATCATCTCGCTCCATCTTCGTGAGGTCATCGGAGCGATCTACCACACGACCACGCAGCAGGTACTCAAGCTCACAGAGCAGCGGACCGAGGTCAAGATCAGCAAGGGTGAAGGTGACCAAGTCATTGGCACCCATGGTGGGCTCAGACCATCACTTGTTCGGTTTTGACAGCAGTCGTCGGGCAGCTCACGAAGGAACATACCATGCAGCGAAAGCTGGCAAGCAGACAAGAGTATAGAACTTTTGGATGCTCGCACCTAAATTGGTGTATCCTTTTGTTTCTGTATTGTTGCCTGCTTGTCATCTTCGCTCCATGAATGTGTGTTCATGCTGATGAGTCCTAAAAGGACGAAAGCGAAAATTTACCACAGTATATAGACAAAGTAGCATTAAGATGCTATAACATATGTATAGGGTGTTGAGCAATTTGTGTTCCACTCTTTTTTCTTTAAAGCGGCATAACGGCTTTAAAGTACTTTAACAGTGTAGTGATTCCAGTGTGGCAATAAACTAATATCTATGTTGGTTTGTTGCCGTACTGGAAAAGTTCTAGTATTAGGCAAAGGAGACACCATGTCCAAGAAGGACGAGGACGGAGAGGATAGCGCAAGAGACGCTGCCCCTATCGTCCTGGTGGTTACGGAACAGGGCCGCGCAATGGAGCACCTACACGAAAACTCGGTGCTTCGTGTGCTCTACGGGGAGCAAGCCCCTCGGCGTGTTGCCCTCGTAGATTACCTCGAGACGGGATCTCAAACAAGCGAACTCATGTGGGACCTCATTTACCCGCATCTCGATGTCGGACCTTTAAAGCTTCGCCTTCTCGAGCACTTCGTCCACATTTCGGCCAATAAGCTCGAGAGGTTCATCACGAGCAAGGTCTTCTACCGAGCGGTGTACGACCACATCCGTGAGGTGACCGGTCTGTCTGGCGAGGAAGCGCAGCGAGTGAAGGCTGTCGTCTGCAACGAGGACATGCTACGTATCGGCCGTCCGTTGCCAGAGGTGGTCAAGCGCTTCTTTCCCAACGCAGCGATCCTCATCTACAGGGGAAGTGGGGTGCAACCAGAGCTCTTCGTTCCTGAAGAACCCGCACCCGAGATACACAGCTGAACCTGAGCCGCATTGGTGGCGGGGCCGTAGGTATAACCCATAGTGGTGAGCACGTCGTGTTCGATGCCACTCCCCGCCACCTTGGTAACCACTACACTGTTATATTCGCTCCATGAATGTGCGTTCATGCTGACGAGTCCAAAAGGACGAAAGCGAAGTTAGTCTTGCAGTAAGTCGAGTGTTAACGCGGCCGTCCATGAAAAGTTTTTGGCGCCGGCTGGGCTGCCATCTAGCGGCGAGAAATACTCGCTTGAGCCGCTCTTTTGTACTAATTCTATAGTCTGTTTGGTTGTTGCTTTGGCTTGCTTATCAAAACCGTAGCGTTTTAAGCCGTCAATAAGCAGCCAGTTAATATTGACCCACGTTGGGCCTTGCCAATACAAATGCGGTTGAAACCACGGCGAATTAACCGGCACGCTGGCAACAGGGTATGGCGTTGCAAACACATCTTTATTAGAAAGCATTGTAACCAGTTGTTTAGCACGGTCTTTAGAAATGCAGCCGGCATACAGCGGCAAAAGTGTGCCAACAGAAGCAACTTTGATTAGTTTTTTATTGCGATAGGCTCGTGAATAGTATTGGCCAGAGTATGGATCCCACAGCTCTTCTAAGGCCGCTTCTGATTTAATTATGTTGTCTACAAGGTCTTTTGGTAATTCTTTACCAATAAACTTTGCAATTGTTTTGAGGTGTTGGTTTGCTCTAATGAGTATGGCGTTAAAATTGACATCTTCAATCAATAAATCTGAGCGTTTGATAATTTTCTTAATGTCGTACTGATTGCGGCGCAGACGGCGCTGAATACTGTACAGCGACAAGGCGTCGATAGTGCTGAGGCGTTCGCCTGGCGGGGCGTGCTTGAGGTCACTGCGGAACGAGCCAATAACGCTGTCGAGCCGCAAACTGCGCACGATTTTGATCCAGGTAGGCATTGCATTGGTGTGAATAACATCCATCCAGGGCGGCGTATTATCAAGGCCGGTCTCCCACGGGTGAACCTGCAAGACTAGACCGCGTTTTTTAGGGTCACGCTCTCGGTAGAGCCATTCATGATACGCCAGCAATGCCGGATACACGCTTTGATACCATACGCGGCACTCTTCTTTGGGGAGCTTTTCACCAATGCGCACAATCGCCTCTGCAAGCACGGGTGGTTGTGTCAGGCCGCTGGTGGCCACGTAGTCGGGCGAATAGGGCGATACACTACTGCGCCAAAAACTGACGCTTTGGCGATGTGACGGAGAGGGGCTTAAAATCATATGCGGCAACATGCCGTTGCTCCACTGGCCTCTGAGCACGTTCAAAATTTCTATGCGGGCACGGTTAACATCATAGTGACGTTGGCCAATAGCGATAAAGCAGCTGTCCCACAGCCATTGGTGCGGGTAGAGGCCGCCGGCGGGAATCGTATGATCTTTGCGATCATTAGCCTTCAAAACTTCTATGCAAGCCTGCGCCAAATCTTCTTGAGCCATGTTACCTATTAGTATACCGTGCTTACGCTTGTTTATCTCTATCTTTGCACTACTATAGTCGTATGGATATAAGGCGCGAAGGCTTTTTAACAGATTCTCAGGTTGGTACGGGTAATATTTTAAGCCTTGAGTTGCATACTAAAGATATTGAAGCGCTCGCCGACCCGCGTAATAGATATTCGATGAAGCGTTTTGGCGGGTTATTGCATGGTCGACAGACTGTAGGGTGGGGTATTGAAGACAAGGTTCATGTTAATCTTGCCGAACCAGATCGGGGTAAACAGCTTAACCAGCCGTTATCGATAAGTTTGGACCCAGGCAGTGACTTATACTACACTCTTTGGATGAATGATCATCTGGCTACCGCGGGTTTAGTTTTTCAAACAGAAAACATTTATGATGTGCTAGAGCATGACCCTTCAAATATGTTGAAGAGGCTTGGTATTACGGTGCTGCGGTGTTATAACTTACAATTTCTTGCAGATACGCTAAGGTCAACCGGGCAACTTTAATTTGCCGTACGTAATGCTATTGGTTGTATGTGAGTTTTGTAGCGTGTAAGCTAGTAATAATTAAAGGAGTCTAGGTATGGCAGAAGGTTATCCGGGTGTTGTATATAACAATGGTTTTGTGGCTTTTGAACCAGGACCAATAGATGTTCATGGGCATCCGCGGGCTGGTGACACAATAACTGACTTTGCCTTTTTACCCATTAACGGCCATGAAGGTAAGGCAGGTTTAGCTGCCTATACCGAAACAGCTCTTGCTTCTGGAATTGTTGCTGTTCATGCAATGCCAAATGAATTTATTCGGCGATTTAATCCTGATGCAAGAGATGGCTCACAAACAGAGACCATACCATTTCCGATATCAAACTATGACCGGGCAATGTTTATGGAGCGGGCAATTGGCACAGAGTCACGCATTACGGCCTCATACTATCTTGGTCTCGACCCAACCGTTATCATACGAGATGATGGTGCTTATCTTGACCAGGCTGAACTTGAAAAGAATTTTAAGCAAGCGGGCGAACGGACCCAAGGGCTAAAAATCTATGGTGCGAAGACTACCGGTGGCAACGATATTCCGTTGCAACACATCCCCACGGTAATTGATAAGTGGCACTATTTGTACCCCGACAAGCCAGTTATTCTACACCTAGAAGATGAAAATGTTCGAACGGTACTTGAAGATGTATACGAACGACCTAACCGGGTAGAATACCCAATCCACATTGCCCATGTTTCTTCTCGCGAAGAGCTCGGGGCGATTATTTGGGCAAAAGACATGGGCATGAATGTAACTTGTGAAGTTACGCCGCACCATCTTTTTGCAACTGAAGAGGCTCGACAACAAGTTGGCAACTACGGCTGCATGAAGCCATCACTAAAAACCGAAGAAGACGTTAAGTTTTTGTGGGGTAACCTCAAATACATTGATATTTTAGCTAGCGACTGTGCGCCTCATCGCAAAAGTGACAAAGAGGGGGATACACCTGTATGGGGTATTGCAAACCATACTGTTATGCTTCCGCTGTTACTGGGCGCGGTTGAAGTAGGGCGCTTAACTATGGAAGATTTGTATCAAAAGATGGTTATTAACCCGCGAGAAAGGTTCAATTTGCCGCCAAATGATGGTTCACAGGCTATATTTAGTTTGCAACAAGATCCTCGCACGGTTGCCGAAATCGAGGCCGAAATTAATCCTAAATACGGCCAGAACATGTTCTTGCATCTCGAGCGCCTTGGTAGTGAGTACCCTTTAGCCGGTTCGCTTGAATATGCACAGTCAGGTTTTTCAAGGGTAAGAAGACAAGCCGGGAGGCTTACAACTCAGTATATAACTAGCCTAAGTCATTTAGTGGTATAGGAGGAAATATGAGTAATTTTGAAAATCATCCCTTACATCCAGGCGAGGGAACGCCTATTTTTATAGCAGCGGGGGTTCTAAAAGAACCGGCACAACTAGAGCCTTTTTTAGCGATAGAAGATCCGCTGGCGGCGCCTCTGCTTCAGATTGGAGGATTTACATTAACCGAGTGGCCAGGCAACGCAAAAGCTGGTGATGATGACTTTGTGTACTACCCAGATAAACGAATGGCTGGCAATGCTCGCGGTCTTCCGAACAAAGGTAAGGAGGGGATTCTTTCGCTCAAACCTGTTATTGCGCAACTAACACGTGCCGGCATTAAGACAGTCGTGCAAGTAACGAACCTACCTCATGAAAAGCCGCTCGATGTTATCCCTGAACTGGTAGATATTGCTGCATCAGTTGAGCCAACTGCAGTTGAAGTTAACTTAAGCTGCCCGAATGGTAAGAAGCCTGATGGATCGTTGCATCCGCCACTTTCTAGCGATGCAGAAGCTAGCGGTGAAGTTATGCTTGAATCGCGTCGTCGTGTTGGCGATGGTGTAGTCCTCGGCGCAAAAGATTCACCCCATGTTACATCACTTGGTGAATGGGTAAATTTTCACGAAGTAGAGGCGCTATCAGAAGCTTTACGTGGCAATATTGATTTTGTGACAGGAATTAATACTATAGGTAATCAACTATTCCCAGAAATTACATGTACTGACGGCAAAGGAGGAATGAGCGGTCCTATTGTTGCTGCAACTGCTAAAGATCATTTGATAATGTGGAATACATGTGCTCCAGATGTTCCTTATCTTTCTACTGGTGGGGTTGATAGCAATAATGCGGCAAGTCAGATACCTTCAAGACTTAATTTTCCTAATGTAATTCGAGTTGGTGGTGCTCAAGAGTTCTATCGTGCGGCCCATCCGGTTCAGCTTGCAGCTCAATGGGCAATTGCAGCGGCTTAACGAAAGTTAGTAAAGTTAAGCGGAAAGTCAAAGTCAGCTGCACGTAGTAGCTGCATCGCTGCTTGGAGGTCATCTTTGCTATTGCTGGTTAGGCGAACGACCTCACCCTGAATCTGCGTTTTAAGCTTTGGTAATTTGTCGCGCAGGAGGGTGGTGATCTTTTTGGCTTTGTCTTTATCGAGCCCTTGTAAGAATGGAACCTCTTTTGAAGTTTTAAGGTTACTTGTGTTCGGCTCTTTTGATACGTCTAAAACTTTTTGATCTTGATTACGTGCGGCCAGTTTTTTACGAATAATATCTAGAATGGCATCAATTTGGTAATCGCTATTGCCAGATATCTTAAAGCCGGTTTTAGCATCGTTTAGCCATTCGACGGCAGCTGGAGTTCCTTTAAAATCGTACCGATTAGTAATTTCGCGCTGCGTTTGGTCAAAGACGTTATTCATCTCTGCCTTGTCGTATTCGCTTACTACATCAAAACTAAACTGCGCCATTTATGATACCGGTTTTAGCGGAACATTAATCTTCTTTGCCACGGCATGTGCCCATTCAAGAAGATGCTGTAGGGTTGCTGCTGCAAGCTTACGCTCTTCTTCACTAAGATCAACTTTTTTTGTTAGTTTATCAAGTATGATCAGGATGTCTTTAATATCATTGTTGTGCATATCCAACTTCTCTTCAAGAGATTCAAGACGGTCATTAATGCGCTTCAATTCAATTGAGTGAGTAGAAACAGTTTCTTGCAGTTCGCTCATTTGACCCTCGAGACTATCCATCCTGTTCTCTAGGCGCAAGAAACCGTCTGATGTCATTTGCATCAAATCTTTCAACGTTTCCATAATTTCTTCCGTTGTGACGCTTGCCATAGTGGCTTCATTATACGTCTTAATTTCAGGGGCAACAATGGTATAATATGCAACAATGACGTATCAAAATAAGAAAATTGCGGTTGTTGCCGGCAAGCTGGAAAAACGCCTTGCAGAGCTTGATGACAAAGCATCTATATTGCGTGCCCCTGAACTTAGGGCGCTGTATGCAGAGATACCGCTGTTAGACCCAAAAGATCGAGCCAGCTTTGGTAAAGAAATTAACCAGTTAAAAGCTTACTTAGAAAAACAAGTTAAGGCGCACCAATCTGAAGCTGAAGCCCTAGAACCAATTGATGTAACTGCACCGTTTGACATAAACACCCCTGAAGATAAAAAACCGCGGTTGCTGGCGAGCAATCACGGCAGCACCCACCCACTCATGAAAGAGATTGAGACGGTGCTCGATATTTTTGCTCGTATGGGTTTTGAAGCGGTTGAGTCACGCCAGTTAGACGATGACTATCACATGTTTGAGGCTTTGAACTTTCCTGAGGGCCATCCGGCACGTGATGATTACGACACCTTCATGACCACCGAGGGTTTAATTGCACCGGCCCACACTAGCACTATGCAGAACCGGGTGTTGCGTAGCCGCAAGCCTCCTATCCAGATGGTGATACCTGGCCGCGTGTTTAGAAACGAAGACGTTGACGCCACGCACGAGCACACGTTTTATCAATTAGAAGGCATCTATGTTGACAAAGGCATTAATACCGGCCATTTAATAGCAACATTAAAGACGTTTTTAGAAGAGTATTTTCAAGAAGAATTGCAGGTTCGCACCCAGCCATTTTACTTTCCGTTCACTGAGCCGAGCTTTGAATATGCGATAAAACGGCCAGGTCGTGATTGGATAGAATTGCTTGGTTGCGGCATGATTCACCCCAATGTACTAAAAATGGGCGGCATTGACCCGGCAGAATATACTGGCTTTGCGTGGGGCTTTGGTATTGATCGGTTAGTGATGATGAAATATGGCATCGAAGACGTGCGGCACTTTGAATCAGGTAAATTAGACTTTTTGAGGCAATTCAAATGAGTAAATTAGATAAAAATAAAATTTGGGTTGAAGCGAACAAGCTTGCCGAACAAATCTATGATTTATTAGATCAATTTTCCTATGATGAAAAGTTAACTACAGCCAGAAAACTACAGAATTCAATGAATGACTTTATATTTTATGTGGGACAGGCGGTAGGTGCAGGGGTAAGACAGCAAGCAGCCGAGTTTGATTGGGTATATGCAAACAAGAGTCTGCTTGGTGCACGCACAATGTATAGATTTGCCGGCAAGCAAGGCATGATCGAGCTAGACCCCGAAGTATTAGTGGTTATGGATCGGCTTGAAGATTCTATTAGTAAAGAGCTAGAAAAGTGCTCAAAGGCTATTAAAGAATATGAAGATAAAGACATGAAATTATGGCTAAAAAAATATGATGTGTGGAAGAAAATGCAAGGGGGAATCAAATGAATATAGACGTAGAGCAAATTATTAGAGAGTATATTGATAAAACGGTTCATATGTCGTTGGCGACTGTGCGAGATAATAAACCCTGGGTGTGCGAAGTTCACTTTGGTTATGACGATGACTTGAACCTATACTTCGTTTCTTTACACTCAACACGACACTGCCAAGAGATAGCTGACAACCCACACGTTGCTGGCAATATAGTAAAACAACATTCCTTAGAAGAAGCACCAAACGGTATATATTTTGAAGGTGAAGCAGTTAAGCTTGAAGATCCCACCCAAGAACAGATTGATTTATATTGCAATCGACTCAGTCGAGACAACGAAGAGTTAATAGAGATGCTAAAAGACAAAGATAATAAGGGAATGTACAAAGTAACTCCTACTAAGTGGGCCATTTTTGGTAAATTTGGGCTCGAAAAAAACCAAAAGCATGAACTTACATGGGGTAAGAAATGAGTTTACGGCGGGCAAGTGAATTTTTGAATCAGCATCAGACTTGTGTTTTAGCTACAGTTAATTCAGTTGGAACGCCGCAAGCCGCAACTGTTGGGTTCTCTCACAATGATCAGTTTGTGATTTTGATAGGGACGAACAAAAACTCACGTAAATACCAGAATATGATTGACCGCCCAAATATTGCTTTAGTGGTTGGCTTTGAGGGTGCTAAAACAGTTCAACTTGAAGGTACCGCACAAGAAGTTAGCCCAACTAAAGATCGTCTTGATACACATTTTACGAAGGTACCAGGAGCGATGAAGTTTAAAGCTCAAGAAGGTCAAACCTATTTTGAGATTACGCCCGTCTGGCTTAGATTTACTGACTATACTGCAGAAAACCCTATCTTTGAAACACGGGAGTTCGCATGAGCAAGGTTATAGAAAAGAAAATTCTCACAAAGTATTTTGAAAAAGTTCAGTCAGGTGAAAAGACGTTTGAATTACGATTAGCTGATTGGGATTGTGAACCAGGAGACGCGCTTGTTCTGAACGAGGTAGATGAAAATGGCAATTTAACCGGCCGCTCAATAACAAAGAGAGTCGGCTCAGTGGTGAAAACAAAAGACCTAGAATTTTGGCGGCAGCAAGAAATTGAGAAATATGGATATCAAGTAATTTCACTTCTAGAGGAGATTAAATGAGTCTTCAAGACATGCAACAACGCGCCGATACTATCGATAGCCTATATCGACCTAATGGTGGCTGGGGTCTGCGTGAGTACGCTGAGGGCTTGGTCGGCGATGTAGGTGATTTAATGAAGCTTGTTATGGCAAAGGAGGGTCTTAGGCATAAAGAAGATGTAGATAGGCGAACTGAGCATGAAATCAACGATATCATGTGGTCAGTTTTAATGTTGTACAAGTCAATCGGTAAAGATCCAAGCGAATCATTTATGGCAGCTATGAACGAACTCGAAACAAGGATTCTTGGTAAAGGGGATTCTAAATGAGAGTTTTGATATTTGGTGACAGTATTACACAGGGGTACTGGGCAGTCGAACATGGTTGGGTTGATAGGTTGCGCATGTTTTTTGACAGTAAACAATATCAAGATCTTAAAAACAACGACGAGCCCACAATATTTAATCTCGGAATATCAGCTGATACATCATCAGATATACTTGCCAGAATTGTTAATGAAGTTGATGTGCGTACGAGGCCGCACCACCCAATGCAACCGACTGTTGTCGTTCAGATTGGGATTAATGACTCTGCCCGGATGCCTAAAAACAACAACGTATCAATTGAAGATTACAAAAATAACCTAAAGTCTATCGCACAGGCTCTAAAAGACCGCACCTCACAGCTTATATTTGTTGGATTTTCTGCTTGCGATGATGCACGTACAAATCCTGTATCTTGGGGTGAGTTTTATTATAGAAACGATGACATTAAAGCATACGAACAAGCTATGGCTAATGTAGCGAGTGAATTAGGAATTCCATTTATTCCGGTTTTTGATGAATTTAAAAAGCAGTTAGTCAGCGGAGGGGATTTGCTGCCTGACGGTTTGCATCCAAATGAAGAAGGACATGAGCTAATGTATCAGATCATCAAGCCAAAAATCGAGGAGCTGCTGAAATGAAAGGTAAGAGGCTTACTATAGAAATTAATCGGCCCATTAAGGAGGTGTTTGATTTTACACTTGACCCAAAAAATACTCCAAAATGGATTGACGGAATAGCCGAAGAAGTTACCAGCGAATGGCCAAGTAAAAAGGGTACGATTTACAAGAATAAAGATAGTAACGGAACGTGGAACGAGTACGTACTTGTTGAGTTTGAAAAAAACAAAACTTTTACCCTAGCCAGACAGAATAGTGATTATCATGTTCGTTATACATTTTATCCGGTAGGTGATGATAAAACTGAGTTTGAGTATTATGAATGGGTAGAAAGTGGTGAACTCGATGACACTGTATCACAGCAAGTTTTAGAGAAGCTGAAGAAGGTTATTGAAAATGAAGATTAGTTTGAATTGGATTAAAGAATTTACTGACGTTAAGCTAAGCGTTGATGAGTTGGTGGCTAAAATTGGCGCCCAGCTTGGCGAGGTTGAAGAAGTTGTAAATCTTGGCGAACGTTACGAAGGAATTGTGGTTGCCAAGGTGGTGAGTTGCGAGAAACACCCTAATGCCGACAAACTGAGTGTTTGCAAAATTGATGATGGCAAGAAAGTAAAAAACGTAGCGCGTGATGAAAACGGCTATGTGCAGGTTGTTTGCGGCGCGCCAAATGTGCGCAAAGGCATTACTGTGGCGTGGATCCCGCCTGGCGCGGTTGTGCCAAGTACGTTTGATATCGAACAGTTTACGCTTGAAGCGCGAGAGTTACGCGGCGTAACCAGCAATGGCATGCTGGCAAGCGGCAAAGAGCTGGCCATTAATGATGACCACGAGGGCATTTTAATATTAGACAAGCCAGCTGACCCAGGCGAGTTGTTTAAGGATGTTTACAAACTAGACGATTACATTATTGATATTGAAAACAAGATGTTTACCCATCGCCCTGATTGTTTTGGTCAATTAGGTGTTGCTCGCGAGATAGCCGGAATTCAAAACCACAAATTTAAATCGCCCGAATGGTATTTAGAGTCACTCGATGCTTTTAAAATCACCGCTGACAAAAAGCTCTTACTAGAGGTAAAAAACGAGTTAGCAGACCTGGTGCCACGTTTTATGGCTGTGCCAATGAGTGGTGTGACTGTTAGTAAGTCGCCGGTGATGATTCAAAGCTTTTTATCACGAGTTGGCATTAAGCCAATTAATAACATTGTTGATATTACTAATTTTGTCATGACACTGACCGCGCAACCGATGCATGCCTATGATTACGACAAACTTGTCTCGCTTGATAATGCTACGCATGCCACAATCGTCGTTAGAAAGCCCAAAAAAAATGAAAAACTTACCCTACTAAACGACAAAGAAATAGCTCCGCACCATGATGCAATTATGATAGCCAGCGCCAAAAAATTGATTGGTGTGGGTGGTGTTATGGGTGGCCGTGAGACCGAGGTTGATTTTAATACTAAAAACATCGTTTTAGAATGTGCGACGTTTGATATGTACTCTATTCGGCGCACCAGTATGGCACATGGCTTATTTACCGATGCCGTAACCCGTTTTAATAAAGGCCAAAGCCCATTGCAAAACAAGCGCGTATTAGCGTATGCGATTGCCTGGGTGCAAAAACTGGCACGTGGTCATGTTGCAGGTGAGGTTCATGATTTTGTTGATTGTGACGACATTAACGTGGCGGACGACAGCTGGAATGACCGAGAGGTTGATATTACGCCGGCGTTTATTAACGAGCGCCTGGGCAGTAACGTAACCGAGGCGCACATTAAAAAGCTGCTTACTAATGTCGAATTTGGTGTTGATGTGGGCAAAAAGAATGCGCTGACGGTTTTATCACCGTTTTGGCGGACTGATATTCAAATTGCCGAAGACGTGGTTGAAGAAGTCGGCCGGTTGCACGGCTACGATAATTTGCCGGTTGAGCTGCCAAGTCGCAACATTAAGCCCGCTACAGCTAACCGGTTGCTGCAAATAAAGCAAAAAATTAGGCAAATTTTAAGCGCAGCCGGTGCAAACGAGGTTTTAACCTATAGTTTTGTGCATGAGCGCTTGCTTGAAGCGGTTGGGCAAGACAAAACGTTAGCCTACCAGCTTAGTAATGCGCTGAGCCCTGATCTTCAATATTATCGGTTGAGTTTGCTACCAAGTTTACTCGAAAAAGTTCACCCTAATATAAAAGCTGGGCACAGCGAGTTTGCGCTATATGAAATTAACAAGACACACGATAAAAGCAATACGCATGAAGACGGCCTGCCCATAGAAGAAGAGCGCCTTGCCTTGGTGTTTGCGGCCGATAACAAAGCAGCAAAAGCATATAGCGGTAGCCCATATTACCAGGCGCGGGCATATATAGAGGCGTTTATGGGGCGTTTAGGTTTTAATAATTTGGTGTTTGAGCCGTCTACTAGTCACGATCCAAAACTTGATACCGGCAAACAGGTGTTAATGCCATTTGAGCGGGGCAGAACTGCTTATATTAAAACAGAGCATGGCAAGCTGCTTGGTATAGTGGGGGAAATTAAATCAACTATTAAAAAGAATTTGAAACTACCTGAGTTTACCGCCGGTTTTGAGTTAGATATACAAATGCTTGAAGCCTATGGCTCTAAAAACATGTACCGGCAGCTGGCGCGCTTTCCGCATACGCAACAAGACATTAGTTTTAAAGTAAAAGTTGATACCAATTATGCAAGCCTACGCACCGTGGTTGATGCAGTTTTATCTGATGCCCAAAAAGCGCATGGTTATAACACTACAGTAACACCGCTAGATATATACCAAAAAAATACAGCCACCAACACCAAACACATATCGTTGCGCCTTAGCTTGACGCACCCGCAGCGCACACTGGTAACTGAAGAAGTTAATAAACTACTTGATCAAATTGCCGCTGCCGCTAAAGATCATCTCGGCGCAGTCAGAATTTAGCATTGACTTTATTTTGTTAAAAGTGTATATTATTTATTACTCGGTTGAGTCGGCAACGATTCCTGAGTTGATCTTTGACAGATGTATGAAACAAGTTTTCGTTAGGCAATGATGCTAGTTTATTTGCTACAAGTAAATTAACGTCATTGTCTAATGACATAGGCTTGGAGAGTTAAGTGTTCTTGGTAGACATACTCAGGATGCGTTTGTGGTAAAACACATGAAAACTCTTCACGTAAGTTCGATCGTCTTCTAGCGATAGTTGGACGTGCTCCAGGGGGTGTGCGTTGAACTTGGTGAAATGCCAACGTTCCGACGAGCTTACGAGATCTGAGGGTGACCTAGCAATCCAAGCTACCAGCTGGGGAATGGTTGCTAAATCGTTGGGTTACTCTCAGTTACGTGCACAACGTGTGTAATCGCTGCAAGGCGAATATGCATATGTTGTGCCATTTCGGGCGACTTCCGGTCCCCCCTCCCTCTCCCCGGGGATTCGGAAGTCACCCTTCGCCGAGTTGGTTTGGCAAACCCAGAAACCAGCTCCGCGCCCGGGGGTCCCGCCATGTGCCGTGCTGCGCTCATTGCTGCATATCGGCGGGACCTCCGAAGGCCTATTAGAGACATGCGTCGAGAGTTAGTTAGAGTTTGAGCTTTTTGCTCCTCCTTTCTTTCCGCTTCATAATCATACATCTGTCTCTTCTCTATAGAGTACATAAATACTTATGTGTTGTTAGAGCAGAGTATTGCAAAGTAATTAAAAATATTATATAGTGTTGAAGCTATGGTTGAGCTTGCTCCCATATGCGCACATTGACAAGTGTAGATCGAAGACTACTTCGCGTTTGCTAGATTGCACCATATTCTTAATTCTATTTTGACCGAGACTCAGGTAAGGGGGTGATGAAATTGGCAAACCGCGAGAAATGCGAAAGCTGCAAGGGCACCGGACGTGAGCACAGCTTTTGGAATGCCACAAGCAAGGGCTCGACCTGTCGCAGTTGCGGGGGATCCGGCGAGAAGCGGTGATTGATAGAGGGGTGCCGTAAGGTCGAGAAGTCGTCAAAGCTTTGCGGCACCCTTCATCAATTTTTTACTCCGTCAATAAACCCTCCTTTTTCATATCTACACTTGTCACTTTTTTCTATCATAAGTAAACGCATAGTTTATACTTAAAATAAATGAAGCATATCTGGAAGATTTTACGATTTACGTCTAGTTTGTGGCGGTACTACCTCGGCATAAGTTTATTTAGTATTTTAATTGCCATTATGGGCTTGCTCACTCCGTTGCTCTCTGGTCGAGCCATTGACCTGCTTCGCGAAGGCAGCGGCAATTTATCGACACTGTTATGGATTGCAGTTGGTATTTTTGTGCTGGATTTTGGTGTTACCATGGTTTCAAATATCTCAGGCTATTGGGGCGATTTGATGTCCACCAAACTACAGCGTATTTTGAGCGTTCGTTATTACGAGCATATTTTAAGTTTGCCGCAGCAATACTTTGACACTGAGCTATCAGGCAAAATTATCAATCGCTTGAATCGCTCTATCGGCCAGTTAGGTAGCTTTATGCAAATGTGGAGCAATAACTTTTTACAGTTTGTCTTTAGTACTATTTTTGCGCTGGCAATTATCGCGTACTTTAGCTGGCAGATCGCGATTCTACTTTTTCTGTTGTACCCAATTTATATACTCATGACGATTAAAACGAGTGGTAAATGGATGGACTACCAAGCCAAGTATAATCACAACTGGGATATCGCAAGTGGTCGTTTTACGGAAAGTATTGGGCAAATAAAGGTTGTAAAAAGTTTTAATCAAGAAAAGCGCGAGCTCAACTTCTTAGATAAATACTTTTTAAAAATGATTGGAATAACGCGACCCCAATCAAAACTATGGCATACGCGCGATATACAGCGTCGATTTATACTCAATGTTATATTTTTGGCAGTGTATGCACTTATTTTTTACCAAGCCTATCACGGTCAATTTACACCCGGGCAAGCAGTTACGCTTATTCTGTATGCCATGCAGATTCGTATTCCTATCTTTACCATTAGCTTTTTGGTGGACAATACACAACGTGCGATTTCTGACAGTAAAGATTATTTTGCGGTCATGGAAACAGTGCCTAGTATATCTGACAAGCCACAAGCTAAAAAACTGCGCGTTCGTAAAGGTGAAATTCGCTTTGAAAACGTAAGCTTTGCATATGATGACACCAAGGTCTTAAACAACATGAGCTTTGTTATCAAACCTGACTCGAAGGTAGCGCTCGTTGGGGAGAGCGGCGAAGGCAAAACTACCATCACTAATCTGCTGATGCGGTTGTATGAGCCGCAAGCCGGCACCATCATGATTGACAAACAAGATATTGCTGGAGTAACACAAGCAAGCTTACGCGCCAACATTGGTGTTGTCTTTCAAGAGCCGGCATTATTTAGCGGCACCATAAAAGAAAACATTGCGTATGCTCAACCAAGCGCCAATGAAGCAGATATTATTAACGCCGCTAAAGCCGCGAATGCACACGAGTTTATTAGCAAATTTGAAAAAGGTTACGATACAGAAATTGGCGAACGCGGCCTTAAACTAAGTGGTGGGCAAAAACAGCGCATTGCCATTGCCCGGGCTCTCTTAAAAGATGCGCCGATCTTAATTTTAGACGAAGCAACCAGTAGTTTAGACAGTAAAAGTGAGCATATGGTTCAAGACGCGCTCGAGCGGCTCATGCACGGCCGTACAACCCTAATCATTGCTCACCGGCTTAGTACGATTCAAAATGTTGATCAAATTGTTACGCTAAAAAACGGCACAGTAGATGAAATGGGCTCGCCACGGCAATTAGCTCGCACAAAAGGCATCTACGCTCAATTATTAAAACTGCAAAGCGGTAAGACCGAAACAACGCAAAAGAAACTCCGCCAATTTGAGATTAAAGCCTAACTGACGTAAAAATTACTGCTCAAATCGCAATGAAATACTATAGCGGTACGATATACTTTATATACGAGATTAATAAAGGGGAGTTACATGGCAAAATCAACGCAACGTGCGTTTGCCCTCAGCTTGGCAATACTGTTTACTATCACCACGGTAGGTTTTAGTGGTTTTGTTATCTGGCAAATGTACCAAGAAAATAAGGAAGCCAAAAATAAAAGCACAGACACTGCTCAACAGCAACAAGATACACCACAGGAGGATCCATTGAGAGGTAAAAAACTAGACAACTTTACACCCGTAGAAAACGTAGCAGAACTTAAAATTGAAGATATTCAAGTTGGCAGCGGTAAAGAAGCCACTGCGTCGTCAACTGTGGTCGCACATTATACCGGTGCATTGGCGAAAGACGGTACAATCTTTCAAAGCTCATTGGGGGGCGAACCACCAGAGTTTTCGCTTGACCAAGTTATTGCCGGTTGGAAAGAAGGCGTACCCGGGATGAAAGAAGGCGGCAAACGACGCTTGATTATACCAGCTGCGAAAGCCTACGGCGAGCAATCACCGTCTGAAGATATTCCTGCTAATGCTGACCTCGTGTTTGATATTGAACTACAAGAGGTAAAATAGCAAAAAACACAACATATAGCGTCTTGATTTAATCGTAAGCGCTATATATAATGAATATGGACCCAAAAAATTCAAATAAAAAGTCATAAAAAGACCACATACCATAAGGGTAACTTCTTGGTTTTGTGAGGTACAAGAAGCGTGTGATGGTCGCCAAAGGAGGGTAACTATGGCAAAAAACATTACAATTTATACGACTAATACTTGTGGGTATTGTTCTATGGTCAAGAGGTTTCTTACCGCTAAGGGGCAAAATTACGAAGAAGTAAACCTTGATCAAGAACCAGCCCGCCAAAAAGAAGCGCTTGAGCTAAGCGGTGCTTTAACGGTGCCCGTTACGGTTGTTACTAAAGAAGACGATAGTAAAGAGGTGGTTGTAGGCTACAATTTAGCCAAGCTTGCTCCTGCTTTGGCGTAAATCGTAAGTTTTACAGCGTGCGGTGCTATGTCACAATCTCCGTGCCTTGTTCATCGTATAGCAAATACGATTCACAACGGTACTCAATTTTTCCTTGCACCGCATCACTGTAAACCTTACTAAGAAATGATAAATCCCCGTTTGCATTGGCTTGGGTGAAACTGCATAATAAATTGGAAGGAACTATGGCGGATAAAGAAACACACGATGTAATAATGGTGGGCGCTGGGCCAGCTGCTTTGAGCGCGGCAATATACACGACTAGAGAAGACATAGACACCGTTTTATATGAAAAAGGTGTTATTGGTGGTTTGGCTGCGATAACCGACTGGGTAGATAATTACCCTGGCTTTCCAAAGGGGTTAGCGGGGTTGGATTTAGCTGAAGACTTGCGGCAACAGGCTGAGCGTTTTGGCGCCGATATTCGTGTGGGCGAAGTATTAAGCATTAGTGTAGAAAATGATGGCACAAAAAAAGTCGAAACAACTGATGGTCCACTTTTTGCTAAAGCCGTCTTAATTGCAACCGGTAGTGATTATAAGAAAATTGGCGTGCCGGGCGAGGCAGAATTTTACGCGCGCGGCGTACACTATTGTGCAACTTGCGACGGTGCCTTTTATCGTGACAAGCGCCTGGTGGTGGTTGGTGGTGGCAACTCGGCTGCTCAAGAAGCACTCTTTTTAACTAAATTTGCGAGCCACATCGACATGTTGGTTCGGAGTAAATTTAGGGCTTCTGATGTGTTAGTTAAAGAACTTGAGAAAAACGACAAAATCACTATACATCTCGGTACGACAACTGATGAAATCGTTGGCGAGGACGGCAACGTTACGAAAGTTATTGGTACAAAGAATGGTAAAAAGGTAGAGTTTCCGACCGACGGCGTGTTTGTATTTGTGGGCTTACTGCCAAACACGGGTTTTTTGAACGGTGCCCTAGAACTAGACGAGGTTGGTCTTATTAAAACCGACGAACATTTACATACGAATATGAAGGGTGTGTTTGCGGCCGGTGATGTACGCAGCGGCGCTACTATGCAAATTGCCAGCGCAGTTGGCGAAGGTGCCACCGCGGCTTTGCGCATCCGCGAATATTTGGAAGAAAAATAACTAATTTTCTTGGCCGCCTCATAACAAAAAGTGACATCATACGTTTTGTCATATTCTAACATTCTTAAGAAAGTTAGAATCAAGGGTAGATGCTTCAGTAGGGGTGTGCAGTACAGGATTAGTAAACCACGCTATATATGGTGTAGGTACGCTATATATAGCGTTTTCACGTGTAGTGTGAAAATTATATTTCTGCGTAGCCAGGAAAGAAATCGGTAATAACATGGTGCGGCGGTACTGTTTGGCGTAAATCGTTGGTTAACTTCTCTACTAAAATTTCTGGCCCAGACAAATAAAAAAGCGTTTGGGTTTGTGGTTTTGCTAATGAGAGGATGAGGTCGGCTGAAAGACGACCCTTGAGCCCTGACCAGTCTGCAGTCGGCTGCGACACAACACAATGGGTGTGTGTAAGGCGAGCGTTAAAGAGGCCTGTCTCGATAAATTTATCAGGCGTTGACTCGGCATATATGAGCGTTATGTTGCGCTGTTCGCCCGTGTCTGAGAGCCATTTTGTAATGCTTCGAAATGGGGTGATGCCAATCCCAGCCGCAATGAAGACAAGCGGCAATGTTTTGTCTTTGGGTAGGATAAAATCACCCATTGGCTCGGCAAAGTGTAGGGTGGTGCCAGGTTTCAAGGCTTGCAGCGCTGTCATGTAGGTAGAGCTTGGATTTGAAAATTTGGTAGTTATGGCCATGAGCTCTTCAGTTGGCGATGAAAAAACGGTAAACCAACGCCTTTGGCCACGAGCATCAGGGTTATCGTGTGGCAAGTAAAGCTCGGTAAATTGCCCTGGTACATTATTGACGGGCTTTTCAGGCCTAAACCAAAACGTCTTTATGTTTGGAGCAAGCTGTTCGATGCGTTTTAACTTAGCCCTCATGGTTGTCTCTAACTTTAGTCATCAGCTGCGGATAATCGGTACAAATATCTATATCTTTATATAACATGCTGTAGAGGCGAGCAATCCATTCACTATCGAGCCAATACACGTATATGCTTAAATTCTTGCGCCGTGCTAAAAAGTACGTTAAGGGGTTTAAAATAGCATAGTGAATGCCAATGCCATCAGCCTTGAGCTTGCTGGCGCTATTAATAATGTCGAACGGGCTGTGGTGTTCAAGCGCGTAACAAAAAGCTGTCGGCGAATGTTTCTTGATTGCTTTAAGTACGTGATGATTAAACGATGCAAAACGAATATCAAGGTTAGGAAATTGGCTGGTGATTTTAAAGATTCGTTCTGGCTGAATAAACTCTTTGATATCAAGGATAGCTCCGTTTGGTATGTGCTGCAACGCCTCATCAAGTGTAACTAAATGTGGGCATGGAATGCGCAGCTCTTTAAGGGTATGGTGCGCAATGGTTAAGTCAACGCCGTACGCTTTTTTTAGGTTTGCCTCGTGGCATAAGACGAGCTTTCGATCTTTGGTCATACGAACATCAATTTCTATAAGATCTGAACCAGCACTAACACCCGCTTTAATACTTTCGAGTGTGTTTTCAAGGGCTAGACCGCCAGCGCCACGATGTCCGATTACTTTCATCCCGATAGACTTTTGTTTTCCATGTTTAGTTCAATCAAAGTATAATCTTGTTACTCCGTTAAGTCTAACGGGATTCATGATACAATTACTTCTAGTTTACACTATAAGATGACAAGGAGTAAGAAGTGTCTGACTATAATCAACTACTTGATGCCGGCGACGTCGAAAACGGCGTTATTAATGTGGTTAATGAAATACCGCGTGGGTCAAAATTAAAAGTAGAATGGGATCGCAAGCGCAAAATTTTTGTGCTTGATCGAGTTGAACCAGGTATTTTTGCAAAACCTTGCAATTATGGCTTTATTCCGCAAACGCTCGATGAAGACGGCGACGAACTTGACGTGTTGATTCTGTGTGATGACGAGATACCAACTGGTGTGGTCATTGAGGGACGCGTCATTGGTGTTATGAATTTTGAAGACGATGGCGAGATGGATCATAAAATTGTCGTAGTGCCAAGCGATGATCGGCATTGGGGCGATACCATTCAGTCGCTTGATGATGTAAGCGAACAGTGGAAAAAGCAAGTCGAACATCACTTTAATCACTATAAAGATTTGAAAAAACCTGGCACCACAAATGTTCAAGGTTGGGGCAGCGTTGACGACGCAAAAGCAACCATTAAGGAGTGCCAAACCCGCTGGACACAGCAATAATTAATGAAATCGCATAAAGTCATTGTTATTATTGGCTCTTCGGCTACAGGCAAAACATCGTTAGTAAATGAGTTTCGGAAACAAAAAAATGAATATATCGTACCGATGCGGTATATAACGCGGCCTTCTCGTCAGAATGATGATTTAGGAGAAAATAATCACGTTAGTGCACAAGAGTTCGATACTTTAGTAAAAAACGGCAAGATAAATATATATTGGTCTCGTCAACTTGTGCATGGAATTGAGCGGTATGGCTTTGAGACCGTGCATAATACCGGTAAGACCGTAGTATATTCGGGCAATAATGCGATGCTCCGCGACGAAGCACTTATTGCTCCTGCAAATTTTAAACAAAATTGTCTGGCTGTCTTATTAACGTGTTCGTATTCTATCCGATTAGAGCGGATTACAAGACGATCGCCCGATATGAGTACCGCCGAAAGAGATATGCGCCTTAATGATGATGGCTTAGACTTGGTAGAGAAGGTTCATATTTTACTTTCATCTGATAATGCTACGCCAAACGAACTATTCAATCAGTTACATTTAGAGTTGAGTAGAATTAAGAATGAAAGACCGTAGTGCTTATGCTACAATACCCTTAACGTAAGCGAGGGTAAAACATGAGTCCCATTAGAAGTAGGTATGGAGAGCAGTAATGGTAATAAACATATTAATTCTTAAAAAGGGGGACTTCTAGCGGGATGAAAACAAAAGTAGCGATTAACGGGTTTGGGCGCATTGGCCGCAACGCTTTTAAAATTGCCTTTGACCGGTCTGACATTGATATTGTTGCTATCAACGACCTAACCAACACTGATACACTAGCGTACCTTTTGAAACATGATTCAAACTACGGCGCCTACGATAAAACGGTGTCCTCTGATGAACGCAATCTCATTGTTGAAGGGTATAAAATCCCTGTTACGGCCGAAAAGGACCCAAAAAGCCTACCATGGAAAGAACTGGGCGTAGATGTTGTAATAGAGTCAACAGGTAGGTTTACTAAAAGTGAAGATGCGCGTATGCATATAAAAGCAGGCGCAAAGCGTGTGGTAATCTCTGGTCCGACCAAAAGCCCAGATGCAGACACGATTGTGCTGGGTGCCAATGACGAAAAGCTAGAAAAGTCTACTGATGTAATAAGTAATGCAAGCTGTACTACAAATTCGTTAGCAGCTGTTATGTCAATTATGGATGAAGCATTCGGAGTTGAAAAAGCCATGCTCACAACCGTTCATAGCTATACGGCAAGCCAAGCGCTTCAAGATGGTCCAGCGAAAGATATGCGCGAGTCACGAGCAGCTGCTGAAAACATTGTGCCAACCACTACCGGTGCGGCAATTGCTGTTACGCTTACTGTTCCACAGCTTAAAAATAAATTTGATGGCATGAGTGTACGGGTACCAACGCCGGTGGTTTCGTTAAGTGATGTAACAATGGTGCTAAAAAAGAATGTTACTAAAGACGAGATTAACGATGTCTTTAAGAAGGCTGTCACCGAGCCATTTTACCAAGGCGTTCTTGATGTCAGTGATGAACCGTTGGTAAGTAGTGATTTTATTGGCAATAGCCATTCCGGCATCATTGATTTGCTGCTAACTAATGTTGTGGCTGGCAATCTTGTTAAAGTAGTTATTTGGTACGACAACGAATGGGGTTATAGTAATCGATTAGTAGAAGTAGTTGCGGATATTGGTAAACAATTGCATCAATAGGAGTAAACAATGACTACAAAAAAACAGCATCAAGAAGCCCACGCACGGAAAGTTTTTTTTGTCATACTTATCACATGGGTTGCAGCTATACCGGTGGCGATTGCGCTCCAACTCATAATGAGGTCGATTTTTAAGGACACAGATACTATTATTGGTGTCGTCAATGTAATTGCTAGTTTTGTAGTGTTGTATGGGTTTTTGGGTTGGATACCGCTTATTGCCAGTGCATTTTACTGGGAATTTAAGAAATGAACATATTTATTGGGGCAGACCATAATGGTTACCAACTTAAAGAGCAGATAGAATCTTATTTGCGTCAAGGTGGCCATGATGTTACTGATGTAAGCGGCGACGAGTTCGACCCAGGCGATGATTATCCGATCCATGCCGCAAAGGTTGCCACCAGTGTTTTGTCTACGCCCGACAGTGTCGGTATTTTACTATGTGGTAGCGGACAGGGTATTTGCATGACGGCTAATCGTTTTAAAGGCATACGTGCGAGTTTGGTATGGAGTAATGAACAGGCGCGCGTTTCTCGTAACGATGATGACGCAAATGTTCTGTGTTTGCCCGCTAAAGAATTACATTTTGACAAAGCACGGAACATTATTGATACTTGGCTTAAGACACCGTTTGAAAATGTTGAACGGCGCAGACGCCGAATAAAACAAATGGATGCAGTAAACTAGTATGGCAATAGTTTGTCCGGCTGTTTTAGCTCGAGACGCTCACGAGTATCAAACCCAAATAAAGCGCGTCGAGGGTTTTGCAGATCGTATACAAATAGACGTAACCGATGGTGACTTTGCTAAAAATACGACGGTAACGCTTGAGCAGGTATGGTTACCTGCAACCATTAAGGCCGATCTTCATCTTATGTACAAAAATCCAGAAGCAGTCTTACATGATTGCATTCGTTTAAAGCCGCATATGGTTATTGTTCATGCCGAGGCAGAAGGCGTGTTCTATAACATTAAAAGCAAACTTGACAAGCATGCAATCAAAACTGGCGTGGCATTACTCGCGAAAACCTCAACCCACGTCTTAAAGCCATCATTAAAATACATTGATCACATTATGATGTTTAGTGGTGACCTTGGTATGTTTGGCGGCATAGCCGATTTATCGCTGCTAACCAAAGTGCGGCAACTAAAGGAATGGAAGCCAGAGCTAGAGATTGGTTGGGATGGTGGCGTTAATGATTCGAATGCTGCCAAACTTGTAGAAGGCGGTGTCGATGTCTTAAATGTTGGTGGCTATATTCAAAATGCAGTTGAGCCGCGCCAGAATTTCTTATACTTACAAAGAATTATAAGCTAAAGCATGTTATAATTTGCCATAAGTATGGGCGGACAAAAGCATTCATTGCACGAATTAGACCTTATTGCTAACAGCGTACGAGAAGACATAATTAAAATGCTCGAACGCGCCGGCAGTGGGCACAGTGCCGGACCGCTTGGTCTGGCCGATATCTTTACGGCGCTTTATTTTGATATTCTTAAACACGACCCACGTAAACCGAACTGGAAGGAGCGCGATATACTACTGCTCAGCAATGGTCATTGCGTCCCCGTACAGTATGCCGCTATGGCGCATGCTGGTTATTTTGATAAACAAGAGTTAATGACACTGCGCCAGTTTGGTTCTCGACTTCAGGGACATCCAGAGCGCACAAAATTACCGGGTCTAGAAAATACAAGTGGCCCGTTGGGATGTGGCCTGAGCCAAGCCTGTGGCATGGCACTCGCAATGAAAATGAACAACGACACACATCGCTGGCTTTACGTAGTAATGGGTGATGGTGAGCAAAATGAGGGCAATGTGTGGGAAGCCGCCATGTTAGCCTCTAAATATAGCCTGCATAATATCATTGCCATTACAGATCGTAACGATATTCAAATTGATGGCCCAACCGAAGAAGTAATGCCACTTGAAGATTTAAAAGCCAAGTGGGAGGGCTTTGGCTGGCACGTTCTAGAGATTGACGGCAATAACATTGAGGCGATTATTGATGCTTGCTCAATGGCAAGAGCTATTACGACCAAGCCGACGATGATTATAGCTCATACAGTACCCGGTAAAGGGGTAGACTTCATGGAATATGATTTTAACTGGCATGGTAAACCACCAAACAAAGAACAAGCCAAAGAAGCACTCCGTGACATCAGGACTTTAAAAGGAAAAATCAGGAGTGAGCATCAATAATGGATCTACATCTTGTACATAAACACTGGACCGGTACCAATGTTATAGCGGAACCTATTAGAAAAGGCTTTGGCCGCGGTTTGCTAGAGGCTGCCAAACACAACGAAGCAATTGTAGCCGCTTGCGCCGATTTAACTGAATCAACCCAGATGCATTTGTTTCGGGATGCTTTTCCGGAGCGTTTTATAGAAATAGGCGTAGCCGAACAAAATCTTGTAACGGTAGGCTCTGGCTTGGCCGCACAAGAGAAAATCCCTTTTGTAAGTAGCTACGCTGCGTTTAGCCCTGGCCGCAACTGGGAGCAAATTAGAACGACTATATGTCTTAACGATCAACCCGTTAAAGTAATTGGCTCTCATGCAGGTGTCAGTGTTGGGCCCGATGGTGCTACCCATCAAATGCTCGAGGATATTGCCTTAATGCGCGCGCTACCAAATATGATTGTGGTTGCACCGGGTGACAGTCTAGAGGCTGAGCGTGCAACCAAAGCCTTTGCGCTTAATAAACGACCAGCGTATATGAGGTTGGCGCGTGAAGCAACACCTATCATGACTACTGATAAGACACCATTTGAAATCGGCAAAGCGTACGTTTACACACCCGGAACTGATGTAACAATTATTGCAACCGGTACTATGACATACCAAGCCCTACTGGCCTCAGAAATGCTTTATAAAGAAGGGATAGATGCAGAAGTTATTCATTGCCCAACCATTAAACCATTAGATGCTGCCACAATATTGAAAAGTATTAAAAAAACGCGTCGAGTTGTTACTGCTGAGGAACATCAAATTATTGGAGGCCTTGGCGGTGCTATAGCAGAGTTTGCTGCCGAGCATTATCCGGTACCCGTACGTCGCATAGGAATGCAAGATCGTTTTGGTGAGTCAGGCGATCCCGAGGAACTACTTAAACACTTTGGTTTAACAGCAAAACACATAGCGCTCGCGGCGCACCAACTCATGGATTGATGCCTAGCAAAGAAAAACATAACCATTTACAATACACCGTATGGATAAAGCATTACTAGAACAAGCAGCAAAACAATTAGTGCAAGAGGGCAAAGGGTTATTAGCAGCCGATGAAAGCAGTAAAAGCTGTCAAAAGCGGTTTGATGCAGTTGGCGTAGAATGTACAGAAGAAACCAGGCGACAGTATCGACAGATTTTAATTACTGCACCAAACATAGAAGACTACGTAAGCGGTGTCATTTTATATGATGAAACATATTGGCAGCAGACCGACGACGGCGTGCCGTTTAAAGACTATTTATCAAAGCGAGGGGTATTGCCCGGCATAAAAGTTGATGAGGGTTTAATAGACATGCCGGGGTTTCCTGGCGAAAAGCTTACCAAGGGCCTTGATAATCTGCCGGAACGAATGCAAAAATACGCACAAGCGGGTGCAAAGTTTGCAAAATGGCGGGCAGTAATAACAATTGATGATTCGATTCCCACAGAAGCGTGTATTGATGCGAATTGCTTTGTTTTAGCGCGGTATGCTCGAATATGCCAAGACAATACTATAGTGCCGATTGTTGAACCCGAGGTGTTGTTTGATGGCACACACACCATTGAACAGTGTGAAGAAGTTATGCGGCGTACATTTCGAAAATTAGTTAGCTTTTTACGTTACTACCGTGTGCATTTACCGGGTGTTATTCTGAAAACAAGCATGGTTTTACCCGGCAAAGATAGCGGCGTGGGCATTGACAATGCACTGGTTGCTACTAAAACGGCCGATCTTCTAAAGGCAGAAGTTCCGTCTGAGCTTGGGGGTGTAGTGTTCTTGTCGGGCGGGCAAACGCCAAAAGATGCCTTCGTTAATCTTAATCGTATCAAGCAAGCTGGGCCGTTTTCTTGGGGGTTGACGTTCTCGTTTTCTCGCGCAATTCAAGATCCTGTACTAAAGGCATGGGCGAAGAATCGTGATGCTAAAGCTGCTGGCGCGGTTTACCAAGATCAGCTTAAGCTTGCGGCTCAGGCAACTCGCGGATCATTAGATGAGTCAACACAAGTAGATAATTTTGTATCACACAGCCAGGATCTATAAATGAAGAAGGTACATATTGTTTCAATTGGGGCAGCCGTTCAAGATGTTTTTTTGCAAGGGAAAATTTTTAAGCCCAAGAAAGATGATGGTGATCTTGTTGCGCAGTTTGAGCTTGGTACCAAAAATGAGGTGGAGGCTGTCACATACAGTACTGGTGGCGGAGCAACTAATGCCAGTGTAACCTTTGCTCGGCTCGGCATGCTCAGTAGCTATATGGGTCGTTTGGGTGAGGATATCGCCGCCAAGGCAGTTCTAGAAGATCTGGCAGAAGAAAAGGTTAGCACCAAGTTAGTATGGCATACTGAAAAATATGGCACGGGTTACTCTACTATTTTACTGTCACCAAGCGGCGAGAGAACGATACTAACGTATCGTGGCGCTTCGGCTCAGTATGAGCTTGCACACAAACATTTTCAAGGTGTTAAGCCTGACTGGTTTTATATAAGTTCACTATCGGGTGACGTGGATACGCTTAAAGTTATTGTTGAATATGCTAAAAAGCATGATATCAAAATTGCAATTAATCCGGGTCAGGGAGAATTGCGATCTGGTGCATTTCGCCAATTATTGCCAAATTTCTCTCTGTTAAGTATCAATAAAGAAGAGCTAGAGGCTTTATTTGGCACCGCTGATTTATACACGCTCTTAAAGAAAGCGAATAAAGATATACCCATCGTAGTTGTGACTGATGGTCCTAAAGGATCATATGTCATTGACGGGGAGTACATTTATAAAGCTGGTATGTATAAAGATGTAAAAGTGGTCGACCGGGCTGGTGCAGGCGATGCGTTTTGCAGCGGTTTTGTGGCTATGATCGCAACCAATGAAAGCGTTGAAAAAGCCATAACATTTGGCAGTGCAAATTCTACCAGTGTGGTGAGCACGCTTGGTGCAAAAACAGGTATTTTGCGTTCTACCAACGGTTTACGAACCATGTCTATTACCAAAACAAAAATCGACTAAGTATTACCTTCTGTTACTTTGCCTTCATGATACGCTTATGCTAACCTAGAGATAACTATGTCTCGCATGATTTCAGAACTTTTGGGCGCAACTGAGCCATTGTTTTCACTAGCCGTAAAACAGTTAGAAGAGGCAAGCGGCAATCCAAGTGCCGATGTTCGTCTAACGGCAGAAATTGTTGGTAAGGTTCGGCTCAAAATCGCCGAGCTTGGGTTAGATCCAAACGACACCACACCCAAAGAATTGCATCATGCGCTACTTGCTAAGATAGACGAACACAACAGACATCTTGTTAAACAAATTGGCGGTAAAAACCCTGATGACCCAGCGGAGCTCATGCCGCTGATGAAAAAAGCTTGGGAAAAGGTTGATGCGCCAAAAAGCTGTTGGGTACTAAAGAAATCCGTGGCAAAGAATATGCTCAAAAAAATGCCTCCCAAGCAAATTATGGCACACCTAGGCTACCGGTCAGTTGAAAGCATGCTCAAGCACGAAAAGCTCGGAGAAATATACGGAGCGCTGCGCTTTGCAGAAACGCCTGAATGGCTTAACGAGTTTAACGAGCTGTATAAATCGTTGAAACCTCAAGATTTTGAAACCAGAAAGATTGAAATTATTGAAATGTCTCTTGAGCGTTGGGGCGATATTGCCGAGCCGTTTATTCATAAAAAACGCCACAATATAACGCACCTGAAAGAACTGGGTGTTATTTTAATGTTGCCCATTACAAAAAAAGCAACCTTACGGGGCATTGCTATTTTTACCTTGCCGTTGTTGTTCCATTATTTGCACGAAATTAGATTGTATTCGGCCTTCTTCAAGCTACAACAAGTCAAGCCACACTTTGGTAAGGTAATCGTTGAAACACTAATTGCTGACCCAGGTCAGCATGCAATTATGGCTGGACAGAAAATTCATTGGAGAGTGATTCAGCGCTACTTTGGCAAATTAGAAAATGAAAAACATCCTGAAATTTTTGAACCACACGTACAGCCCGAAGACCTGCACTGGCGAAAAGCCGGAGAATTATTGTATGAGTTAGATAAAGAGCTGGCATTTTGGGAAGATCTCGACTATGTCGGTTTAATGGATAAAGATGGCCGGCCGGTTACGCTCAACATGCTTGATGTGGCAGCTAGTTATGTAAACAATTCTTCTTATAAAGAGCGAGCTATCTATCATTTTAGAGAATCGCTTTGGAACGAGCTGTTTATACGCTACATGGGCCAGAAGAATCTTGAACAGCAAATACTGCAGCAACTAGACAACGACATGATTGTGCCAAAAAAACTATGAGTTACCTTTTTCAGCCGGATCCTCACCCTTCAAAGAAAACAAAAAAATATGGTGTCCATTTGCGCTTTACGATTTGTGTCTCGGGAGCAGCAGGTGGCGTTACCGTAAAAGAATCAGCCGACTTAGCTGAATCGCTCGGGAAAGAAATTGCCAAACATGGCCATATTCTTACAACAGGCGCCACCGTTGGTTTACCATATTATGCGGCCAAAGGTGCCACGAAAGCTGGTGGGGTAAGTATTGGTTTTTCGCCAGCCGCCTCCCTGCGAGAACATTTGCGCAAGTATAGACTGCCTTTTCAATATTTTGACTTCATTAACTTTACCGGTATGCAGTACGTTGGCCGAGATCTGTATTTGGTGCAGTCTAGCGACGCAGTAATCAGTGTGGGTGGTAGGTTTGGGAGCCTGCACGAGTTTATTTCAGCTCTTGAAGCTGGCAAGCCTTGCGGTGTGCTGCTTGGAAGCGGCGGGACTGCTGACATGATTCCAACACTGCTAGAAAACATTGAAAATCCGCGGCGGAGTCTGGTTGTTTATGACACCGATCCTCAAATATTAGTAGAAAAAATTGAAACCATCCTTGAAGAGAAGTACCATGATATCTATCTAGACTATAAAGATGGCAATAAATTTTGGTTTGCAGAGTAGTTACAGAGGTAGTTTGATACAATAAGGTTGTGCAAAAATTTGAGCTAAAAGCAACCTACAAACCAACTGGCGATCAGCCTGCTGCAATTCAAGCGTTAACCAATGGCATACGTCATAATGCAGAAGAGCAGGTATTGCTAGGCGTGACCGGTTCCGGCAAGACTTTTACTATGGCTAACATTGTCGCTAATGTGCAAAAGCCTACCCTTGTGCTCAGCCACAACAAGACGCTAGCTGCCCAACTGTATAACGAATTTAAACAGTTTTTTCCAAATAATGCAGTTCACTATTTTGTTAGTTACTTTGATTATTATCAGCCAGAGGCCTATATACCGCGCTCTGACACCTACATAGAAAAAGATAGCCAAATCAATGAAGAAATTGATCGGTTGCGTCACGCTGCTACCGATGCACTGTTATCCAGACGGGATGTTTTAATTGTGGCGAGTGTGAGTTGTATTTATGGTATTGGTTCGGTTGAAGATTATGGAGGCATGTCGCTCAAAATTGAAAAGGGCGAACGGAGAGTGCGCGATAAATTACTACGGCAGCTAACGGATATCCAATACCAGCGTAACGATATTGACTTTCATCGTGGAACTTTCAGAGTGCGCGGCGATGTGGTCGATATTTATCCAGCCAGCGAAGAAATTGCTTATCGTGTAGATTTCTTTGGCGACGAAGTAGAAAGTATTTTTAAGCTTGACCCGTTAACGGGCGAAGTGCTCGCAAAGCCGAGTAGATTGCAAATTTTTCCGAGCTCACACTATGTTACTCCACAAGAAAAACTAAAGGTAGCGCTTGGGCATATCCGACACGAACTTGACGAACGCCTGCGTTATTTTAGGCAAAATGGGCAATTACTCGAAGCCCAACGCCTTGAGCAACGCACCAATTTCGACTTAGAGATGCTTGAAGAAACAGGCTTTGTGAAGGGTATTGAAAATTATAGTCGTTATCTGACGAATCGTGAGCCAGGCGAGCAGCCAGCTACTCTCCTGGATTATTTTCCGGATGATTATCTGATGTTTATTGATGAATCACACATGACGATTCCCCAAATTAGAGGTATGTACAATGGTGATCGCGCGCGCAAAGAGGTATTAGTTGAACATGGCTTTCGTCTGCCAAGTGCCCTTGATAATCGCCCCTTAACGTTTCGCGAATTTGAGCGGCATGTTAATCAGGTAGTTTACGTAAGTGCCACACCTGCCGATTATGAGCTATCACGGGGCGGCAAGCCGGTGCAACAAATCATTCGCCCGACCGGCTTGCTTGATCCTCGCATTGACGTCAGGCCAGTTACGGGTCAGATTGATGACCTGCTGGCTGAGATTCGCGACACTGTGGCCAAGCGGCAACGGGTACTTGTTACGACGCTTACGAAGCGTATGGCTGAAGACTTGACCGAGTATCTTCAAGAGTTAAGCATTAAAGTTACGTATTTGCACAGCGAGGTTGATACGTTAGAGCGGACCGATATTTTGCGTGAGCTGCGCCTTGGTACGTATGACGTTTTAGTCGGGATTAATTTGTTGCGTGAAGGGTTAGATTTGCCAGAAGTCAGCCTAGTGGCTATTTTAGATGCTGATAAAGAAGGCTTCTTGCGCAGCGAACAAGCTCTTATACAGACTATTGGCCGAGCAGCACGACACCTTGAGGGTCGTGTGCTTATGTATGCAGACACGATGACGGGTAGCATGAAGCGAGCTATCGACGAAACGAATCGCCGTAGAGAAATTCAAAAACGCTATAATGAAGAACACGGTATCACGCCCCAGAGTATTGCTAAAAAAATTGAAGAGCGTATGCTGCCACAGAGTGAAAAACTGGATAAAAAGAAGCTTGATCTTAAAAAGATTCCGAAAGATGAATACGGTCAATTAATTAAAGACTTAACTTCACAGATGGATCTTGCCGCCGCCAACCTAGAATTTGAAAAAGCTGCTGAGTTGCGCGATTTAATTAGTGAAATCAAAGCAAAACTTTAAGGTCGTTCTGCAGGTAGATTTATAAGCGTATAGTCAATTTCGTCATAGGGTACGCCAAGGCTAAGCTGTAGCGTTAAACCCGAAAGTCTACGTGACGTGTCTTGCATAATACGTCGGCGCACCCCTTGGGTATGACAGCCTTCGTAGTCACTATAAGTAACGTTAGGGTGATCGGTGAGGCGCTGTTCAAATTTATCTTTTTGATTTGCAAGACTGGTAAGTAAAAAGCCAATATTCATGTGGGCATCAGTAGGAACATGAAGAGCAAGTTCACCGGCTTCACCACTAAATAACGGTTTACCGGTGCGTATAAATTGTCTCAAGCCATCAATGCTTGCATCTACCGTGTGTGTATAATGCCGCCGTCTGCGTGGATCACGTAAAATACTGGCAACGAGATGTAAACTGCCGATAATTTCCTGAGCACTATATTCAAGTGTCTCGATAATGCCACGGGGGTCCAATTCACTAACCATGTCTTTTAACGGTACGGCAAGGCATGGATCAACCGCCTCTCCATAGAGTACTTGACGTTCATCAGAGGGGGAATATGCAAACAATCCGAACATGATCATTGCTTGCCGTGAGAAGCCTTTAAAAATGGAAACTTTTGGTTCTGAAAAACCAGTATCTTCAATACGATTTATAATTTGTAGTTGATTGTGTGCACTTTGAGAAATAGGTAGTGATGCATTCATTTCCGGCCCTACTATTATGACCGGCAAACCATGATGTGCCATATCTATACCGGCGTGCATGTTCATGCCTTCTATTTGTGTGCCCCACGGTGTGCCTGTAGCAACCGCTACATTAGTGCGACGCCGAACGGGGTCAATACTGCAGACCTGATATCGGGTGTCGTCATCCATCTCCCATGTTTCTAACTTCCATGTGCCAAATTGACCTGACCCTGATTTTAAAGAGTCAGAAACAACACTCCTAACACCCACATCGTATATTGTTAGGGGGTGTTTAAGGTGAGAAATAGTGGCGTCGTGCCCAGCAGTCGCTCCTTGTTCAGGTGAGCGGTCAAATGTTTCGGGATTACTGCTGAGCGCCATGCACAAGTCCTTTGCCTGCTAATGCTTACTTATATCGTAGTGTAACCGCTGCGTTTCACCAAGAAGAAAATGCATATATTTGCTATACTACTGTAAGAAATGGCGAAATTAACTACACAAGATGTGTTAAGGCTGGCACGTCTAGCCAAACTACAGTTGACTGATGAAGAGCTGCACACATTTGCAGCTGAACTCAGTGCAATTTTGGGATATGTTGAGCAACTGGGGCAGGTCGACACATCTGGACTGGAACCGACGTCACAAGTAACTGGTCTACAAAACATTACCAGACCAGACGTAATTGTTGATTATAAAGAGTCTCATGACAGCCTATTAAAAAATGTTCCTTCAACCGAAAACGGGTTAATAAAAGTAAAAAGGATCATAGAATAATGGCTACACCAGCCTGGCCTTCAATTGCTGAAATTGTTGAAAAAGTCTCACGGGGAGAGCTCAGCGCCACAGCTACCGTTAAAAAAGCATTGGAACAGATCGATCGACATCAAGAGCATAAAGCAGTCATTGCTACTATCGACGACCGGGCAAAGGAGCGAGCGAAACAAATTGATGCACAAATAAAAGAGGGCGAACGGGTTGGCAGATTAGCCGGCGTGCCCTTTATTGCAAAAGATAATTTTTTGACGTTTGGTAGCGAGACAACAGCAGCCAGCAATATGTTGCGTGGCTTTAAGGCCCCGTACCAGGCTACAGCCATTGAGAAGCTAGAGGCAGAAGGAGCTATTTGTGTGGCTAAAGCTAACCTAGATGCCTTTGCCCACGGCTCAAGTACTGAAAACAGTGATTTCTTTACGACGCTCAATCCTCACGATAAAACTCGTGTGCCGGGGGGTTCATCAGGCGGTTCGGCAGCTGGGGTCATGCTCGATATGGCACCATTTGCGCTTGGCACTGACACGGGCGGTTCAATTCGGCAGCCTGCTAGTTTTTGTGGAGCGGTTGGCTACAAGCCAACGTATGGTTTGGTTTCACGTAATGGGGTTATTGCCATGGCAAGTAGTACCGATGTAATCGGTCCTATTACAAGAACAGTCGCCGATGCAGCGTTGGTACTTGACATAATGAGCGGGCGAGACTCGTATGACGGCACTACTATAGAAAGAGACCCTGAGCCATACACTAACTTCGACACACCTCGTAAGCAGCGTATCGGCGTAGTGAAGGAGTATTTTAGTGACGATGTTGACCCTAATATAAGAAAATTGATAGAATCAGCAATTAATCAACTAGCTCGTCAGGGTCACACTGTTACGTCAGTAAGCTTACCCTCACTGCCGCTTGCCTTAGCGTGTTATTATATAATTTGCCCCGCCGAGGTTTCCAGTAATTTAAGCCGCTATGACGGCATACGCTATGGTCATCACGAACAGAATGCCAAGACCCTAGAAGCGTATTACGAAGCATCAAGAAGCCAGGGGTTTGGAAAAGAAGCGAAAAGGCGAATCATGATTGGTACGTACGTCTTGAGTAGTGGATATTATGATGCGTATTATAAACAGGCTCAAACAGTGAGGACGAAGCTTATTAACGAATTTAATGACATATATAAACAAGTTGATTTTTTGGCGGGTCCAACCGCACCAGGTACAGCTTTTAAGCTAGGGGAGCATACTACTGACCCACTTTCTATGTATGTAACCGACATTATGACAGTTGCAGCTAATTTAGTAGGCATCCCGGCAATTAGCCTTCCTGCCGGTAAAGTTAATGGACTTCCGGTTGGTTTACAATTGATGGCGCCACAAAAGCATGACCGAGCTTTATTGTCACTTGCCATGCAAGCCGAAGGAGTATTAGTGTGAGTTTTGAAGCAGTTGTTGCCGTTGCGGGAGGTATACTTATACTCATTGTGGTTGGTATTATTGCGGTGCGTTTTGCGCCAAAGCCAACAAAAAAATCAAAGTTTCAGTCAGCATGGAAAGAGCTGCAAGCCTATTGTGCCCATAAAGAAACGTGGCCAACAGCTTTAATTAAGGCAGATGACTTATTAGAACTTGCACTCAAGCGTCGACGATATAAAGGTAAAAATATGGGCGAACGACTTGTCGCTGCTCAAAAGGTGTTTTCTGACAATGATGCTATTTGGTATGCGCACAAATTAACTACTAAAGTTAAAGAACATCCTAAATCAAGATTAAAAGAAAAAGATGTTAAAGATGCGCTTTTAAGCCTTCGGCAAGGTTTACGTGATCTGGATGTGCTATGAGCAACAAAGATGCTATAAAAACATATGAGGGATACTTTCCGACTATTGGCATTGAGTGCCATGTGCAGCTAAAGACTAAGACTAAACTTTTTGCGGGTGTAGGCAATGATGCACGCAATGCAGCACCGAATACGCTCATCAGTCATATTTGCCTCGGCATGCCAGGAGCACTTCCTGTATTGAATCAACAGGCTGTTGAGTACGCAATCCGTGCCGCGCTTGCTTTTAATACAGTCCCTCAACCGTACAGTTATTTTGAGCGTAAGCATTATTTCTACCCTGACTTACCCAAGGGCTATCAAATAACCCAGCTTAGTAAGCCAATCGTGGTTGGTGGAACAGTGCTAATAGAGAGTAATAACGAAAAGCGGTCCGTTCATTTAGATCGAGTGCAGTTAGAAGAAGACGCTGGTAAAAATACTCACCCTGCCGGGAAAGATTACAGTCTGGTTGATCTTAATCGTGCGGGCACACCGTTGTTAGAGATCGTCTCGCAACCGGATATGCATTCGCCCGCTGAAGCCAAGGCATACGTACGGGAGTTATACCTGTTAATGCGCTACGCGGATATATCAGACGCCGATATGTACCATGGGAATATGCGTTTTGACGTTAATGTGTCAGTAAGCCAAGATCCGAAGACGCTTGGTATCAGGACTGAAACCAAAAACCTAAATTCATTTAAGAGCGTTGAGAAAGCCGTAGAATATGAAATAAAACGTCAGGTTGATGTTTTGAAAGTTGGCGGTACGGTTGTTCAAGAGACACGTGGCTGGGATGATGCCAAACAAAAAACTTTTAGCCAGCGTAGCAAAGAAGAAGCTCACGATTACCGTTACTTTCCTGAACCCGATATACCGCCAGTGGTAATTGATGAGCAACATGTAACAAGTGTTACGCAAACGATGCCGGTTATGCCCTGGACCCTGAGAGAAAAATTGCGCACCATTGGTCTCGACAATGCTACGGTAGAAACGCTCATTGATGCGCTACCTGCCGGGAGAGTAATGCTACAAGTCATAGAGCAGACTGAACCGCCTCGAGCTCGTCGTATTGCCCACTGGTTAGCCTCGGAAGTGCAAGCAATGATAACAAGTTCAGCATTAACCTGGGATGCAGTTACGCTTTCAGTGGAGGGGTTGCTCGGCCTGGAAGAGCTGGTTTCAGATAACCAGATTAGTTCAACGGCAGCAAAACAAGTCTTAAGGGTCATGGTTAAAGGCGGCGGTGATCCGCTGACAATTGCCAAAGAACACGACCTTCTGCAGCAATCTGACGAGACTGCACTTGAAGCCCTGGTTGCTCAAGTTATTAAAGATAACCCATCGGCAGTAGCAGATGTACAAAAAGGCGAGACCAAGGCAATTGGCTTTCTGGTCGGTCAGGCAATGAAAGCGTCTGCAGGCAAAGCTAACCCAGGTTTAGTACAAAAAATCATAAAAGCACAGCTTAAAGTTTAAGGCCATGGTTAAAAATAGTAAAACGTTGTAGAATTACTGTATGGACTCGTTTGATATTCTTGTTGTCATACTTTCGGTAACGTTGCTGGTCTTGTTAATTGCCTCAATTGTTCTGGTTGTCAGCGTACTAAAACTTGTTAAAAAGTTGCGTGAGATTACCGACACTGCCAATGAAATTATGCATGATGTAGAGGCCGTCAGCGATTTTTTTAAGAAGTCAACAGGTACGGTTGCAATTACAACGTTACTGAGCAACATCGTTTCTAAAGTAACAGAATTCAAAGGAAAGAAGGGTAAAAAATGAGTAAAGAAAGTGGTAAAAAATTTGCACTGGGTGCAGTTATAGGTGTCGTAGCAGGAGTCATAACTGGTTTGTTGACCGCGCCAAAGAGTGGTAAAGAAACTCGCCGCGACATTAAAGATACGGCTGGCAAGGTGTTTGCCGAAGCAGAAAAACGCCTCAAAGTTCTTCACAGCGAACTCGCCGACCTGATTACAAAGGGCAATAAAGAATTATCTTCACGCTCCGGGAAAGCTAAAGATGAGTTACAAAAAGCCATCGAAGTTGCTACAACGGCTCAGGTAAAAGCCAAAGAAGTGATTAGTGCTATTCGAAGCGGTGAAACAGCTAATCCTGAGCTAGAAACTGCTATTAAAGAAGTGACGAAGGCCAAAGACAGTTTAAAGAAGTTTTTTAAAAGCTGATGGCAAAGAA
The DNA here is from genome assembly GCA_964577565.1 of uncultured Candidatus Saccharibacteria bacterium. Lineage (GTDB taxonomy): Bacteria > Patescibacteriota > Saccharimonadia > Saccharimonadales > JAGQNJ01 > CAYRRR01. Next base: position 256,634 of record CAZNZL010000001.1, on the reverse strand, counting down.
AAAACCTAATCTGACCAAAGACGAAGCAAGTCAGGCTGCCAAGGCGTTAGAGGTACTCTTTACAACGGAGTATGTCAGTAAAAAAGATCTGTATAAAGCTAATTTTATTCGTGGCATGTTCTTTAGTATGGGAAGTATCTTTGGGGCTGCTCTATTGCTTGGTTTAGGCTTATGGATACTATCGCTGTTTGACAATATACCGTTGATTGGTCCAACCGTAGAAAATTTTCGGCAAACAATAGAAAACTCTCAAAAGTCACAATAAATTGTTGTATTTAAGCCCCTACAAGACGCTTATATTTTTCTCTATAATAGGCACTAAATGACCAAAAGACTTACCACTAGTGACTATGTGCACTTGCATAACCATACCCAATACAGCCTACTCGATGGGTTAACAAAATTACCTGATCTCATAAATTTTGTTAAACAAAGTGGCATGGAAGCAGTAGCAATTACTGATCACGGTACGCTTTCCGGAGCGGTAGATTTTTATAAAAATGCTACAGAAGAGAACATTAAACCTTTAATCGGCATTGAAACCTATATGGCTGCTCGTAAGCATACCGATAAAGACCCCGTCAAAGACAAACAGCGCTTCCACCTGATATTGCTTGCTATGAATAACCAGGGTTACGCTAACCTTATGAAGCTAAGTACAATCGCCAACCTCGATGGCTACTATTACTTTCCGCGCATTGATCGAGAGCTGCTAAAACAGCACAATGAAGGTATCATTGTATTAAGTGGCTGCATGGGCGGTGAGTTAGGCGAGGCCTTAAAGAATAACCAGCTCGATCAAGCAAAAGAAATTGTTCGTTGGTATAAAGACGTTTTTGGTGACCGATACTACTTAGAAGTTCAAGATCATGGGCACCCAAACAATCCATTAACAAATCCTGAACAACATACAATTAATGAAAAAGTCTTACAGTTGGCCGAAGAATTTGATATACCTGCAGTTGTAACATGTGATGCGCATTATCTGAAACACGCTGACCAAGAAGCTCACGAGGTGCTGTTGTGCGTTGGAACCGGGTCGTTCTTAAGCGACGAGAAACGCATGAGCCTTAAAGACTTCCCCCTTCATGTTACAGATCCTAACGAAATTATCGAGCGGTGGGGCAAAAGCCACCCTCAACTAATAACGAATACAAAAGCAATTGCCGAACGCTGTAATGTGACCCTAGAGCTAGGCAATATTCTTATACCTAAGTTTCCAGTACCGCAAAGAGAGACTGAAAAAAGCTATTTAGAGAAATTAGTCTATCGAGGTCTGGCCTGGCGCTACGGCGGCACTCCGTACGATAAAGTCCACACACTATCGGTGAGTGATGCCAAAAAGACGCTGCCCCCCGAGGTCGCAAGAAGAACGACGTTTGAGCTTGACGTTATCAACAATATGGGTTTCAATGGCTACTTCTTAATAATTTCAGATTTCATTAATTGGGGTAAAAATAACGGTATCGTTTTTGGGCCGGGCCGGGGTAGTGCTGCCGGTTCAATCATAGCCTATGCCTTGCGCATAACTGAGCTTGATCCGTTAAACTATGACTTACTCTTTGAACGGTTTTTAAACCCTGAACGTATCTCGATGCCTGATATCGATATTGACATTCAAGATACGCGGCGCGATGAAGTAATTCAATACTGTGTAGATAAGTACGGCGATGACAGAGTAGCAAATATTGTTACCTTTGGTCGGATGGCAGCTAGAAATGCTGTGCGTGATGTAGCTCGCGTTTTACAAGTACCGTACGCAGAAGCTGACCGGCTTGCCAAAATGATTCCGCCGCCCGTTCAAGGCCGTCACATCCCGCTTGCTACGTCTTTGAAGGATAACTATGACTTAAAGCACGAATATCAATCTAACGAGGTATCAAAGCGCGTTTTCGATTTAGCAATGCAGCTAGAAGGAACCATTCGGTCACATGGTGTGCATGCAGCCGGTGTCGTCATAGCGCCCGATGACATTGTAAAGTTTACACCATTAGAAAAAGCACAAAAAGGTGTAGTGGCTACTCAGTATTCTATGGGGCCAGTAGAAGAGCTTGGCCTGCTAAAAATGGACTTTCTAGGTTTGTCTAACCTCACAATCATTAAGAATGCTCTCAGAATTATCAAAAAAGTGTACAACAAAGATATTGACATTGATCATTTGCCGCTCGATGATAAAAAAACCTACGAGCTTTTTCAAAGAGGCGATACAACTGGGGTATTTCAGTTAGAATCTGCCGGCATGAAACGCTATCTTAAAGAGTTAAAGCCAACCGTGTTTGAAGATATTGTAGCTATGGTTGCCCTGTATCGGCCGGGTCCAATGCAATTTATCGATGATTTCATTGCCCGTAAACACGGTAAGCGTGCAATCGTGTACCCTCACCCCTCAATGGAGAACGCGCTTAAAAATACCTATGGTGTGCTTGTGTACCAAGAGCAGGTAATGCAGATCAGTAAAGAAGTTTGTGGTTTTACCGGTGGCGAGGCCGATACGTTGCGTAAAGCCATTGGTAAGAAGAATGCTGAACTCATGGCCAAAATGAAAGACAAAATGATTGACGGTGGTCAGAAGCATTCAAATATTGACGAAGCTCTCATGAAGAAGTTCTGGAAGCAGCTTGAAGATTTTGCTGCATACTGTTTCAACAAGTCGCATGCGGCGTGCTATGGTCTTATTGCGTATCAAACGGCTTATCTTAAGGCCCATTATCCAGCAGCCTTTATGGCGGCTTTAATGACCAGCGATTATGATGATACTGATCGTCTGGCAATTGAAATCACCGAGTGTAAACATATGGGACTTGATGTCTTACAGCCGGATGTGAATGAGTCGTTTCTAGAATTTGCCGTGGTGCCGAAAACCGGCCAGATTAGATTTGGTCTAAATGCTATCAAGAACGTTGGCACCGGTGCTGTCGAAGAAATTCTACGAGCACGCGAAAATGGTCACTTTACCTCGCTAGAAGACTTTTTTAAACGAGTAAATTGCCGTATTGTTAACAGAAAGGCCATAGAAAGCCTTATTAAGTCTGGGGCGTTTGACGTATTGGGTGATCGCCATACATTACTTGATAATATTGATATGTTGCTTGCCTACGCATCAAAAATTCAAAAAGAAGCCCTGAGCGGTCAAACAGATTTATTTGGTAACAGTGTCGATACAGTTTCGCGACCAGCTCTTTCTTTAAGTAAAACCACATCGGGCTATACTATACAAGATAGTTTGCGTTGGGAGCGTGAATTATTGGGGTTATATTTGTCGCAGCATCCGCTTGAATCGTTTAGGTCGATTTTAGAAGAAACAACGGTTCCGCTCAACTCAATTGAAGCAGCACATCACAATAAAGCTGTTTCAGTTGGCGGAGTTATCACCGCCATGCGAGAGATTACAACCAAAAATGGCCAAAAAATGGCGTTTATATCTCTGAGCGATGAACATGGGGATATAGAAGTTATTGCATTCCCTTCAATCTATCAGCAGACGCTTGGTATTTGGTCAAAAGACACGGTGGTTTACATAAAGGGCAAAATTTCTGCCCAGGATAAAGAGGGCAACGTAACGACTGATATTAAAATATTAGTCGATGATGCCCGAGAAATTACTCTAGAACAAGCCCAAGCGTACCAACCTACTGGCAAAAAACCCCGCTCACCAAAAAAGAACCCCAAGGTTATGAGCGCTACGATTACCCAAGCTACCACTGACGTACCCAAGCGCCTATATATTCGCATACATGACACAAAAGAGAATGGCCGGCTCTTATCATTAAAAGATTCGCTTTCGACCTATATCGGTAATACAGAGGTTGTACTTGTACTTGGTCAAGAGGCTCAAAAACAAGTAATTCGTTTGCCTCAAGGTATAGCTCTTAATGATGAGTCGCTCGATCATTTGCACTCGATTGCCGGCAAAGAAAACGTAATTGTTAAGTAGGTTTATAAAATCACGCCAGTCGTTCGCAGTAGGACGATTCCTAGGGCAATCATGGCTATAACAATGCTATCGAGAAGTGGATTGCGGATAATAAAACGTTCACCTTTTGTTATTACCCGTTTTAGTACTAGACTGTGAGTCAACAGAAGGTAGGTTGCGCCGGCACTCATTAATGATGCAACAGCAATAACAGACCAGTCGGCGCCGGTTAACATACTTATGCGCCGTACGGCTCGTTCTTCATCGGTTGGTACATTTGAGGTGGAGGCTGCTACTGAGCTATTGCTCGGTGTAGCATACATGGCGACAACAATAGTTGCGGGCCCGTTAGATTGATAGTTGGGGTGACGGGTAATCCCAAAACCAACCTCTTGAAAATTACTATCAAGCATATTAGCACGATGCGTTGCGCTGTTAAGCCAGCCATCAATAACTTGATTGTTAGTATCGAAGCCAAACGCTAAGTTTTCACCTGCTTTGTTGTAAATGTATCCTGTTTGAGCAATAAAGACCCATGGTTGCTTACCCTCAGGTGTCTCATGAGACCAGTAATTCTTTTTGGCCATGTCATTTGCTTTATTTTGAGCTGCCGTAGAAAGTTGGTTATTTAATGACAGCGTGGCAATGCCTGCCTGAACTCGCTGCGAGTTCGTTGCTTCTAATAATCCTGTTTCTGATATGTCAATGGTACGTGCCAGCACTTCTTGATGCGACTGCATATAAGGACTTAATACAACCATAAGCAGTGCCCCGATACTTAATAACAATGGAATAAACGGGTAATAGTGTTTAAGGTATTTTTTAGTATGTTTATGTTTTGGCCGCAAATTTGGACTTTGCCGCTTCTGAATGGTAGGCATGTCAGTACTATATAACATGCTTACGCTTCACGCAAATGATATAAGGCAACTGCTGCTGCCTGGGCAACGTTAAACGATTCTTTTTGGCCGTACATACGGATCTCGGTGATTATGTCACACAAAGAGAGTATGTTGGGTTCGATGCCCTCAACCTCACGTCCGAGTAAAAGGACGCATTTAGACTGAGGTTTTAATGAGGCAAGTGGTATTGAATCTGGGGATTGCTCTAGGCCAACCACAGTGTAACCTTTAGCTTGCAGTTGCTTAATTAGCTCGGTTATATCAGGGTGATATAACCACGTTACCGAGTGTTCGGCGCCTAATGCAGTTTTATGAATTTGATCAGAAAGCTTACGTCTAATATGGGGCAAACGATCATCGTTAGGTAGCTCAGGATAGGGAGTATAGCCAGTAAAGAATACCTGAGAAACACCAAACCCATCAGCCGTCCGCAGCAGCGATCCAACATTATGGGTACTTCTGATATCGTGTAGTATGATCGAGATCTCACGCATGTAGCTAGTGTAACATCTTGCAGTTTCAACATATCGTCTGGCTGCATGGTTTCGTTTATGCTTAAATAGTACTGATGTGTATACAAAATAATGCAATTGTAACGACATGAGCCAAGACGCCCGACTTGATGAAGAACAAGCGACAGTACGCCGCGCGCGTATTTTGGGCTTGCCCTATTTTGACACCTCAGCAAACCCTAATAAAACCATATATAAAGATTTATTAAGCGCAGCTGAATTATACGACTTAAAAGTTATACCACTTCAAGCAGATCAACATAACATTACTTTTGGCGTCACAAACACAACTTCGCAATCTACAATGAAGGACCTGAAGCATCGTTTTCTTGACCAACGAATAATTTTTGCTTTAATTTCTGATGCTGGTTACCGAGAATACATGAAACTGTATGATCCCCCTAAGAAAATCGTGTACCAAGATATTGAGCTAACGACAGCTGGTACCGATGATTTAATTGCTCGCGTTTCAGCCACCCTAATGCAGGTACGAGCCGACGACATGCTTGCCTATTTAGTACAACAGGCCCACAAGCTAAAAGCGTCTGATATTCATACAGAATGTCAGCGCGATTTTATACGAATACGGTTTAGGATTGATGGCGTTCTTCATCCAATCGCTAAATTGCCGCCAGAAAAATATAGAATCCTAATATCTGCGATTGCAAGTGCGGCTAATATCTCAACACAAGCAGATGATGCCCAGCAGGGCCATATCGCCCAACGTGTGCGTATGGCAGATGGTGGTGAAGTTGATGTAAATCTTCGTATTGAAACAGTACCGGCAATTAATGGCATGGACATTGTTATGCGTCTATTTAACATGTCGCAAGAAATGTACAGTCTCGAAAAGCTTGGGTTGAATAAAGTCGAACGTCAGGTTGTAGATGATATTATCGCAAAACCGAGTGGCCTAGTGCTTGCGGTTGGACCGACAGGCTCCGGAAAGACGACAACACTTTATTCAATGTTGAATTCGCTAAACAATGAAAGCCGTAAGATTATTACCATTGAAGATCCGGTTGAGTACCAGTTTGATGGTGTCACCCAAATTTCTGTGACGAGTAAAGGGGCTAATGACATAAGCTTCGCAGAAAAGCTGCGTGCGGTACTGCGGCTTGACCCAGATGTCGTAATGGTGGGTGAAATTCGAGACATGGATACAGCTCGCACGGCGTTGCAGGCTTCATTGACGGGGCACCTTGTGTTGTCTACCTTCCATGCCGGTTCGGCAGCTGCAGCTTTAACACGGTTACTTGACGTTATTGGTACCAACCCCTTGTTCGCTTCTGCTATTAGGTTGGTTATGGCGCAGCGCTTGGTTCGTCGGCTTGATGACGCAACTAAACAAGCCTACACACCAAGCCCAGCTGAAATCGGCTACATTAACTCTGTTTTATTAACAATGCCTGAAAGCATCGACAAGCCGAATCTTGACGGCCTTCAATTGTACCGGGCAGGTGAGTCACCCGATAATCCATACGGGTATAGGGGGCAGCTAGCCCTGCGGGAACAGTTTTTGATGAGTGGTGAGATTTTGTCGCTCATGCAGGGCGGCAATAAAGCTACGACAGCTGCCGAGATAGAACAAGCGGCTGTTAAAAGTGGCATGAAAACAATGCGACACGATGCAATTTTGAAAGTTTGTGCCGGCGAAACGACGCTTAATGAAGTAAGCCGCGTCCTTGGTTAATAGTTATTAACTACAACTTAATTGACTAGATCTTGCGTGAAGGGCACTCCGAATAAGCGCAGTAAGATGATAGGGATTCTCTATATCAAAATATCTATCTAAATTTACGAATACAGGACTATTCTGACCATCCAAGGGATAAACTTCAATTCCATGAGCAGTACCCCCATCACCACAGTATTCACCTTCAAATAGTTCAATGCGCATATCCCCGAATCGGACACCCTCAAGGGCATTACTGCCCGCCAACACAACAGAATCATCTAATACTGCTTGATTAAGCCAGCTTTCATCAAATGAAATTTGTTGACCTTCTGGTGTACAAAAATTGATTGTTTCAGACATGATAGCTTCCCGACCTATATTATTATGTTATGACTTTGGCGATTTCTGAAACAAGCCGTTCGTCAAGAACACTTGGAATAATATGTTCTGGGTTTGGGTGTTCAACTAAACTAGCAATAGTTTGAGCAACGGCTACTTTATGCTCTTCAGTAATGCGTCCAACATGATTGTCTAATGCTCCTCTAAAGATACCGGGAAAAGCCAGGGCATTATTAACCTGATTAGGGAAGTCACTTCGACCGGTTGCAATTATAGCTGCCCCCGCGCGGTTAGCTTCATCAGGCATAATTTCTGGAACAGGATTAGCCATAGCAAATATGATGGGGTCTTTTGCCATTGAATGAACCATGTCTTGCGTCAGCAAACCACCACGCGAAACGCCAATAAAAATATCAGCACCTTTTAAGGCATCGGCTAACGTACCTTTCTTGTTGTCGGGATTAGTAAATTGCAGTAAACTGCTTTTCTCTGCATTTAAGTCTTTGCGCGCATTATGTATGATTCCTTTACTATCAACGGCAAGTATTTCTGGACGCGCAAAACGATGCAGAAGGCGTATAATAGCAGTCCCAGCTGCACCCGCTCCGACAACTACGATTCGACAATCTTCTAAATGCTTATTGGTGATCTTCATGGCATTTATCAAGCCAGCTAATACCACTATGGCTGTTCCGTGCTGGTCATCGTGAAAAACAGGTATATCGAGTTCACCCTTAAGCCTGTCTTCTACCTCAAAGCAAATCGGAGCGGCAATGTCTTCTAAGTTAATACCGCCAAAACTGGGGGCAACTGCCTTTACGGCTGCAACAATCTCATCGGGAGTATGAACATTCAAGACAATCGGTACGGCGTCAATATTGGCAAAGTGTTTAAAGAGCATGCATTTGCCCTCCATAACTGGCAGTGCACCGTGGGGCCCGATGTTACCAAGCCCTAATACTGCTGACCCGTCACTAATAACCGCTACATTATTATTAAGCCAGGTATAGTCTCTTGCTTTGTCGGGGTGGCTTGCTACAAAGCTACTGACGGCGGCAACTCCAGGAGTGTAATGCGTACTTAGCTTATCTTTGGTGTCAAGATTATCGTTTAGGGTAACGCTAATCTTTCCTTTTAACTTTTTATGTTGGTCTAGTGCCTCTCGGGAGTAATCTTTAGTCATGTGTTAATCATATCATTTCATATGCTAACTTTAACAGGGCGTGTCTTAGTGTTGCAATAATCAGATAAAGCGTGTAAAATATATTCGTCTATGCAATCTGTTACACAGAAAATTGAAGAAAAATATAAGAAGCACCAGATCGTTGATGTGCATTCTGGTGACACTGTACGTGTTCACCAAAAAATTAAAGAAGGCAACAAAGAACGCGTACAGGTGTTTGAAGGATTGGTAATTCGTACTGATCGAAAAGGTAGCCACACAGCATCTATTACCGTTAGGCGTATTGCAAGCGGCATTGGTGTTGAAAAGAGTTATTTATTACATTCGCCGCTTATCATTAAAGTTGAGGTGGTCAAGCGTAGCAAAGTACGCCGCAACTACTTAAGCTACATGCGAAAGCTTACTGGTAAGTCAGCTCGTTTAACGGGCGTTGCTTTCGACAAAGAGGCCGTAAACACGGTTGAAGAAAAACCCGCAGAACCAGAACCGCAAACTACCAACCAAGAAACACCCACCGAATAAATCTTAAACCGCTCACAAAAAGGAGCGGTTTTTTGTTACTATGATTTTATGATTGGGATTGATGAGGTTGGTCGAGGTGCCTGGGCAGGTCCATTGTTGGTAGTGGCCGCTCGTCAAGTAAGTGATTTACCGGTTGGCCTAGCAGACTCAAAACGTCTTACTAAACGAGCTCGTGCCGAATTGGTTCCGGACATACAGACGGCCTGTGAAATAGGTGAGGGTTGGGTTGAGCCATCTGAGATTGATACATTAGGATTGACTGCAGCGATGCGTTTAGGAGTATTGAGGGCTCTTAAGGCCATAAATGCTACTGAAGCTGAATCGATAATTTTAGACGGCCACATTAACTACTGCGACCCGCTATTTACCGCTGTTCGCTGCGTGATAAAAGCTGATGCGCTCCACCCAATTGTGAGCGCAGCGAGCATTTACGGCAAGGTTACCCGTGATGCTCTGATGGCCGCACAGGATGACCATTATCCAGACCATGGCTTTAGTAGTCATGTAGGTTATGGTACAAAAACACATCGTGATGCACTTCAAGCCCATGGCGTAACCTCACTTCACCGGTTGTCATATAAACCATTGCAGGCGTATCTATGACAACCTTTAGTATTGGCCGACAGGCAGAAGCAGTCGCAGCCAGACATTTAGAACAGCTGGGTTATGATATTATCGAGCAAAATTGGAGGACCCGCTGGTGTGAGATTGATATAATTGCTAAAAAGGATGCCACCATCTATTTTGTAGAGGTTAAATTTCGTAAAAACAACGATTGGGGAAGTGGCTTGGACTACATAACTCGTAGTAAATTGCAGCAAATGAAGTTTGCAGCTGAGTTTTGGATTTCTAGTAAGCAATGGTCGGGTGATTATACTTTAAGTGCCATTGAAGTAACTGGCTTAAAACTTGAGGTCACTACGTTTTTACCATTTCTTGAAGAAAGTGTTTAATTGCTAACTCGTCGCGGTCTCGCCAGGCAACGCGTGAGGCTATGTCCGCTAAGCCGACCTTAATGTTGCGCGCTAGTACTTTGTTATCAAGTTTTGGCTCAAAGAAAGTGCGATATCTTTGCTGCCACTCGCGTGAATTCATTGCGCTAGCGGCATAAACAGGTAAGAAATCAAATGATTTGCTTTTACCAATTGTCTGCTCTAACCAAGCCCATTGCGTAGTTAAAAAATCCCACGCTACATGGCGTGTATAGCGGTTTCGAAGTAGTAAGGCCAACCAACGCATGACATCCTGGGTTCGCACGAAGCCACCCTTGCCGAGCGCATTCTTAACAATTAATGCAGCAAACGCAGCATCTTTAGTGCTGGTGAGGGCTGAGGTAATGTCAAGTTGAAGGTCGGGGGACGCCTCGGGATATATATCTATCAGCTCGCTACGATCATCTGAGCTACCATGACGCACCACAGCACTTAAGACACTGTTTCTTATTTCTGAGTCTATTGCTGCCGGATTGTCTGCTTGCGCGAAAAGTTCTAGGGCGTGCGCGATTGCAGTTTCATCTTCACCGCCAAGCATATATGAAATCATGGTATGACGGAGTTGTTTGGTGTTTGTGTCGTCACCCGGTTTATTGTTCCAGCCAAGCTCACGGTGTTTCTTGCTGGCCATAGTAATTTTAAATTGCTTAATATGGTCTTCGGTTTGTTCGTCGCCTTCGGTTAGCTGGCTGGCAGTTCCGATGATACGGCTTATCAGCACCCATACGCTATCACGACCTTCATTTTGTAGGGGAAGAATCATTTGTAGTCCATCAACAAGCGAGGCTTCTCCTGCCCGCGCAAGCATATAGCTGTCGTTTAGAATATTAATGCGCGACTCGGTTGGTAAATTCGCAAAAGATTTTATCAAAGACTGTCGATGTTTTTCGTTTACATAATGGGTAAAATAGTGACCACTTGCTCTGTGATTTACTAAGATAAACGCTTCATCTTTAAGCTGAAGTGTGTCAGTTCTTTTAACGAGCATATATGATGATAATGCTTGTTCTGACAATAGGGGAATCGGCCAAACAGTTGTATCATTACTGCTATCAAGTACATAGCGCTCTTGAGAAAGCCGCACCTGCGAACCTTCTTGGTCAACGCGTAGTATCGGCATGCCAGACTGGGTAATCCAGGGAGTCATCAAAGCTGAGATATCTTTATGGCTGGCTTCAGATAAAGCTGACCATAAATCTTCACGGCTAGTATTGTTAAAGGCATGTTTCTTAAAGTAGGCTTGCAAGCCAGTTCTAAAAGCGCCATCGCCAATGTAATCTCGCAACATTTTGAGTAAGCGTCCGCCTTTTGCGTAGACAATGCCCGGATCAAACAGGGTTTCAATAAGGTCAGGGTCGGTTACTGCTACTCCGACGGGTTGAATATCTTTATATATGTCACGATTAGTCGTGTTAAGTACGTCGCTGGCTGTGTATAGCTCCCATTGGTGCCAATCGGGATGGAGACGATCAAGGGCTAAATGCTCCATAAAACTGGCAAAACTTTCATTAAGCCATAAATCATCCCACCATTTCATGGTTACTAAATTGCCAAACCATTGATGCGAAAGCTCGTGTGACACAACCAAAGAAACATATTGCTCATTAGTGATTGAGCGGTTGTCTGGGTCAGTGAGCAGGGCAATTTCACGGTAAGTAACTAAGCCCCAGTTTTCCATGGCGCCGGCATCGAAATCGGGTAAGGCTACCTGGTCACACTTTGCGAGCGGGTATGGAACCCCAAAATACTCGGCGTAAAACTCAAGCAGGTTGACTGCCTCTTGGTTTGCATATTCAAGTTCCTTCTTGGCTCTTGCTTTTGAAGCCCAGCTTGTTACCGTTATGCCATCTTTTGTAGTAGAGCTAACGCCGTGCAAATTACCCGAAACAAAGGCTAGTAAATAGGTAGACATGCGCGGTGTAGTTTCAAAGATTACCGTGTTCTTGCCGTTAGAGGTCGTATTACTTCTGATCGGTGTGTTAGAAAGTACTACATCGCTTTTGTCTGTTGTAACAGTAAGGCTAAAGGTAGCTTTAGCGCTTGGTTCATCAATGCAGGGAAACGCCTCACGAGCGTGGTGGCTTTCAAATTGAGTTGCAATAATTGTTTCTTTTTTGTTGTTATGCGTGAAGTACGACGGGTAAATACCTACCATTTCATCAGTGATACTTCCATTAAACGTAAGTTCAACCTCAAAAGATCCATTGCGCATTAACTCATTGGTATGCAGTCGTATTTCATCATAACTTTTATGGTGAACAATACGGCTAACCGGCAGCTCTTCGGTGCCTTGTTTGCTATGACGCTTAATGCTTGCTGCGGTAATAGTAAGATCTTTTTGATGAAAGGTAATTCGCTTACTGGGTCGGCCGATCTTATGGCCAGATATTGTAACGGTACCACGAAAAGTCATGGCTGATTTATCAAGTTCTATATTAAGCCTGTAATGATCGGGCCGGAACTGATTAACAAGGTGGGTTGCTTTTTTGCTCATTATTATAGATTACCATGACTCGAAAGGTGTTTGTCATTAAATTGACAAGTCACGTAGGTTTAGGTACAATAGTTTATGTACACGTCGACCGGCAGGTCGGCTTTTTTAATGAAATAGACCGAAAGGACCTTATTTATGGAACTAGATATCAAGCAATTGGCTATTGCCCTAAAGGCAATCGCAGAAGAAAAGAACCTTCCAGAAGAGACAGTTCAAGAAATAGTTGAGCAAGCTCTTGCAGCAGCCTATAAGCGAGATTATGGTGATAAAGAACAAGAAGTGCGGGTGAGTGTAAACTTACATACTGGTGATGTAGATGCATATATAACGAAAGAGATTGTCGACACTGTTAATGATCCTGAATACGAGATTTCGTTGACCGAAGCCCAGGCTAGGCGCAAAAATGCAGCCGTAGGCGAAACAGTTGAGTTGCACCAAGATATTACCAGCTTTGGCCGCGTTGCTGCTCAAACTGCTAAGCAAGTTATTTTGCAGCGATTGCGTGAAGCGGAGCGTGAGATTATTGTGAACGAATACCAAGATAAAATTGGTACCGTTATAAACGGTATTGTCTCGCGCGTAGAAGGTCGGCTTGTTCGTGTTGATTTAGGTAAAGCCCAAGGCATTTTACCTGTTAGTGAGCAAATTCAGGGTGAACATTACTACCCTGGTCAACGCCTTAAAGTTTTCTTAAAAGATGTCGAACGAGGCAACCGGGGGCCGCAGCTGATTCTTTCACGTGGGAATACTGAATTTGTTGAGTGGCTATTTAGGGCTGAGGTGCCAGAAATGGAAAGCGGCGCTGTTGCTATTAAAGGTATTGCTCGTGAGGCTGGGGTGCGCAGTAAGATAGCGGTCGTCAGTACGGTACCAGGCGTGGATCCTGTTGGTACATTTGTAGGCGGTCATGGTACGCGTGTGAATGCCGTCATGAGCGAAATTGGCGAACAAGAGAAGATAGATATCGTGGTGTGGAATGAAGACCCCGTTGTGTACATTACTAACGCCTTAAGCCCGACTAAAGTAGGTAAAGTTACCATTGATACGGCTAAAAATAAAGCAGTTGTTTCTGTTCCAGAAGATCAGTTGAGTGTGGCAATTGGTAAAAATGGTCAAAATGTACGCTTGGCAAGTAAGCTCACTGGTTTTGAGATCGATATAGAGGGCAAGAAAGAAGCCGCTGAAGTTGAAGAAAAACCAGCGGACACCCCGAAGCAACCGCCAAAACTCAAGAAGAAGAGCGAGCTAGAGAGTAGTTTGCTTGAGGCAATTGAAGAACACGGCGAGTAAATTACTTGTCACTAAACATTTCTGCCACCTATCGTTTACGGCAACGTACAATGATGTAGCACTTGACAAGACATGATAAACTATGCTAAAATAGTATTATGATAGATAGATTCTCTGGTTTTAATCCCGCAGATAGAAAACGCGATCCGGATTTTTTAGAGGTCTCAGATTTTGAGATTAGCCCTGAGGCAGTTTTATTGAGTCCAGATGAAGCGTGGGTTATAAAGCGTCAATTAAGCGCTTTAGAGGATGTTTCGCCATATGCTGGATTACGTGATCATATTGCGCAGTACTTTGTGGGAGGAGCTTACGAAACAGCTCCACGTATTCTCATCCCTCGGGATCATGATATTTCACTTGCTGGAGTATATACCGGTATCTTATGGCAAATAAAAGATACAGATTCTGAGGGCGCGCAGATTGTTCGGGAAAAGATAGAAGCTTTATGTGCCGATAAAGATGAGAATGTAAAACAATTTTTCCGTCAGCAAATGATAATGTCGGTCGAAGATATTCCAGAAAACTAGCCAACAACGGTAATTAATTAGCACTCTTGACTGACGAGTGCTAATTTCGCTATACTGGTAGTAGCGGAGAAACCACCGCCCCTGCACTTTGGAGGGAAAAGAGCAGCCCAAGCAAAAACTGGGGTCCCCACAAAATGAAATTTTGAGGGGTACAGTATCATACTTTTTGCCTGGCGCGATGAGAAAAACCCCTAGGTTTGTCTTATTAAGCGGAGCGATAATTTATGCCACCAAACTCATCAGAATTTCAAGAATTTATCAATCATCTTACAGAGAACGGGCTTCAAAGCTTGCGCCACGCAGATGGTATTGCACGTGCAGCTGGTAGCCCCTATGTTGGTACTGAGCACCTGCTTTTGGGTGTGTTGGCTCAAGAATCTTCAATGGGCGCAAAATTACTTCAAGACGCTGGCGTTACGCTTGACCGAGCTCGCCTGGCGCTTAATTTAACGCCAAAGACATTGGTGATTAATATGGGTGCAAAGGGCTTGAGTGAAACCGCCAAATTAACGCTTAAAATGGCCTATGATATTGCACAAGATTATAATCAAGAATTTTGTGGTACTGAGCATATTCTGTACAGCATACTGAGCCAAAAAAATGCCCGCGCAACTGTTTTGCTGCGTGATATGAAGATAAATGTAGATGGCCTTATGAACGAATTAGAGCAGTTTCTTAATCGTCAGCAATACGAAGAGGGGTCAAGCAACGGTTCGGGCACTGCTCGTAAAAAACCACGTCGTAAAACGGCTCTTGATTTTTTTGGTACCGATTTAACACAAGCTGCACGTGACGCTAAGCTTGATCCAGTGGTTGGCCGCGATGCCCAAATTAGGCGAATGGTAACCATTTTGAATCGCCGTACTAAAAATAACCCTGTCTTAATAGGCGAGCCCGGCGTTGGAAAAACTGCTATTGTTGAAGGTTTAGCCCAGCGTATTATCAGCGAAGATGTTCCTGACAGCCTGCTTGATAAGCGTATTGTTATGCTTGACTTAACCGCTATGATTGCAGGCACAAAATATCGGGGTGAGTTTGAAGAGCGTCTAAAGAAGGTTATGACCGAACTTGAAAACGACACAAAAACCATTGTCTTCATTGATGAATTGCACTTAATTGTAGGAGCCGGCGCAGCCGAAGGAGCGCTCGATGCGGGTAATATTCTTAAACCCGCTTTAGCGCGCGGGAAAGTTCAGGTAATTGGTGCTACTACTACAGCTGAATATACCAAGCATATCGAAAAGGATAGTGCCTTAGAGCGCCGTTTTCAGCCCATTCAAGTACCTCCCACCAATAAAGCAGAGACAGTTGCAATCTTAAAAGGTCTTCGTAAGCATTACGAGGCTTTTCATGGCGTTACCGTGGCCGATGAAGTATTAGAAGATATTGTTGGTTTGGCTGACCGCTACATTAATGATCGATTTATGCCAGATAAGGCGATCGATCTTCTTGACGAAACAGCCGCTCATTTGCGTATTGATAAGGGCCGCACGCCGCCAGAAGTGCGCAAACTTAAGAATGAGCTAAAACTCATTAATACGCGCATTGAAGATGCCGTTGATAGTGAAGATTATGAAAAGGCGGCCCAGCATAAACAACGCGCTAGCCAGATTCATGCCGATTTAAAGAAGTTACAAGCCTCAGAAAAAGAGACCAAAAAAATCAGTATGACAAGCGACGACGTAGCTGAAATTGTTGCGCGAACAACCGGTGTACCCGTACAAAAAGTCATCAGATCAGAGGCAAAATACCTGCTTAACTTAGAGAAGAATCTTGGCAAATACGTTATTGGGCAAGATGAAGCAGTTCACGCTGTGGCGCGGGCTGTTCGCCGTAACCGTTCGGGCGTTAGTAGTCCTAAGCGGCCGATTGGTTCATTCATTTTCTTAGGTCCGACAGGGGTGGGTAAAACCGAACTGGCACGAGTATTGTCACGAGAGTTTTTTGGGTCTGAAGAATCACTTGTAAAAATAGATATGAGTGAGTTCGGTGAACATCATAATGTTGCGCGTCTTGTTGGTGCGCCGGCTGGTTATGTGGGTTATGATGATGGCGGCCAGCTGACCGATAAAATACGACGCCAGCCGTACAGTGTGGTGTTGTTTGACGAGATTGAGAAGGCCCACCCAGACGTCTTTAATATGTTGCTGCAGATTCTTGAAGACGGTACGCTGACGGATGCAAAGGGCCGTAAAATTGATTTTACGAACACTATTGTAATTATGACCAGTAATATTGGTGCGGAACGGCTCCAAAAAGAAGTAAGCCTTGGGTTTAGCGCCGTTGATAAAGAGGATCTTAACGATCTTAACAAGTTACATGATGCCAATAAAGACAAGGTACTTGATCAGCTTAAGAAAATGATGCGCCCAGAGTTATTAAACCGAATTGATCAAATTATTGTATTCCGGGCTTTGACACGCCAAAACATTCTTAGAATCCTGGATTTACAAATTGATGAGCTTAAGCAACGTCTCACTAAGCGAGGGGTCAGCGTTAGACTGACGCCTGCAGCTAAAAACTACCTTCTTAAAAATGGGTACGATGCATTAAACGGCGTACGGCCAATGCGACGCTTACTACAAGACACATTAGAGGATCATATTGCTGTTGAGCTTATTAATGGTATGTACGACAAGGGTACCGTAGTTGAAGTAGGTACAAAAAATAAAGATCTTGCCTACAGTGTGAGCAACGAATAGCCATACGCAAAGCAAAAAAGGTATAATACGAGTATGAAAGTTGCCAAGAAGCTGCTGAGTATTGTACTTGGTTTGCTTATGCTCTCTACGTTGTTCATTGTATGGTTTCAGCGCCAAAATATTTACGATTGGTATCAACTGCGCAATTACAGTCCGCCTGCTGCAATTGTCCAGCTTGCAGATAAAACCACTATGACCGAGTATGGTCGAAGACTCTTTTATGTTAATCAGCCGGTAATTGCAAATAAGACTGAATTTAATCAAAAATGTCAGCTTGAAGCGAGTATCGTATTGGGCTGCTATATTCCTAACGACGGTATTTACCTATACAACATTAATGATCCTCGATTGCAGGGAGTTGTAGAAGTGACTGCTGCTCACGAGATGCTTCACGCCGCATATGATCGTTTGAGTAATAAAGAGCGTGACCATATTGATCAATTAACCCTACAGGCCTATCAACAGGTTGCAAACGAACGTGTTCGGAGCAACATTGCAAGCTATCAGCGGCAAAACCCAGGTATAGTTCCAAACGAACTTCACTCTATACTCCCAACAGAGGTTGAAGAGTTACCGCCTGATTTAGAAGTTTACTATCAGAAGTATTTTAGCAATCGTCAAGCAGTAGTAGATTTGTCTCGGCACTATGAAGCCGAATTTGAAAACAGAAAAGACCAAGTTGCGGCGTATGATGGCCAACTGGCTTCATTAAAGGTTGAAATTGACGGTAGTAAAACAGAGCTGTCAGTTCAATACAAAAACCTACAAGCTCAGAAAAACCGCATGGATTCGTTGCTGACAAACGGCCATGTACAAGCCTATAACGCAGCCGTGCCAGCTTTTAATGAACAGGTAGCTCGCTATAACAACACGGTAAGGCAAACCGATCAGCTCATTAACCGCTATAACGACATTGTTCAAGCCCGCAACAATATAGCTATTGAAGTACAAGATCTTGCCCAAGCCATTGATAGCCGTCCTCAATCGTTCTAGACTGTATCTATGGCTAAGAAGCAAGGAAAGCGTTATGTGTGTAGTAATTGTGGTGCCGAATCACCATCATGGTCAGGAAGGTGTCATGTTTGTGGCGAATGGAACACGTTAGAAGAAGAGGTTATTGAAGAGTTTGATGCAAAGGCGTCGCCCGGCAAATCTCTTAATCTAAGACCAATAACCAGCCTGCAGAGCCAAAATGAAGAAAGAATTAAAGTAGGGTATGGTGAATTAGATCGCATTTTAGGTGGCGGTCTGGTTAAAGGGTCAATTATATTAATTGCCGGCGAACCTGGTATTGGCAAAAGCACGCTTTTAATGCAGGTTGCATCGGCCATTGCCTCGCGCGGCAAACAGGTAATGTATGTTAGCGGTGAAGAATCTGCCTATCAGGTGGGGCTTCGAGCTAAAAGGCTAGGGGTGACAACGCCAGAATTGTCACTAGCTACGAGCTCAGTAGCTGACGACATTGCAGCCACAATGGTGAGCTCTAGTTATGATCTTGCGATTGTAGATTCAATACAAACGCTGCAATGTAAGAGTGTTTCTAGCTCACCGGGCAGCGTGAGTCAAATTACAAGCAGTACCCACCTGTTAATGTCGGCTGCTAAACAATCTGATACCTGTTTAATAATAGTCGGTCACGTCACAAAAGAGGGTAACATCGCTGGCCCAAAACTGCTTGAGCACATTGTTGATGGCGTTTTTCAGCTAGAAGGTGATCGGTATGGCGGCTTTAAAGTGCTGCGCAGTGTAAAAAATCGTTTTGGTTCTACCAACGAGTCAGCCATATTTGAAATGAAGGATAATGGGCTCATGCCGCTTGATAACCCTTCTAAGGCGTTGTTGGCAGAACGGCAAGTTGTTGATGGGTCAATCGTACTCGCTACCCTAGAGGGTTCTCGGCCGCTATTGGTTGAGGTGCAGGCACTGGTAAATCGTAGTGTCTTTGGCTACCCCAAGCGTACTGCCAGCGGCATTGATAGTAATCGCCTTAATGTTTTGATCGCTATGCTGGAGCGGCGTACCAAGCTGCAGTTAGCCGACAAAGATATCTATATTAACATTGTGGGCGGCATTCGCATTCAAGAGCCTGCAGCAGACCTGGCCGTTTGTATGGCAATCGGCTCGGCTGCCAAAGGACTTACGTTAAAAGACAATGCGGTTGTATTTGGTGAGGTTGGCCTGGCCGGTGAAGTACGACATGTACCAATGGTAGATAAACGCCTTGCCGAAGCCAAGAAGCTGGGCTTTAAGCTTGCTATTGGCCCAAAAGCAAGTGATAAAAACGCCATGCTTCATTCAGTTAAAGATATACGTGCTGCGTTAAATAGTTTCTTAGAAAACTAGTTTTTAACTTTTATTGAATCAGACTTGCCTGAACCATCAGTTGCAATGATTGTATCTCCAACACTGACTGCATTTGTATTTGACGTACAACCTGACCCCGATACGTTACAAGGGATGATGGTATTACCTTTTCTAATCGTCACGTTGCCGGTTGCGCCTGTCCATACCACGGTTAGTGTCCCGCCACTCTTCGTGGCGCTGATTAAAGAAATGTCTCCATTCTTTCCCACGGTTGCGCTATCGGTTGCGTCATACAAAACGCTATCTACTACCGTAGCAGTTACCGTAACCGATCCCGACGGTTTATAGTTTTGATACACGATTGAGCTGGGGCTGCCCACTTCATATGAACCACCAGGCAGCGCCTGGCCATTAACACTAAAGGTAACATTACCCTTAAAGCGGTCACTGGACAACGGGTGCGTACCCTGACTTACCGTGGCAATCAAATTATATGAGTCGCCTGATTGCTGAACCGTTAGCGTAATGTTAGGCTTGGCGTCTTCACATCTGTGAACGTCATCTTTTTCGGCTGAGGTATTGTTACCCCCGCCGCCGGTGCCGACAAATGTATCACTAGAAAAGGCATCGGCTTGAGCGTCTGTTGTCTCTTTGCGGGCACGTGGCGGTGTACAGTCGGTTGCTAGCTTGTTCGATACAATATCGATTGTTTGTTTGGTGTTAGATGCCCTTCTAGAATTTTTGTACCATGAAGGGAACATGTCTTGGGCAGGACTTGGTACAACTGCGCCGCCACCAACAGCAGTACGAACGACGTATGCCTGGCTTGTTTGAAGGCCGTTTGGCTTTTTGCGTTCTTCGGGCTGTAAATTACTGTGGACTTCATCCATCCAACCTTTCCAGATCGGGCGTGTCATATTTTCCATGAATCCGGTCATTTCTTTTTGGCGAGTGTGGTAGCCAACCCATACGCCTGCAGCATAGTGCGTAGAATAACCCATTAACCAACCGTCTTTGGTGTCGTTGGTGGTACCGGTCTTGAGTGAGTACTTGTGGCCACGATAATCATGTGCCTTACGTGAGAAATAGCTGGCTTTAGGATCAGATAAAATATCTGAGATTATATATGCGGTCTCTTCACGAACAGCCTGTTCGCCTTTAGGTTGCTTCCATTCGTCAACAACTTTATTATTTGCATCCTCAATTTTTAAAATGTAGGTTTGTGGTATGTTAAGGCCATTTCGTGATAGTGAAGCATAGGCATGAACATGTTCATCCATTCGCAAGTATGCACCGTCACCAATAGCTGATGAAGCGTAACATTGTTGTTCTTGGGTGAACGATTCGTCCAAGAAACATTTATAACCACTCTTGAGACCAAGCTTTTCAGCTGTTTGTATGGTTTTATCGACGCCGGCAATCAACATTGCCTTAACCGCGGGTACGTTTCGTGAGCCGCCCAGTGCATAACGTAATGTTAATGGTCCAGGGTAACGAAAATCGTAATCCCACAAACAATTACCGCCCTGCTTTGGACGCTGTTTGTTAGTACAAGGATAACCTTCAATGGGCCCTTGTGTGTCGTATAAGACTGAACCTGCACCAGAATTAGTAGTGTTTTCAATGAGAGCAGCATAATCATATGGCTTAAAGCTCGAGCCAGGGGGTAAGCGCAAACGTGCGTAGTTATTCTGGCCAAACTCTGGGTTAGAAAAGTCTGTACCGCCAACCAAAGCTACAATCTGGCCTGTTTTAACGTCTTCAGCCACAAAAGCTGCAACATCACCGCCCTGGCGACGTACTTGAGTCATGCCTTTTTGAACCTGTTCTGCGGCGGCCTTTTGCAAATTTAGATCAAGTGTTGTGGTAACCTTCCAGCCACTACGCTGTACGGCATCTTGTCCTCGAGTGTCTTCAAGTTGTTCTTTGGCAGCCAACACAAACCACGGTGCCTGTATACCATCATACTTTGGTTTTCGAGGCTTAACTTTAGCTAGGGTGTCTACTTTTTTAGCTGCGTCACGCTCCTCGTTGCGAATCATACCCTGCTGGGCCATTAAGTCTAAAATATAATGTTGTCGACCAATGAATGCTTCGCGATCAAAGTCGTTGCTATAGGGTGAATAAAAACTTGGCGATTTTGGAATGGCTGCAAACATAGCTGCCTCGTCAAGGGTGAGGTCTTTGGCTGATTTTTCAAAGTAGTTTTGAGCAGCGGCTTCGACGCCGTATTCAATACCTCCGTACGGTGCAGTGTTAAGGTAACCAGCTAAGATTTCGTCTTTGGAATAAGTTCGTTCTAGCTCGACTGCTAAAATAAGTTCTTTAATCTTACGGGTGTAGGTGCGGTCTTTGGTCCAATCTTGTGACAACTTAACTAATTGTTGTGTAATTGTTGAGCCACCCTGCTGGCCACCCGAACGTCCAAACGCGTTGTTGAATCCAGCACGCATAATACCTCGAACATCAAAACCGCCATGCTTAAAGAAGTCTTTATCCTCAATAGCAATCGTAGCGTCTTTCATGTTTTGGCTGATCATATCACCTTTAATAGGAATGCGTTTTACGGCGTCATAATCCTCAAATAACAGCGTTTGACCCGTACGGTCATAGTAGCGGATGCTCCCACCTATGTTGTTGCCAGAAATATCGCGTAAGTTAGGCAGGTCTTTTCTAAAGAAGGCAAACAAACCAACTAAAATAAGAAAGCCGCTAATAAGCCCAATGCCGGTAATTTTAAGGGCCATAATGCCGCCTTCACGGCTAAACCAGTACTGGGCCATGCGTTGTGGATGGAGGCGATAAAAGAATCGTTTGAGGCGGGATTTTGGCATGCCGCTAAGGCGTTCCGCTTTTCGTAACGCTTTACTGTCTTTTAGTCCCTTCATTCTTTCAGATAAACTTCGGTTTAGTTTAACTGACTTGCCGCTGCGTGTCGTAAATACATTCTTACTCACACGACTACGGCGTCTAGAGGTTTTCATCTGTATTGTTGCTCCATTACTATTACATTATTATAACAAAAATACCTGTCGTAAACACAATAATAATTATGTTTTATTGTGGGGCTACGGTAGTTATTTGGACAGACTTCTGGCATTATAGGTAGTATGACATTATCAGAAGAACTCACCTGGCGTGGTTTTGTTAATCAAACTACGTTCAACGACATTACAGAACTTGATCATCAGACACGTACTTTTTACTGGGGAGTCGACCCGAGTGCTGCTTCGATGACCATAGGCCATTTAGCGGCAGCAATGATGGTTAAACTCTTTATACGGCATGGCTACACACCCATCTTACTGATAGGTGGTGCTACTGGATTAATTGGCGACCCCGATGGCAAGGCACAAGAACGCGACTTAAAATCGCCTGACGAAATTGCAAAAAACAAGGCTGCGCTCGCAAATCAGTACAAAACCTTATTTAATGGCACTGAATTTAAGATTGTTGATAATTACGATTGGTTTAAAGACATGGGGTATCTTAGATTTCTAAGGGAGGTTGGCAAACATGTGCCAATGCGTATGATGCTGGGTAGAGAATTTGTACAAGCACGACTGAAAAAAGACGGTGCGGGCATTAGCTATGCTGAGTTTAGTTACTCACTTATACAGGGTTACGATTTCTTGCATTTGTTTTTACATCACGGTGTTAGCTTGCAATTAGCCGGTGCTGACCAGTGGGGTAATAGTATAGCGGGGGTTGATCTTATACGCCGAAAAACGGGCAAAGAGGCACATGTATGGACATTTCCGCTCATAATAAACAAAGAAACAGGAGTGAAGTTTGGCAAAACTGAAGCGGGTGCTATCTGGCTTGACGCTACGCTTACCTCGGCTTATCAGTTTTATCAATTTTGGTTAAATGTCGATGATGAGAGTGTCGAGGATTACCTGAAGCTTTATACCGAAATTGATAAGCCTGCTCTTATGGCACTTATGGCAGAATTCAACGCCAACAGAGCGAAGCGCCAGGCCCAGCGCAAGCTAGCTTACGAAGTTACAAAAAATGTACATGGAGTCGATGCTGCTGATATGAGTGTGCGGGTTACCGATGTATTGTTCGGTGGTAGATCATACGCTGACCTTACCGAACCAGACATCGAAGTCCTTATAAACGAGCTGCCAAGCGCGAGTGCGAAAACCGGTGACGAGATTGTGTCACTATTGACCGAAACGCATTTGGCTAATTCTAACAGCGAAGCAAGGCGATTCTTAGAACAGGGCGGTGTTTACCTGAACGGTAATCAAATAGGTCTTGATACGACACTTAAAGCTGAAGATTGGCTAAAAAACCGTATTGTGATTCTGCGGAGGGGCAAAAATAATAACGCTATTATTAAGCGTGCAAATTAAAAACTGCTATACTGGTTCGGTATGAAAAAGAAAAGCACTAATAAAACATCGACAAAAAAAATCGCCAATCAATACGATAATGATAACTATAATTATCTAGATTATTGGCAGGGGCGCGACTACGAACACGCTGCAGAAGAGCTAGCTATCCGCAGGCTGCTTAACGGAAGGCGCTTTAGAGAGGCGGTGGATATTGGTGGTGGTTATGGACGTTTGTGCCTCTTGCTTGAGCAATACGCCGATAAAGTTACCTTAGCCGAACCCAGCAAGCAACAGCTTAAAATTGCCAAAAATTTCTTAAAAGACCATTCTAATATAGAGCAGAAGCAAATGCAGGCTGATGATCTAAAGTTTAAAGATGGGTCAAAAGATTTAATTACAATGATCAGGGTTATGCATCATTTGCCTGATCCTACTACTGAATTTGCTGAACTGGCACGCGTTCTTGCCGATGACGGCTACCTTGTCTTAGAAATGGCTAATTATGCGCATGGGCGAAACCGCTTAAAGCACGCACTTAAATTGCAGAAACTACCGCTTGAACCAGTTGACATACGCAGCGCAAAAAACCGCCGTCGTGAAGAGATTCCGTTTGTAAACCATAATCCACGCACTGTAGTTAAACAGTTAGCGCACGCCGGCTTAAAGGTAGAGCGTGTTTTGTCGGTTTCAAACCTACGCTCACCCGCCTTAAAGAAAATTGTACCGCAAAGTGTTATGTTATCGCTTGAAACCTTCTTGCAACTGGCGCTTGCCAAGACATATTTTGGTCCTAGTATTTTCTTGCTTGTCAAAAAAGCCTCCTAGTAACCTATACTAAAGGCTATGGACTATAGCGTCTCTGACAATATTCAGAAGATAAAAGGCGTTGGCCCTGCCTTGGGTGAAAAATACAAGAAGCTTGGGATAGTAACAGTGCGGGATCTCTTATTTCATTTTCCACGGCGCTATGAGGACTATTCTAAGCTCATACCTATTGCCCGCTTAAAACCAGGCAAGGTTAGTATTCGTGCCCATATAACACATGTAAAAGGTAGATATGTACGTGGCGGCTTACATGTCACAGAGGCTATTGCGCAAGATTCGACCGGTAGTGTAAGGGTAGTGTGGTTTAATCAGCCATACCGGCAAGATGCTATTAACCAAGGTGCCGTTTATTATCTTTCTGGCCAGTTTGACCTAAAGCGAGGCCGGCTTGCGATTACAAATCCCAGTATAGAGCTGGCCAGCGCGTTTCCGGTAAACGCAGCACGGATTGTACCTATTTATCCGGAAACAGCAGGGCTTACGTCAGTTCAAATACGTAAAAATCTGAAGACAATATTTTCTGAAGGAATAACCCTTGAAGAGTTTTTGCCGCCAGCTATTATAAAGCGCCAAAAGTTACTTACAAAAAAAGCAGCCCTCTTTAAAAAGCACTTTCCAACCAACAATCATGACATTGAATTAGCCGATGAACGATTAGGCTTTGAAGAGTTATTTGAATTGATTCTGGCAAGTCTCTATAGCCGCCAGTTGATCAGCCATGAAACAACCGTGCAAATTCCATTTAACGAGCGGTTGGCTAAAAAATTTGTGTCGCATCTATCGTTTACATTAACTGACGCCCAACGAAAAAGCATCTGGCAAATTTATACTGACATACAAAAAAACAAACCCATGAACAGGTTACTTGAGGGTGACGTTGGTGCGGGCAAAACGGTCGTGGCTGCCATGGCAGGCGCTATGGTGGTTGAGGCGGGCTATCAAGTTGCACTTATGGCGCCGACAGAAATACTTGCGCGGCAGCACGCCGAAACTATTCATGCCGCCTTAAAACCTGTGGGTTTTGATAAATATGTGTCGTTACTCACGGGTAGCCTGAAAGTCAAAGCAAAGACCAACGCCTACAAAAATATTGCGTCAGGCAAAGTGCGGTTTTTAATTGGGACTCATGCTCTGATTCAGGAGAATGTTGATATTCGAAATCTTGGTCTGGTTATTATTGACGAGCAACATCGCTTTGGCGTTGAGCAGCGAAAGCGTTTGTTGGCTCATACCGGCCACCTACCGCACATGCTGAGCATGACCGCAACGCCCATACCTCGCAGCCTTGCATTGACAGTTTTTGGTGAAGTCGATATAAGTATTCTCGATCAAAAACCAAAAAACAGAAAACCGGTTGTTACTGAACTCATTAATCCGACTGATAGGTTAAAAGTCTACAGCCAAGTTAAACAGCGCTTAGATCGCGGGCAACAAATGTTTGTAGTGTGTCCGTTGATAGAAACGAGCGAGCGCATCAACATAAAGTCGGCAGAAGCAACCTATCAACAATTGAAAAACACTGACTTTAAAAACTATCGGGTCGGCTTGCTTCACGGTAGGATGTCCCATGACAACAAGCAGCACGTTATGCAAGACTTCATTGATCGCAAGCTTGACATTCTTGTCGCAACGACAGTGATTGAAGTTGGCGTCGATGTTCCGAATGCTACCGTTATGATGATTGAATCGCCAGAACGGTTTGGTCTCGCTCAGCTGCATCAACTGCGAGGTCGCATCGGGCGCGGTAACGTTCAGAGTCACTGCTATGTAATGCTCAGCGATAGTACCGGTGTGTCAAAACGTTTGCATGCGATTACAACCACACAAGATGGTTTTAAACTGGCTGAGCTTGATTTGTCCATACGGGGCGCAGGGGCACTATATGGCATTAGCCAACATGGTGTGCTTGATCTGAGAATTGCAGATTTTACCGATACACGGCTTATTGCTCGAGCACGCATGGAGGCAAAGCATATTCTCGCAGCAGATAAAAGTCTGCTACAATACCCTTATATTAGAAAGCGAATTACTGAGCTACAACATGTAGTTCACCTAAATTAAATATGTATTCAGGAACAACACTAACCCCATTGTCTGGGCGACTTATGGGTGCGCATCAGAAGCTTGATCGTGTCGCACGAAGGCATTTAGAATATCTGTTGCCAGAGAAAACCGCTTTTCCAAGCGCCAATGAAATTATTCACTTTGAGGGCAGAAAAGGGCCGGATGCAATTAAGCGCAAAAGCCCCTCTAAAGATGAACCCTGGCATTATTACAGCCCCTTTGATGATGACGACTCAATGTTAATTGATCTCATTCAAGATCATTACAAGCAACTCGTCAAAGAGCTAAAGAAGGACAACAAAGAACGGGTTGCTTTTGAGGCGGCTTGGCTTGCACATGCCATTGTTGACGGCTTAACGCCCGCACACCATTATCCATATGAAGAAAAATTAAGCGAGCTCAGGGGCGAAGGTCTTGAAACAAGAACAACCATAAAAAAGAAAGTTTTCATTCAAGGTAAAACGCGCCGCGACCAGCTGAGAAAAAATTGGAAGGTATGGGGGCCAAAGGGGTTGCTTACCACCCATGGCTTGTTCGAGCTGGGCATAGCAACATTGATTACGCCGCTGGGTATGTCAAATGCCATGCCAACTGATAAAGATGTCGCGCTGGTTGAAAAAATTGGACCGACAGAAATTTTCAAGCGTGTTGCAAAAGAAATTGCTGTTTTAGATATGTATGAGCGTTTTTATGAACGCGGCTGGACGACAAAGCTTGTTATTGATGTGCGCAACAAACTGGCGCCGTCAATTGCCAAAACAATAACTCTTTTTTGGTATGCTGCGCTGCTTGAAGCAAAAGTTATTCAGTATAAAAGTTCATGAAGATTAGAATAATCAGTGGCATATACGGTGGCCGTCTCATTGAGGCTCCGGCTGGTTATAAAACGCATCCGATGAGCGAGAAAATACGCGGTGCTATCTTTAATATGATTGGTGACATCCAAGACCTACGTTTATTAGACGCATATTCTGGTAGCGGTGCTATAGCAATCGAGGCTGTCAGCCGAGGTGCTAAGCCGGTTATAGCAGTTGAAAAAGATAAACATGCCTTCGACATAATAAACCGTAACATAGAACTGCTCAATGTTACGGACATTAAAGCCACTCGTGCTAATGTTAGTTCTTGGCTCGATAATAATCCTGCCGTTAAATTTGATATTATCGTGTGTGATCCGCCCTATAACAACATTAATCTCAAGACACTTCAAATGACCACCGCTCGTCTTACGCCAGGTGGATTACTCATTCTTTCATTGCCTCCATCGTTGTCAGATCTGCAGCTAGAGGGAATAAACCTTGTAAACATCAAAGAGTATGGCGACGCAATTATTAAGGCTTATAAACGGTAGGAACTAAAATTATTGCACGCAATAATAGACTAGCTTTCAAGCGTTAATCGTTGTAAAATAATTAATGATTTGAACTAAATTGGGCGAGTGGTGGAATTGGTAGACACGCTAGTCTTAGGAACTAGTGCCGCAAGGCGTGAAGGTTCAAGTCCTTTCTCGCCCACCATACGACCAGGAAAGGTCGTATTTTATTTGTAATCGCATGTCGTTTTTATATAACGAATGCTAGAATAAGAATAACCAGCTATGAGCTTATCAGTACAACCCTATAAGGGAGCCAGAGATTTTTATCCAGAAGACAAACGCCTGCAAAAATGGATGTTTAATACATGGCGCGAGGTGGTTGAGCGTTTTGGATATGAGGAATACGATGCTCCATTACTTGAACCTACCGAGCTCTATGCAAGTAAAACAAGTGAAGAGATTGTAAGTGAGCAAACCTATACCTTTACCGATCGCGGTGATCGCAGTGTAACTATCAGAACTGAAATGACCCCGAGCGTCAGTCGTATGGTAGCTGCTAAACGGCAAGAGCTAGCCTATCCATTGCGCTGGTATTCTATTCCTAATTTATGGCGATACGAACGCCCACAACGAGGCCGTTTGCGTGAGTTTTGGCAGTTGAACGTTGATCTTTTTGGGGTTGATGCTATTTCTGCAGATTTTGAAATGATCCAGCTGAGCCATGAGATTATGAAGGCGTTCGGTGCTAGCGCCCAGATGTATACTATTAAAATTAATAGTCGTAAATTAATGAACTACATCTTTGAAGATTACCTTAAACTTGATGACGTTCAAACTGAATCATTAATTCGCTTAATTGATAAAATGCACAAGATCGAAGCGAGCGAATTTGTAGCTAAGCTCGATGCTTTATTAGCACCCTCACAACGAGATGACGGCACAGAAGACAAAATTACACAAATTTTATCGGCGAAAAAGATTGATGAACTACCTGCTGAAATTGTAAAACATAAATCAGTTGCTGACATTCAAAAAACTCTTGATTTAGCCCATAAAGATGGTATTACGAACATTGAGTTTGACATCACCCTAGCTCGCGGGTTTGATTATTACACCGATATAGTATTTGAAGTGTTTGACATGCATCCTGAAAATAACCGATCTATGTTTGGTGGTGGACGTTACGATGGCTTAGTAGGTATGTTTGGTGTAGAGCCTGTTCCGACCGTCGGCTTTGGTATGGGAGATGCCACCCTGTATAATTTTTTGCTCTTACATAACCTGATGCCTGCTTTACAAACGGAGACCGATGTATACGTGGCGTTTCTCGGCAATGTTTTTGAAAGCTCAATGAAAGTAATCGAGCTACTTCGCGAGATGGAAGTAAATGTAACGGTAGATGATACAAATCGTAAAATTGACAAACAAATAAAAGCTGCCGTTAAAAAGGGTATCCGCTATGTATTATTCATTGGTGAAAAAGAGTTAGGGTCTGGCCAGTATACACTAAAAAATTTGCACACTGGCAAAGAAGAGACGCATAGCATTGAGCGAATTGCAACCATTATTAAAGACTATAGGCATACAGCGTGACTGCTACGAATCATGCCGTCACCGGTGCCATAATTGTTGCAGCAGTTACAAACCCAATTATTGGTTTGCCGCTCGCGTTAATGTCACATTTTGCCTTAGATTCACTGCCTCATTTTGGAGCCCACACCAAGGCAAAAGCAGGCAGCCGAGAATTTACTGGCATCTTGACCTTTGACGGGGTGTTATTGATTGCCATACTTGTTGCCGTCTCTTTTGCAAGTCATAGCGTGGGTATAGATTGGTGGCTTCTACCGTTAGGTGCGTTGTTGGCAGTAGTACCCGATATAATGTGGTTAAAACACTATCAGAACGACTTGCGGGGTGAAGAAAAGCATTGGGATAAAATGCGCTATTATCATAAAAAAATTCAGCAGTGGGAGTTATCTTCTGGCTGGATTATTGAGATTATATGGTTTGTCGCAGCGGTATTATTACTCAACAGATTGCTTTTTTCTTAACCAACATCTGGACTGATGTAGCTCTATCTGTTAGAGTAGTAACTCATGCACGTAACGAAGAAACAAGAATCTCCTACCCACATAGATCTAATCATTAAGGCAAGCCAATCTGATCTAGACGCCATAAAACAGCACACTCTTTCGCATTTTGCTCAAAAAATAAAGTTGCCCGGGTTCCGTGCCGGTAAGGCGCCGCTTTCAGTTGTTGAAAAGCACGTTGATCAAAACCAGTTACAAGCCGAATTCGTAGAAGAGGCAATTAATCACTTGTATCAAAAGGCACTTCAGGAGGCAAAGCTCCGCCCTATTGATAACCCCAATGTGCAATTACAAAAATTTGTACCGTATACCGAGCTTGAGTTCAAGGCGGAAGTTACAATTTTAGGGCCCGTAACGTTACCCGACTATACAAAAATTAAAAAAACGAAACCGACGGTCAAAATATTAGCACAAGATGTGCAAGGGGTGATTGAAAGCCTAGGCGAAAGAGCCGCCAAGCGCGAAGAAGTTAAGCGTCCCGCTAAATCAGGTGACGAAGTCGTTATTGATTTTAAGGGCGAAGATGCAAAGAAGCAGCCGATTAATGGTGCCGAAGCCGAAGATTATCCGCTGGTGCTTGGCAGCAATAGCTTTATTCCAGGTTTTGAAGATAACGTGGTCGGTATGAAAACGGGTGATGATAAAACGTTTACATTAACATTTCCGAAAGATTACGGCGTAAAAACCCTTGCAAATAAGAAAGTTACGTTTACCGTTAAAGTAAAGAAAGTGCATGCTATAACAAAACCAGTGATTGATGATGCGTTTGCAAGCACGGTTGGGCCATTCAAAACACTTGAAGATCTTAAAGCCGACATTAAAAAGCAGCTGCACCATGAAAAACAAAAACAAGCTGACAGCCAGCTACAAAATGAGCTAGTTAGCGAAATTGTCAATCAAAGCAACGTCAGCTTGCCTGTGCAGCTGGTTGACGAGCAAACAGAGCGTCTTAAAACAGAAGTCCGGCAGAATTTGACCTATCGTGGTCAAACCTGGCAAGAGATGCTTGAAGCTGAGGGTACAACCGAAGATGCATTTGTTGCGAAAGAACTTCGTCCTGAAGCAGAACGAAGAGTCAAAACGGGCCTGGTATTGGCAGAAATAGCATCGAAAGAAGGTGTTGATGTAACACCTGAAGAGATCGATCAGCAGTTACAACTTCTTAAAGCACAGTACCAAGATGCAGCCATGCAAGCAGAGCTTGATAAGCCTTCAGCCCGTCAAGAAATAGCTTCCCGCCTGGTAACGGAAAAAACCGTTAGAATGCTTATAGACAACGCAACCGCTAAAAAATAATGAGTGAAAACGCTCATGAGACACCATCTACAGCAAGTTTCAGATACCGCCCCGAACATAACGTAATTACACGTTATGATGTCGAGACACTTGGCTTGGCACTTATAACTCAAGGACATTCTCTTGAAATTCTCATTGGTGTTATTGCTGAGGCTCGTTGCAATGAAGAGGCGTATGATTTGTTAGCTGCATTTGAAAAAGCAGAGCATAATAAATTAGCACTCTTGACTGACGAGTGCTAATTTGGCTATACTTAAGGTATGTATTTATAACGTATAAGGATGCACAGATGATACATACAAAAAATTCAGTTCTAGTTCCAACGGTTATTGAGAATGAGGGACGTGTAGAGCGCGCGTTTGATATATATTCGCGCTTACTCAAAGACCGTATAATCTTTTTGGGTACCGAGGTAAATGAGCATACCGCTAACTTAGTGGTAGCACAAATGTTATTTCTAGAAAATGAAGACCCAAAAAAAGACATTAAATTTTATATAAACAGCCCTGGTGGCAGTGTTTACGATGCGTTTGCAATCTATGACACCATGCAATACGTAAAAAGCGATGTCCAAACCGTTGGTATTGGCGTTCAGGCAAGTGCTGCAGCCTTTCTGCTTAGTTCGGGTGCCAAGGGCAAACGCTACTTATTGCCGCACGCAACCGTCATGATTCACCAACCTTCTGCCGGTACGCGAGGGCGTGTGAGCGATATGGAAATTGACCTTAAAGAAGGGTTGCGTTTAAAGCAGTTACTTAACCAAATTTTAGCAAAAAACACCGGTCAGCCAATTAAAAGAATAGAAACCGATGTTGAGCGTGATTTCTGGATGAGCGCCGAAGAAGCTAAAAAATATGGCCTTATTGACAAGGTATTAACGTAAAGAAGCTTGACATTATTGTAATAGGGCCCCATACTATAGTTCAAGAAGTAGGGTAAGCGGGCTTTGCTATTGGTACCCTTCGGTAGTAGCCCAATATAGCTTAGGATCTTCGTGCGCGTTATCAATAATTAAGCCCGGTAAACTGATCTTTTGGCGATTTTCATGGTGTTTGGGTGTTGAAAATCAACAAGACCAGTCTTTTTTAGAGGGCACGTCTAAGGAGAGTGGCTAGAAGTTATGGCAAAAGCTTCCACATCTGCGCAGCAGCGCATGTACTTTACACAAAAAGATGATATTTTAGATCTACCAAACCTTGTAGATCATCAAAACAAATCGTTCCAGTGGTTTATTGAAGAGGGACTCGGCGAATTGTTAGCCGAAATTAGTCCTATTGATGATTACACCGGTACAAAATTATCACTAAGTTTTAAAGATTATCGTTTTGAAGAGCCAAAAATCTCTGAAGCAGAGGCTCGTGAAAACAATGTTTCGTTTGAGGCTCCGCTAAAGGCAACGGTTATTTTGACTAACAAAGTTACTGGCGAAGTTAAAGAACAAGAGATTTACTTGGGTGATTATCCATGGATGACTTCTCGTGGTACGTTTGTTATTAACGGTGCCGAGCGAGTTGTCGTAAGCCAGTTGATCCGCTCGGCCGGCGTATTCTTTACGGCCGATGTCCATGGTGGACGCAATCTTTACGGCGCTAAGGTTATTCCTGGCCGTGGTGCATGGTTAGAATTTGAGACCGCCGCCAATGGCGCAATATACGTTAAGATTGATCGCAAACGTAAAATTCCTGTTACTACCTTACTACGCGCGTTAGGCCTCACAGAGGCTAGGATTAAAGAAAGCTTTGCACACGTAGATCAAGGAAAAGATAGCTTTATTACAGCAACCCTCGATAAAGATCCGGCTAAAGGTACCAACGAGGCACTAATTGAGGTTTATCGTCGCTTACGTCCGGGCGATTTAGCTACCGTTGATAACGCACGCTCACTTCTTGAAAACATGTTCTATAACTTTAAGCGCTTTGATTTTAGCCGTGTTGGGCGTTACAAAATCAATAAGCGCCTTAATCTTGATGTGCCAAACACTGCTGAAAACCGTGTAATGCGCATTGACGATCTTGTTGCTATTGTGGCTGAGGTTATTCGCCTCAATAATACACAAGAGCCAGCCGACGACATTGATAGCCTTGCTAATCGACGTGTTAAGTTGGTTGGTGAGCTCGTACAACGCCAATTCCGTATCGGTTTACTTCGTATGGAGCGAAACACAAAAGACAGAATGAGTATGAGCGAGATCGAGACCGTAACACCTGGACAACTCATTAACGCGCGGCCTGTTGTGGCAGCAGTACGTGAGTTTTTTGCCAGCTCACAGCTTTCTCAGTTTATGGATCAGATTAACCCCTTGAGCGAATTGGCGCATAAAAGACGTCTAAGTTCAATGGGTCCTGGCGGGTTAAGTCGCGAGCGTGCCGGTTTTGAAGTTCGCGATGCCCATGCCACGCACTACGGACGCATATGTGCCGTAGAGACGCCAGAAGGCGCTAATATTGGCTTGGTTTTAAACCTGGGTATGTATGCACGAATTAATGAATATGGTTTCATTGAAACCCCCTACCTTAAGGTGCAAAATGCCGTTACGCCTAAAGAGGCTGTAGGCCACATAGCTCGTGTTAATCTTGAAGACGAAAATGGTAAGGTACTGGTTAAGGCCGGTTCAACCATTACAGCAGCTGACGTTAAAAAACTGGCCTCGGTTAAAAATCAAAAATCTTGGCCAGTAAAAGCGAAGGTTACCAAAAAAGTTGAGTATCTCGATGCGGCTGAAGAAGAGCAAGCTGTTATTGCAAGCGGTAGCGAGGAATTGACAGATGAACGCTACTTTGTAAACGAGCGTGTTTCGGCACGAAATCGTTTGATTTCAGGTGAGGTAGACGCCGATGATATTACTCATATTGATGCTTCAAAGCGGCAAATCATTGGTTCAAGTGCTGGTTTAATTCCGTTTATTGAAAAGAACTACGTGTACCGAAGCTTAATGGGTAGTAACCAGCAACGCCAGGCCGTGCCTCTAATCAGTCCATCGCGGCCTATTGTTGGAACCGGCTTAGAATCGGTAGTGGCACGAAACACCGGCCAGCTCGTTCAGGCTGAAGAAGACGGTGAAGTTTTATCAGCAACCGCTTCTGAAGTTATTGTGAAGTACAAGAATGCTGGAAAGGTGCATTACTATCCGCAACACTTTGTGCGCAGCAATGAAGGCTCATGTATAAACCAAAGGGTTGTCGTAAATAGTGGCGATAAAGTTAAGACAGGCGATATTCTTATTGAAGGGATGTCCATTGATGGCGGCGAACTAGCACTTGGTAAAGATGTTATAGCTGCGTTCATGCCATGGAAGGGCTACAACTTTGAGGACGCTATTATTGTTTCACGCCGCTTAGTTGAGGACGATACGTTAACATCGATTCATATCGTTGATTATATGACTGAGGTTCGCGAGACTAAGCTCGGCCCTGAAATAGTTACACGAGACATTCCAAACGTGTCCGAAGAAGCTCTGCGTCATCTTGATGAAGACGGTATTGTACGTATTGGCGCTGATGTGCATCCTGGCGATATCTTAGTAGGTAAGATTACCCCTAAAGGCGAGCAAGAGCTTTCGAGCGAAGAGCGCTTACTGCGAGCCATTTTTGGCGAAAAAGCTAAAGATGTTCGCGATACCTCTCAGCGTATGAGTAACGGCAAGCACGGCAAGGTTGTGGGCGTAAAGGTCTTTAGCCGCGAAAACGGCCATGAGTTAAAAGCTGGCGTGATTATGCAAATTCAGGTCTTTGTGGCCCAAATGCGTAAAATTGCAGTTGGTGACAAATTAGGTGGTCGACACGGTAACAAGGGTGTGATTGCACGTATATTGCCTGTTGAAGACATGCCGTTCATGGAAGATGGCACTCCTGTTGATATTTTGCTGAACCCGCTAGGTGTGCCGTCGCGTATGAATATTGGGCAGTTGTTTGAAACCCACCTTGGTATGGCGGCTCGTGCCCTTGGTATACATGTTGCCTCGCCATCATTCAACGGTGTCCCAATTAGCAAGATTCAAGACTTACTAAAAGAAGCTGGCTTTCCAGAAGATGGTAAACAGCAGCTGTTTGATGGTCGTACCGGCGAGCCGTTTTCTGAGAGAACTACGGTTGGCAGCATGTATATGATCAAGCTCAACCACATGATCGTTGATAAGATTCATGCTCGTTCAACTGGCCCCTACACTATGGTGACGCAGCAACCACTTGGTGGTAAAGCTCAAAATGGCGGTCAGCGCTTTGGTGAGATGGAAGTATGGGCCCTCGAGGCATATGGTGCAGCAAATACGCTGCAAGAAATGCTGACAATTAAGTCTGACGATGTATATGGCCGTTCGAAGGCATATGAGTCAATCATTAAAGGGACTGAGATTGTTGGTCCTAAGGTACCCGAAAGCTTTAACGTGCTCGTTAAAGAGCTCCAGGGCCTTGGGCTTAAGGTGGATCTGATCGCTTCAGAAACCACCGTTGATGCCGAAGCAATTCTAGCTGAAAACATTAAAGACGAAGCAGTCAACCAATCTGAAGTTGATGTACCGGCACCAGAAGTGTCAGAAATTGACGTTACTGCGGCAGAAGGTATCGACGAGTTTGATTTAATTGAACTTGACGACCACATGCCTGCGGGCGTAGCGGCTGCATCGGCTGATGACGATGACGACACTAACGATGAAGACGAAGAGGAGGCAAAATAATGGTTTTCAAAAGGGAAAAGAGCAGCCAGAGTTTTGATTCATTCAAAACCTTGCGCGATGAGAAAAACCGTAGGCTTGTCTCATTAATGAGCGAAAGCGAGGTAAACTAATGCGACGTTACTCTAGCGGCCCCACCATCTCAGACTTTGATGCTGTTCGCCTTGCGGTAGCAAGTGCAGATGACATTTTAGATTGGTCACATGGCGAGGTCACAAAACCAGAGACTATTAACTATCGAACACAAAAACCAGAGCGTGATGGTCTATTCTGTGAGCGCATCTTTGGCCCCGTCAAAGATATAAACCCCCATGACGCAAAATATAAAGGTGTTCGTTCTCGTGAGGCGGCAGTTGATAAAAATGGCGAAATCGTCACCAAATCAATTGTTCGACGTGAGCGCATGGGTCATATTAGTTTAGCAAGCCCCGTAGCGCATATTTGGTTTCTTCGTGGTACACCATCAGCCGTAGGGTTACTCCTAGGCTTAACGGTAAAAAACCTAGAACGGGTCGCCTACTTTGCGAGCTATATCATTAAGTCTGTTGATGAAGCTAAGCGAGACCAGCTACTAGCAGACAAAGAGGCAGAATTTGCTGCCGCACAAGAAGCAATCAAAGCTCGCTATGAAGCAGAGGCTGCAAAAGACGATGCCAACGTTAAGGCTTTGGCAGAAATGCGTACCAAAGAGCTCGAAGAGATTACGCAAAGCTTTGAAACCTTTAAGGCTCAGGTTGATTCATTGGTTAAGCTTAACCTTATTAGCGAAAGTGACTACCACAATTTACCAGATGAATTAGCAGATATCATCGAGGTCGGTATGGGTGGTACAGCCTTAAAAGACCTACTTGATCAAATTGATCTGAAGAAGCTAATTAAAGACCTCACCGCAGAAGCTGAAGAAGCGAAAGGTCAGCGCAAAAAGAAACTAATGAAGCGCTTGCGCTTGCTTGAAAGTATGGAGCAAGCAGATATTAAGCCTAATTCTATGTGCTTAACGGTTTTGCCGGTAATTCCTCCTGATCTCCGACCGATGGTTCAATTAACGGGTGGCCGTTTTGCAACCTCAGACCTAAACGATCTTTACCGTCGTGTTATTAACCGTAATAATCGCTTGAAGAAACTCATTGAATTGAATGCCCCTGAGGTTATTCGGCGTAATGAGCAACGCATGCTTCAAGAAGCTGTTGATGCTTTAATTGATAACGGCAATGCTCGTAGTGGGCGCGCAGTGGCAGCTACTGGCCAGCGCCGACGTCTAAAATCACTCAGCGATATGCTTAAGGGTAAGCAAGGTCGTTTTCGTCAAAACTTACTTGGTAAGCGCGTAGACTACTCTGGTCGTTCGGTGATCGTTGCTGGTCCTGAACTTAAAATTAACCAGTGTGGTCTGCCAAAAATGATGGCCTTGGAGCTATTTAAGCCATTTGTGATTGGCCACCTCATTTCTAATGAATTTGCTCATAATATTAGGTCAGCAACTAGAATGATCGAGGCGGGTGAAACTGCCGTTTGGGACGCCCTAGATGAAGTCATTAAAGGTAAATATGTCCTTCTAAACCGAGCGCCATCATTACACCGCTTGAGTGTTCAGGCTTTTCAGCCTGTTTTGATTGAAGGTAAGGCTATTCAGCTTCACCCACTGGTATGTAAAGGTTTTAACGCTGACTTTGACGGCGACCAAATGGCCGTACATTTACCGCTATCAGACGCAGCACAAACAGAAGCGCGAGAGATCATGGCCTCAAACAAGAACCTATTAAAACCAGCTGACGGATCACCAATTCTTCATATTGACCAGGATATAGTACTAGGCTGCTACTACTTAACCTACGAACGCATGGGTGCTTCAAATGAGGCTCAGCCGTTTGTAAATCTAGCCGAAGCACTCATGGCGTATGATGCTGGTAAAATCCAGCTGCAAAGCCGTGTGATGGTACCGTTCCGCGGCGAAATGCGCAATACAACGCTGGGTAGGTTGCTGTTTAATGAGATCTTCCCTGAAGATTTTCCGTTCCAAGACGAAACCATGACAAAAAAGAAGCTGTCAAACGTCATGTCAAAGGTTTATCAGCGCTATGGCCAAGATAAAACCGCGTACATTGCCGATGACTTAAAAGACATTGGTTTTAAGTATGCGACCCAGTCAGGCTTGAGCTTGGGTATGGATGACTTTACCGATCTGCCCGAACTGGCAGCAATATTAGAACGAGGCGAAGAACGCGTTGCCAACATCAGCGACCAGTACGAACAGGGTTTCATTACCGATGAAGAGCGATACCGTTTAACCATTGAAACATGGCAAGATGTTGACAGTGAAGTGCAAAAAACCTTAAGCGAGCAATTTGCTAACGAAGACAGCGCTATGTCTACCGCTGTTGTCTCTGGTGCTCGTGGTAATATTGGTCAGGTAAAAACAGCCGTAGGCATGTTGGGCCCAGTTGCAGATGCAACAGGACGCACTATTGAATTGCCGGTGAAATCAAACTATAAGTATGGTTTTAGTCCGCTTGAATACTTTACCGCAACACGCGGCGCCCGTAAGGGTATGATTGACACGGCACTTAAGACCGCGGACTCAGGTTACTTGACGCGTCGCTTGGTAGACGTTAGCCAAGACGTCTTCACAACTGACGAGGAGTGTGAAGACCCAGGCTTTGCAATTTACCGTGCCGACTCTGAAGAAATTGGCGTTACCTTTGCTTCTCGGCTTGAAGGCCGCTTTACAGCAGAAGCTGTTAAGGGTCATGTTAAAGCTGGCGAGCTGATTAGCCCAGAAGTTGCCCTTGCTATCGATAGCGATAAAAACATCGATACAGTGCGCATTATGAGTGTCTTAAGTTGTAGCAGTGTGCGCGGTATAAGTCGCGAAAGCTACGGCCTTGACCCTGCCACCGGTGATATCGTTGCAAAATACCACCCCGTTGGAGTTATTGCCGCTCAGAGTATTGGCGAACCAGGTACGCAGTTGACACTCAGAACCTTCCACTCGGGTGGTGTAGCTGGTGAAGACATTACGACCGGTTTACCTCGAGTTGAAGAGCTGTTTGAGGTACGTACACCTAAAGGCCAGGCGTTCCTAGCCGACATTTCTGGTGTCGTAAAAACCTGGGAAGAAGGCGACCACTATATCGTTGAAATTACCGCTAAAGATGACGCGTCAGTTGAATACCCGCTGAACGGACGCAAGGTAGAGATCAAAAACGGTTCAAATGTTAACATTGGCGATGTTATGGCGTCTGAAGAAGAAGGCGCGAACCCGCTCATTGCACCGGTGGCCGGCAAAGTTAAGGTTACCAAGAGATCAATCTTCATTACGCCAAGCAAGCAAAGTGTCGTGCGCTATGAGATCCCTGGTTACAAGCAGTTGCAGGTTAAAGATGGCGATGAGGTTGTTGCCGGACAACGCCTGACAAACGGTTCAATCAACCTTCACGAGTTAATGCGTCTGCAAGGTGTAGAGGCTACACAGCGCTACATCATGAACGAAATCTTGAAGATTTTTGCCAGCCAGGGCCAAAATATTGCCGATAAGCACCTTGAAATTATTGTGCGACAAATGTTTTCTCGCGTACAAATTGAAGACGCCGGTGACAGCGACTTCATTACCGGCGATATTGTCAGTAAAATTGCCGTCCAAGAAGAAAACGAAAAATTGGCTAAAGTTGGCAAAGAGCAGATTCAGTACAACCAATTACTACTTGGTATTACTAAAGCTTCGCTTTCAACCGAATCGTTCTTGAGTGCTGCGAGCTTTCAGGACACAACCCGTGTACTCATTAGCGCGGCAACCAGTGGCAAGGTCGATCATCTGTATGGTTTGAAAGAAAATGTTATCTTGGGCCGTATGATTCCGGTAGGTACAGGATATAATGCCTATGCCAAGAAGAAAGAAGATCAAGAGGTTGAAGTTGACGCCTAAAGGTGTTAAAATAACCAGGTTAAACTAAGTGGTTCGAGCCAGTGCGCAGGCATTCGCACTGCTGCAGCAGATCACAAACTTTAAAGGAGTATAAGTGCCAACAATTAATCAACTAGTTAGAAAGCCACGCAAGAAGGTGCATAGTAAATCAAAATCACCTGCGCTTCATCGCGTGGTTAACAATCTTAAAAACAACAACTACGAAAAGCCATCACCATTTAAGCGCGGTGTGTGTGTAAAGGTAACCACCAAAACACCAAAAAAGCCAAACTCAGCGCTTCGAAAAGTAGCTCGTGTTCGTTTGCAAAACGGTCATGAAGTATGGGCTTACATTGGTGGTGAAGGCCACAACCTGCAAGAGCACGCGGTTGTTATGATTCGCGGTGGCCGCGTAAAGGACCTACCGGGTGTACGCTACCACATTGTTCGTGGTGCGCTCGACCTTCAGGGTGTAGAAAACCGCAAGCAAGGCCGCTCTAAATACGGTACGAAAAAGGCAGGTAAATAAGTATGGGCTTTGAATGTGGTAAGAATTCGGTTTGTCCTATTCAAGGGATCGCAATAGACATCATGGGTCCTGACTACTGTGAAAAAAAGCTTGTACCCATGTTTAAAGAAGTAGGCAAGGCATCTTTAGTAGAAGAAGCTGATTGTCCGGCTCAACTTTGGCATGATTTAGGGCTTGGAGAAGAGTCAACAGCAGTAGATTTAGGTGAGGTTCTTAGGGTTGGAGGTGAAGTTTAATGCCGAGAAAAAAGACAAAGAGTTTAGTTCGAGAAGTTGCGCCAGATCGTTTGTATAACAGCGTTCAGGTTCAAAAAGTTATTAATCGCGTGATGCTAAACGGTAAAAAGCAAATTGCCGAACGCCTTGTGTACGGTGGTATGCAAAAAGCTGCCGACAAACTAAAAGTTAAAAATCCGCTCGAAGTATTTGAACAAGCAATGAAGAACGTCCAGCCGCACTTAGAGACTCGTTCACGACGTGTAGGTGGTGCTAACTATCAGATTCCGTTTGAGGTTAAAGGTCAGCGCCAACAACACCTTACCATTATGTGGTTTGTGCAAGCTGCTCGCGCTCGTAAAGGCATGAGTATGGAAGACCGCATCGCTCAAGAGTTAATGGATGCGTACAACAATACCGGTACGGCAGTTAAAAAACGTGAAGACACGCACAAAATGGCAGAAGCCAACCGCGCCTTCGCTCACTTTGCTAGGTAAAAAATGGCAAGTAGAATTGAAGTTGAGCGCTGTCATGGGTGCCGCATGGGGAATGAGGACACACTAGAAAGATCCTTAACGGTAAGGCAACCTTCTCTTTTAGGAATCTTAAGAGGCGGTAAGGAAAGAGTGCTAGGAGATCTAGTGATGTGCTTTGTGGAGACAAATCGTAGGGGACTTGATACTTTAGTGGTTCATGAAAGCGTAAGCTTAGAGGAAGTCTCTCGGATATACGATCAATGTCCTGGGAGAGATGGCTCAGAAACAATAGAAGATGCACTTGTTGCATGTCCCGCAATGAACACTGTTTCGAATCTCGTACTCAAAAGGACATCAGCATATTAAAGGAGAAATGAATGGCAGCAAAAAAATACGCATTAGATAAAATTAGAAACATTGGTATCATTGCCCACATTGACGCGGGTAAGACTACCACAACAGAAGGTATCTTGTATCGTACTGGTATCAAACACAAAATTGGTACAACTCATGAAGGTGAGTCGACAACCGACTGGATGGCGCAAGAACGAGAGCGCGGTATTACGATTGTATCTGCTGCCGTAACCTGCTTCTGGAAAGATCACCAAGTAAACATTATCGACACACCGGGGCACATTGACTTTACTGTTGAGGTAGAGCGCTCGCTTCGTGTTCTTGACGGTGCTGTGGTTGTTTTTGACGGTAAGATGGGTGTTGAATCGCAATCTGAAACCGTTTGGCGACAAGCTGATAAATACAGCGTGCCACGCATTTGCTTTATTAACAAAATTAACCAAACAGGCGGCGATTTTTATAAGTCACTTGACACGATTCATAATCGCTTAAGTAAGCGATCATTCCCGATTCATTTGCCGATTGGCTTTGAACAAAGTATAAACGGTGTGGTTGATTTAATTAGCATGAAGGCATATACCTACAAAGACTATACCGACAAAGAGCTAGTTGAAGGCGAAATTCCAGAGGATATGCTTGATAAAGCCAAGAAATACCGTAGCCTTTTGATTGAAAATGCCGTTGCAGAAGACGAAGCGATGCTAGAGAAGTACTTTGAGGTGGGTGAAGACGGCTTAACTGAAGAAGAAATTACCCAAGCAATACGAACCGCAACTATTAGCGGCAATTTCTACCCAGTTACTGGTGGTGATGGCCGCGGTGTGATCGTAGAAAAAGTGCTCGATCTTGTAGTTGACATTTTGCCGTCTCCAAAAGATATAGATTCTGTTTGGGGTACGCATCCAAAAACCGGCGAGAGTGTTGAACGTAAAACTTCAGAGTCTGAGCCGCTTGCAGGCCTGGCTTTTAAAATTACAACCGATCCGTTCGTTGGTAAATTGGCTTATTTCCGGGTGTATTCGGGTAAACTTCAGGCCGGTTCATATGTATACAACAGCTCAACTGGTGAAAAAGAGCGCATCGGTCGCTTGGTTCGCATGCAAGCAGACAAGCGTGAAGATATCACTGAAATTGGTGCCGGTGACATTGCTGCTATTGTTGGTCTAAAAGGAACTACTACCGGTAACACCTTGTGTGATGCAAACAATCCGATCGTGCTCGAGAGCATAACCTTCCCAGAGCCGCCTGTTAGTATTGCTATTGAGCCAAAGACTAAGAGTGACCAAGAAAAGATGAGTCTTGCGCTGCAACGCCTGGCAGAAGAAGATCCTACTTTTAGGGTTCATGTTGATGACGAAACTGGTCAGACTATTATTCGTGGTATGGGTGAACTTCACCTTGAGATTTTGGTTGACCGCATGAAGCGTGAATTTAGTGTTGATGCAAACATTGGTCAGCCTCAGGTAGCCTACCGTGAAACCATTCGAAAAGATGGCGTTGAGGTAGAAGGCAAGTTCGTTCGCCAAAGCGGTGGCCGTGGTCAATATGGTCATGTATGGTTGCGACTAAGCCAAAATGAGGCCGGTAAAGGTTTTGAGTTCATTAACTCTATAAAGGGTGGCGTGGTTCCAGCAGAGTACATCAACCCTGTGCGTGCTGGTATTGAAGAGGCTATGTCTAACGGTGTATTAGCTGGCTATCCAGTCGTTGACATTAAAGCTGAACTTTATGATGGTAGCTATCACGATGTTGACTCTAGCGAAATGGCCTTTAAGATTGCCGGTTCTATGGCATTACAAGAAGGTGTACGCAAAGCCAACCCTGTGCTTCTTGAGCCCGTTATGAAAGTTGTTGTGGTAACACCTGAAGAGTTTATGGGTGATGTCATAGGTGATCTTAACTCTAAGCGGGGGCGCATTGAGTCAATGGAAGATTTGCAGGCTGGTATCAAAGAAATTACCGCCTTTGTGCCGCTTGGTGAAATGTTTGGTTACACCACCAACTTGCGGTCTATGACGCAAGGTCGCGCCAGCTCTAGTATGGAACTTGACCACTACGCAGACGTGCCAAGTCATGTTGCGGAAGCGATTGTTGCTCAAAACGCTAAGTAAGCAATCTACCCATGACAAACCGACACGAGGCAGAACTCAGAGCCACAAGTAACCTATCCATGGGCCATCCTGAAGACATTAGCGACGAACTCTATTTCGATATACGTAATTTAGGCTATCGACTACCCATGAGTCACGCTGACTATGCGCAAGATCTAATACGTAGACTTAGCTATGTAGCCTCGCGAGAACATTTGTTTCGGTCATATATTCCAGGCCAAAGACTAGCACTGACTCTTCGAATGGCTACAAATTTAGCCGAGACAGCATTGATTCAGCAAGACCCCCTAACGGCTTTTAGTAGCGCCCGGTTTCATGATTCTATTCACCCAATAGATAAATTTAGAGGCTGGGAGCGGTTGAGTGACAGAGTTGTTTGGGCTGCGAGTAGTGCGATTTTTAGTAATATTGATGTTGATATGGAGAAATTTCCAGACATTATTACTGAAGTAATTGACAAATGAATTAAATAATTTACGATGTTGTTATGGAAAGCTCTACAAATTTCAATATATGTCCAACAAAGGCAGGAAGTTGTGT
This sequence comes from uncultured Candidatus Saccharibacteria bacterium, assembly GCA_964577565.1. Lineage (GTDB taxonomy): Bacteria > Patescibacteriota > Saccharimonadia > Saccharimonadales > JAGQNJ01 > CAYRRR01. Next base: position 212,548 of record CAZNZL010000001.1, on the reverse strand, counting down.
TTCTGTAGATTTAATGTCAGATGGAATGCGAATCGTACCCGTATCCAAAGATGCCGCTGATCCAGAGTCTATAGTATGTGATCCAGAATGCCCCGGTGCGATTGATACACAACGAACACTTTTCGGCAGAACAAGTATTCTTGGTGTTAATTTAGGGACTAAAACTATTTGCCCCTTACGTGATATAGAAACGTACGAAACTCATGTAAGCTTATAGCTTTACAAATACGCTGTTATCAGATAGAATGACTTGGTAACTCGTGCCGTTACAACTGCATGAGTTTTTAAATTGGCAGTATATATTGCTACTTATTAACAGATGTAGTACAGTTGTAACGGTACTCGTGTGAGTATGTATTTACTCACGTTAAAGATTAAGTTAAATAAAAGGAGCTAACACTAATGGCTGACTTCGACAGAAGCAAACCGCATGTGAACGTTGGTACCATGGGCCACGTTGACCACGGTAAGACAACACTAACCGCGGCTATTACCCACACTTTGGCTAAGAAATTGCCAAGTGACATTAACAAGCCGATTAACTATGATCAAATCGACAACGCACCAGAAGAAAAGCAGCGTGGTATTACGATTGCCGTTTCTCACCAAGAATACGAGAGTGAAAAGCGTCACTACGCACACGTTGACATGCCTGGTCACGCCGACTACATCAAGAACATGATTACCGGCGCTGCACAGGTTGATGGTGCTATTTTGGTTGTATCAGCTGCTGACGGTCCTATGCCCCAGACTCGTGAGCACGTTTTGCTTGCTCGCCAGGTAAACGTACCAAAGATCGTTGTATTCCTCAACAAGATGGACCTTGCTGATCCTGAACTCGTTGAGCTAGTTGAAATGGATGTACGTGAACTTCTTGCTAAGAACGGCTTCGACGAAGACGCGCCAATCATCAAAGGTTCTGCTACTAAAGCTCTTGAAGGTTCAGAAGAAGATGAGAACGCTATTATGGAGCTTGTAAAAGCTATGGATGATTTCATCCCCGAGCCTAAGCGTGATCTAGACAAGCCATTCATGATGGCAATCGAAGACGTCTTCTCAATTAAAGGTCGTGGTACTGTTGCAACTGGCCGTATTGAACAAGGTATCGTTAAAGTTAACGACGAAGTTGAGATTGTTGGTATTCGTGACACGAAGAAGAGTGTTGTAACCGGCGTTGAAATGTTCAAGAAAAACCTTGATCAAGGTCAAGCTGGTGACAATGTTGGTATCTTGCTTCGTGGTGTTGAGCGTGATGACATTGAGCGCGGTCAAGTTTTGGCTAAACCAGGTACAATCACTCCTCACACCGAATTTGATGCAGAAGTTTATGTCCTAACCAAAGAAGAGGGTGGACGACACACGCCATTCTTTAAAGGTTATAAGCCTCAGTTCTACTTCCGTACTACGGACGTAACAGGTGAGGTTGAGCTTCCGGCAGACAAAGAAATGGTCATGCCTGGCGATACTGTAACCTTTAAGGTTAAACTAATCCAGCCAATTGCTATGGATAACGGTCAACGTTTTGCTATCCGTGAAGGTGGCCGAACTGTTGGTGCCGGTGTTGTAACAAAGATTACAAAATAATCTTAGATAAACGCACCGTAAATCCCAGAAGCAAGTCAATGACTTCTGGGATTTTGCTTTTGGCACCCATATTTGTTTATATTCGAAAAAAGAGTCAGGAGAAATCTTGGCTCTTTTTTGGCTACTATATCGAAAAGTATGATGGTGTAAATTTAACGTCTTTTAACATGAGCAGTATGGGCGTACGCTATAACGAATAATCGGGGTACATGCCATGACAACATTAGAAAGAGTAACAGCCTTAGAGCTGCCAACTTCAGGATTACCGGCTTTTTCTGACGAACTAGCTGAGCATATTGAACGATCGAGCGATCTTTTATGCATTGTGACCGTGCAATTACGCTGGTCGCTTTTTGCACTTAACGGCATATTTAGAGCTTTTTTAGATGAGCACTTTGGTGGTTATACTGACAATGCTGTTTATATTAATGAATATCGAGAGCTTGAGGTAGCTTCAACCGATAAGGTTGAGTACCCGTCCGACTTAGAAAGGAGAGCTGGCTGTCGAATTTTAGGTACAACTTATAGTGGTTATGACGCACCTCATTATAACTTCGGCAACTTACTAAGAGTACTCAAAGATGACCCTACGATTCCTCGTTTGTCACCCCCATCCCGCAGTAGCACAACATAGGTAGTAAACTCTTGGATTTATATACGATTTGTTGTACAATAAGGTATTAATAAAAACTTCTAACGGTTGTACATGTTAGAGTGCTCTAAGAGAAAGGAATTTTATGAGTGCAACATCCGCTAGTAAGGAAGCCGGTAAACAACGAATCCGGATTCGCCTTAAAGCATATGATCATAAAGTAATTGACCAGTCTGCGAAGCAAATTGTAGATACAGCTTTGCGTACTGGCGCCACAATAGCAGGGCCCATTCCACTGCCAACCCAACGAACAACATACACGGTAGTAAAAAGCCCGCACGTCTTTAAAAAAGGCCGTGAACAGTTTGAAATGCGCATTCATAAGCGCATTATTGACGTTCTTGAACCAACGCCAAAGACAATTGATAGCCTCATGAACCTGAGCCTACCAGCTGGCTGCGACGCCGAAATTAAGATGTAGAAAGGCGCTTCCATGCTACAACGCGTAGGAGAATTCATAAAAGAACCGGGCATGAAGCTTGGTATTAGTGGCGGCATACTATCCCTTGGCGGCTTAGTCGCAGAGATACATTCTAAAGTTGATGGTGAAGGTCTACTATTTGTGGCCTTGGGGGGATGCATGCTAATGGGTGGCAGCATACAAATCGGTAAGGATATACTAAAAGAACCCTGTGCCATCGATGCACAATCAGCAGGACAAACTACCGATAGCTAATTTAAAATTTGTTAGCTAAGTTAAGAGACAAGCGCAAACATACTTTCTTAATTTGTATTTTTGCTATAATAAAACTAGTGACAAAAAGAAAACAAAAACCTTCAAACAACACCGATAGCGGCTTTTTCTTAAAACTCGTTATATTAGTAATTGTTGGATCAATCTGGCTCAAAGCTAGTAAAGGCAGTTCATGGCAGCTACCCCTGCCAATAGGTTTGATTGCAGGCTTGTTTCTTGTTTCAAAAGAGAGCATAAAACAAGACCGTAAACTTGGTTACGCCGTATTGTTAGTAGCTATGCTGGTTGGTTTTTGGACTCCTATCGGTATTTTTGTATCAATATAACAATAATTTCTCTGATATAATCCCGTATATGGAATACGATTCAGAATGGACAGATAGAGTTATGCAAGAGTATCTTGACGACCCGCGTCGTGTTTCGGTGCTTGCACCGCGTTTATTTCAAACACCAGCTAAGCTGGCTCTAGATAGAGTTGGCTTATGGGTAGACTTTAAACTAAACTCTTTGTGGGATTTAGAGCGGCAAGAAGTCGCGATTCGACGCGACGGACTTGGTGTTCTAGCGGTATTTGGTTTTATACCGGAAAGCACTTGGAGGTCTGGTGACATGGCCGATTTTGCCCCTTTTCAACTTCAGCAACTTGGTATTGAGAATACCCTGACGGTTTATGTGCCTTTCAGACGAATACCAGAAAACCTTGAATTTCCATTAGAAGAAGCCGGCTTTACGAGAATATTAGATATTAGTGATTTTTATTATTTACCCGGAAGAATTTATGAAGAAGGCGCCAGACTCGTCAGAGAAGTTGTAGACCTTCAACCCGTCAGTGTAGAATAAACAACATATTGACAGAGGTAGCGATTTTCTGTTACTCTGTAATAGTATATTTGTAATTTACTTGGTGTATACATGTAAGTTCGCGCTCTTAACAGAGGTGAAAACTGCAATATACCAAGCCTTTTTATGTCTATGTCTTGTCACTAGACCAATGTACAACATTAACAAGCGAGTTTAGTGCCTGTGCAAAGTGCAAGGAAAAAGCGAGTAGCAGTAGCGAAGCGTATATACATACGATGAGTGAGCAACGGAGCTTATGACGCAGCAATTTGCCAGGAAGCAGACAAACAATTGGCTTTGTCAAATCGTATGTATGCTGGCACAAAGGTCGCTAAAGGAGAACTATGAAAGCTCTAATCACACGAAAGGTAGGCATGACAAGTACCATCTCTGAAGACGGTACGGTTCAAGCTATTACCTTGCTTTCCGCTAGTCCTAACGTTATTACGCAAGTAAAAGACGTTGAGAGCGACGGCTATACGGCCGTACAGCTTGGCTTTGAAGATGGTAAAAAGCTCAGCAAGTCAGTAGCGGGCCACGTAAAGCAAGCCAATACAACACCAAAGATTATGCGTGAATTCCGCATTGACGAAATAAGTGAAGATATGAAGATCGGCGAATCAGTTTCAGCCGATTCTTTTGTTGTTGGAGATGTTGTATCTGTAACCGGAACAAGCAAAGGTAAAGGTTTTGCCGGTACTATTAAGCGCCATAACTTTCATCGTGGCCGTAAAACACATGGTGGCCGCAGTTATCGACGCCCTGGTTCAATTGGTTCTATGTACCCACAAAAGATTTTTAAGGGTAAGAAAATGGCCGGCCAAATGGGTCACGAGCGTGTAACGGTTAAAAACCTTAAGGTTGCGCTTGTTGATACCGAGCTAAACATCATTGGTATAGCCGGCGCTGTGCCTGGGCCTCGAAAAGGCATAGTTTTACTGAAGGAGGTTAAGTAATGTATTTCTCAAGGGAAAAGAGCAGCCAAAGTTTTGATTCATTCAAAACCTTGCGCGATGAGAAAAACCGTAGGTTTGTCTCGTTAACCGGAGGTGAAAAATAATGAGCGTTCCTACCTATACAAAATCAGGCACTAAAGCAACAACTCCTGTTAAGTTAGATAAAAAAGTATTTGGCATAACAGTTGAGAGCCACGACCTCTTAAAGCAAGCCTATTTATCATACCTAGCAAATGGCCGAGAAAATAATGCTGTGGTTAAAACTCGTGGCTTAGTTCGCGGTGGCGGTAGAAAGCCATGGCGCCAAAAAGGTACCGGCCGTGCACGTTTTGGTTCATCTCGAAACCCAATTTGGCGTGGTGGTGGTATTGTGTTTGGCCCAACCGGCAATGAAAACTACAGTCGAAAGCTCAACACAGCAGCAAAACAAACTGCTCTTCGACAAGCATTAAGCTTAAAGTCGAAAGCTATTAATGTAATTGACAGTATTGAAAGCAACGACGGCAAAGTTAAACCATTTGTGGCCTTGCTTAATAAAATTGGTGCTAACAGAAACGTGCTGGTTGTTGTAGATAACAAGTCTAGTGAGCTAGTGCGAGCTAGCCGCAACGTTCCATACGTGATTTTAGTGCAAGCAAAGTATGTGAATGTTTATGATGTTCTTAATGCTGATTCGATCATTATTACTAAGAAATCACTCGATATCATTAACGAGTGGCTTGGGGGTGACAAATAATGAGTCCCGTTAGAAATCGCGCAAAAATGAACACAGCTAATACTGATAGAAAATCTACCTCTAAAGTAATTTCTAACGGTATGAGTAAAACCGTCGTATTGAAGCCCCGCATGAGCGAAAAAGCCTATGGCACAAGCCTGGCCCTAAACACCTATGTGTTTGATGTACCGGTAACTGCTAACAAAATGATGATTACTGCTGCTGTTCAAGAACAATTTGGCGTTACCGTGCAAGACGTAAAAGTTGTAGTAGTAAAGGGTAAAGTCAAAAAGTCTTACCAAAAGCGGAACCGACCAGTAGCTGGTGTGCGTGCAAAAGCCAAGAAAGCTTATGTACGCTTAGCAGAAGGTAGTAGCATTAATATTTTCGGTGAAGCTGAAGATAAATCTGCTAAAACTGACAAGCAAGATGAGAAGAAAACCGCTAAAAAAGACGATAAGAAGGAGAAGAAGTAATGGCTATTTCTATGTATAAACCTACTACTCCTGCACGTCGCGGTATGTCTAATCGTGATTTCTCTGAAGTAACTGCGAAGCGCCCGCTTAAATCTTTGACTGTTGTCAAAAGACGCGGTAATGGTCGCAACAACCAAGGCCGGATTACAGTACGTCATCGCGGTGGTGGCGCCCGAAAGTTTTACCGAATCGTTAACTTTAAGCTTCCGCTTGGTACCAGTGCTGTTATTGAGGCGATTGAGTACGATCCAAACCGTTCTGCTAACATTGCTCGCATTAAAGACAGCACAAATACCTATCATTATGTACTTGCAACTAACGGTATGAAGGTTGGCCAAAAAATTGAGGCAAATGAAGAAGCTGCAATTGAAACCGGCAACCGCATGCCACTTAAAAACATTCCGGTTGGTAGCACAATTCACGCCATTGAACTTCAGCCCGGTAAAGGTGCTCAAATGGTGCGTAGCGCCGGTGCGAGTGCACAGTTGGCCGCTAAAGAGGGCAATTACGCTCAGGTTAAACTGCCAAGTGGTGAAGTCCGTATGGTAAACATCAATTGTACCGCCACCATTGGTTCTGTTGGTAATGAACAGCATCAGAATGTGAAGTATGGTAGTGCAGGGCGTAAGCGCCATATGGGTATTCGCCCAACTGTTCGTGGTGTTGTTATGAACGCGGCTGATCACCCACACGGTGGTGGTGACGGTGGTCGTCATGGTATTGGTGGTGGTAAAAACCACGGTGCGGCACCCCGCACACCTTGGGGCCAAAAGACACTTGGTTACAAGACACGCCGACGTAAGACCAGTAATAAGTTTATTGTGCGTTCACGCCATGAAAGTAAGAGAAGGTAATAAATTATGAGTCGATCACTGAAAAAAGGACCATTTGTAGACCCTAAGCTTGCTAAAAAAGTTAGCGCTTTAGGGGCTGAAGACCGAACCATTATTAAAACATGGGCTCGAAGCTCTACCATTGCACCAGAATTTGTAGGCAAAACATTTGCTGTTCATAACGGCAAGGTTCATGTACCCGTATTTGTAACTGAAAACATGGTTGGTCACAAGCTTGGTGAGTTTTCTCCAACCCGAAAATTCCGCTCACATGGTGGTAAGTTAGCGAAAGGTCAGAAGTAATGAGCCCCGTTAGAAATTCTCGGAATGCAACTCAGCCTAAATCCGCAAGTAATACTACAAATGTAAGTAGTTCTAACGGGGTGGGCGTGCAAGCTATAGCTAAAGGTGTTCGCATGAGCCCACGCAAAGTAGGCGTGGTAGCTGCTTTAGTTCGGGGCCGAACTGTTAATGAGGCACTAACTATCTTAGAAAACACACCTCGACGCTCTGCCGATGCTGTTGCGCGTGTTATTAAGTCTGCTCGAGCCAATGCTGAGCATAATCATAACTACAAGCCAGATACATTGAACATTGTTGAGATTACCGTAACGCCTGGGCAACGCTTAAAACGCTATCGCCCAGCTGCACATGGCCGTGCATTGCCATTTGAGCGCAAAGCCTCACATATTCGTGTGATAGTTGATGGCGCTAAGCGTGAAGTTAAAAAACCAGCCGCTACAAGCGCTAAGAAAGAGGAGAAGTAAGATGGGACAAAAAGTTAACCCAATTTCAATGCGCTTGCAGGTCAACAAAGATTGGCGCAGTAAGTGGTTTGCTAACAAAAAAGATTACGCAAATTACCTAACCCAAGACCTTAAAGTGCGTAAACTAATTGAGACCAAGCTTGGTTCTAGGGCTGCTATTAACAAGGTTGATATTGAACGATCTCCAAACCTTGTAACCGTAACACTCTCAACGGCTAAGGCTGGTGTTGTCATTGGCCGTGGTGGTAGCGGTGTTCAAGAACTAAAGAATGCTATTGAGAAAATCTACGGTGTGCCAACTCGCGTTAATATTGAAGAAATTAAGAAGCCCGAGCTATACGCTAAGTTAGTTGCTGAGAATATTGCGTTTCAATTGCAACGTCGTATCTCGTTCCGTCGTGCTATTAAATCTACTGCTGCTGCCACAATGCGCTCCGGTGCAAAAGGTATTCGTATTGAAGTTTCTGGCCGATTAAACGGTGCAGAAATGGCACGCCGCGAAAAAGAAATTGCCGGCAGCGTACCATTACACACCCTACGGGCTGATATTGACTATGCATATATTCCTGCACAAACCCCAGCCGGCATTATCGGCGTAAAGGTTTGGATCTACAAGGGGGAGACAGCGTAATGTTGATTCCTAAGAAAACTAAGTTTCGACGCGTTCGCGTTGGTCGCATGAAGGGTGTCGCAACCAGCGGTAACACTATTGCCTTTGGCCAATTTGCTTTGCAATCGCAAGGCATGGAGCGCATTACATCACGCCAAATCGAGGCTGCTCGTCAGGCAATGACCCGTTACATTAAGCGTGGTGGTAAAATTTGGATTCGTATCTTTCCGCACACACCGGTAACCCGCAAAGCGCTGGGTACTAAAATGGGTAGCGGTAAGGGTAGTCCTGAATTTTTTGTTGCAAAAGTACATCCTGGCACCATTATGTTTGAGATGCAGGGTGTTCCTGAAGAAGTAGCACGTGAAGCTATGCGTTTGGCTGCTCACAAGCTACCAGTTAAAACTAAATTCTTAGTGCGGGAGGATGCATAAATGAAGATTGCAGAAATCCGTAAATTGTCTACAAATGATTTGACGCTTGAAACTACCAAGCTTCGTGAAGAAATTGCTGAACTGCGCCGCCAGATGATAATGGGCGAGATTCAAAACACACGACTTATTCGCAATAAGCGTCGTGATCTTGCGCGCATGTTGACCGTCCTCAGCGAACAGCTAGCAAAGGAGAACATATAATGGCAAAGGTATTACAAGGTACTGTTACGTCTGATAAGCCAGACAAATCAATTGTAGTTACAATTGTGACTCATAAGAGCCATCCGATTTATAAAAAGCGTTATATTTCAAGCCAAAAAGTTATGGCTCATGATGAAAAGAACGAGGCTAAAATTGGCGATAAAGTTTTAATTGCCGAGACTCGACCATTAAGCTCAAGTAAACGATATCGTTTACAAAAGATAGTGGAGCGTCCGGTCTTGCGTGACAGCAAAATTGCGGGTGATGGAGGCGCTGTATGATTCAGCAAGAATCACGACTAAAAGTAACCGATAACAGTGGTGCAAAAGAAATTCTTTGCATTCGTGTGCTTGGTGGTACTCGACGTCGGTATGCACGTGTTGGTGACGTTATTGTTGCGACCGTCAAAGACGCCAGTCCAAGTGGTAACGTAAAGAAGAAATCAGTGGTGCGTGCAGTTGTGGTGCGGTCAAAGTACCCGATCAAGCGCAAAGACGGTTCAACCATTAAGTTTGACGACAATGCCGCCGTGATTATTGGTGACGATAAGATGCCAAAGGCTACCCGTATTTTTGGCCCCGTTCCACGCGAATTGCGTGACCAAGGCTACGCTAAAATCATCAGCCTTGCACCGGAGGTACTGTAATGAAAGAAACTATGTATAAAATTCGTTTACAAAAAGGTGACCAAGTAATTGTTCGCGTTGGTAAAGATAAAGGCAAAACCGGCAAGGTTGTAGCTACGCACCCGCGTGAAAATAAAGTTACGGTTGAGGGCATTAATATTGCAAAACGCCACACCAAGCCCAACAAGCAATACCCGCAAGGTGGCATTATTGAAATTACCAAGCCAATTTATGTTTCGAAGGTTGCTATTGTTGAACCTACGAGCAAAAAGGCAAGTCGAATTGGCTCACAACTTACCAAAGATGGTAAACGAATACGTGTATATAAGAAAACGAACAAGGAGATCAAGTAATGGCGGCCAAGACAGTACAAACTGCTCGCTTAAAGAGCCAATATAAAGAAACCATTGCTAAAGAACTCTTGAAAGAGCTCGGGTTGAAGAATGTTCATCAAGTACCAAGCCTTGAAAAAATTGTCATTAATATTGGCCTTGGGCGTGCAAAAGACGATAAACGGCTTATGGAAGTTGCCACCACCACACTTCGTAAAATAACTGGTCAAGAACCTGTTCAAACAACCGCAAAGCTGTCGATCGCAAGCTTTAAATTGCGAGAAGGCAACAAAATTGGCCTCAAAGTTACCTTACGCGGCGATCGAATGTACGAATTTTTAGACCGATTGGTAAATATTGTACTGCCACGATTGCGTGACTTTCACGGTGTTAATAATAAAGCTTTTGACAAACAGGGTAACTACAGTCTAGGCCTGAGCGACCAGACCGTGTTCCCTGAGCTAACTTTTGAAGACACGCCAATAACTCACGGCATGCAAATTGTTTGCGTGGTTAACTCAGAACAGCCAGAGCACGCGAAAGCATTGCTTGAGAAGTTAGGCATGCCCTTTGAAAAATCTAACAAGGAGGCGAAGTAACATGGTCGGAAAAATTGATACTCAAGCTTCTATTCTAACGTGGCATCCAGATGCAAGAGCAATCGAATACAGAATGATAACGACAGGTGAGAATGAAGAAGCAGTTATGGATGCAGTTGCTAAATACGGAAGAAGGGCAGCGCTATTTCCGGGCATAGGCGGAGAAGAAGCATTTGCAAGAAAACTCGGCCAAATCCAGTTGCCTGGCGATGCAATCCGGTCTGCACTTGTGGGGGTTGAAGCAGAGATGTTAGCGCAGGAATTTGAAAATATTGATAGAGGAGAAAATTAAATGGCTAAGAAATCAATTGTAGCCCGCGATAAAAAACGACAAGAAATGATTAAAAAGTACGCCAGCAAGCGTGCCGAGTTAAAAGCGGCCGGAGATTTTGAGACACTGCACAAATTGCCTCGTAATTCTTCACCAACCCGCTGGAAGAACCGCTGCATTGAAACGGGCCGGCCACGTGGTTACATGCGTACGTTTGGTATGAGCCGTATTTCGTTCCGCGAACACGCTTCTAAGGGCGAGATTCCTGGCGTAACAAAGGCAAGTTGGTAAGGAGTACATGATGGTATCAACAGACCCAGTATCAGACATGCTAACACGAATCCGAAACGCAATGATGGTTCATAAAAACCAGGTTTCGGTGCCATATTCACGCATTAAAGAATCAATCGCAAAACTACTCGTTGAAAACAACTTTATTAATAGTGTGCGCGTTGAAGGTGAAGGCGTGTCAAAAACGCTAATCATCACCATTAATGCCGAGAATCAAAATGCCGTCATTACTGAAATTCAACGCTTAAGCAAGCCAGGCCGTAGGCAATATGTTAAAAGTGACGCCATCCCAACCGTTAAGCGTGGCCGAGGAATTGTTATTGTGTCAACCTCGCAAGGGTTAATGACAGGCAACCAAGCTCGCGCTAAGCGCTTGGGCGGTGAATTAATTTGTAAGGTTTATTAATAAGAGGTAATTACGATGAGTCGAGTAGGAAAACTACCAATCAAAATTCCATCTGGTGTGACAATTACTGTCGACGATCATGAGGTTGCTGTTTCTGGACCTAAAGGCACCCTTAAACAGTTCGCTTTAAGCGGTATCACCCTTGTGCAAGATGGTGACACGCTAAGCGTAAAACGTATCAATGATGAGCCAGAAAATCGTGCCAAGCATGGCCTTATGAGGTCGCTTGTAAATAACATGGTACTTGGTGTAACTGAAGGTTTTAATAAAAAGCTTGAAATTCACGGTGTTGGATACCGTGTTGCGTTGGCAGGTAACCAACTCAAGATGAATTTGGGTTATTCGCATGATGTAATATATCAGATTCCCGAGGGCATTACTGCTTCGGTAGAACAAAACACTATCACGGTTTCTGGTATTAATAAACAGCAAGTAGGTCAAGTTGCGTCTGAAATACGTGCACTACGAAAGCCCGAACCATATAAAGGTAAGGGTATTCGTTACGAAGGTGAATATATTATTCGCAAGAGCGGCAAGTCAGGAAAGGATAAATAAGGTATCGTTATGAATAGATTAGTGCAAAAATCGAACAACCTTATACGCCGTAAAATGCGTATTCGTAAAGTGGTTAGCGGCACAACTGAGCGTCCTCGACTAGCAGTAAATATAAGCAATACTAACGTTAGCGCACAATTAATTGATGACAGCAAACACATAACTCTAGCAGCTGTCTCAACTATTGGTAGTAAAACGGCAAAAAGCACCATGACAGAAAAAGCTACATGGGTTGGAGAAGAAATAGCAAAGAAAGCAGTGTCATTAAAGGTTAAAAAAGTTGTTTTAGACCGCGGTGGACGACTGTACCACGGACGCATTAAAGCACTTGCAGATAAAGCCCGCGAAGGCGGATTGGAGTTTTAAATGGCCGACAATAGAAATGTACAAAAAGAACTAAATGACGAAAACCAGCTTGATGAGCGTATGGTTCATATTGACCGCGTTGCTCGTGTTGTTAAAGGTGGCCGCCGTTTTCGTTTTCGTGCTTTGGTAGTGGTTGGTGATCATAAAGGTCGCGTTGGTGCTGGGGTATCAAAAGGGTTAGATGTAACCAGTGCTGTTTCAAAAGCTACTGATAAAGCTAAAAAGAACATGGTAACTATCCCTCTTTATAAAGGAACGGTTCCTCATGAGTCAGAAGCAAAAGTAGCCGGAGCTCGTATTCTTATTAAGCCAGCAAGCGCCGGTACGGGGTTAATTGCTGGTGGTGTCGTAAGAACCGTTCTTGAGGTTTCTGGCGTTAATAACGCCCTTTCAAAGTCACTTGGTTCTACAAACAAAATTAATATTGCCTACGCTACCATTAAAGCTCTTACTGAAATTCAACCACAAAAGGCTTGGGTTACCACCAAAAAGGCAAAAACAACAGCACCGAAAAAGCCTGCAAAAGCTAAAGCAGAGGTAACAAAGTAATGAAGTATAATGAATTGTCACTTAATAAACAAACACCAGCTACACGACCGGGCCGAGGTATTGCCGCAGGCAAGGGTAAAACTGCCGGACGCGGTACAAAGGGCCAAAACTCTCGTACGGGCGGTGGTGTACGACCTGGCTTTGAAGGTGGTCAAAATCCGCTTGTACAACGCATTCCTAAGCTTCCGGGCTTTCGATCAATCCACGCCAAAGCTGAGAATGTTTATACCAGCCAACTTGACTCGCTGGCCGCTCGCGTTGACAACAATGTCTTGTTTGAAGCGGGGCTTATATCAAGTCCGTACGTACGAGTAAAGTTATTATTTGACACCGCTGTCACCAAAAAACATACGATAAAACTGCAAGGTGCAAGCAAAGCTGCAGCTGAAGCCGTCAAGAAGGCGGGCGGTGATTTTGATATTGTTGCCCGACCAAAACGAGCCGCAAAAGAAAAAACCACAAAATAACAACACGATTTCTCGCTCAGTATAGGCTACAATGAGGATAAGATGAGGGTCAAATAATGAACTGGAAAACAATTGGTAAAGCATTGGCAAATGCTGAAATGCGAAAGAAAATTTTCGCCGTACTTGGTATGATTCTAGTTTTTCGCGTTCTTGCTCATATTCCTATTCCTATTGCAAGCGGCGATACACTGAAGCAAATCCTTGAAACGCTATTTAACTCTGCGCAGTCTTCTCAACTACTTAGTTTTGTTGACGTTCTGTCGGGCGGTGCTTTAGCAAACTTTTCAATCATGCTTGTAGGGCTCGGCCCGTACATTAATGCCTCAATTATCATGCAGTTATTGACACGCGCTATACCGAAGCTTGAAGCCCTAAATAAAGAAGGCGAATTTGGGCGCAAGAAGCTTAATCAATACACACGCCTCATCACTTTACCCTTGGCAATAATTCAATCCATAGGGTCTATATATTTGGTAAAGCAAACCGCATCCAGCCTTGGGGGCTTGGGTGACATCACTGCAAATGCCAGTTTGTGGCAATGGGTAGTTATGGTAACGGCCTTAACCGGTGGCGCAATGCTATTGATGTGGCTTGGTGAGTTAATAACAGAACACAACATTGGTAACGGTATATCGCTGATAATTACAGTAGGCATTGTCAGCCAACTGCCCTCAACCATTGCAAACTTAATGAATAGCATTATCCAAGAAGATAAAAAATGGAATATTTTTGGGTGGCAGCTGCCGATTGACCAACGCGCCTTTTGGTATGCCCTGATTATTCTTGCCATCGTAATCATAACAACCATTCTGGTTGTAAAGCTTAATGAAGCCTCTCGTAACCTGACGATTAATTACGCTAAACGTGTTCAGGGCAACCGCATTTATGGCGGCGTGACTACCGTACTCCCTATAAAGTTAATTACTGCTGGAGTTGTTCCGATTATCTTCGCGGTTGCATTTTTGAGTGTGCCGGCATTCGCAGGCCAAATTATGGCCGGGTCAGAAAGCGCACGACTACAAGAGATTGGTACCAATTTAGTCACGTGGTTTCAAACCCCAACTCCGCAAACCTTTGCATTGGGTGGCGTGCAGCCCTATATTTATCCCGTCGTATATTTCTTACTAGTGTTTATATTTACTTTCTTTTACACCAGCATTGCCTTTAATGCCCATGACATTGCCGAAAATCTCCAAAAGCAAGGTGGTTTTATAGAAGGTGTTCGATCTGGTCAACAAACCGAAAAATATTTGTCGCGTGTAGTTAACCGCCTCACACTGTTTGGTGCACTAAGCCTGGGACTGCTTGCGGTAATGCCAATCATTGGTCAAGCCTTTTTAAACGTAAACATAACAATTGGTGGTACAAGTATACTAATTTTGGTGGCGGTAGCGCTTGAAACGCTGCGAAAGCTAGAATCGCAAGCACTAATGTTAACGTATGATCAATACGAACAACCTGATTTTCTGTATGAAGCCACCACGCCTGCCGAAGCTGGTACCGGTGGAAGACGCCTTCGGTTCATTAAACGGCCGTCCCTTCCAAGAAAAAAGAAATAAAACCCTTTACAAACAGGGGTTATATTTGCTATACTTAAGTCTTGTTATATATTTATGGCCAATAATAAAGAAGTGATTGAGTTGACCGGTACAATTGTTGAGACCCTACCGGGTACGCAGTTTAAGGTTGAACTCGAAAACGGCCATCAAATTATAGCTCATGTTGCCGGGAAGATGCGCAAGCATTTTATCAGAATTGTTCCGGGCGACAGCGTTACGGTTGAGTTGACCCCTTACGATCTCACTAAGGGAAGAATCACCTATCGCAAGAACTAAATAAGCAGTGAGTCATTGCAAGCTTGAAAGGAGCGATGATCCGCATGAAAGTGCGTGCAAGTGTAAAAAAGATTAGTCCGGATGACAAACTGGTCCGCCGCAAGGGCCGTTTGTACGTTATCAACAAACTAAAGCCTAAGCATAAGCAGAGGCAAGGCTAGGCTATGGCTCGAATTTCAGGAGTAACCATTCCGGCCGATAAACAAGTTGAAATTGCTTTAACGTATATTTATGGTATTGGACGAACAACTAGCCAAGAGGTACTTG
The DNA here is from genome assembly GCA_964577565.1 of uncultured Candidatus Saccharibacteria bacterium. GTDB lineage: Bacteria > Patescibacteriota > Saccharimonadia > Saccharimonadales > JAGQNJ01 > CAYRRR01. Next base: position 197,223 of record CAZNZL010000001.1, on the reverse strand, counting down.
CCAGCACTCAGGTTGATCCAACCACGCGAGTAAAAGACCTAACTGATGCAGAAATTTCCCAAATTCAAGAAGTCATTAACAATACCCTCACTGTTGAGGGTGAATTACAGCGTATTGTTACCACTAATATAAAGCGGCTTAAAGACATTAACGCATACCGCGGGCTACGTCATAAGGCTAATTTGCCAGCACGAGGCCAACGCACCCGTACAAATGCACGTACACGCCGCGGTAAAAAGCTTACCGTTGGTGGCACTAAGAAGAAGGCTCCGGCTAAGACATAAGGTATCATGATGGCAGAAACAACTACTCCAACCACAACTCCAACTGTTGCAAAAAAGCGCAAAGCAAAACGACCAGTTCCGTATGGTCGAATGCATGTGCTGGCAACATTCAATAATACGATTATCACCTTTACTGATCAAAAGGGTGGCGCCCTTGTGAGTGCAAGCGCGGGTGGATGCGGTTTTCGTGGCTCGAAAAAAGGTACCGCATATGCAGCTCAGATTGCAACTGAGCGCGCCGCAACCGCTGTTAAGCAGCTTCATGGCATGTCTAAGGTTGATGTTTTTATTAAAGGCATTGGCTTAGGACGCGAAGCGGCAGTGCGCACCTTGAGCGGTCAAGACATTAAAGTAGAGAGGCTTACCGATATAACCGGTGTTCCACATGGTGGCGTACGGCCACGAAAGGCACGAAGGGTTTAGTTTATGGCACGAGATCTGCAATCAATTGTAAAAATGAGTCGTCGCGAAGGGTATGCTCTTCACCCTAAAGCCCATAAAGCTTTAGTAAAACGAACAACACCTCCCGGCCAGCAAACCAGCGGTCGTCACAGCCGCAATAAACCTACACAATATGCAATTCAACTGCGTGAAAAGCAAAAGGTAAAACGACTTTATGGGCTACTCGAGCGACAGTTTAGAAAGCTTATGAGCGAAGCTGTTGCTTCAGAAGGGCAATCTGGCGAAACATTGCTTCGTTTTCTGGAACAGCGCCTTGATAACGCAGTTTACCGCAGCGGTTTTGCTGTAAGCCGCCGGGCTGCACGACAGCTCGTTACGCACGGTCATTTTATGCTAAACGGCCGACGGGTTGATATTCCTTCTATACGCCTTAAACCCGGTGATGTCATTACCCTACGAGAAGCAAGCACTAAGAATGAGTATTTCAAAAAGATTGACGAAACTAGCCCCGGCGGTCAAGAAAATGAAGCCAGCTGGCTAAAAGTCAACCGTAAGAAGTTTGAAGTTAACGTAACCGGTATCCCTTCACGAGAAGAAGTCGAACCGGACATAAATGAGCAATTAATAGTAGAGTACTACTCACGCTAAGGAGGCAAGGAGTAACATGTCAAAAAATATTCACACACCAGGTGTCGTAACCGTACAAGAGCACTCAGCTCTCAGTGCTACTTTTGCTGTGGAACCGCTTCATACCGGTTATGGTATGACGCTTGGTAACAGTTTGCGACGGGTGTTGCTGTCAAGCATTGCCGGCGCTGCTATCACCTCCTTTCGTGTTGAAGGTGCAACGCACGAATTTACTACTATTCCAGGAGTAAAAGAAGATATTGTTGGTATTATGCTTGCACTAAAAGGTCTGCGTTTTAAAGTTTACTCTAGCGAACCCCAAACACTTACGATCAACAAAAAGGGTAAGGGCGCTGTAACGGCTGCGGATATCACAACCAATGCTGACATTGAGGTAGTAAATAAAGATCATGTCATTGCAAACATTGATGATCCTAAAGCCAGCCTATCAATAGAAATTGTTGTTGAAACAGGCCGAGGCTACCGGCCAATAGACGAAACTGCGCATCGTAAATCAAGCGACATGATTACCTTGGACGCAATTTTTAGTCCAGTTCATCGCGTTCGGTATAAGGTAGAGAATACGCGTGTTGGCCAAATGACCGATCTTGATAAACTTATTATCACGATTGACACTGATGGTACTATTAGTCCTCATGATGCTTTTGAAGAGGCTGCTGCAATTTTGGTGAACCAGTATACTGCCTTGGCAGGCCAAACACGAGTTGAACCAGAGGCAAGCCCCATAGATATGCAAGAAAACAATAATACGACAGAAGACAGCGCTGAGCTTATGACCCCAATTGAAGATCTTGGCTTGTCAGCTCGAACTACTAACGCTCTCATTAACAATGACATCCACACTCTAAAAGACCTATTTAGCCTTAATGATGCTGAATTGCGTGACCTTAAGGGTTTTGGCGCAAAAGCGCTTGATGAAGTTAAAGATAAAATGGCGGAGCTGGAGATTTAACAATGCATCGTCACGGATACAAAGGTCGAAAATTTGGACGTGAACGCGATCAACGCGAAGCTCTTATTAAGGGCTTAGCTGAGTCATTAATTGTTCATGAATCAATCGAAACCACCCTGCCAAAAGCCAAAGAAGTTGTTCCGTACGTTGAAAAGCTCATTACCAAAGCAAAAAAGGGTGACTTACATAATCGCCGGCAAGTTATTAGTGCTCTTCACACGGTACAAAGCGCTCATAAACTAATCGATGAAATTGCACCAAAATTACAAGCACGAAACAGCGGGCACTTGCGTATTGAACGCACCGTTTTACGCCGTGGTGATAATGCGCAACTGGCACGAGTAAGTTTTGTGGATGATCTAAAAGCTAAATCAGCAGCAAAAGAGGCGCCGGTTAAAGCTCCCGCCAAAGAAACCAAGGCTCCTACACCTAAAAAACCAGCTACAAAGCAAGTTGCGGAGGCAAAGAAATAATGAAAACCTATAGTGCAAAACCGGCTGATATTACACGTAAATGGTACATTTTGGACGCAAGCCAGGCTACACTTGGCCGTGTTGCCACCCAAGCAGCCGATCTATTAACTGGTAAACTAAAACCTCAATACACTGCTCATATAGATTGCGGTGATTATGTTATTGTAATTAACGCAGATAACCTTAGAGTTACCGGCAAGAAACTAACTGACAAGATTTATTATCGCCACACAGGCTATCCTGGCGGCATAAAGGATACTAACCTTGCTAAGCAACTAGAAAAAGATTCACGTCAAGTTGTTATTAAAGCTATTCGCGGTATGATACCACCCAACAAACTACGTGATGGACGCTTAGCACGGCTTAAAGTATATGGTGGAGAAGATCATAATCACAATGCTCAGAAACCTGAGAAAATTGACGTAAAGGAAGCAAAATAATATGGTAAAAGATACTTATTTTTATGCTCTAGGGCGACGAAAAAGTGCCACTGCGCGTGTTCGTTTGACGAACGGCAAGGGTGCTATAAGCGTCAACGGGAAGCCTGCTGAAGAATACTTTGCTACAAGCAAAGCACTACTAAACGAACTTCAAAAACCATTTGTCATTCTAGATCAGGTTAATAAGTTTGATGTAAGTGCTCGTGTGTCAGGCGGCGGTCACGCTGGCCAAGTAGATGCCATAAGGCTTGGAATTGCCCGCGCCTTGGCAACTATGAACAGTGACCTTAAGAGCACCTTAAAGCGTGCCGATATGCTTGGTCGTGATCCCCGCGAAAAAGAACGCAAAAAGTTTGGCCTTAAAGGCGCTCGTAAACAACGCCAGTTTACGAAACGCTAATTTGCTATACTTTTACCATGCCGTATATTCGGCCAAAAGATTTTTGGTTGACACCGTTTTCGCTGGTTAGTATCGTTCTTATACTTAAGAACTTTATTATACTGGGCGCCACGCGTTACTAATGAGTGCTGTAATGATTTATCTGATATATGGCAAAAAACGCGTGATCCTTCATATTGTGCTGACATGTATGATTATGCTAATCTTTTCGCTTTTTCGCACAATTTATTTGACGTGAGCAACCTTTATATAGTATTGTCATAGTCGTTATGATACGTCGAACGGTAAACTATTTTTACGTTTGGTTTACAAACCCACACGTGTGGCGTTCGGCTTAGATTTGTAATAAATTGTTAAACCAAACCGCCACACGGCGGTTTTTTTAATACTAGGAAAGGAATATATGAAATTTGCACCAGAAACACCAACGGCAGAAGAATTGCATGACATGTTTGAATTCACGCCTGAGTTAGAAGAGCGCCGAGATTACCATCGTAATCTTGTTACAAAAACTATGTCGGGCCGGGGCTTTATTGATATACAAGGACCGTGTGCACTTACGGCTGAAGAAGAAGTTATCGATGCAACGTTAGAGCGTATGTGCGTCTGGAAACCGCGTACCTTGCCGACAAGTTGGTTTGGCATGGAGACAACGGATCCAGTTGGTGCGTTTGCTCGCATCGATAAGCAAGCAAAACTGCGCGGCAATGTTGCGATGGAGCTTGGGCGACTAGAACACGTGGTACGGTACGGCTCAAGAATAGCACTTGGGTGGTTGGGTAGTCGCCTTGAAGACGAGGATGAAAAAGAAGAAATAGCCCTAGAGGATCCTGCTATACCATTAGGTGAGAAGAATCCTTTGTCAGGCGAAGTTGAACCTGCATTAATAACGGTTGACCGGTTAAACGCTGCACGCGGAGACGCAGGAGCACCAGTTTTCTTAGTATTTCGTGGCGGAGAAGCTGCAAAAACACCAGAAGCGTGGGAAAAACTCTATATTGAAGCCTACACCGCTACTAATGGTTTAATGGTCGTTGATGCCGCTCATGGGTCAGAAATGGCCCATGACCCTGCTGGCGAATTCCAAAAGTCAGCTATTGCACAAGAACGCGCCCTGCGACACATCGCCGAGTTAGCTACCAGTGGCTACGCACCCGCCGCGGTACTGTGTGAGGCAAGCAATCTTGAAAGCCCAGTTGACCCACCCGTCTCACCCGACATTGCAAAACAATATGTAACAATAATCAAACGTGCACGAATCCGCCAAATTACAGCACCAATCCGTGCCACAGATTCTACACCATACTTTGCATAAATATGCGCTATAATGAAGTTAAATATGAGTAAACCAGTAATTCTAACTGGCTTAAGAGCAAATAATGACTTGCACCTCGGTAACTATCTAGGGGCGTTGCTCCCTATGGTGGAACTGCAAAAGAAATATACGGGCGAATATCAAATTAATCTATTTGTACCAGATTTACACAGTTTTACGACACCAATTGACCATTCACGATTGTATGAACAAACCATGCATAATCTCAAGCTCTATATTGCGGCAGGCCTTGACCTTAATCAGTTAGACACCTATTTATACCGTCAAAGCTTCATCCCTGCACACAGCGAGCTAACTATTATTTTAAATAGTTTTACGTATATCGGTGAATTAAATCGCATGACGCAATTCAAAGAAAAAGGGCAAGGCAAGAGTAGTGTCAGCGTTGGGCTATTTGATTACCCCGTCCTCATGGCGGCTGATATTTTATTGTATGGCGCAAAATATGTACCCGTTGGTGCAGACCAAACTCAACACGTTGAACTTGCGCGAGATATTGCGATTAGAATGAATAACAAATTTGGTGAGCTATTCACACCTCCTGCGCCAGAAAAAGAGCAGATTGCTTTTGCGAGCCAACAGCAGCGTTTACGCGTCAGAGATTTAGTTAACCCAGAGAAAAAAATGAGTAAATCCGAAGGTAGCAGTAAAGGGGTTATATTCTTGGGCGATACGCCAGAAAATGCACATCGAAAAGTTATGGGCTCCACTACAGATTCATTAGGAAAGATAGTTTATGATTATCAAAAACAGCCAGGTATCAGCAACCTACTGGATATCTATAAGTTCTTAGGCGGTGATCAGAATGCGTTTATTGGGCAAACTCAATACGGACCATTAAAGACTGCGGTTGCTGATGCAGTTGCAAATTTTTTACGAAACTTTCAGGCCAGACTTACAGATGTGGATGAGCAAGCCCTCCGGCAAAAACTTGAAGCATCAGAACAAGCTATGAACAAAGTAGCTAATGAAACATTGCTGCGTGTCCAAAAAGCCATAGGGTTACGTTCATGATTAGAATGTATTAATAGGTGGTAGGGCAAGAACGAAAACATATTCTAAAAACTAAAGATATAATGCAAGCGATACATTTATAGGAAGATTGATGAAAAAATTAGATTGGACTGGTGATTCAAGTACTCGGCTAGATGTTTATGTGCAACAGTCAGAGACGATCAGTAGGGGGTTAGCACAGCAGCTCATTAATGATGGCAACGTTACAGTTAATGGCGTGGTTGAAAAAGTCAGCTATAAGCTTAGTCAAGGTGATAAAATTATCATTAATTTTAACGTGCAGGGTTTACGAAAAATCCCAGAAATCGACTTACCAATCCTCTACGAAGATGACGACTGTATTGTTCTAGATAAACCAGAGGGCATTTTAACGCACAGCAAAGGAGCCTTTAACCCTGAGCCGACGGTAGCATCCTTTATAAAGCTAAGGCTGACTGGAATGGAGGGTGAGCGTGCCGGCATAGTACATCGCCTTGACCGTGCAACGTCAGGTGTAATGATTTGTGCCAAAAACCCATCGGCATTACAATGGCTGCAAAAGCAGTTTTCGCAGAGAAAAACCAAAAAAACATATATTGCCGTTGTACCTGCCGGTTTAAAACCAAATCAAGCAGTCATTGATATGCCGATTGAACGGGATCCAAAACAACCAAAAAAATTCAGAGTAGGTAAAAACGGTAAGCCTGCTCAAACAGAGTATAAAACCATCGAAACTACGGGTGAACACACCCTATTAGAGCTAAAACCGCATACTGGCCGCACTCACCAATTACGTGTCCATCTAAAACAACTAGGATATCCTATCATAGGCGATGTTTTATATGAGGGTGAACCTGCTAAGCGACTCATGCTGCACGCACATCAACTTGAACTTACCTTGCCAAACAAAGTGCGACAAACCTTTACCTCGCCACTCCCACAAGCGTTCAAGTTATAATAGTAGTATGAGCTTAGTCTTACATCCACAAACGCAACGTGAAATTAAAGCCTTTATGCGTAAACCTTCGCATGCGCTTGGAATATTGGGGGATGCTGGCACAGGCAAAAAAAGTACAGCTCGTTTTATTGCTGAAAGCCTGTTGGGGAAACAAAATATTAACGACCATTCGCTATTGATTGTACAACCCGATGAAAAGAGAAGTATCAGCATAGATCAATCACGACGCGTTACCCATTTTTTAAAGCTTAAGTCTGTATTACGCCAACCTATTGCACGTGTTGTCATTGTTGAAGATGCTCACGCAATGACCGCCGAAGCTCAGCAAGCCTTGCTAAAAACTCTTGAAGAGCCGTCGCCCCAGACCTGTATTATTTTGTCAGTCGCCCAGCCCGGAAGCTTGTTACCTACCTTGCACTCACGACTTACAACTATCCGCCTGCGACGACCATCCTCTGAAGCCCTGGAAGAACATTTTAAACAGTCTTTTTTACCAAAAGAAGTCGACAAAGCACTGCTCATAAGTAATGCGCGCATAGGCCTTATGGATGCCCTCCTGAAACAAGCCGACCATTCATTATTACAATCAATTGACACTGCAAAAACGTTTATTCGTGTAACAACGTACGAGAGACTTGCAAAAGTTGATGAGTTATCAAAACAAGATTTTAGCCAAGTGCTCGATGCACTTTCTATTGTGAGCCAGGCCGGCTTTAGGCAAGCCGTACAAGCCGCCAAACCAGAGCAAGCAAAGCGTTGGCACAAAATTAGATCATCTATAATGCAAGCGCAACTAAATAGCCGCCATAACGCAAACGCAAAGTTACTTCTCACTAACCTAGCCTTAGCATTGTAACGAGTGTATAATAATTCACGTTGATGCTAGCGTTAATTATTTTAGTTATATTTGCCTATTTTGCGTTTAGAAGCGCGGTGATCGAAGAAGACGATCTATCGCCCTTATCATTAAAAGTTAGTGGTAAATTAGGGCAGCTATGGGATATTGCTCATCAGGGTATGCGCGAGAACCGTTTTTTGCGTGCCGAAAAGGCACTTCTAACTATTCTTAAAATTGATGAAAAAAACGCAGCGGCTTATAACCGCCTGGGTATTTTATATGCTAAACAAAAAGAATATAAGGACGCGATTGATTGTTTTGAGATTGCCTCAAGCATTGAACCAAGCCCCTCGAGCCTACACAACCTTGGCCTTATTTATTACGAAACTGAACATTACGACAAGGCTGCCACCGCATTTGAGCAAGCGCTTAAATTAGAGGACGATTTAGCCGCTCGGCATATAGCTTATGCTAAAGTTCAAGAAAAACTCGGCAATGATAAGTTAATGTTCCAAGAATTAGAAAAAGCTGTTGAACTAGAACCGAACAAAGAATCACTTTCACTTTTGCACCGTGCCTACGAAAGCCGCGGACAAGAGGAAGAAGCAGCAGCTATTGATAAACGGCTATCTAAGCTTGTCGTGCCTAGTGGCAAACCAAAACGAGTTGTTCGGCCAAAGCGTCGAGTTGTAATTTAACCTCTGTTATGCTAAAATTTTCGGGGTGCAAGCCGAGAATGCAGAAGACTCAAATATACGCGTAATTAGATGCCGCCTTAGCTCAGTTGGTTAGAGCGACAGTTTTGTAAACTGTAAGTCGTCGGTTCGAATCCGACAGGCGGCTCCATTAGATATATTGCGAGAACATCTAAGCACGTTGAGGGAAGTTCAGAGAAGTGTTTACTAGCTATTACATAGCTAGTTATGCAGGGATAGTGAAGCGGTCAAACACGGCAGACTGTAAATCTGCTGGCTTATGCCTTCGGGGGTTCGAATCCCTCTCCCTGCACCACAACTATGGCTACTATGGAATACCCACAGATAAATTTAAGCGTATTTAGAACAGGTCATTTAGAAGAGTCCGTTGAATTTTATTCATCATTAGGGCTGGAATTCGAGGAAGAAAAACATGGTGATGGACCTAAGCATTATGCAGCAGAGTTGGGCGATTTTGTCTTTGAACTTTATCCGGATGGCGGAGAGCCAAGAATCGGCTTCACTGTTGGCTCGGTTGATGAAATAATTTCTCAATTAGCAGAAGACAGAGTTGTAATGCCGCCCAAAGATACCTCTAGGGGAAGAATAGCAGTTGTTCAAGATTATGATGGTCGAAAGATAGAGTTAGTACAACAGCGACCTCCCAACGAGTAGAATTTTGATACAGTCATATATATAAATAGTGAACATCGTTCGCAATATTATGTAAGACTGTTCATATAATGGATTCAATCTGTTAAAATAGGTCGGTTATGCCGTTGTAGCTCAGGGGTAGAGCACTTCCATGGTAAGGAAGGGGTCCCGGGTTCAAATCCCGGCAACGGCTCCATTGAATTAATTCTTAATATCTGTTATTATTATCAAAGTGAAAAAAATACTATACAAATCAGAAGACAATAAGATTATTGATGGTGTTTGTGCCGGTATTGCAGAATATTTTGATATTGACCCTACGCTGATTCGTGCTGGTTATGCATTATTAGCTGTTATGACAGGTGCAATTCCTGGAATCATTGGTTATATCGTACTTGCAATCATCATGCCAAAGAAAGGTGAGGTTACAAAGAATGGCAAAAAAGTCAGCTAAGCGTAAAGTTATTGGTCTTGTTTCCGAAGAATCGGGCAATCGTAATTACTACACAATCAAAAATCATCAGAATACACCTGATAAACTTCAACTTCGTAAATACGATCCAAAATTGCGAAAACATGTTTTGTTTACTGAAACCAAAAAAAGTTTGGGCCGTAACGAAGTAAAACCTAAAAAACGCTAATTCATGGAACTGTTGGATGAATATTGCGCCACACCACTGAAGGATGTGGTGCGTATTATATGTTTAAACGATACTCGTATTTTATTGGTTTTAGAAGTTGACGACCCAAACTGGAAGCTCCCCGGCGGTAAAATTGAGCCTAATGAAACAGTCTGGGAGGCTATTAAACGAGAGATTTCAGAGGAGCTAGGCGTTGATCTTGCCGATAAAAGCGCGGTAAAGAAAATCATAAAGGCCAGGATACCTCATTCACCAGATTACAGATACATTGTTAAAATTAACCTAGATCTTGGGGCAATTAAGCCCACAAAAGAAGTCGCGCAGACTGGTATGTTTGAGCTAGACAAGCTACCACTTACAAAGTTTCGTCACCACATTAGAAGCGCAGCGCAAATGATCTCCTAAATGGTTTTTTATGATAACCAAAGGATGGATTAAGTAAGGCAGTGGTCAGACGCTTATAACCTACTGGATTTTTTACATATAAAATATCACCGCTATTCTGTAGCCTAGGTCTGGACAAACGGTGCTGCTAGCGGGATTACTAAAGCTCAAAAGACAAAAAACTCTACGGCATAGGTAAAGCGCCAGAAGTCCTGACGCAAACCGAGAGGACACCAGAATCTGACGAGAAGCGCAGTATTTTGATAGAACTTTTCGAAGAATTCACGTCAGAGGGTAAAAATGTATCTGTTAGCTTCACTAAATACGCGCGTCTATTTGCAAACAAAAGCGCAGAATCGATGGAGAACTTGAGATCTTTAAAATTAGTTGATAGAACTACAAAAAACGGACAAAATAACCGTAGCGAAAAGGTTGATGAAATCGTGTTTCAGACACTTCAACCTATGTGGCAGGGGCATCAGGATTTGAACCCGAACTAGAAGTTTTGGAGACTCCCGTGCTAGCCATTAACACTATGCCCCTAAATTTTACTTAGATTACTATATATCATTTTAAGGAGTTTTGCGAGACTTGAATCACCATAACGTAAGCTCAAACAACCGGGGTACCCTTCGCGACTATTCGTGCCAGTATTAGATTTTATATATGATCTATGAAACTGATGTGTTGGTATGCAAGTAATTTCGGACCAGAACTCAATTTGTTGTGTTTCGTTATGGTATTGATGTAACTGCACGAGAGCACGAAATTTTGTTTCATCGATATCGAATCCTTTGCGCAAAGATGATATAAAGAGCTTAATCATTATTGGATCCGAGTTCATAAAGCGCACACCTGACCCTGTAGACTTTTCGCCTTCACACCAGTACATTATGGCGCACAATATTCTGTGATGATTTGTGTTAATTCCGAAACCGCTGACTATTGCTTCCGCCCGTTCCGCCAGCAGCTTGTCACGTTCTATAGCTTTTTGCTGACGTGCTGCGTTCATTGCTGCCACTCTTACATTCACAAATAAATTATACCACTGATTGTAGGTTATATAACCTACGTTCTAACAAACAGGGCTACGCTCCTTCATTAATGACTCATGAATTTTCATGAATAAGTAAACTACCGAATTACATCCTGTATATTTTTTGTCACCGATGTGACAATACTTTTCATAAACTTGATAATCTGTTATACAATAAGTACCATGGCAAAACTCGAGTTGAGCAAACCGACACTTATTATGCTGTACGGCTTTCCTGGGTCTGGTAAAACTTATTTTGCACAAAATATGGGTAGCACCATAAAAGCTGCCCATGTATACGGTGACAAAATACGGTACCAGCTTTTTGAAACGCCACGATATGACAAAGCCGAAAACGAAATTGTAGATCGCCTCATGGAGTATATGACAGAGGAGTTTTTAGAGGCGGGAGTAAGCGTTATTTTTGATACCAATGCAATCAAAAAAAGTCAACGCCGGATCTTGCGCGACATAGCGCGTAAAAAGAAGGCGCAGCATGTTCTTGTGTGGCTACAAATTGACCCAGAAAGCGCCTTTGCGCGCGCCTCTCAACGTGATAGGCGAAAAAGTGAAGACAAAGTTGCCCAGGTTATTGATCGACCATTATTTGACGAAATTACCGGACATATGCAAAACCCCGGGCACGATGAAGACTACATCGTTTTAAGCGGAAAGCACTCGTTCCCTATGCAGCGCAGTGCGTTAGCGCGTAAGTTTTATGATCTTAAACTTATTAAACCTGAAAATGTATCTCAAAATGTTGTTAAACCTGGCCTTGTAAATCTTGTGCCGACAGCTGGTCGAGTCGACATGACACGTCGCAACATTACTATTCGATAATGCCACAAAAGATTCTTCATGTAGAAGGCGTTGGTGAGCTTCCATTTTATAAACGGCGTGGTGCACGTAATGTGCGTATTCGCATAAATGGTAATGATGTTCGTATTACGATGCCCAATTGGATGCCTTATAAGGCTGCGCTTTTATATGTTTTACAGCGTGTCGACTGGATCAATCAACACCGCAAAACTAAACATTTATTAGCTGATGGTGTACAGATTGGCAAACGGCATTCTTTACATATTGCCCATGGTAGTGGCAATCGAATTTCTGGTAGGATTTTACCGGAGAAAATTAATGTTAAGGTGCCGATTGATGCCACCATCGAGTCTGCAGTAGTCCAAAAAAAGCTTGAACTCTATACTCGACGCGCTTTAATGATAGAAGCCGAAGAGCTCATTCTACCGCGAGTGAGACAGTTTGCTGAACGCTTTCATTTTTCGGTGGGCAAAATTGAGATTAAAAACCTCCGCAGTCGCTGGGGGAGTTGCAGCAGCAAACAAGATCTAGCCTTTAGTTTATTTCTAATTCAGCTGCCGTGGGAGGTGATCGATTACGTAATTATACATGAACTGGCCCATACGGTTCATATGAATCACAGCAAAGATTTTTGGCAGCTGGTAGAAGTGCACCAACCGCAGTATCGCGAACTAAGGCGTACATTGAAGCAGTACTCACCCGACATTATTACCACTTAAATCATAAGAACTATGTCATAATAACTACTGATGGATACGCAAGGTCAAAACAAACCAGTCTGGCCCAACAAAAACACTACTCTTGAACATGAGCGCCTCAATAGCCTTATTAACAGTATGGGAGACGGCGTGCTGGCAATTGACAACCAGCAGCGGGTCGCTATTTACAATGGGGCAACGCTTAATATTCTTGATATTAACACCGCGATTACCAACAAACCGCTGAGCGAGGTATTGCGTCTCATCGATAAGAATGGCCAGTTAGTAAATGTAACTCGACTTATAAGCGAAACACATGTTGCCTATTCAAACAGAGATTTTAGGCTTCAGTATCCAGACGGAAGCGTTATTAACCTATATATCAGCATAGCGCCCGTTAGGCTTGGGTACGGCCAAAAAGGGGCAGAGGGGCACGTTATATTATTGCGTGATATTACCCGAGAAAAATCACTAGAAGAGGAGAGAGACGAATTTATTAGCGTTGTCAGCCATGAGCTACGTACACCGATCACGATTGCAGAGGGCAACATTAGTAATGCGCTGATTGCCGCAGAACGTGGCGGCGATTTACAAAAGGTAAATCAAGCCTTAAAACAAGCGCATGAGCAAATTGTTTTCTTGAGCGAGATGATCAATGACCTTTCAACGCTTTCACGCGCTGAACGTCAACGTCTAGCCGTTGATATCGAAAGTATAAATATTCATGAGCTCATAACAGAGCTTTATAATAGCTACCTTCCGGAAGCACAAAAAAAAGGATTGCAGCTTACCGTTGACCTTGACCCAAAACTCGAATTACTGCGTTCTAGTAAATTATATGTGCGTGAAATATTACAAAACTTTATTACCAACGCCGTAAAATATACGGAAAAGGGCGGTGTTGCCATTGGAGCCCGACAGCAACCAAACGGAGTAATGTTTTATATACAAGACACCGGCATTGGCATCAGCCGAAATGACCAAGCAAAAATCTTTGAAAAGTTTTTTAGGTCAGAAGATTTTCGCACCCGAGAAACTAGCGGCACGGGACTTGGCTTGTATGTCACCATGAAGTTAGCCAACCTTATTCATGCCCGCATAGATGTAAAAAGCGAGCTTAACAAAGGTTCACTTTTTACAATTGCTTTTCCTAACCTAAACTAAACATTGACTTCACTGTGCCAATGTAGTAGTATTGACATGTCGACCTACTATTTATAGTAGGTATTTTATTTTAGGAGAATTTTGTGGCCCGTACCCGAAAATTACCAACAAAAGGTAAAGCTAAAACTGAGTCAGCTAAGACCAACAAGCGCTTAGGGCGCATGCGTCGTTCTGCGTCAGTAGTTGGCCAAAAAGCCATAAAGCCAGCTAAGTTTGCCGCCCGTCCCTTCAAAGCAAAGCCGTTTCGGTTTATTGGCAAGATCATATCTAAAATTCTTTTTCTTGGGTATTTACAAGCAAGCTGGCAAGAGCTTCGTAAGGTAACATGGCCAGGTAGGCGCGAAACAGCCCAGCTTACTATAGCCGTTTTTGCATTTGCGATTGGTTTTGGGTTATTAATTGCAGTTGTTGACTACGGGCTCGATAAATTATTTAAAGAGGTATTACTATAATGAGTTCCGCTAGAAACACGAAAATGAGTTTATCTATAACCACATCAAGAAAGAGAGGATTCTAACGGGATGAATAAACGTTATGATTCATCAAAGCAATGGTATGCGATTCATACTTATAGCGGTTATGAAGAAAAAGTTGCTGAAAGCATTCGGCAGCGTGCCGACAGTTTAGACATGAAAGACAAAATTTTTCAGGTATTAGTACCAAAAGAAAAAATGATCGAGGTTAAAAACGGCAAACGTAAAGTAGTAGAAAAACGCATTTTTCAAGGATACGTGTTGGTACAAATGAAGCTAACCGAAGATGCATGGTACATTGTACGAAACACGCCAAGCGTAACCGGCTTTGTTGGTAGTGGTACTGAACCAAGCCCGGTAAGCGAGGCTGAGATTGAAAAAATCATGAAGCGTATGGGCCGCGCCGAACCCAAGCATAAGATTGACTACCGCATTGGCGAGGTTGTTAACATTGTTGATGGTCCGTTTAAGGGTTTTGACGGCTCTATTAACGAGATTGACGCTCAAAAAGGCAAGCTTAAAGTACTTGTTAACATGTTTGGCCGCGAAACACCGGTTGAACTTGACTCTCTACAAGTTAAGAGAGTGTAGTCATCATGTCTACGCCTGAAAGCTCATTACCAACTTTTGCCGAAATAGCAGAAGCAAATTTTTTGAGAGACCCAACCGATGGAGCCTTTACCGAAGCCTATTGGCAAGAATTGTATGCCCAATTTATGGATGCAGTTAGGTCAGGAGACCCACGCATGTGGGATATATCAGACAAAATGCGCACGGTGGGTAAATTCCTCCCTTTAGATGATGATAGAAATCCAGATAACCCAAGACATCATCACACTGGACAACAGGGGTAGTTTTTGTTATAATAGTAAAGTTACGCACATTACATCGCATGCTTCAGCGATACAATATGCAAAGGAAATAACGATGGCACAAAAAGAAGTTAAAGCTAATCTAAAGATGAAGATACCAGCTGGCAAAGCCAGTGCAGGCCCTCCTGTAGGTAGCACACTTGGTCAGTACGGTGTTAACATGATGGATTTTGTTAATCCATTCAACGAACAAACTCGTGACATGGGCAATGTTACGGTAACTGCTCATATTACCATCTATGATGATCGTAGTATGGATTTTAGGGTTGTTGGCCAACCAACTGACGACATGATTCGTGCCAAACTCGGCATCGATAAAGGCTCTGGTAAGCCCAACAGTGAAAAGGTTGCAAAAAAACTGAATGATGCACAGTTAACTGAAATCGCTCAAACGAAAGCTAATGACATGAACACCGATGATGTCGAGGCCGTTAAGAAAATGGTTGCCGGAACCGCTCGCTCAATGGGAGTAGAAGTAGAAGGTTAAAACTATGTCGCGAAGCCCAGAACGCTCAGCAGTAGAGTTAGTTGATAAAGTTCGCTCTTTTGCTCCTGGTGCATTTGGTTGGGTAGATACAGGATTTTTACGTGCGATTAGACAGGTAACCATCGTAGATGTAACCCATCCACAAGAGGCCTTGACGCTTGATACGGGTGGATCTGGTGAGCCCCAAGCCTTTTTTGTACGCCCAGCAGGTTTAGGTAGAAGCGGCGGCGAGATGTTTGAAATCGTTCCGCGTAAAGATGTTAGCCCTGAGCTATTGCAGTCTGTTGTTGGCCTCGACCAGCCAGCTCCAGGCCTAAACCAATTATCAACCGAAGAAAGATAGGAGATCATTATGGCAAGCGATGGAATTGTACGTTATAGTCGAGCACCCGATGCTAGTCCAGATTCACCAGCAATTAGGGCATGGGCCGAAGGAGAGGAGAAACGCGCACTCTTAGATATAGCACGACGATATGAAATTGGTTCACTGATCCTCACGGATGATCAAGTTGCGCAACTTACTGGCTTTATAAAAGAAAAAACGGGAAGTCCGCAAGAGCTTGATCAATAGTGCAGTACGCCGGTCAATTAGATGGTAAAATTCAACCTATGACCGAGCTTGAAAAAGCTCGACCTGATCTTCTTTTTACCGAACAAGACCGTCAATTGTATTATGCGCTTATACGCTCAGTGCCGTCGGTTGGAAGACCTGATGTCCCTGCACATGAAATTAAGGTTCCAAGCATAGAGACATATGTTCGCTGGCATGAACAGGCAACAATAGGTGAAAGTTATCAAGCTGCGCATCTACTGCGAGAGTACCTTCAAAAATATCGCGACATGGGTGATGCAAGTTAAAAAAGCACATAAAACGTTGCGAACAACTGAAACACTAGAATAGTTTTAAATTCGATGTTATAATAATTACATTAAACTGTGGGAGTCTGCCACGTTGACAGATGTTTGCACCACGAAAGGAGAAGTTATGGCAGAAGCCAAGAAAGAGCAAACTAAAGAAGAAACAGCAGCACAGGTTGCTGAGGTAAAAGAAACGCCAAAAGCTGCTACTACCGCAAAAGCCGGAAAGCGCAGTACAAAAGCTCTTAAAGAAGCTGAAGAAAAGCAAGCCAAAGAAGCACGCAAAGAAAACGCTACAGAAGAGACTGATAAAGCTAAGCCAAAACAACCTGTTAAACCGGCTCGTTCTATCTTAGAACGTAAAGGTAAGAAATTTCGAGAAGCAGCTAAGTTGATTGATAAAACCAAAGAATACAGCCTGGCTGAAGCCCTTGAACTAGCAGGCAAGACTAATCCTGCCAAGTTTGATGCAAGCGTAGAGCTTCATATTAAGCTCGGTGTCGATCCACGCCAAGCAGACCAAAATATACGCGGAACCGTTACCTTGCCAGCGGGTAGCGGCAGAACGGTACGTGTAGCTGTATTCGCAGATGTTGACGATGCTAAAAAGGCTCAGGCAGCAGGTGCCGATATTACCGGTTCAGATGACTTTCTACAAAAACTCGACAAAGAACAACTTGACTTTGACGTTTTAATATCAACGCCACAAATGATGGCTAAACTCGGCAAATACGCTCGGTTACTTGGCCCTAAAGGCCTTATGCCAAACCCAAAGAGCGGCACGGTTACAAAAGACGTAGCAACAGCCGTTAAAGAAGCCAAGGCAGGCAAGGTTGAATACCGCGTAGATAGCACCGGCATAATCCATTTAAGCATTGGTAAAGCAAGCTTTAAACCTGAAGATCTAGAGCAAAACGCCAATGCCATCATAAACGCCATCAAGACCGCCAAGCCGGCCAGCCTAAAAGGCAGCTACATCCAGTCTGTTTTTGTAACCACGACTATGGGCCCTAGTATTCACGTAAATAATAGCGACGTTTAAAAATCGACTTTTCGTAACGGTTGACCGCCTGTTTCAAGCAGGCGGTTCGTTTATGTTGTAATATGCTCGTTACCCCTAGCCCTACGGTGTCATTCTTGTGTACAATAGAGAAAACGAGGGAGTCATGGGAGTATATAGTAACCGACAAATAAAAAAAGCTGTTAAAGACGGGCATATAGTTTTTCACCCCTATACCGAGAAAAACATTGCTGGCAGCAGCGTAGATGTTACGTTGGGCTATTGGTATTACCGCACCGAGCGTCCGAGCCAAGGTGGGTTTTATAACCCTTTTGATAAACAGTCAGTAGATAATTATTTTAGCGGCCCGTTCAAAGCAGAGATTCACAAACAGTGGGCAAAAGCTCACGGGCGCGCTCTATTTAAAAATATTCCACCAGACCATCCTATTATTGTGTTGCGGCCGCACGAGCGCATATTGGCTCATACTCATGAATTTATTGGTATCAAAGCACCAGGAACAAGCACTATGCAGGCTCGAAGCACATGGGGCAGAAACGGTGTAGCAGTTTGCCTTGATGCCGGTTGGGGCGACCCGGGTTATGTTAATAGGTGGACCATGGAGATCTACAACATGAACCAACATGAAAGTGTCGTCTTACCGGTAGGCGAACGTATTGCACAAATGGTCTTTTACGAAACAGGGCCCGTTGACCAAGAGTATAAAAAATTGAGCGGCAAATATCAGTCAAACACTAGTAACAATATTGAAAGTATTGTTTCAGCCTGGAGCCCGGATCAAATGCTGCCACGTGCGTACAAAGACACGAGAATCAAGCCGGAGGCCATTAAAGGTATTAAATATGAATAATTCTTCCACACTTAACAAGGGTGGGGAAGAAACTGGTTTGTTCATCGTCATTGAGGGTACTGACGGGTCAGGTAAATCTACGCAGTATGAAGCGCTGCAAAAAAAGCTAACCGACGAGGGCTATGATATCCTGAATATTCATTTTCCTCGTTACGATGAAGAATCAAGCTACTTTGTTCGCGAATACCTCGCAGGTAAGTACGGCGAGGCTAACGAGGTAGGGCCGTACAAGAGCTCGATGTTTTATGCCTTAGACCGTTACCAGGCCGCCAAAGAAATCAAAGACGCTCTTAGGGCCGGTAAAATTGTGTTGTGCGACCGGTATGTGGGCTCAAACATGGCGCACCAAGGTACAAAATTTAACAACCCAGAAGAACGGCGGGGGTATTTTATTTGGCTCGATAATTTAGAGTTTGAAATGCTCGGCATACCCCGTCCAAACTTAAGCTTTGTTTTATATACACCACTTGAAGTCATCAAAGAACGGCTAGCTGCAAAAGAGAACTCAAGCACGCATGTCAAAAAAGACATTCATGAAGCTGATGAAGCACACATTGAGCGCTCACTTGAAGTATATAAAGATTTATGCGAGTTGTTTCCAAAAGACTTTCAGCGTATTGACAGTATACGTGACGGCAAACTACTCAGTATTGATGAAATTCATAACTTAATATGGGAGAAAGTCAAACCTATGCTAAAAACCAGCAATAAGCAACAAGACGAAACTGAATTGCTGCGTAAGACTGAAAACGGCTATGAAATCACCGATAATGGCAAGGCATATCTTCAAAAAGCCGTTACAAATACAACTGACAATGTTTATGCGTTTACCGACGAGCTAAGCACGGTCACAATTGCTGCGGCTATGGCGCGTTTAAGCCGTCGCGGCGATGATATGCGTATAACAATCTTAGATGAGTTTGCCAATAAAGCAGATAAAGACAAGGATTTGCTGCGCCGCGTTATTACTGCCTACGGAGATGACTCCGTACAGCAGCTTGCAGGGCAACATGTTGTGGTAGAAAACGCCTCGAATTTGCTAACCAAAAAGCTTGAGTGGGGCCGATTGGCTTCATATTTAGAACAGTCAACTCGCTACATATATTTTGACCAAAAAGACAAAAACGGCAATTACCGCTACTTAACGCCAAAACACTTTAATGATGATGTAAAACAAAAATACATCGACAGCATGGACAAAATTTTTGATTTATATTCTGAAATGGTTCACAAACTTACTGATCACGTACGAAAAAACTCTAACGTTCCAAAAAAAGAGCAAGATCTAGCGTGGAAGGGAGCTACCCGAGCTCAGGCATGTGATGCCGTACGTCCGGTTCTGCCCGTTGCTACGACGTCAACGGTTGGCATTTATGCTTCTGGCCAGGCCTTAGAAAGCTTAATTATGCACTTACTTAGCGATGATTTGCCAGAAGCACGTGACGTAGGTCAGGCCCTGCTTGATGAAAGTCGAAAAGTAGTCTCAACTTTCTTAGAACGAGCCGATAAAGCTGATCGAGGCGGTGCTACTATTGCCTATTGGTCAAACACCCGCGCCGCCATGAAGCAACACGCCCAAGAAGTAGTACCAAGCCATTATAGCGAAGCAAACGAAGCCGTCACCCTAACGAGCTATTGGCCACGCAACGAGCTCGATTTGGTTGCAGATATGTTATATGAACACACCAACCTACCACTGGAAGACTTAAATCGTAGCGTCCTTAATTTGCCATACGATAAGCGCGTAGAAATCTTTAGAAGTTATATGGGTGAGCGGTTAAATCGCCGGCACAAGCCAGGCAGAGCCTTAGAAAAAGCTCATTATAGCTGGGATTTAATATGTGACTACGGTATCTTTAGAGACCTACAGCGCCACCGCATCGTTGATGACCTTGAATGGCAGTATTTAACCCCGCGTTACGGCTATGATATTCCAAAATTAATTGAAGAGGCCGGGTTGGTTGATTTGTTTGAAAAGTGTTTCGATAGTAGCCTTCAGCTCTACAGCGAACTTCAGGCAGCTGGGTACGAACTTGAAGCCCAATATGCAACACTACTTGGTCATAAAATGCGCTGGAAGGTAACGTATAATGCCCGCGAAGCATTTCACCTTCATGAGCTACGAACCTCACCACAAGGCCACCCTGGCTATCGAAAACTCGTACAACAAATGCACGAAAAGCTTGCAGAAGTACATCCATTAATTGCTGAAGCCATGAAGTTTGTAAATCAGGGTGAGGACCCTGAATTAACACGGTTGGCAGCTGAACGATATACACAATTTAAATTAAAACAACTAGACAAGTCTTAAAGCTATACATCTTCATAAACATAGTGGTGTTCGGGAGGTGTATCCGTTCGTTGAAGACGACCTGATTTAATACCGTCCCAGGTTTCATCGCGAACACTCAGTATTAAAGCTGAGGGCTCAACTATAACACTACTAACAATTCCATTCCGACGCACCTCTTGCCAGTTGCGTTCTAGAGATTCTATTATTGCATCGCCGGTGGCCTCAAATTCCCCATTCTGATTCATAAATACGTTCCTAATTTTGTTTATTTAGGGGGAAGAATATGTCTGATTATAGTTATAGCAGTGGTAAGCGGTATGGGTGTGGTGGGTCCTGATGAATCATCAGAAAACAGTTGTTATCACAAACTGCTTACTGCAAGGTCAAACCCTGCAGCCCCACCATATCAATAGCTTTGTCGTCTAGCGACAAAGTGATGACAACTGACGCTCTTGATTGCGAAGCTTGTTCTCCCAGCGTTGACGCAGAGTTGCATCAGCCGCCATCGGTGACTGGAGCAAGCGACGAGTACGGCGCATGGCCCGGTCAACGCGCGCTGCTTCACTCATGCGCCTGACCCGGTCTTCGGCTACCTCATCGAGATACACGTCAACCATACTATTCTTCCCCCTTGTTAAGGTCATCCTTTCGGATGGCTATCCTACGCAGTGCAGGACAGACTTATATGGAAGCGGTGCTCCCATGATTATTCTCAACCGAGGACAATCATCGATTCGCCGCAGTAAAAAACCGGACCTTGTTGTTGGAGTCCGGTTTGTTGTCTACCAAATTGTTTGCTTGCGAACCTACTCCAACAAATTATGCAACCACGAGCACAAAACCGTAGTTGCGGCCCATGCAGATCTTAGCAATAATGTGTTGAAATGTATTCACGAGTATTTAATGTACGCTCTTTCAAAAAACTTGTCAAGTAGCCTAATTTTGCTATAATGCCATTAATGATCTATAAAGTACAGCTTGGTCTTGACCTCCTCCTCGGCCTTAAAGGGCTGTGCTTAGCATACGCGAAGCCTGAACGGTAAATACATTCTACCGACCAGCACAGCCCGATCAACATTGGGCTTTTTTAACGCAATTAATTTGATATAAGGAAACATGATGGCAATTTCAGAAAAAGTAAAAGACTATTTGGAGCGTTCAAGCAATGTAGACGTTACACATATAACCAACGGTGTGCGCACGCAAGTTGCAGGCGCTACACACAAAACAACCGTTGAAGTAGCTGGCCCTGATATGTACGAACAAAGAACATATCCCGCAGATAACAACATTCGAGGACCTATTTCGGATACTATCGTTATCGTGCCTTTTGACGGGTCCGAAAGTCAGGAGGGTGACAGACCGCACACTATCACTATGACAACCAATGCTCAGCGACTCAATCTACCTGCTTGACAATAGCAATAGTTAAGCGTATAAATGTTGCTTGTAATGACACGAGCAATAATTATCTCTAAGATTATTGATTACACGCGCAAGCGGGTGTAGTGTTTGTTATAGCAAATAAGTAAAGCAACAACCCCGCTCAAGCGGGGTTTTTAGATTGAAGGAACACATAATGGCCGCGCAACATAGTTATGAACGATCTAACAATATGACAGATGAAGGAACACACAGCCTGGCAGAGGCTGCTCGCAAGTATGTAGCTCAATACGATGAAGCATCGTTTCAACAATTACACCGACTGGCTGAAGAACATGGTTGGCAGGCAAAAAAACGAACCATCGACTCGTGGGCACTTTTGAATGAAGGGAGGCCTCGTAGCACAAAACCCGGCAATGATCATCCATGGTTTCGTGTGATTGTTGTGTCTGAGGATTTGCAACGGACAACCATGGACGTTCAGCCAATTTTTCGTCGGCATTTACGGCCAGCCAGTAATGATGATGTAATCTTCGTTCGTGCTTTTAATCCACTGGACACATGGACTCCAGGCTTACATGTCGTTTCTTATGACGAACAATCCCAGGCCATTATTCGACAATTTGAGTTACCCGAAGGCCTGTCGACTGAATGTAACCGCACCGGCCCCGTTATCCAATCTGAGTTACCAACGTCTCATCAACGACAAATGCGATCTACATTAGATTTCTTAAATCAACATCGAGCAGCTCCTGTGCTCAGTGCTACTGTTGCGGTTGAGTGTGAAGAATACACCGATTGACGAAACAATAATAATTTGTTAAAATTAAGATGTTATTTACCAAAGACAGTAGCGTTCGCTCACGAGCGAATTAAGAATGCTACCGAGGTACGAGAAGCCGTTTAAGCAAAAATCGTATAAAAGTCTTTGGAATGCCAAAGGCTTTTTTGGTAAAAGAACATTTAAAATTTGGTCGATACAACTATAACAAGTAAAGGATACCCTATGGCTTTAACAAAAGAACAAAAGCAGTCAGTGGTAAGTGAAGTAACCACTTTACTTGGCGAATCAAAGTTAACAGTTGCTGCCGCTTATCAAGGTACGGGCGTTAAAGCCTTGCAAGAGCTACGTCGTAACGCGAAAGCAAACGGCACTGTTGTTAAGGTAATAAAAAACCGACTCGTCATTAAGGCAATTGAAAGCAACGAGCAGCTCAAAACTGCCGACGTAAGCGCCTTACGAGGACAACTTCTATACGCGTTTAATAACGCCGATGAGGTAGCACCTGCTCAGGTACTTGCAGCATTCGCCAAAAACAACCCAAACCTACAATTTGTTGGCGCTATCACGGCAGAAGGTCAGTTTTTCGGTGCTGATGACGTCAAGGCATTAGCAAACCTACCGGGCAAGAACGAGCTTATTGCCCAAGTGATAGCTATATTGGCTTCACCACTCAATGATGTTACCAACGCACTTTCCGGTAACCTACATGCAATACTGGACGGTATAGAAGCAAAGGCAACTGCCTAAAATAATTAAGGAGAATATAATGGCAAAAGATTTAAAGAAACTTGCAGAAGAGCTGACAAGCTTAACTGTTCTAGAGGTAAATGAACTAAAAAACCTATTAAAAGATGAGTACGGTATTGAACCCGCAGCTGCAGCCGTAGCCGTAGCTGGTCCTGCTGCTGCAGGTGGCGACGATGCTGGTGCCGCAGAAGAAAAGAGTGAATTTGATGTCATTCTTAAAGATGCAGGCGCACAAAAAGTAGCTGTTATTAAGGCAGTAAAAGAAATTACTGGTCTTGGTCTTGGTGAAGCTAAAGCCGTTGTAGACGGCGCACCAAAGCCAGTGCTTGAAAAAGCCAAAAAAGAAGATGCTGAAAACGCCAAGAAAGCGCTTGAAGACGCAGGCGCAATTGTGGAGCTTGCCTAAATATCGGTCAACACACATAAAAAACTGCCCAAAATTAACGGGCAGTTTTTTATTTATCCACAGCTATACTCTTTATTTTTTGACATTATGGGTCAGACGTGATAATTTTAGGCAAGAGAGTGTAGTCTAAAAACAAAAGAGAGACTTTATTTATGCCAGATTTACCCGAAAAACAAATTAAGCGCTTAAGAATTTTAATTGAAGAAGCGGAGACGAGCCTTGCCGCTGCAAAGGAACTCCTTGTTAGCGTAGTGGGTGATGACAAGCCGGAAGCAGCAAAGCTTCAGGATGAGCCAATCGGTAAAATTATAGAAGGCGTATTTGACGGCCAGGCAATGGTAGGCAGCGACGGCAAAACATACCCGGTACCAGCAAACTATGCATCCAAGTCAAAGTTAGTACAGGGTGACATTCTGAAATTAACGATTGCCGATGACGGTACGTTTTTATACAAGCAAATTGGTCCCGTCCCGCGCGTGCAAAAAGTCGGTATGCTAACGTTGGAAAACGGTCAATATTATGTCGAGATAGATAAAAAGAAGTTTCGGGTGTTGTTGGCCAGCGTAACCTATTTTAAAGCTAAACCTGGTGATCAAGTAAGCGTTGATTTGCCAGAAGATTACACCAACGCCGAATGGGCAGCACTAGAAGCAGCCCTATAAATGTAATAATAACAATCGAAATATTAGTGCGTAACCTCTATAATTAAAAGGGTAATGGGAGAAGCACTCTACCGGAAACACCGGCCACAACGGTTAGCTGATGTAGTGGGCCAGCCGCACATCACACAGACGTTAGAACGTGCCCTGAAAAAGGGCATGGTTAGTCATGGGTACTTGTTTTCCGGGCCTAGAGGTGTAGGCAAGACCAGTATTGCAAGAATTCTTGCGTATGAAGTTAATGGTCTTGCGTATGCCGACACAAAAGGCTCACTTGATATAATCGAGATTGACGCTGCCAGCAATAGACGCATTGATGAAATACGCGAGATTCGTGACAAGGTTCATACCGCCCCTGTTATGGGAAAGTATAAAGTGTATATAATCGATGAAGTGCATATGCTTACCCGTGAAGCGTTTAACGCGCTTTTAAAAACGCTTGAAGAACCGCCGGCTCATGTTATTTTTATCTTAGCCACAACTGAAGTCCATAAAGTGCCTGAAACTATCGTTAGCCGAACCCAACGCTTTGCGTTTAAACCGATTACCGTAGATGATGTAGCCGCTCATTTGCGGCAACTCGCTACGCACGAAAACATTGCTATTTCAGACGAAGCTATTGAACTAATAGCCAAGCATGGTGAGGGTAGCTTTCGTGACAGCATTAGTTTGCTTGATCAATTAGCAATTGGCGGCACCATTAGCATTGAGTCAGTTCAAAGCGCCCTGGGAATTCCTACCGAAGAAACAATTACGTCAATCATTGAGGCTATGCAAACGGGTAACCTCCAGGCATTAATTTCTATACTTGATAGAGCAGAACATCACGGATACTACGCCACTCAAATCGCCAAAAGCTTAATTGCCTATTTGAGGCAAGAAATTATTAACAACAACTTTATCTTCGGTGCCGATACAACGAGACTTATGTCTACGCTACTGCAAACGCCAAACGCTCCATACCCACGTGATTTTTTAGAGCTTAGTTTAATTGAGTATGGTATTAAAAATATTGACGCTACGCTAATAACCGAACCAAAAGCCTCATCTACTAAAAAAGACAAAGACTCAACCACAAAGAAGGCCACCCCTATCGAAAAAAAGCCCCAAAAAACACCTTCAAAGCCAGCTTCTACAGCAGCCGTGAATACCAAAGCCACATCAAGCGGAACAATCTCACCAGATGATTGGGAAGCAGTGCTCGCAGCTCTAAAAAAAACAAATAATACTTTGTACGGAATTGCTCGAATGGCTAAGCCAGAAATTGTAGGTCAAGAAATCACGTTAAAGGTACCGTTTAAGTTTCATCATCGACGACTAACCGATGAAAAAAACGGCCTCATCCTTCGCACCGTTCTTGACAAAACCCTTGGCAACCAACCCGTTATAACTGTAGTGGTTGATGAAAGTCTTGCTGCTAAACCAAAAGGTCACATTCCTAAAAATACACCCCAAACATCTGATACACTAGAATCAATAACACAAATTTTTGGGGGTGGAGAAGTGCTGGATACGTAATATGCCGCCAAATCAGGTACCACTACCGCCACAGAATCTCGACGCTGAGTCCA
Organism: uncultured Candidatus Saccharibacteria bacterium; assembly: GCA_964577565.1. GTDB lineage: Bacteria > Patescibacteriota > Saccharimonadia > Saccharimonadales > JAGQNJ01 > CAYRRR01. The sequence goes on along the minus strand of CAZNZL010000001.1, from coordinate 171,004 downwards.
GTTTGCTCGGTGCAATTTTAATTGACAGCGACGCTATTGTAAAAATCGCTGATACAGTTTCGGCTCATGATTTTTATGATCAACGCCATGCCATAATTTATGATGCAATAAAGCAACTTTACGAACGCCACAGCCCCATTGACGTACTGACCGTTACCGACCGTCTCAGAAGCACTGGACAGCTTGATATGGTAGGCGGTGCTGCATACCTAACAGAACTGACCAATTATGTGCCCACGGCAGCCCATGTTGAGCAGTACGCTTCTATTGTGGCCCAAAAAGCGTTAAGACGGCGCCTGATAAAAGCCAGTAACGAAATTGTAACGCTTGGCTATGACGAAGCTAAAAGCTTACAAGAACTAATTGAAGAGGCCGAGACAAAACTATTTGAAGTAAGCCAACGTCACATTAAACAAGATATTATCAGTCTTGAAACCATCTTAAGCGAAAGTTTTGATCGGTTAGATGAGCTTCACAAAGACAAAGGTAAAATTAGGGGCGTACCAACCGGCTTTAAAGATCTTGATAATGTCTTAGCCGGCTTTCAGCGCTCTGATTTAATCATTTTGGCAGCACGACCTTCTATGGGCAAAACCGCCCTGGCCCTAAACTTAGCTCATAATGTGGCGACCAAAGCCGGAGAGCCAGTATTGCTTTTTAGCCTTGAGATGAGTAAAGAACAATTGGTGGACAGAATGCTTGCAATGGAGTCTGGAGTGAACGCATGGTCACTCCGAACGGGTAACTTGAGCGACCAAGATTTTGAACGTATTGGCCATGCTATGGGAACCCTTAGTGAGGCACAAATTTACATTGATGATACACCTGGTATCACCGTAAGTGATCTCCGTACCAAAGCGCGCCGCGAGTCGCATCAACACCCTCTTGGTCTTATTATCGTAGATTACCTGCAGCTTATGAGTGGTGGCGCTCGTTTTGGTGGCGATGGCAACCGCGTACAAGAAATCTCAGAAATATCCCGTGGCCTTAAAGCTATTGCTCGTGAACTTAATGTGCCCTTAATAGCCTTAAGCCAGCTAAGCCGCTCGGTTGAAAGCCGCAGTCCGCAGATACCGCAACTTCAAGACTTACGAGAATCGGGTTCAATCGAACAAGACGCTGATGTTGTTGCCTTTATTTACCGCGAAGAATACTACAATAAAGATTCAGAGCGACGCAATATTGCTGATATTATGATTAAAAAACATCGTAACGGACCCACTGATTCCGTTGAGTTATATTTTGACAAAGAAAAACAACGCTTTCGTTCACTTGACACCAAACACGCTACGCCGTTTGATACTTAATCGAACCGTTAATGGTATACTAAGGTACAGAAATGAAGAAGTTTTGGCTTGTTTTTAGTGCGAACTGGCAACTTATTCTACTTTGCCTTGTAAGTGTAGCAATTCTTGTATTTGTAAGTTTCTTTCAATTAGAAAGCATTACAGAAGGCCAATTAAGTAGCTCCGAGGTTGCAGCAATTGAAAGCGCAGCAAGCGGGCAACGAATCGTTGAAAATCCATTGTTTTTGCCTTTTAAGCTCGGCCAATATGCGCTGATTAAACTCGGTAATGAGTCGGTATATTTATTTAGAGCTATTTCAGCACTATTTGGCATTGCGTTTGTGGTGTTATTTTACGCTTTAGCACGCTACTGGTTTTCGCCGCGTATCGCTTGGTTAAGCTCATTAGCGTTGGCCACGTCGGCCCTTTTTCTTCATCACAGTCGTGTAGCTGTGCCCGATATACTATTACCGCTCGCGATGCTTGGACTACTCGCCTCGGCATGGTGGCTCCATGGTACAAAACATATTAAAACTGCCTTACTAGGTACTATGCTCATCATAAGCACTGCTTTATACATACCAGGAATTATTTGGTTTGTGGGCTTAGCTATTTTTGCTGAACACCGACATATTACAATGTTGCTTCGTAAAACGCCACTTTATGTAACGGTACTTTTTGCCCTTTGTGGACTTGTGCTACTTGCGCCTTTAGGTTATGCCATTGTATTAAACCCTAGCCTGACTCTCGACTGGTTAGCCTTACCGCGAACCATACATTTACCTGAAATAATAAAGGAATTACTATTTGTGCCAGCTTCACTATTAGTACGATCATTAGCCAACCCAGTTCATAATTTAGGCAGACTGCCTTATATAGACTTAGTAACTGCCTGTTTGGCAATTTTAGGTGCCTATGCATTTACGCTACGCTTTAGTTTAGTAAGAACCAAAACTCTTACCGGGGCTGGTATCATTGCCTGGTTGATAATTGGCATAAGTCCGCAAGTTAGTATTGTATTACTACTACCAATTATTTACCTAACGGTTGCAAGCGGTATTATGCTGCTGCTACACCAATGGTTTACTGTCTTTCCAAATAACCCCATAGCCCGGCTGATAGGGCTGACACTACTGACATCGGTTATTGGCATCAGTATTTATTATAATGTCACCCGCTACTTTGTAGCCTGGAGTAATAATCCAGTGACTCAAGCTTCGTTCCAAGAATCCCCACCAAATCTGATACAATAAAGCAGTTAATAAGGAGTTACCATGAGTCGGTTTGATCAAGCAAAAATGCTATTAAAGGCTAAAAAAATTCAAAAAGAATTACAAAAAGAGACCATAACCGTAGAACAAGGCGACGGCGCCGTAACAGTTGAAATCAACGGAGAACAAAAAATAAAAAAGATCAGAATAAATCCTGATTCGGTTGATCTTAATGACATTGGTTTGCTTGAACGATGGATTGAAGACGCTGTTAAAGACGCAATTCAGCAGAGCCAGAAGTTAGCTGCTGAGAAAATGCAACCCTTTATGGGGATGTTGGGTGGGCTCGGACAGTAAACGTTAATGAGTGTTCTTCCGCCCGCATTACAGACTGTTATTGATGCGCTGCAAGCGCTTCCTGGCGTCGGCCCACGAAGTGCTGAACGCTATGCGTATTATTTGCTACGCTCTAACCAAAGTAATGCACACAAGATTTCAGATTCATTATCAAAACTACACACCAATATTACGTATTGCAAAAAAACTTTTGCACTCATTCAAAAAGGACAAGAATATTCTGAACTTTATACCAATCCCAAGCGAGATAAAACCGTTGTAGCGGTGGTGGCGGAGCCCTTTGACATTGTCGCCATTGAAAATACGGGAACCTTTAAGGGAACCTACCATGTGCTGGGCGGTCTCATTTCACCCATTGATGGGGTTGGGCCTGATGAATTAACTATCAATCAACTTATTAAACGTGTTGAAGAAGATGGTGTAAAAGAAATTATTCTTGCTACCAACGCAAGCGTAGAAGGCGAATCTACCGCTCTGTACATACAAAAACAACTACCCAACAAAGATGTCCGTTTAACTCGATTGGCCCGTGGGCTGCCGATTGGTGTAGACTTAGAATATGCCGATCAGATAACGCTCACCCGAGCACTAGAAGGGCGACAGTCATTATGAGCACCGTATCACGCACGACAGCTATAGCTAATATTCTTACCAAAGCGACACACATCGTTATTGTCCAGGCAGATAACCCAGATGGAGATAGCCTTGCCAGCGCCTTGGCGCTGGAACAAATCTTACATGACCTCGGTAAGCAACCGTTTTTGTACTGCGGTATTGATATACCAAAACACCTTCGTCATTTGCCGGGTTGGGATAGAGTAGAAAAAGATTTACCGCATAACTTTGATGCCGCTATATTGGTTGACTGCAGCAGCCGCAATCTACTCGAAGTTGCCGATAATAACGGGCAACTACAGTGGCTTCTTGCAAAACCACTCATTATCATCGACCATCACGACGTAACCCCAACCATTGAGGCAACCATAATCTACAACGATAGTGATGCAGTCGCAACAGGAGAGGTTATTTACGAACTCGCTAACGAGCTCCAATGGCCACTCGACATCAACGCAAAAAATATGATCACGGTATCTATCTTGTCTGACAGCCTCGGCCTTATGACAGAAGCAACCACGCCTCGCAGTATTCGTATAATTGCCGAGCTTGTTGAAGGAGGGGTTAAGCTACCCGAGCTTGAGGAGGCGCGTCGTGAAACAATGCGTAAAAGCCAAGAGCTGGTGCGTTATAAAGGTGAGTTATTGCAACGTATCGAGTATCATCACGATGGTAGCATTGCATCTATCACAATTCCATGGGAGGAGATAGAGAAATACAGCTCGCTATATAACCCTTCGATGTTAGTTATTGATGATATGCGCTTAACCGAAAACACAAAACTGGCAATCGCGTTTAAACTCTACCCAAATGGGCGCATAACGGCTAAGATACGCGCCAATTACGGATATGGAATCGCCAAAGAACTCGCCGAGCACTTCAACGGTGGCGGCCATCCCTACGCCAGCGGCTTTAAGGTAACCAATAGGCAGTTCAGTGACGTAAAAACAGAGTGTATAGAAGTAGCATCAAAATTATTGATAAAATAAAGTTGCCATTATGAAACTTTATAATACCCTGACGAGAAAAAAAGAAGATTTTAAACCCCTAAAGGATAATGTGGTTAAACTATACACCTGTGGTCTTACGGTCTATAGCCAGCCCCACATTGGTAACTGGGTAGCGTATATTTATTGGGATATTTTAGTGAGAACACTGATTGCAAGCGGGTATTCCGTTACGCGAGTGCAAAACATAACTGATGTTGGGCATCTTACCAGCGATGAAGACGCCGGCGAAGATAAGATGCTTGTAAGTGCTTTAAAAGAAGGTAAGACTGCATGGGAGGTTGCTGATAAATACATTCGCATAGCTGATCACGAAGCGTTCGACATACTTGGTTTACACAAGCCTGATCATATGCCCCGTGCAACAGACTTAATACCGCAGCAAATTAACTTTGTTCAACAACTAGAAGAAAAAGGCTTCGTTTATCAGATTAGCGACGGGTTATATTTTGATACAAGCAAATTATCAGACTATGGAAAGCTTGCGCGACTTGACATTGATGGTTTACGCTTTGGTGCCCGAGTTGCCGATACGGGCAAAAAAAATCCGACCGACTTTGCAGTCTGGAAGTTTAGTAAACCAGAAGAAAAGCGTGATATGGAGTGGGAGAGCCCCTGGGGTGTGGGCTTTCCGGGCTGGCATCTAGAGTGCTCCGTAATTGCAAGAGAATATCTTGGTGATCAGATTGATATTCACACTGGCGGGATTGAACATATACCAGTCCATCATACAAATGAGATTGCGCAAACAGAGGCAGTTACGGGTAGGCCATTTGCAACTTTCTGGCTACATGCTAATCATCTCAAGGTTAACGGTACAAAAATATCAAAGAGCTTAGGCAATATTTATACGCTGCAGGATATCTTCAATAAAGGTTATGACCTCCGAGCATTTAAGTTATTTGTTTTGAGCAAACACTATCAAACCGAGGGCAATTTTACCTGGGAGATTCTTGAGGCAGCCCAAAATCGCTTAAACAATTGGCAGGCTACGGCAGACTTACGTTGGCAAGTTAAGCAAGATACAAGTAATAATGAACCGACTAACCATGAAACGGGCCACCAAGAAGAGCAAATCATTGCTACCTCGCAGCGATTACTCCTTGCACTTCAAGATAACCTTGACACACCACTGGCACTGGCTATTATCGATGAACTATTCACTGCCATAGCAAAAGATGGCCTAGAGCCAACAAGCGAAACATCATTTCATAAATTACTAGAAGACATTCAAACCTTGCTTGGCATAAACCTCATAAAAGACGATGTAGATGAGTCTATAAAACAATTGTTGCATGCGCGCGAAACAGCCCGTATGAGCAAAAAATGGGATGAAGCAGATAAGCTACGATCAGCCTTGGTGGCAAAGAACATTGGCATACGCGACAGCCACTACGGTACCATTTGGTATCGACTCTAGCTTCAGGCAGTTTTTTCTGAATTATTAGGAGCTAATTTATGCCCGTAATACTCGATAAGATAAATTCGTATACACCCAGCCACTGGTATAGCAACTAACGCACCCAAAAAACCGCCGATACTCACTCCTAAGAGTGCAGAAACAAACACAGTTAATGGTGTCAACTCGTTGTATTTTGATTGGATGTAGGGTTGCAACGTGGCGTTTTCGATTTGTTGATAGATTAAAAAGAAAGCGGCCATGATAATAGCTAGTGGCAACGAAACAAACAAACACAGCATCACGACAATAATCGCAGCGATGGTATTACCAATCATAGGAATGAGACCGATGAGGCCAACGATTGAGGCAAGGGCCACTGCGTTAATACTTACATCAAGAATAGTACTCGTTATAAGAAGCGCAATCATTGCGAACACCGCTGCGATTGTTGCAATAAACAATTGGCCATTAACATAGCCGGTAACCATGCGGTACATACTCTTTAAAACACGCATTCGTTTATCAATCTTGTTTTTGGGCTGCATGGCAATAAATTTTTGAATCCAGCGTGGTCCTTCAACCAACATCATAAATGTCATAACAAGTACCGTAATTACAGCAACAATACCGCCGCCAACAGCTGTCAATGTTGAAAATACCCTTGAGGTGAAACCTTCAAGATTATCTTTAATGTCACTGACGACACTGGTATACTGCTCGGTTAAATCATTATCTCGAATAAACTGCACGAGTGGTGTATTTTGATTCTGTATGTCTTCGACACTAGTGGGAATCTCTTGCACAACACCGGCTGTTTGATTAATAAAAGGCGGCACTACCAGCCACAAAAAGACACCTAATAAAAGCAATACTACCAGATATGCTACCGCGGTAGCCAATGTTCGGCTTTTACTTTTAAGATGTTTTGCAATCCAGCTCACTGCAGGGTTTAAGGCTAAAGCTAAAAAGAAAGAAATAGCAATTAGTTGCAGCGCAAACGATATAGACGAGAGCAACCTTACAAGTAAAAAACCAATCGCAACAAACAGAACAATGCGTATTACGGTTCGGTTGGTAAAGGTGACGGTCACCGTTTTCTGCTTATCAAGTTCGGCCATGGTTAATTTTCTCTATTTGCCGTTTGGCTTGTTTATATACGTTCATTATATCATTACCCACAATATTTATATCATATTGCTGGATGAGCTTTTGCTGCTTCTGCTTAAGCTTTTTCAAAGAAGCGCTATCATGTAGGTAATGATCAAGCTTGGTTGCAATAGACGTAGCGTTAACGTTAAACAATGCCTCGGGAGTGGCACCCAACACACTTCTGTAGCCTGGATTATCTCCGGCCAACACCACAACCCCCGCTGCCATTGCTTCTAGCAGTACAATGCCAAAACTTTCACCGCCGGTAGACGGAAATATAGCAATTTTTGATTCGCGCAGTAACTGTCGCTTTGTGTTTTCAGGCACATACCCCGTAAACTGGATATTTTGAAAATGATGTTGTTTTACATACTGCTCAAGCCGCTTGCGTTGTGGTCCGTTGCCAACAATTTTTATTTTTTTTGGTACTTGCTTAAGTTGTGCAACTGCTTGTACAAAAAAAGTACATCCCTTACGAACAACTAACCTGCCTACAAAGATTACATCAGTTGACGGTGAGACTTTTTTGCTTGGTCGCCACACATCAAGATCAATCGCATTAGGGACTACGGTGCTCGTAATACCAAATGCTTCTATTGCAAACTGCTGGGCAATTGGTGATACGCTTATAAATGCATGAAAGCGTTTGGTATATCGAGCTAATACCTTGGCTAGCATACGCGTAGAAGCGCTTACGAGACGACTATGAGGCGCAATATGAAATGTTCCCACCAAAGCGGTAGAAGATTGCGCATATTTAATGACTTTTGCTGCTAAGAATGGACTATAAGGCATTTGTATATGCAAAATATCAAATTGTTCGCGCTGCAGCAGCTGTTTAATGTTTTTACCAGAGGCGGGCAGGGGCATGGCCAAAATATTTTTATTAAACGCAACTTTGATATTCTTACCCAGGCTATGTACATTCTTAAGATCGGTGCGTTTAGTTAAACTCGTGAGATAGTGGACGTCATGGCCCTGCTTTTCTAGCCACGAGCCAACTAGTATTACGTATTGCTGGACTCCATCATTGCGATCAAGCGTGTCATCAAGTACTAAACCAATTTTCATGCTTTATGTCTTCTTATAGCCTGCGTATATACATTGAGGTACAAACTGGCAATACGCTCATAATTAAATTGTTGTACGTATTCTTGTGACCAGTCTAACCATAGTTTTCTCATGTCGGTGTCACTCATGAGCAGCTTCAATCTCCTTGCCAGGTTATCTGCTTCTTTGACATAAACTAACGAAATTGCACCCTTATCTTGCATTACACTGGCATAACCAGGGTTATTGGCAGCAACTGTTACCGCACCAGCTGCCATTGCTTCTAGTAGCACGATCCCAAAGCTTTCCCCATATAAAGCAGGCGAACAAAAAACTGTTGCTTCATGTAGCAAGCGAACCTTTGTATGATCATCTACAAAGCCCAAAAAAGAAATGTCACGCAGTTTGAGATCACGAGCATACGTTTCAAGCTTTTCGCGGTCAGGACCATCCCCAGCAATAATTAACTTAGCACCCTTAAAGTCGTTCTTTAACAAAGCGAAGGCATCTAACAAATACTTGACGCCTTTTCGCTTCTCGAGCCGTCCGATGTACAATATCGTATGCTTGTCTCGCTTTTTTTGGGTTATTTTAAACTTGTCTAGATCTATACCGTTGGGGATGATATCAATGTGCCCCTCGTAAATCGATTGAAGATACTCAGCCGCAGCGTCAGAAACAGCCGTGAATTCATCAATATACTTTAAGATTGATCGTGTATACGGCGTAACCACACGCTCGATAGTTTTACTCATCATTGTTTCTGGCAATTTAGCATGAAACGTAGCAATATTTACGGCCGTAGAGCGTGTAAGAATTTGCCGGCTTACAATAGGAACCCACGGCTCATGAAAATGTAGAATGTCGAACTGATTTTCATCAAGCAAGGTATTGATTGCAGTATTATCAAAACTAACCGACACCTGTGCTGTTGTATGAAATGGTGATTTAAAGTCACGTGAGGCACCGATTAAGCGTATACCATCAAAGTTTTCTGTTTCTACGCCAATAGGCCGAGGTGTCAAAATTAATGATTGGTGGCCCTTGCGGGTGTATTCAGCCTGAAGCGCAAGTACACATTCCTGTACGCCACCATTTTTAAATATGTTGTAAGGACAGATCAGCCCAATTTTCATAACGTTATTCGTTAGTATAGCAAAAATCTGCTCAATATAATAGACGGCGAAGCTTTGGGGGAATAAACGGCGCAGCGTCCTTTGCAGTGGCTACTACGGTTGGGGCATGTGCGCCGATGGTTATATTAATAACTTCAACTTTTTTATAAATTATCGCGAGATGTTGCTCAACACGGTGGTTATCGAAATAGCGATCAACATCAGCGGCGATATGATAAACCGGTAGGTCAACCTGTACATCACACACGTTAGCCTTTAACATCGTTAAGGTTGTATCCATGTACGTACGTATATCATTAATCTTCCATAGTATAATCTCAAAATCAACGCGCTGTTTTCTGTGTTGAGGATCAGCATCTTTTAACTTGTCATGTGAATCGGCCACCATTGCATAACTGGCACGTATAATGGGGCCACGTAATATGAATGTTTTTAACAGCCAAGCCGGGATGCGGTTAGAGAAAAGCAGCGCAGTTAGGTGAAGTGGCCATTTGATCCGGCGAGGCAATACAAAATCATCCCTGTGAGCAAAGCCAACTGTACTAATAAGCATGTCGACTTTTGCAGCAATTTCAGGATACTTTTGTAACATGCGAGTTGTAATCAAGAACCCGAACGACATGGCCATAATGGTGACACGGCGCTGCTTATAGCGCAGCTTGATAAAGGCCGCTAAATAATCAGCTAGATTATCAAGCGTAGGCTTTTGCTTTAATTTATAGAAACTTTCCATACCGCCAAACCCCGGTAAATCCGGCAGGGTAACCGCACCGTAACGATTGAGCTCTTCTGCCAGACCCTGCATGCGCTCTATGCTTGCATGATGCCCATAAATTAGTAAAATCTCGCGCTTTTTATGACGTGGTGCTGGCAAACGGAGCATGCGTCCGTGAAGATTATTAATATCAAACTCGGTTATATAATCTTGGATTCGTAATGGTTTACGTTTGGGCATAATCTTATGAAAACTTTACGCGAGAAGCGAGGCAAACGTCAAGCAAAAGTATTTTGGTACAATAACCATATGAAAAAGTGGATTATATTAGGGTTGCCTGTGTTGGTTATTGGAGCCGGTTTACTATATAAAGTACTTACCCAAAACTCCTCTGAGCCTGTGACTACAGCTCAACCTGAGGTGAGTGAACATGTAGATAAGACCACTGATGAAAACAGCTTTGATAAAGATCAATATTCTTTATCTGACCCAAATAGTATCTGGGTTATTGTGAACAAACGCCGTAGCATACCAATAGATTTCGTACCTGACCTAACGGTTGCAAGTGTACGCTTGCGGCTTGCAAGGAGCGAACAGCAAATGAATATCAATACGCAGACAGCACCGGCAATCGAAGCAATGTTTATAGCCGCACAGAACGAGGGGGTAACGTTAGTTTTCGGGAGCGGCTACCGATCAGGTGCACTCCAACGGCAATTTTATGAATCGTATAAAGCCAAAGATGGGCAGGCGGCCGCCGACACGTATAGTGCGAGACCGGGGCACAGTGAACACCAAACCGGTTTTTCAGTTGACCTAACCAGTCCTGACGGCAGGTGTCATTTGCAAACATGTTGGCAAGATACAGCTGAAGGTAAGTGGGCCGCAGCTAATGCCTATAAATACGGTTTCATATTGCGCTACCCGCAAGGTAAAGAAAACATCACGGGTTACCAATATGAACCGTGGCATTTTCGATTTGTTGGCAAAGAACTGGCCGCAGAAATTCAAAAAACTGGCCAAACATTGGAAGAGTTTTTTAACCTACCGGCTGCAAATAGTTATGAACCCAGATAATCGTCTTTAGTTAATAGTTTTAGCTGGGTAAATTTGCTGAGTGTCTCACTGATGCGGTGTTTCTGTGCATCAAAGGTGGTATCGTTTTGTGATCTATCAAGCGCATCTTGCCCATCTTCAAACGTAAACATGCTAAAGTTTTTTCGTTCCAACAAACGACCTGCTGCTTTATCGGCCGCGCTCCATTCATAATGCATATATATTGGAACATACCCAACAGAATCTATCTTTTTAGTATCGGGGTTGATGTCCATGACAGCAATCACATTAAACAGAGTCTCAAGCTCTAGCTGGGCATTTAAAAAATTACCAAGGCTGTACCAAATATATGCTTTGCGACCATCATCAAGCGTTAGGATCTCAAACGGCTGAAGCACGTGTGGCCCGTGGCCAACAATAATATCAGCGCCATAATTGGCAATCTTCTGGCCAATTATTTTTTGCTGACTATTAATATCAGGAGAATATTCCGTTCCCCAGCGTAAACTGGCAATTACAATATCAGCTTTGTTGCGGGCTTCTGCGAGCTGCGTTTGCGCAAGGGCGTCATCATACATTGTCACGCTATAGCCATTTGGCGAAGGCTCGTTAGTGTACGTCGTATACGAAACAAATGCAAACGTAATGCCATTTTTTTCAAAATAGTGCACTTTTTGTTTATCGGCAGCTACAGCATTAGCACCGGCAACAGCCAAGACACCCGGCTGGCCACCCCATGCCTGCACCGAGGCTGAAATAACATCTTGATTAAAATCATTGGTATGGTTACTGCCCGTGTTAATAACATTGCAGCCTAGTTCTGCCATATCACGCGTAAACTCGATAGGTGAATTAAATTTAGGGTAGCCACTTACACCAAACTCCCTCCCACCAGCCAGCACCGCTTGATTACAAAACCGTACGTCACTAGCATCAAACAGTCGTTTCATGTCACCAAACATAGGGGAATATTCATAACTCTCATCAGCTTGTTGGGCAGCTTTATTAATGGCATCGTGAGGAATCATGTCGCCCGTAGCAATCAAGCGAACGCGCTTCTTTTTTTGCTGAGCTTGAGCAGATTGACCAGTTGCTTCATTGGTAGTTGATTGAGAACTACTATCCCTAAACATGAAAAATCCAACAGCAGTCACTAGTACCAGCGCAATAATACACAAAACAATTGCCCTGCTTTTGGTTTTTTTCTGTGGTTTATGAGGCGGCATAAATTCTTGGTTTATCTCTTGGTTGGTTCTACGCAACAATTCATCGTCCATCTTAGTCCCTTAAAACAGCATTTTTACCGACCCATACATACTCCCAAGACTCTGGCTCGGGACCCTGATTGTTGGTATTTTCTGGGTAGCTGGGTATCCACCCAAATTTTTTGGCATTTATATAATTATCTTGGCTGAGCCACTTAAAACAAGTTGTGGTTTCAAAAGCCTGGACGGCGGTACCGCACAGTAAGTCGATAGTGTACCCGGTATGATGGCGCGAATAACCAGGTATTGCTGCACGAGACAAAACCTCTACCACTTGTGAATCAGCCTGACCACGCGCAATTTGACTAGTGGTTACGTTAAGAGCACGCAACCTACCCAAGAAAAGCTGGCGCTGCATCTCAACGGAACGATAACCCGAATTAAGTTTTAGAGGAATCCCGGCCTCGTGTGCCGCTGATTTTAGTTCACCCCAGGCAGCAAGAGCCTTTTGTTGCAGTAAGCCATCTGACGCTAAGTCTGGCTCGTTACTCTTTTCAATCGGTGCAACCGGTACGCTACGTAAAACATACCCTCGACTGAGAGCAATAGTGCGAATACGATTGTCTGCCTCTAGATTACCAGTAATCTCAGGTGGCTGTAGCAAATGCTGCGTATTTGGGTATGCAATACTCTCGTACAGTATTTTAAAATCGTCTCCTGCAAATTGTTTAAATTCTTGCCGCTGGGGAGCGCTTATCCGTCGATCATGCTGCTTTTGGTCGGCAAGCACAACGCCGTCATTTTGCACGGGAGTGTCAGGCGATAATCTCTGCGCCAAAAACCAAACACTACCAATAATCACCAACACCATAACAAACAGAACCTTTTTGGACTTACGTTGGTTTGACCGTCTTCTGTAGTGCGGCTCAATGATACGCATACGCTTAATTATAACCTACCACCGTTGTTTTTGTAGTCTTTTTACGGTACAATACCTCTGTTCTCGAAATAGTCAACCGTACGCACAAGCAATGGGACGTGGCCAAGTGGTAAGGCACCGGGTTTTGGTCCCGGCATTCGGGGGTTCGAATCCCTCCGTCCCAGCCACGAGCAATATGCTAAAACTCCATCCCTGCCAAAGCTTAATCATAAATTCGAGATTCGTTCGATAACGTTTATGTAAAAAATCCAGAATATCCGGGTGAGCACCTGTTATGGCCCATAAAAGTTTACACTAGGGGTAGGAAATAATGTGGCGTATACTTTTACTATGATATCCCGAGAACTCAAGGCATACCTAATAGCTGTAACTAAAGAACTAGAACAGTACAAAACTCAAAAAGAACTTCAAGATGCTATTGTGAACGGACCATTTCGTGCCAATAAACTAACATCTCTTAGAATGGGGTTGGGTATTGTTGTTTTGCTTTTTAGTAATCACAAGAAGAAAACCATTGATAGGATTGCTTTATCTAGAACTGACTTTGCTCAGCATGCGCTCGACATGTCGCAAAAACGATTTGAGGATATTAAGATTCCGCTTAATCATGATCGCAATATCATTGCTAAAGCAATTAGCCACACCAAGCCGTATTCTACCTCTGACTGGGAGCTGCTTTTTATACCCGATATGCCAGCACAAGCGGCACGCTTTAATCAGGCAGCTGCTGGTATTGAATGTAGCTTTGTGTATCCGTTAACTCATAAAAATGGCGGGGCATTAATCTTTAGCTATTTCTTGCCTAAACCCAATATTGGCCCGCACCAACAAACATTTATGGCAGAGTACAGCCAATTGGTATCACAAAAACTCAACCAATAAGCTGCTGTAAACACGCCGCGCCTACATTTGGTGCTAGATCATGGCAACGTCCGTTGCGCCACCTAAATACCTCCTGAAAACCAACTTCTTCATTTTGCATATCTAACACCAAGGTTCGGTAACCATATTCTTCATAAAACCAATGCTCAGGAAAGACAAGGTTATGAGGATCATCTGGATCTACATTGACAAAGTCTTGAACGACTATGATTCCATTGGGTAGTAAATGCCTTTTTGCATTCGCAATAACCTTGTCGCGCTCTGATGTGGGAATCTGATATATAACGGTACAAAAAGTTGCCATATTAAAACCTTCGATACCAGACGGAACTTCAATCGTGACACCATCCTCGGCAAAATCTGCTTGTTGAAAATGAACGCCCTCGGGCTTATAGGCTAGTAAGTTGTAAAATTGCGCTTTACGCTCTTTATCCATATATTCTGACGGTGTAAGTGAGCACGCAAAAATCCACTGAAACGTATCATTGTCATCCTTAAGGCTTACGGGAGGCGTTTTATCTACGCCGACACTTTCACCAATTCTTGCACCTGATGTTACTTTACTGTGCAGTGCTTCAACCAACCCTACCGGTAATTCAGCTATTTCATCGCCATCATAGGCACGATGAATTGTTGGCACAAACAAGCCACTGTTTTTATCAAGCAATTTTAGTCCTAGGTCTGCACTACATCCCACATCAAGAATAGAGGGTGATACACCAAAGCGGTTACCATATAACTGCCCTAGTAGTTTAAATGAAGTGTAGCGGTCTGGTATATTGCTCTGCAGATCTCTGGTGCGAACGTAAGATAAGAATTCATCTTCGCTTAAAATAATCCTGGGCAAGTCAGCCAACCATTTTTCACGATCGCCGTAGCCAATCGGATAGGACGCTGCATCATAGGTTTGAAAATGCGGATCAGTCATGAATCCAAACCAAAATACACGTTGGCACGCTCTCAGTGTTAAATGCGACAGATAGGTTGCGCTGGCATTACCTTTATCAAGTCTCGCCTTAACTACTTCTCTCATTGTAGCTGCAACGTCACTATCATGCTCAAGCAGATGCAGCATTGCTGCCGAAAAAGCTCTCACATACAGATCGTGCTCAGGAAGATGGGCAGCCTGAAACTCAAGCTCGTTTTGAAACTCTTCGTATGCGTGGTCTAAGGTTTCTGCGCTTAACTGCCTCATTGTAAACCCCCTCTACAACGTAGCTGGTAATACTATTTTATAATTATTTTGCATAAATGAATACTTATGTGAGAAATAGCACAGCTGTGATTTTGAGATGCATTAGGCGTATTTTTGTATTACGTGCACGATTTCGCGCGGCGATAAGTTAGCTTTTATAAGAACTTTTTTAACATTAAAGTGAGCTACGTCGCGTACCCGTATTACGTCGGCCAAATTACTCATAATTATTACCTTACAGTTAGGATGGTTTAGTTTAAGATTGGCTTTGTGTAAAAATTCTATGCCATCCATCATGGGCATAAGTAAGTCTAGTAGAATAATGTCGGGCTTGAAGGAACGCAGTTTTTTAAGCGCAGCTATCCCGTCTGAAGCTGTTTCATGAGGATATTTTTCTGACATTAATAAGAACGAGAACGCATCGCGCAACGGTTGCTCATCTTCAACCAGCAGTACTTTCGGTTTGAAGTCACGTTGCTTGATAGATTTAAGCGGAATTTCTATCACGTGTATCCTTCCTCGCTTTTATTCGCCTTGATATCCCGAGCGGTAAACAAAGCTCAAAAATGGTACCGCTTGGCTTATTTGGCCGTGCCTCTATACTGCCACGGTGCAGCTCAGTAATTTTTTTGACCAGATACAACCCTATGCCACTGCCGCTTACCTGAGCTGTCATTTCACTTGTCCCTCGAGTGAATTTATCAAAAATACCTGCTAATTCACCCTTTGTAACACCCACTCCGCTATCTTTAACCGTTATGGTCGCTCGTCCTTCACCCGATGTTAAAATAGTCGAAACTCTACCGCCTGGTGGGGTGTATTTGCCAGCATTGCTAAGTAGATTATCAAGTACCATATGAAGATACTGTCGATCGCCACGAATATAAATTGTTTTGGTGGGTAGTCGAAGATTAAACTTTTGCTTATTTTCCCTAAACGATGGGCGGTGTTCATCGGCTACCTCTTTGAGCAGCTTGTTCAAATTAGTTCGCTCTTTATGAAGCCTTATTTGGCCGGCATCCAGACGGGCGACATAGAGAATTTGGTTAATAATTTGGAGTTGCCTTTCATTGCTCGTATAGGCGCTCTCTAGCATATTTTTTTGTTGATCGTTCAGCTCTCCACCGTAACCCTGGAGTAACATACCGACGTATTGCTTAACAACGGTGGCGGGGGTACGTAACTGATGGGATGCTAATGATAACAAGTCATCTTTCGCACTTTGAACCTCATAGTGCTTAGCTTCAAGTATTTTTCTCGTCCGGTACGTTAAAAGATAGTACACAAAAAATGCTAACGCGAGACTTAAAACCACACCCCTTAGCAGGGTAGAAAAGGGCGCGTCTCTTTCTGCTGGGGAAAGGGTATCATGGGCTACTGCATACGTTATCAACCATTCATGATCAGTTATCGTTTCTTTTCTTTCTTTTACAAAACTTCTACTGCTGGATGCAATGG
Organism: uncultured Candidatus Saccharibacteria bacterium; assembly: GCA_964577565.1. Classification (GTDB taxonomy): domain Bacteria; phylum Patescibacteriota; class Saccharimonadia; order Saccharimonadales; family JAGQNJ01; genus CAYRRR01. The sequence goes on along the minus strand of CAZNZL010000001.1, from coordinate 154,340 downwards.
CGTCGTAATTTTCTGACCGATACATGAGGTCGGCCTCGCTTTTATGGTTGTTATCATAAATTTCAATGCCGATGTCGTTATTATTATTCGAACCGAATACACCAGAGAACATTTCATCAATGACAATGACAGCATACGTGAAGCCCATTATGTTTTGTCGTCTTTGCTCAACGGTCCCTAGGGGCTTGTTTTTATGATATATAGGTTGAAACAAGATAAGACCACGTTCGGACGGCGTTCCGTTTCTATGGGCTACTAAGTCAACTTTTCCCGAGAGAGAGACTTTGCCGCTATCACGGGCGATATTTATAGCGTTTCGCCTTGTTTCGTTGGAGTACATATTATAACCTATGACTCTTTCACGTTTTGTATTTGGAGGAGCCAGAAAACTAATCGGAGCATGAATATCGGTTTCGTTAGTAACCGGCACTACAGCGTAATCCGGCTTACTGATTTGTCGCATGGCAGTTGTGTGCTCTTGCAATTCCCCTGATTTTACATACGAGACATAACCAAACGCTCTAACGCCCGGAAATAATCTTTGCTGATACACCTGACCAATAAAAGAATTCCATTCTACTCTGGTGACTTGTTCTGAGGCACCAAACAAACCGCTACCACTAGAAAGTACGGTAGTAACTAGTACGAGACGATTACCGATAGTCTGGTTGGAGTCTTCAATGCGCTTTTCTGCTTCTTGCTGGAACACTTTATCGGCATTTTTTCGAGCCCCATACCATACCGCGCCCGTAGCCGCCAAGCAGGTAAGCAACACAAGCAAGGTAGCAACTAGATGTGAGTTTCGGCCATATATTTTTTGAGTTCGTAAAAAAGCTAAAGGATCTTTTCGTGGCCTTCGAAGTCTCGTCAATAATTTGCGGGAATGCATTGATATCATTATTTTATCGAGAGATTATTAAAAATGTGTGAAATATATTACACACGGTAAGGAATTTTTTTTACTGCACCAGTGCACAAAGCGGGCGATTATTAATAGTCGGGAGTATTAAGGAGGCGTGAAATGCATAGCACACCACAGGCTATACGTGTACGAAACGGGGCAAACTTTCCTCGTTTTCCGAAAGCGCTGATAGCAATTATTGATGGCCGGGGTGACCGTGTGTTTGGGCGGTTGACATAGAAAAATGGCTCAAACAACAATAGCAAGGAGGAGATACGCGTGATACTCATTTTCTTTTGGGTAATTTTTGGGGCATTGTCCGGTTGGATTGCGGCAATGGTAGAAGACAATCAAAACAACACAGTAACATACAAATACATCGGCTATGGCATTATGGGAGCCCTAGCTGGTGGCAGTTTATTTGCGCTCTTTGATAAAACATCGGAATTTCTTATAACGTTCAACGCGTTCGTGTTTCCTGTAATTGGTTCTGTTATTGTGATTGCCCTTATTAAATACTTTAGTCGCCAGTCGAGTAATTAACATCGTAAGCGCAACCTGACTTGACTCACAACCATAAGCGGTACATATTTAAGCCATGGCTAATTATAAAGGGCACTTGGGAGGCGCAGTTATTGGTTGCTTTGCATATGTTGCGGTTATTTCTGTACTTCCGGGTGATATTGCGACTAAAACAGGCGGTATGCTGAGTAGCTGGCAAATGCTTGCGGCGCTATTTGTAGTAGCTATGCTGTTTGGTCTTTGGCCGGATGTTGATACAAATTCTAAAGCACAAGACATTTTTTATGGCATTGCCTTTAGTCTTAATGTGTTATTGATTCTAGTTGGCCGGCTTGAAGCCGCTGCATATTTGGGACTGCTGGCAATGACACCAATCGTGGGCAAGCATAGGGGATGGACACATAATAAATTGGCAATGCTACTGGTACCCATACCCATTGTAGCAATCCCATACTTATACCAACACGACAATCTAATACCAAGCCTACTATTTTACGGGGCAGCTGTTACAGGCTACTTCAGCCATCTGCTGCTTGATGGATTAATATGGAAATGGTTTCGCGTTAAAGGCGGCTGGTAGATATTCACCCGTAACAAAATTGACAATACGATTACCCTTATGTTTAATATTTACAGATGAACAAAGCAGAAGTATCTGAAAGCAACCGTATGCACCTTGCCAGCCTCAGAACGGCTCGGCTTGGTTTTGTATTTATTGCAGTGTATATTCTATCTACAGCTATATATCAGGCATGGCGCCTTTTAACGCCCAATGCACTGCAAACGCGATGGTTTGTCATATTGGCAGTCATGAGCATTAACGCAACACTGTGGTGGTTTAGCCACAAGCCACGATTAAGACCAAGTTATTATCGCGGCATTATCTTTTTACAAATTGCCATGTATATTGGCATTGCTACCTATAGCATTTACGCCGAACGAGGCATGGCCAGTAACGCTATTATTTTGTATGCCATTCCATTAATTATTGTTGCTCTAGAGTATAGTGGACGGGCACTGGCATTTACGGCACTTGTCTGTTCGGGCGCCTATGCTGCTGCAGCCATACGTTATTTTAATATGTTCCCCAGCGAAGGATATAAAGTAGAACTATACGGAGGCATCATATTCTATAGCGGCATTCTGTTTGTTTTGGCGGCCCTATTATGGGTACTTATTCGTTCTAAAGCTGCCAGTCGATCGTAAGTATCGTATAATGATTACATGCACGTAATCGCCCATCACTCAATCAGCCATTCGCTGGCCACAAAAAGTATAGTTTTGTTTACGATCGTTACGCTTCTACTTATAGGAACTATATATTTTATGATACGAAAGGAAAGACGCCAATGACAATACTCTTACAATCAGATGACAAAGCTATTACCAAACGCGCCAAGGCAAACATTAGCGGACCAGATATCAAAGGTACTGCCCAGTTTACCGAGTATCAGATTAATAATTGGCCCTATGTATATATGCGGTTAGAGCTCAGCGGTAATCCAAAAACCCTAACACCCGGCAACCATGCGGTTCACATTCATGAAAAGGGCGATTGTGAATGCAACGGTTTTAAATGTGCGGGCGGGCATTTTGATCCAGGCCCCAGCGGCAATACCGATCCGGATGCTAATCATGGTTTTCACGCGGGAGACCTGCCAAGCATTGTCATCGATGAGACAGGCAAGGGTATTTTAGAAGCGATTACCACTCGCGTTACGCTTTCTGATGGGCCGGTTTCAATCTTGCAGGCAACAGAGGGCACGTCATTAATGGTTCATGCAAATGAAGACCCGCACACCCCAGGCGAAGCCGGGTCCGGCCATAGCGGCGGACCTCGCTTGGCTTGTGGCAAAATCGTACCAGCATAGGTGTAAACTTTACAATCGCTTTGCTGTTACGTTAATAATGTAGTAAGGTAAAGAAGTTACTATTAAAATCAATAAGGAGACCTATATGGACCCACAAACACCAGATCCAGGCGTGAACCCTGTGCCAACACCAGATGAGCCTCAAACACCACAAGAACCAGTACAACAACCTCCGGTTGACCCAGCTGCACCTGCTCCTGAAGCGCCAGCAGCTCCCGAAGCACCGGTAGCCCCAGAGCAACCAGTACCAGGTGGTGAAGATTTAGGAGTACCGGCTCAGAGCAACGAAGCTCCAACAGATGTTCCTCCTGCTGGAAACTCGCTGTAAGAATAATCTGACTACCTTAAAAACAGCCGTGAAAACACGGCTGTTTTTTGTATCAACTGCCCGCTATAATAACTTTAATGTATATAGTTACTAATGAAGAGTTTGAGCAGATGATCAACCAGGCACTTGACGAGCTTCCAAAAGAGTACGTGGAGCGCCTTAATAATGTGGCAATTGTTACTGAAGATGAACCAACCGAAGAGCAGCGCCAAAAACTGCATTTGCATTTTGGTCAAACACTTTTTGGGCTTTATGAAGGTATTCCCTTAACGCAGCGGGGCAATAATTATAGCCTGGTTTTGCCTGATAAGATAATACTATTTAAAAAGCCGCTTGAATCAACAAGCAGAAATAAGACCGAGCTGAAAGCTAACATTAAACATACCCTGTGGCATGAAATTGCTCATTTTTTTGGTCTCGATCATGACAGAATCTATCGCCTCGATGGCACAAGCACCCCTTAAAGTGATATAATAGCGCTAATGGCAAAGCTTGGAACAAAAAAGCTCAAACACGTCTTACCGTGGCTACTTGTAGTTTTGGGTGCAATTGGACTTATATGCGCTTTTATCTTATCGCTAGAGAAAATTGAGCTGCTTAAAAACCCTGATTATCAACCGTCCTGTAATCTAAATCCGGTTTTGAGTTGTGGTTCAATTATTAGAACACCGCAAGCATCGGCGTTTGGGTTTCCTAATCCATTTATCGGCTTAGTTGGTTATAGCGTAGTTGTTACCGTAGGCATGGCGCTTTTTGCGGGTGCGCAGTTTAAACGCTGGTTTTGGAGAGGTTTGCAGGCCGGCACAACCTTTGGCTTACTTTTTTGTCTGTGGCTGGCATATCAAAGTCTCTATTCAATTGGTGCGCTTTGTATCTACTGCATGGTAGTTTGGAGCGTAACCTGGCCGTTGTTCTGGTATACCACGCTGCATAATTTAAAAGAGGGTCATATACGTACTCCTGCTCGCTTTAACAATATTGTGCTGTTTATGCAACGCCACCATGCCGACATTCTTGTAGTCTGGTACGTAACAATAGTAGCCCTCATCATTCACCGATTTTGGTATTACTGGAGCACAATATTGTAAGCGCGTAGTTACAAGATAGTTCTTAGTGACAGTAGATCGGGTTACAATTACATACAATGAGTGAGTTCGAGGCAAAGTACGCCAAGTTAAATGAACGCCAAAAAGAGGCCGTTAACACCATTGACGGCCCCATGCTTGTTCTAGCCGGACCCGGCACAGGCAAAACTCAGTTGCTAAGTATGCGTGTGGCAAACATTATTCGCAAAGCTGATATTAATCCTAACAATATTTTGTGTATTACATTTACTGATAATGCGGCTCGGAACATGCGCGAGCGCCTCGAACAGATCATCGGACAGTCGGCATATCATGTCAGCATTCATACTTTTCATAGTTTTGGTTCTGATATTATCAACCAGTATCCGGATTATTTTCTAAAACGCCCTCTTTTGCAGCCCATTGACGAACTTGGGAGCTATGAAATCTTGCGACAAGTCTTTGAAGATCTGCCGCACAGCGACCCTTTAAGTACAAAAGTAGGTGAAGATTTTATATTTTTACGTGACAGCCTGCATACCATTAGCTGGCTAAAACAAAATGCCTTAACACCGAGCGAGTTAGAAGATGTCTTAAAAGATAATGCTGGTTTTATTGATAAGCTAACGCCTGTCATACAAAAAACTTTTGTATCATCACCAAGCGCTAAACACATGCCTAACTACCTTCTGCTTTTAAAAACAATGCAGCAATACAATGCCGAATCTAAATTTGCTTTCTCGAGTTACGCTGAAGCATGCGCCACCGATCTTGCGTTTGCCATAGAACAAGCCCAAGGCTCAACACGTTATGTGCCATCAATAACGGCATGGCGCAGTAAATGGCTAGAAAAGAATGACGAAGGAAGCTACGTTTTTAAAGACAGCGGCAAAGCCCTAAAAAAAATGTATAGTTTGCGCAAAGTTTATCATCGCTTGCAACAAAAAATGACAGAACGAGGGTTATATGATTTTGATGATATGATCATTGAAGTTGTTCACGCGCTTGAAGCAAACGAAGAATTACGTCTCAATTTACAAGAACGTTACCAGTACATCTTAATCGACGAATTTCAAGATACTAATAAAGCACAGGCTCGTATAATGCATGCCTTGGGTCAAAACCCGGTCAATGAGGGAAGACCCAATATCATGGCTGTTGGTGATGATGATCAAGCTATTTATGCGTTTCAAGGTGCTGAAAGTTCTACTATGCTTGATTTTGTTAACCAATACCGCGACGTGAAACTAATTACGCTCACCGATAATTACCGTTCAACCCAAACTATTCTTGATGTTAGCACATTACTGGTCAAACAAGCCGCTAATCGACTTGAAGATTTGCTGGATAACGTTGATAAAAAACTGGCAGCCAAAGCCAGTTTGCCAGCAAACGTTGTGACACAAACCGTTCTTCCAAGCGAACTCCAACAATATCAATGGGTTGCCGAAAAAATTAATGAAATGATTGAAGCCGGCATATCGCCTAATGATATTGCTGTTATTGCGCCGAAACACAAATACCTTGAACGGTTTATGCCATATATTGGCTCGCAAAAAATCCCCGTCGCGTATGAGCGCAAAGAAAATATTCTTGATGCGCCTGCAATGCGACAACTTATTACAATGTGCCGCTTAACCGATGCGCTTGCCCAAAATGACCACACTGCCACCGATGCGCTGTTTGGAGAAGTTTTAACCTATCCGTTTTGGGGAATTGGTCTTGAAACGGTCGCTTATTTGAGCTTGCAATGTTACGAAAATGGCACCCGGTGGCTTGAGTGTATGCTCACACACACCGATAGGCGAATCAGCCACATTGCGCGGTGGTTTTTAGAAGGTGCTCAGCAAAGCAATACGATGCCGCTTGAATATATGCTTGACCGGCTTATTGGCAATAACGAGACCATAATCGACTCAAATGAAAACGCCGAACCGGTACCAACTAAACTTGTTCAAAATGAAGGCTTTCAGTCACCTTTTAGAGAGTACCACTTTAGTAAAACACGTTTTAATACGCAAACCGACACCTATCTGGCACTGCTGGGTCAATTAGCAACCCTTCGTCATCGTTTACGTGCCTGGCAGCCTGATAAAGGCCTGCTTCTTCGTGATTTTGTTGAGTTTGTGCGCTTGCACGAACAGGCAGGCCTGAAAATCATTGACACTAATCCCCACACCCAGACCACCAACGCCGTGCAAGTAATGACGGCCTATAAAGCCAAGGGGCTAGAATTTAGCGTCGTGTTTGTTATTAACGCCCAAGATGAGGTATGGGGCCAAAGTGCCCGATCACGAGCGGACAGAATCCGTTTGCCTCGCAATTTGCCAATTAAACCGGCGGGTGATGATATTAATGATCGGCTGCGCCTGTTTTATGTAGCCTTAACACGCGCGAAACACAGCCTGTTCATTACGAGCTATACGCACAACTTTGATAACAAGTTGTCGCTTGGTTTAAGTTTTATTGGCGGTAACAGCAGCCAGGAGGTGATTCATCCGGTTTTGGCGCCACAGTTTGTCAACTTGGCCAGCGAAGAAGAGTCAGAAACTATTCTACAAAAAGACTGGGCCTACCGATTTAAAGACATTATTGCCGATAAGCCTACGTTGCTGCAGCCAATCTTAGCCAACTACAAACTAAGCGTTACGCATCTTAATAATTACTTAGATATCATCAATGCGGGTCCAGAGTACTTTTTAACCCATAACCTGTTACGCTTCCCAGAAGCCATGACACCCCATGCTGCCTACGGCGATGCTATCCACAAAACACTACAATGGATCTATGGAGAATACAGTTCAACCGGATCAATACCAACACGTCAACAAATAGAAGATTATTTTTGTGATATGCTGCAGCGCAAGCATATCTCCGACAACGAGTTTAAACTCTTTGCTGATCGTGGCAAAAATGCACTTGCGCACTATATTAAAAAACGAGAAAACACCATTACTACCGATGCTATTATTGAGAGAGGCTTTGGCAATGAAGGCGTATTGCTTGGTGAAGCTCATTTAACCGGAAAAATAGATAAAATGACCATTGAGGGCCCTGGCCAAATTTGCGTCGTAGATTACAAAACCGGCAAACCCTCGTCAAGCTGGAAGGGCAGGTACGATTACGAACAGTTAAAATTGCACAAATACCACCAACAATTGATGTTTTATAAACTATTAGTAGAGCACTCGGCGGCATTCCAGGCTAAATACCATGTGTCATCCGGTGCTTTAGAGTTTATAGAAAGCGATGACAGCGGCAAGCTTTTAAAGCCCCTCAAAATTATCTATAAACAAAACGAGCTTGACCGTTTCATAACTTTAATCCAAGCAGTGTGGCGTAATATCCAATCGCTTAACTTCCCTGATACGTCTGCTTATGAACACACTATTAAAGGAGTGTTGCAATTTGAAGAAGATCTTATTGCAGGCAAGTATACGACCTAATTTATAGATGTAGCCACATGTAAAAAGCCCCGCACTAAAACGGGGCTTTTTTACTATTGTCTATGACCTAGCGCTTCTTTTTGCGAGCGGTCGGTTTTTTTGTTGTTTTTGATTTTGTTCTAGCTGAGGTTCGACTTGAAGCAGCTGTTTTGGTTCGAGAACGCACATTCAAGAAAGCCGGTCGTTTTGCTGAAATACCAATACGATCACCCGCATACAATAGCGCATACAGGTTAGCACCAATCAAACCACCAGCTAGCGGACCAATCACATATGCCTTATCCCATGACTGTACACCAAGCGCTACCGCGGGGTTCAAAATGCCGTTTGATACCGAAGATGCTACCACGATACCAACCAATAACGCACCACCTGCTGTCACGGCAAGCGTTACACGTTCGTAGCCCTTATACACTGCCGCAGCCACACCCATGACAAATAATGCGGTACCAACCAGTTCAGCAATTAAAATTCGCCAGTCAAAACTACTGCCGGCGATATTTTCAATTTGGTTTTCAATGAAATACGTGTACAAACGCCAAGCAAAGGCTGCACCCATAAATTGCACTGCAATAAATAGCAAGGCAGATACGGTGTCAATTTTGCGAATAGCCCACATGCCAAACGTAACAGCTGGGTTAATGTGCAAACCGGGCGTACGGCCAAACACCAAAATTAAAATTGCTAATGTAACGCCTGCACCAATAGCCACGAAATAGGGTATGCCAATGGCAGATTTACTTACTGATAAAACGGCAAACGTTAGCGTAAACGTGCCAATAAGCTCTGCAAATAATAATGCAAGCTTTTCACGGTTAAACCACATGAAACTTCCTCCTTTAATATTACCTCTAGGTTATACCGTTACGGTAATAAAATCAATAAACAGAGGTAGAAATTACAGCACTAGACAGAAACAATAATTTGATGCAGCTTTTTTGATAGAGCAGCACAGAGCCCTGCTAAAAAGCGCCTCACGCGCTTGGCAGGTAAACGTTTACTAACGACTTTTTCTATGACGTTTTATTTCAGCAACCTTAAGTCGGACCGCTGTGCGATCAAGCAGACTTTGGGCGTGGTCAAGTGATATTTGATCTTTAGATTCTGCAAGCATCTTTTTTGCTTCTTCATGCGCTTGGGCAGCTTCGGCTTCATTAATTTCTTCTGGATCGTCAGCCTCATCAACTAACACTCTTACTGTGTTATCTTCTATTTCAATAACCCCGCCGTTGGTCGCAAAAACTTCCATAAAATCATCGGGATCGTTCGGTTTGTTACGAACTTTTATAATGCCAGGGCTAGCAAGGCTTACGAGCGGGGCATGATGTTCAAAAACCGCAATTTGGCCTAACGGCGTGGGCAATAAGACTTCATGCACCTCATTAGAAACTTTAGTTCCGCTTAATGTTACAAGCTCAAACTTAAGCATCTGGTGACTCCACGGTTGTCATAGTTAAAACCGCACTCCCAAGACTACGTGGATGTGGTGGAGTATTTTGCTCGTCCAGCTGAGTTAACTCCCTACGAACCTCAGCACGGATTTGATGCGTTAACGTATCGGCAGATGCTGCGCCCATCATGCCTGAACCAGCCCTTCTAAAACGACTCGTTACTTCCGCTTCGACGTCGCTATAAAACTGTAATACTTCTGGGTTGTTTCTATCCATGGTTCTCCTATTTAACCTCTTTGATTGAGCCTCTCATATAAAAAGCGCTCTCAGGTTTGTCATCATGCTTACCATCTAAAATTTCTCGAAAACCCGCAATCGTATCTTTGAGTGAAACATACTTGCCTGGGTTACCGGTAAAGACTTCGGCCACGTGGAATGGCTGCGTTAAGAACCGCTGAATACGACGAGCTCGCGCCACAATTTGCTTGTCTTCGTCACTCAACTCTTCCATACCTAAAATGGCAATTATATCTTGTAGGTCCTTATATCGCTGTAGGATACGCTGAACTTCACGAGCCACATCATAGTGCTCTTGGCCAACAACTTCAGGGTCTAAAATAGTAGATGAACTATCGAGCGGATCGACAGCAGGATACAAACCAAGCTCGGTTAGCGCACGGTTAAGTACAATGGTTGAGTCAAGGTGGGCAAAGGTTGTAGCCGGTGCCGGGTCGGTAAGGTCGTCGGCCGGTACATAGACCGCTTGAACTGACGTAATAGAGCCCTTTTTAGTTGACGTAATACGCTCTTGCAGTGCACCCATTTCTTGCGCTAGGTTTGGCTGATAGCCTACCGCTGATGGCAAGCGGCCAAGCAATGCAGACACTTCAGCCCCTGCTTGGGTAAAACGAAAGATGTTATCAACAAACAAAAGCACATCTTTACCCTCATCACGAAAACCCTCGGCAATAGTTAGTCCACTAAGGGCAACACGCAAGCGAGCTCCGGGTGGTTCGTTCATCTGGCCAAAAACCAGACTGGTTTTGTCAAGCACGCCGGATTCTTCCATTTCATAATAAAGGTCGTTGCCCTCACGCGTACGCTCACCAACACCTGCAAACACACTAGTACCACCATGCTGTTTGGCAATGTTGTCAATAAATTCGGTAATCAGCACTGTTTTGCCTACACCCGCACCGCCAAACAAACCAACCTTACCACCTTTGGTGATGGGGCAGATGAGGTCAATCACTTTGATACCAGTTTCTAGCACTTCGGTTTCACCCGATTGATCAGAAAGAGCAGGGGGGTCTTTATGAATCGGCGACTTTACTTTAAAATCACCTTTCTTGCCGTCAATCGGTTCACCAATAACATTAAACATGCGTCCGGATGTCGCCGCGCCAACCGGCACGCTAATAGCAGCGCCTGTATCGACTATTTTTGTCCCACGCTCTAAACCATCAGTGCTTCCAAGCGCAATCGCGCGCACACTTGTTTCGCTTAAATGTTGGGCCACCTCAAAGACCAATCGCTTATCGTCTTGGATGACCTCCAGAGCATTGTAAATAGCCGGCAGCTGGCCGCCGGTAAATTCGGCATCAATGACCACACCTACAATTTGCGTAATCTTGCCTGTGCTTTGTTTAGTTGCTATTCCTGTTGCCATTATTGCTCTCCTTCATAGTTTGGGTTATTAGTATCAGGCTCACGTACTTCTTCTAATAGTTCTCTTGCAATTTGCATACCATTAGAGGCTTGTAATCTTAATCCTTGCATTGTTACAAATCTTTTTACCCAGTCACGACGAGTATAGGCGATAGACATGTCTACCTCATAATGAGAAGCCCCATCTTCAGTTGCAGTCCGTGCTACCGCTTCCATATCTGGATATGGCCTACCTGCCATGGATTCAGCTGCTAACTTTATAAATTCCCCAGGTTTCATTTTGTATCCTCCGGCTCAACATGGTCAGACATCCATGGGAAGCCCCAGCCCCATTCCCGATATTCTCGGCCACGCATAAATAACGTACCTATTATTTCTTTTACTACACCTTCTGGTACGACATAGGAACCAACAAAGTGGGGTATAACCGGAGCCAACTCAGAAAGGTAACCAAATTTACCGAGCCTCTCGTGAATATCAGGGTGCTCATGATGAAGTTCTGAAATCTCATCATTCAGGAAATTTCCACTCTCAACTTGAGCTAATTGCTCCTCGCTGGGATTATAACCCGTTAAAAGAGCCTTGTACATATACGGCCAGATCTTCCTCGTATGCCCAAAGTAAATAAATCCCGTACCTTCAAGTTCTCGCTGAATCGTCCGATCTTTCTCTCGTAAGTCGGCGTTGACACTATCGTGCGCTGCCCGACCTGTTGGAGGTATGTCTACCAGTAAATCAGCGTGCATTTGCTCTAATGTTTGTTCAGCGAACTCAACAGCCTCTCCGGTTAATATAATTGTCTCGGGGGAAGTCACGTTTATCTCACTCATTTTATGACCTCTGTAGATACAATGCCTCTATTTTTAGAAAATAGCTGCGATAACTCCAGCTTTAGCTCACCGTTAAGAAAAGAATCAGACACCGTTGCAATTACTTCCTGAAGTTCTTCAGCCTTAACTCCTTTTTTTGTAAACGGCATGCTACGACTCTCAACGATTTGATCCCAACGACCAACAAGATAGGCGAGACATACTATTTGATGAATAGAAACATCTTCTGGTAAAGCTGACTCTGGTGAACGAGCATCTTGCTCAACCAGAGCTGCATCACGAACCATCCCAACCATTGCTTCAAGCCTTGATGTGCCTTCCATTATAAATTATCTCCAGCATCAACCGAACGTAGTGCCTCATCATTAGTTTGTATAATACCTACAACGTATCTATATAACGCCCGTCTGGCTGGCATTAAGTGGTCAAACCCGCCCATAGCAGCACTTACTAAACCCGTTACCTCTTCACTGGAAGTATAATCGACATCGAGGTTATCGAGCCTACGTCGATCGATTGCATCGTGGATATTAGCAAAGATAGTACTAGTAATGTCAGTAGGCAATCCCGCTGATTCTATTTTTTCTTTTGAATCTTTAACCATTCTAGCTCCTTCAAGCGGAGTCAGCTCAACAAAATAATCAGCACGCGGTCGTTCGGTCATTTAACTACCCCCGGGCCACCTGTTAGCAATGGTAAGCCGTCATTGTGCATACTTTGTTCGTGCTGCAGTGGTTGGTATTTATAGTCGTCATCAAAAATTCCATATTCGGTACCTAGACCAGGCTGCGATAGAGTCGCGGCCAGGGCTAGTCTTACGAGGGGTGTCATAGGACGCATAAGTGAAGCTTGAATGATTAACCTGTCGGCGGATACAAGGGCAGTTCTAGCGCGATCGCCTTCATTATAAGGGTTTTTTTGGTCAACTAAATCTGTAAGGCTTGTAACAACAAAAGGCAGTTCAAGACCATCAAGTTGTTTCAATACGCGCGAATATTCACCATGATCAATATCATGAATTATCACAATTTCCGGACTGTCAGCTTTATTCACTTTTTTGCCTCCGTACCAGCGACAAGTTGAATCATGTCATTAACATAGTTTCTAGCAAATCCCTTAATAGCAAACTGGATACGCCTAACCGTTTTATGTCTTAAATCTGGAAATATTCTAGGAGTATCGTATCCGTTTATAGACTCATTAACCGCTAGAGCAGTAACATATTGCAGTCTTTCATCAAGAGGAATCCGATCGTCGCTGATTACATCATACGCATCTGGCAACGCAACGTATCGAACATAGTTGGCGTTATTGTCGACTATTTGAGCAAGATGACGAGAATAACGTCTACCAAAAAAAGTCATGTGATATTGTTCGTGAGTAGACTCTGCAAGTAGATGAAGGGCTAAATTTTGTACAACATCACCTAATATTTCCTCTGCTGCATCATATGCTTCAGGGTTGATTTCGGGACTTATAGAAGGTCGAGTAGGATTTATCATTTTATCGCCTCCGCGCCACCGGTTATCTCTGCTAACTCTTGTGTAATGCTTGCTTGTCGAGCTGTGTTGAATGCCAGCGTAAGGTCATCTACCAACTCATTCGCGTTATCAGTCGCGTTCTTCATGGCCATCATGCGCATTGAATGCTCGCTGGCTTGCGATTCATAAAACATCTGCGCAAGTTGGGCTTCAATCAGTCGCAGTGTAACGTTGTCGAGCACTGCTTGCGGTGAGGGTTCAAAAATAGCGTTATCCATATCGGGGTATATATGCACATCGGTAAAAGCGGCTGGCAACAATCGCTGTACTTCAACTTCTTGGTTAATACTTGATTTATAATCTGTCATGATAACATCTACAGCATCTACTGCAGTTTGTTCATATAGCTCGGTAACAGTATTAAGAATTGGCCGGATATCATTTGCGGTTGGCTGCTCAGAAAAATCGGTGTAAGCGGCAAGAATCTCAACATCTTTAAAGCGCGAGACAAAACGAGTCGCCTGCTTACCGACAACAATTAGCTGCACAGAAACATTGTTGTCTTGATCTTCTTGTAAGGCGCGCGTTAGTTGGCGCAAGACGTTACTGTTGTAGGCTCCGGCCAAACCACGATCACTTGTTATGACAATATAAAGCTTAGAAACAACGGGTCGATTAATGAATAGTGGGTGTTTTGTTACATCGGTTTTTTCACGAAGGCGCGTTAAAATTGCCCGAGCCAAATGCGAATAATCACGAGTTTTAAGCGCTTGCTCTTGCGCGCGACGCATTTTACTCGCAGACACCAACTCCATAGCTTTGGTGATCTGCTTGGTGTTTTTTACGCTGGTAATTCGGCGCTTGAGCGCGGTGGTGTTAGCCATAATATTATCTTGATTACTCTGCCTCCGACCTTGTCATGTCAGCAGGCGACAAGGTTGCTTGATCAGGTATTTGATCCGTATGTTCAAGAACCTCATAACTAGTTCGACCTTGGGGTCCGGTATCTTCACCTGCTTTTTCACTTGTATGTGCTCTACCGGGACGCACAAGACCCGGAAATGCTGTTGCAGGACCTCCTTGGCTCGTAGCAGCTTCAATGCTCACTCCTCTAAGCGAAGCACTGCCCACAGCCACACCAAGCTGAAAAGCCAGATCAAGTCTCTCTTCTGGTGGAACCCATACGCCTTCTACTTGTCTCAAGCCTGCCGGAGCATCAACCGCGATCGTATCTTCTGCTCCGTTGGGTAGTTTGATAACTCCAGACAGCGGTATATTAGCAGGATGCCGTCTTATTACCCGATTAAAATAACGATCTGCAAGCTCACGTGCGTTATTAATTCGCTCATTAATTTTTCGTTCAGATTCACCCATATTTAATCCTTATACTCCTTGGCGATCGCATTCGCCACTTTAATAATCAGGGCAGTCGTTTTGTCGCTTGGTTTATCTCCTTTATCAAGCTCTTGCATTTCTTTCTTATGCTGGCGAGCAAGGGTAGACAGCAAGGCATCTTGGGCTTTTTTAATATCTGTAACTGGCACGGTATCAAACGCGCCTTCATTAGCCGCCATCAAACTAGCAGTCTGCTGCCAGACGCTTAGTGGGGAATATTGCGGCTGTTTTAAGAGCTCGGTCAAACGCTGTCCACGCTCAATACGCTGTTTTGTCTCGGCATCAAGATCGGTAGAGAACTGAGCAAACGCGGCTAGCTCCCGAAACTGCGCAAGACTCAGGCGCAAGTTACCAGCTACGCTTTTAACGGCTTTTGTCTGAGCCGAACCACCCACGCGTGATACGCTCAAACCAACCGAGATAGCCGGCCGAATACCCTGGTAGAACAAGTTTGTCTCCATGAAGATCTGGCCGTCAGTAATAGAAATCACGTTGGTAGGGATGTAGGCACTGATGTCACCAGCTTGGGTTTCAATAATTGGCAGGGCAGTTAAACTACCGCCGCCTAATTTGTCACTTAATTTTGCAGACCGCTCAAGTAAGCGTGAGTGCAAATAAAAGACATCACCAGGGTATGCTTCTCGGCCAGGGGGACGACGAAGCAACAATGACATTTGCCGATAGGCCGCAGCATGTTTAGTTAAATCATCATAAATAATTAGCGCGTGTTGGGCGTTATCGCGAAAATATTCACCCATGGCGGTACCGGCATATGGCGCAAGGTACTGCAAACTTGCCGCGTCAGAAGCTGACGTTGCCACAATAATTGTTTGATCCATAACGCCTTCGCGCTTGAGGCGCTCAACCAATCGCGCAACCTTACTTAACTTTTGGCCAATAGCTACATAAATATTAATAACCCCCGATCCTGTACGATGTTGGGTAATCATGGTGTCAACCGCAACAGCAGTTTTACCAGTTTGGCGGTCACCAATAATCAACTCACGCTGGCCACGCCCAATTGGTACCATCGCATCAATTGCGAGCAATCCAGTCATGAGGGGCTCGTGCACACTTTTACGATCAAGCACACCGGGAGCAGGTCGCTCAACAGGGCTCGTGCGGCGAGTATTGATCGGGCCTCGATCATCCAACGGGCGGCCAAGCGGATCAACCACGCGACCAACCAGCTCGGGACCAACCGGAACTTCTAAGATTTTGCCCGTTAACCGAACCTTAGCACCAGCGCGTACGTTTATTTCATCACCAAGCAATACCGCACCAATTTCGTCTTCCATTAAGTTCAGGGCAAACGCCGGCACCGCATTACCGTCTACGCCGTCAATCTCGATCATCTCGCTAAAACCACAATTTTGCAGCCCATAAATCCAAGCAATACCATCTCCAACCCGCGTTACAACACCAACTTGTTCAACCCCGGGAGTACTTTTAAGTTCTTCAATTGCGTTTCGTACCTCTTGGCTTAAATCTTTTACTGAAATATCGTTCATCTAGTTTATTGCTCCTTGTTTGCTGGTTTTCAACCGTTCTAATCGGTTGCGTACGGTTAGATCCAAATTAAGATCACTTGTCTCCACTCGTACACCACCGATCACCTTTTTATCAATAATATTATTCACAATCACTTTATCGCCCAGTAATTGTTTTATCTGTTGCACAATCTTTTGATTAAGCGGAGAGGCAGTGGTAACCGTAGCTTCAACAATGTTAGCTTGTTGCTCACGCAAGCGATTAACTTCACGCATAATCACATCAAGCTCTGAACTTCGTCGTTCTTGTATTAAATACGCTGCGACCGCGCGCGCCAAAGACGTAGCCGGCTGCCTGTCACTTAAAGCAAGGATGCTCTTTGCAATATCTTTGCGACTTGGACGCGCCATCTTAAACTCCTCGCACCTTTGCTAACGCACGCTCAATCATGTTCATATCTTTTTGCGCATCGATCTTTTCTTCTACGATGACAGCCGTAGCATCAGCCACTAACGATACGATCTCTTTTTGAAGACCAGCACGCGCCTTAATAATATCTTCTTCTATTTTGGCATGCGCATCTGCCAGAATAGCATCGGCCTTACGAGTAGCAGCCTCTTGTGCTTCTCTCATGATTGCGCCGGCTTCTTCATGGCTGACAGCAATGATCTTATCTGCCTCAACACGAGCTTCTTGAAGCTTTTTATCAACCGCCTCGTTGAGGCGCTCTTTCTCGGCCTCCATTTCTCGCCCCAAACGTACGCCATCATCAATGGTACGACGCCTATCTTCAAGTGTCTTTACAATTTTATCCAGTGCGAATTTTTTAATGATAAAGAAAAGAAGTAAAAACGTGGCAGCTTGCGCCAAAATAGCAAGCGGATCAATACCTAGCGCAGCTATACCTTGCGGCTCAGCCTCAGTTGCACCAAAAATTGTAATCAAATGTGTAAACTCCATGTTCTCCTCTGTTAATTATATCATTCTCATTATTCTGCCTAAGTTACATTTCATTAGTGCGGGACGAGGCGCCTCAAAATTTTTTGTTGAGGTGTACTTGTGGGTACAGTGAAGCAAAAAATTTTGAAAGACAACAACGTCCCGTGCCATGAAATTAGCTTAGCAAGAAGGCGCCCAATAGAAAGGCTAGTAGGGCCGTCACCTCAATCATGGCCGCGATAATAATAATCTGGCCAGCTGCCTTACCTGCTTCTGGGTTACGCCCCAAAGCCTTCATATAGTTTGCACCGACCCATCCTAGGCCAAGCGCTGCAGCACCCAAAGCTACCCCAAGCATTAAGGCTTTGGCCATAATTGGGTCTGTTGCTGCGAAGGTTGTTAGTGTTGGTACCATTTAGTTCTCCTTTTTAGGCGCTAAAAAAACGCCATTAATTTTACCTTTATTAAATGGTTTAACCACCGTGCATACCCCTTGAGTCGACCTCTTTAGGGATTTCAGCAGGACGGTGATCATCATCGTGGCCATCATGAGCATGGGCGATGGCAAGACCCAGATACGTTGCGCATAAAATCGTAAAGACGTAGGCTTGAATACCGGCAACAAGCATTTCAAACAGCAAAATAGGAAGCACCGCAAACGGCGTTCTACCGCCCGCAGCAATCATAGAAGTAAAGACGGCTATCAAGATTTCACCAACTGCAGTATTAAGAAAAAGACGCAGACTAAGGCTTAAGATGCGTGTAAACTCGCCGAAGACCTCTAATACACCGATAAACATATTTATGGGGTTAAGTGGCTTATTACTGAAATAATGTTGAAGGTGCTTTTTGCCGCCTTGCTCACGAACAGATAAGACCTGCACCATAATTATAGCGATGACACTCATCGCAATTGTTCCATTGAGATCAGCGGTAAAGGGGCGAAACAGGGGGGTATGCCCAGCAGCAGTGTGCACTGTCAGGCCTGGCCCAACAACAGGCAAAAGGGCTAAGAAGTTTGTGAAGATAATAAATAAAAAGTATGTACCAAAGATAGGAGCATATTTTATTGCCCGCGCGCGCGTACCCAGCGGGCTTTCCAATAAGTTAATGACGTATTCCAGTAAAATTTCTGGAATCTGTGAAAAACCTTTTTGCCCATTGATTTTGATACGCCTCGAGGCCCATAGTAGCAAGGCGCCGATTAAGACGGCACAAACCAGACCATAAATCATAGAATTAGTAACGGTTAACGGACCCAGCTTAAACAAAGGTTCTGCCCGCAAACTAATATGAATACCAGAGCTCGCAGCAAAAATACGCGGCAGCATTAAGCATCGCCTCCAAAGCTGTACACAGCTTGAGGTATAGTCGTCACACTGGTGCCGCCCAAAGTAATCATCTTTTATTTATTGTATCAGAGGTAAAACAGTGGCGCAATAGTAACTATACATGGTATACTGAGTATATGGTTACTGTTTATACAACACCAACGTGCGCATTTTGCCATGCCTTGAAAGAATACCTTCATTCTCGTAAGGTAAAATTTACCGAAAAAGACCTTACGCAAGATGTTGAATCTCAGAAGTGGGTATTAAATCATACGGGGCAATTAGCCGTTCCAGTAAGCGACATTGAGGGCAATGTGGTTATTGGTTTTGATCGGCCACGAATTGATGCGCTGTTGCGCGAAAAGAAGCTCATTAAATAGTTGTGATATTTATCACACACTATATGTAGCGTTATTCACAGACCGTACCCCTATATTTGGTGTATAACGTATTATATGCCTCGAGAAAGTTTTGAACAAGCACCCGATCAACATCGCCAACAGACCTGGCAAGAGCAAGTAGCTGAATTACAAGTTGCTGAATTGACGGATGTTCCCCTCGATGAACTAGTAGCTACTTTTGACCCAGCAGATATCCAGCAACTTGATGCGTACCAGCAACCTGGTGACGAAACCAGTGTTATTGATCGAATGGTTGAACAACCTTTCTCCGCAGAGTTTTTAGGCAGATATAATCGGGCAACATATGCTGGCAAACTTGCGTGCAATACCGCTCTGTATGACGATGATTTAGAAGATGTGATTTCTAACGATAGGGTAGTGCAAATGCTCATGGACCGCATTCGTCGCACCTCAATTGGATACGATAGAAAACCTGAAGATTTTGCACATGCACTACGTATACGTCGATCGGTAGTAGCTATTATTGCGAGTCAACGAGCAAATGCAACAGTGCAGCCACTACCCAAAAATATAGTGCCGACTGACAGTCCCGATTCTACCGCCGCCTAAATCTTGTACAATAGCTTTATGGCTTTTGAGGACTACAAACAGAAAGACTCTGTGGTAATTGTGTACACTGGTGACAGTAAGGGTAAGACAAGCGCATCACTGGGGTTAATGGTGCGGGCACTGGGTAATCGATGGAATGTTGCGTTTATTCAATTTATAAAATATTGGGGCGTGGGCGAACATGCCTTTATTCGGGATATTCAGTCTTTATATGAAGACCAACTGTACTTTTACAAAGGCGGTAAGGGATTTTACAAAGCTGGCGACCTTAGCCCCCAGCATGTAACCGCTGACCAACACAAACAAGCAGCAAAAGAGACATACCAAGAAGCGCTCAAGGCAATAAAAAGTGGTATGTTTAACGTTGTTATCTGCGACGAGATAAACAATGCCGTTCATGACGGCCTACTCACAACGGCAGATCTTAAAAAGTTAATAGCCAGCAAACACGCCAATACCAGCCTGTGTCTAACGGGCAGGAACTTCCCGCTCCAATTGCTGCCCTTTGTTGACATAGCTACCAACATGACCAAGATCAAACATCATTTTGATGATAAATATCTCGCAAATAAGGGCATTGACTATTAATCAGCGACGTAAGGATAGAGATGGTAACCAGGCAGAATCGTAAAAAGTTAATCTATGTAGTAACCTCTCTGTGTATTCTTGGTTTGGGCGTATTAACTGAAAAATTAGGCTGGAATCTTCCGCAAACCAACATAGAGCCAGTTAATCAAATTTTGCAACCAGGTATGTACCACGTACTTCGTGCCGAAGATGGCGATACGATTACCATTGCAATGGAGGGCAGAGAAGAGCGCGTTCGTCTTATTGGCGTTGACACACCAGAAACACAAGACCCACGTAAGCCTGTTCAGTGTTTTGGCCGAGCAGCCAGCGAGTTTACAAAGAACGTAGTTACCAATAAGAGTGTCCGCTTAGAAGCTGACCCAGAGAACACGAATCGCGATCGCTACAATCGTTTACTCCGTTATGTATATGTAGACGACGTGCTTCTAAACGCCGAAATTATCAAACAGGGCTACGGCTTTGCATATACGAGCTTTCCGTTTACTAAAAAAGAGGAGTTTAAATCATACGAAAGAACCGCCCGAGAGCAAAGCCTTGGTTTGTGGGGAAGCTGCCAAACAGGCATAGATAAGAACGGCTTTAATACCATTAATCCAGAAGACTAATCCATTGGATTTTTACGAGCGACTTTTGGCCGTAAAAGCTGCCGCGGAGAATACGTACCATTAACCGGGTCATACAGCCACCTGAGCGGCTTAAGTAAAAAATAGCCAAATATAAATGCTGCCATGGCAAAAGCGGGGGTATTTGATTCTATGCCGTGTTTTTCAAAACTAGACCTATAAAAAGACATATACCGGTAAAAATCTTTTGGTTTGTCATCATAGCGGCGAGCTGACATTCCTGCTACCATTTTTGGCCGATAGGCAATCACGACATTTGCCTGGCTCAGATGAATTGCAAGATCTAAATCTTCATGTATGTCCTTGCGCGAACAAAAGTCATTTTTATACGCTTCCCACACACTTCGCCTCATAGCCATGTTGGCACCAAACAAAAAAGGAAAGTTATTGCTCAATTTTTTAATACTACGGCGAATGGTGTTGTCCAAATGATATCCGACCCGCTTAAAAGGCATGTCATAGTACATAACCGGCCCCGTTGCGGCTCCTACTCGTTTATCAGTAAAAATTTTTCGTACCTCTTTGCACCAGTTGCGTTCTAGAATGGTATCAGCGTCAATGCGACCCACTATATCGCATTGTGCCTCATTAAAGCCGCGGTTACGAGCAAAAACAACACTTTGTTTCGGCTCGTGAACTACTCTTACAAAATCGAATTTATTAGCAATGGCAACCGATCTATCGGTGGAGTTATTATCAACCACAAGGACTTCATCGGGCTGCTGTGTTTGATTTGCAATACTTTCTAGACACCGTTTTAGGTGACTTTCTTCGTTGTAAACTGGTATAATAATTGATAACGTTAATGTTTGTTTGCTCACGTCTAACTATAGTACCAAATGAATAAAAAACACCGAAACAATAAACTCCCGCACCGCCTACGCCATGCGCCGCGACAAGCAGTTCGCCACGTCCACAAACGCGTCTCACCGCATGCCCGCCGGGCACACAGCTGGTACAAAACACGCCGGTTATTTCAAAAAATTGTGATTTGGTTACTAATAGTAGTTACTGTCGTGGTTGGATGTATGTATGGTATTGCTCGTTGGTATATGGCCCAGAACGGCAACAAGGCACCCATAGTAGGTGTAACGTTTATTCCGCGTTACGCTCGGTATTATGAGCTCGACCCCCAACAAACCATGCGCGCGCTTATTGATGAATTAAACATAAAACAATTCAGGTTAGTTAGCTACTGGGATGACCACGAGCCGGTTCGTGGCAATTATGATTTTTCTGAACTTGATTGGCAATTTCGTTATGCCGAGGAAGCTAACGCCAAAGTATCGCTGGCAATCGGCTTGCGCCAACCACGCTGGCCAGAATGCCATATGCCAGCCTGGGCACAAAATATGCCGCGCGAAGAATGGCAGCCCTTATTAAAAGACTATATGAAGGCTGTCATAGAGCGTTACAAGCATAGCCCTGCATTGGTCAGCTATCAGCTTGAAAATGAATTTTTTATGAAGGTATTTGGTATTTGCCCCGATCATTCACGCGATCGCTTAATTGATGAGTTTAATTATGTCAAACAGCACGACCCCACTCGTCCCGTCATCATAAGTCGCAGTAATAATGCCGCCGGCATACCGATTGGCCAACCACGACCAGATATGTTTGCTGTTTCAATTTATAAACGAGTGTGGGACAAAACGATTACCAAGCGCTATTTTGAATACCCGTTTCCGGCTTGGTTTTACGGTTTCTTGGCCGGAGCAGGTAAGATCGTTACTGGCAAAGATATGATTATTCATGAGCTCCAGGCTGAGCCGTGGGCCCCAATTGAAACTAAGGCAGCCAGTCTAGAAGAGCAAGACAAATCGCTTAACCCTGAACGGCTTCGAGACCGTTTTGAATATGGCAGAGCTACGGGCATGAAAGAGATGTATCTGTGGGGTGTTGAGTGGTGGTATTGGCGTAAAGTCAAGCACAACGATACAGGCGTCTGGGATGTCGCTCGCGAAGAAATAAAGCGCTTGCAAACCTCGCTTGAAAGCTGTCCAGATCTAAATAGTAAAGACAAACATCGCTTACCGTGTTCGTAACTTGCTTTTTTTGATAATTATTGTGATACTATAGTTATGAAGAGAAAAAACTCACCCGGCAAAATTGTTAACAGACGGGCTCGTTTTGATTACGAGCTTGGCGATGAGCTTGTAGCTGGGATCGTATTAACAGGTAAAGAAACTAAGGCGCTTCGAAAGGGTCATGGTCATCTGCGTGGTGCTTACGTAACAATCAAAGATGGAGAAGTAATACTTATTAATGCAACCGTCACCAGTACTAACACCTTTTCTATTCCAGAGACAGAACAAACCAGAAGCCGAAAGCTTCTTTTAAGCCAAAAACAAATCGCGGCGCTTGCTGAAGCAAAACAACAAGGTAAAACTATTGTTCCGGTAGAATTTTTAACAATGGGCCGCTATATCAAACTACGAATAGCAGTAGGGCGGGGCAAAAAACGTTACGACAAACGCGAAGCAATTAAAAAGCGTGATCAAATGCGCGATGTAAGGGTATAGTTATTCGCGACGCAAAGCGTCTATTGGGTTAATTTTTTGTGCTCGTCGAGCAGGTAACAAGACAACCAGTAGACCAACAACCACCATAAATATAATGAGTCCGCCAATCAGCCACAGTGGCGTTGCAAATAAGTTAAAGCCTTCGCGCACGCCATTGTTTGACGCGAGATGGTTCATCACAAGGTTTATGATTTTGCCACCAATAATGGCACAAACAATGCCTACTACCGAACCAATCAGTGATAGCAGCACTGCCTCAAGAATAAACAGAGTGCGCATATCTTTATGCCGACCACCTAACGCAATCATCAGGCCAATTTCTTTGGTGCGCTCAAGCAACGAGATGGTTAGGGTGTTGAACATACCCAGCACTGCCACAATCATACCAATAGCTCCGAAGCCCACCAAAATAACATTAAAGTACTTAAAAATTTGGTTGATCTGGTCAATTGTATCAACCGGGGAAGACGTCTCAAACCCCATACTTTCGACTTTCTGACGCAGTTCACCTACATTTTCGGTTGCGTCAGCCAACAACTTTACTTGAGAATACTGCTTCACTTGGGCTTGCTCAAAAATCTCGCCAGGTATAAAGACTTCGCTACCGGCACCAGAGTTAATGATACCGACCAATTTCATTTTTTGCTCGAGTATCGTAGTTTCTGACGTATCTTCGAGCTTAACGGGAATACGCAGTTCAAGGTCTTTGCCAACTATCTCATCTGGTTTGGTAAGACCGATTGCTTCAAGTGCTGCCTTATTAATAAAGACCGCATTCTGATCGTCTTTTTCTAGTAATCGACCGTTTTCTACCTCAAGCGTTGCCAGTTTTTGATAGTCAGTATCAATTCCGTATACTATTGTGTCAATCTCGCTTTTGTTTAGCTTGAGGCTACCTGCAAATGAATATGAGGTACCGAGCGACTCCACATGCGACAAGCCCTCAATTTTTGCCGCAGCGTCTTTATCGAGTTTAACTATCCTTGAATTGGGGCTAGTAACATCAATTGATTTAACCGATTGATTACCAATTATTTCTTCGGTCACTAGATTTTCAAGGCCCAGGCCAAGCGACAACAAGAAAAATATAGAGCCAATACCAATAATGACACCCATGATAGTCAGGAACGAGCGTAATTTTTTTGTAACAAGATTACGCCATGCAAGATATAACTCTACATGAAAGGGAATCGATACGTATTTAGTTTTAGGAGGCTTTGGCTGCATGTTTTTTTACCGTTGATAAATGATCTATTCTGTCCTCAATGTCTTGCAAAAGAACTTTCATAACTTTGTCGGTATCACCGCTTGGAATATCTTCAACCTCACCGTCTTGAATCTTTAATAAATGATCTGCTAACGATATATATTCCATATTGTGCGTAACCAATATGACGGTGCGCCGAAATTCAGTCTGACAATTTAGCAGTAAATTCATTATAATATCGCCATTGGCGGTATCAAGGTTGCCGGTTGGCTCGTCGGCAATAATAAAAAGCGGGTCATTAGCCAAAGCGCGCGCCATACCAAGGCGTTGTTGCTCACCGCCTGATAGCAGCATTGGAGACTTTTTGGCGTATTCGCCCATATTTACACGCTCTAGCGCAATGGCTGCCAGTTTTTCAGCTTTGGCTCTTGAGTAGCCTAAAAAGTAAAGCGGTATAGCAATGTTCTCTATAACATTTAAACTTTTTATCCAATGGTTGGTTTGGTGCACAAAACCAACCCGGTTTGCCCTATAGTTTGCCAGCTCGTCTGGCTTCAGGGAATATATATCACTGCCTTCAACGACAACCTGTCCACTAACCGGAGCCTGCAAGCCTGCCAAAACGTTAAGAAGCGTAGATTTACCGCTTCCTGATGGCCCAAAAATAATATTAAATGAGTTGGCCTGGATCGTGAATGTTACATCACGCAGTGCTGGCACTACCTCGCCACCTACAATAAATTGTTGTTGAACGTTTTGAACGTTAATAATGTTAGTTTTATCTAGTAGCCCACCGCCCATTTAAAAACCAAATACCTTTCGTAATGTATTAAGCACTATCGTTATAATGCTATCAGAAGCACGGCCAATAATCGCTGTTTCAATCTCACCCACACCACTGTTGCCGGAACGATCTCTTGAAATGGGTTGAATACTATAGACCCGAGAGGTTGGTAGATCTGACACAATAACTACATGCTCAGTTGCTAAGCCGGTATCTTCAGATGACCGGTTATTAAAGGTTGTCACTTCAGAACCTTCAGCATAACCTACTTGGCTTGTAGCTGGTTCGTCAGTCTTCCATGAAATAATTATTTGTCCACGCGCTTCAGCGCCAGCACCACGAATGGTGGTTTCTACAGTTATATCGCTAATTTTTGGTGGACGCGTATCAAGGGCGGTACGCAAATTTTGTGCATCTGAAACCGCTAGGTTACCATCCTTATCGCGTGACTCAGCCACAAGCGTATAGTTGGTATCATCATGGAGGTCCCTTACTATAACTTCGTGCTCACTAACCAATTGTGAACTACTAACCTCACGTGAAGGACCTCCTTCAGGAGTAAAGCGCACGAGTGATGAGGCGGGCACATTGGTAGTCCACGTTATTTTTTGGGTGCTGGTGGGTTCTCCATCAATGGGTTGAAAACGCAGGTTTTCAATGCGAGGGCGGGCAGGGGTAGTAAATGAAAGCACAGTACTACCTGTATATTCATTACCCTCGGCATCAAATGTATTTAGTCGGTAAAGGTACTTAGAGCCATCATCAAGCCCATTAATCTCAACCGCATAGGTGGATTTTGCCAGTGAAGTCTGGATTTCTTTAACCCCGCCAAAACTATCTGATTTGCCGTATTGAATTACTACTTTGGCAGCGCTCACAGACGTAAACGTGATTTGTGCCGTCGAAAGCGTAACACGCGATGTCTGAACTTCTTGCGTTGAAGGTGCCGGCTCGGTTTTAAAGATAAACTCACTTGACGAACCAGTATTACCATCAACATCTGTCCACGAGGCTTTTGCGTAATATGTTGTACCGGGCGTTAGGTTATTAAGTTCAACATTGTGGTCAGTTACTTGCTCGGCGCTGGCAACTTGGAAGGGCGCATATTCACCTGGTTTAGTACCCAGAGAAATTCTACTGTCACTCTCTCTGTTAGTAGCCCATTTTATGGTAGCTTTTTTGGTACTGACGCCAGATACGCTTGGTTGCGCTGTCAGTGTAGCAGAGCTTGTGAATTTTCCGGTTGGTGTCAGCGAAACCGTTGAACTAAACGCACCACAGTTATTGGCACTATCACACGCGCGAATTTTATAAAAATATTTGCTTTGGCCTAAGCCGCTGTCAACATAACTTGTTCCGGCCGTTGAAGCTACCTGTGAAAAATTATTGTTATCTGTTGATCTTAAGATACGGTACGAGGCGATTCCCGCACCCGTGCTGGCGGGCACATTCCACGATAACGCCAACCGCCAAGACGCACTAGCTTTAATTGAAACGTCAGCAATATCAAGATCAAGCGGCATACCGGGTGCCGACGTGTTGGCAGTAAAAGTAGTAGACGCTGCTGTGGCATAGTTAATATTGCCAGCCTCGTCTTTCGCAACGACGTAAAAGGTGTTTTCGCCCGGCTGCGTTGCGTAGGCTCCTTCTGGTAAAGAAGTCTGACCTGCTGTTGTAAATGTACATGTATTTACGGTTGGGGTTGTATTAACGGTGTAACAATAGGTAAGATTACTGGCCGAACCCTGGAATGAGCTTGGAGGCATCCATGAAAAGGCAAAACTATTAGTAGTATTTGTGGTTGGGGTAACCGTCACGTTTTGTGGGCTACCCGGGGAAGCAGTGTTTAGTTTAATTACCGTGGTAACATACTGGGTCGTGATATTACCGGCCTGATCCCACGTCCGCATATAGACGACATTGTTACCTTCTGTGATGTTGTCGAAGTCAAGCGCATCGCGTGTAGTATAAGAGCCGTCGTTTTCTAATAATCCATCACCATTCTCACCGTCTCCATACCAAGACGAGTTTGACCCAATGCGATACTGTAGGCCAGCAACGCCGGAGTGCGCGTCAGTTGGTGCACCGTCTCCAGAATTAGGCCACGTTAACGTCACTGTTTTATCAGCCACAAATTGTGACGGAGACGATATAAAAGCTGGATTAGTAGGCGGTGTATTATCGAATTTAAATTGAAATTGAGCATTCTCTTCATAGACATTGCCGGCGTTATCAAAGGTACGGATACTCAAATAATATGGGTCGTCCGATGTAGTAAGCGCCGTAGAGATGAGCCCATCAACACTCAAATCTATGTTGGTTGTACTAACCGCAAACTGGCACACGCCGTCTGTATTCAGCGGACTAGCTCCCAGCAAACCTTTAGCGGTAACGGGATTGGCGGTCGAGTCTTGGCCAAGATACAAACAATAACCCTTAATGCCGCTTTCACCTTCGCCATCAGCTCCTTCGGTCCACTCAAAATAGGGGGCAGGGCCATTAGTCCAACCATTCGAATTAATTGTCGCACCGCCTGCCTCTTTCTTCATGATGATATCTGAGGCATTCGCTACAGGCGGGGTTGTATCCCATGGCGCATAGGCTATGCTTATTTCTGTTAAGGTGGGGCGCGTCTCGCCATCGGCAACTAAACTTACCTGGTACTGTACATACCGGTGATTATTGGTAACGCAATTTTGATCAGTGAGGTCCGTACCACTAACAAGACTAGGGCAGCCACTAAATTCGGGTGCGCCATCCATGGTAGGACTGTCGCTTGTCCTAACCTTTACGGTAGTCAATTGTGGGTGTGAGGTAGTGTAGGTTAGCGTCCCCCAATCACCACCAAAACCTAAATCATGCACAGCAGAGACAAGCGTACCTGCATCAGCAAATTTGTATAAGGCTACATTATCGACATAGATAGTTTTTCCTTGCTTAGCGATAACTCCTGCTATTTTCTCAGTTGGCTCATTGATCTCTATTTCAGCGCTCAGCGAATACCATCCCGAAATATTCGTAGATGAATATTGGGTTGGCACGTTTTTACCATCCAGGTACAAATCTACATCTTCCGCTGTTACCTCATCGCCCGTTGTATACACATAAGCGCTCAAATAGTACGTTCCGGCGCTACCGAGTGTTACTTTTTGAGAAACCGCGTCTCCGCCTATTTTATTTATAAATAAGCCCACGCTATTTACCGTAGTAGTACTGCTATTGATTGATGTAGCGATGTCGTATTTACCATCACCGTTCATATCCCCGGTTACTGCATAAAATGCGCTCGATGTCATGGGAAATTCCGTTCTATTTCCAAACGTACCATCACCGACCCCGTAGAAAACTGAGATATTACTCGAGCTATTGGCCACCGATACATCTAGGTGGCCATCTAGGTCGTAGTCCGATACCATCATCGACCCCATGACTGACATGTTGCCAACAGCCCCATAGTCGGCTTGTGAGGTAAGCACACCATCACTCGCCCCAAGATAGATGGTAAGCATATTACGACTACTTGCACTCGTGCCACCCGTACCTGTTCTGCGACCCACTGCAATATCTTCGTACCCATCTTTATTGAAATCACCACCGGCGACCATATAGCCCTGTGAATTTGTAGGGCCGCAATCATTGATATCGACCGTTGTACCAGCTTCAAATCCACCGCCGTTACTTAAAGAATAGTATAGTTTGCAATCAGACCGGCCGTTCACACCAACACTCAGGTCGTCATATCCATCCCCATTGATATCTACTGCTGCGATATTCCTGTCTGACCCTGCACTAGCTCCAATGCCAAACTGTTGCGGAGAATTACCATAGTAGGTACTGCTGCCAGTATTGGTGTACACCAAGTAGCTGCTTGAGTGGACGCAGAGCGCAGCAATATCCAAATAGTCGTCGTTGTTAAAGTTTCCTAACGTGTGCGCACATTGACCTGAAATGCCCGTAAAGTCACTCCGCTCAAATCCACCTTCGCCATCGTTAATAAATACTGAAAGATTGACGCCTGCAGTATAGGTAAGCACCATATCCAAATGCCCGTCACGGTTAATGTCGCCAATACTTACATCATATGGGTTGCCAGAAGTGTGTGTAGCAACCGTGGTAGGTGTAGAAAGCTGGCCAGAAGCTCCACCCCAATGAATTGATATTGTGTAGTTATCGATATTCGCAATAGCTACATCATCTCTACCATCTCCATTGAGATCACCGCTTGCCATACGCCGCTGCCTGGTAGAAGCGCCATCGTAAGTAGTATGTGCATAAAAATTTGAGGACGACTGCACCCCAGCTTGTATTTTGGCCGATCCTGATCCCTCATATTTTGTGGTGGTTTCATGCGAAAAGCCATATCCATTCCACGAATCTGTATTTGAATCAAAGCCCCCATTAGAAAAGTAGTTATCAGACTTTGCTAATGATAGCTGACCTTCAGTAGAGGTATCAATACTGCTACTGGTACTATACTGACTCCCTGTATTCGTGCCTTGGCCTCCGCTCCAATCGTTTTGTTCCCAAACATTAAGAGCAGAGACAGATGGCACCACAGCACCAATAAGCGATACTACAAACAATACCCAGGCAAGTACCACAGCACCGTGTATATGGCCGTGGTGAACCTTCTTATACTGCCAACTGTGCCAGGCAGCGTAGCGAGGAGACTGCTCCATAAGACGTTTATGGGGGGTTTCGGCTACGTTGTGATGGGCTTTTTTATAAGATGTTTTGGCTTTTTGGTAGGTTTTAGTGTTGGCAACCATTTTGGCGCCTTTGGTAGGTAACGCTGCCGCTTTTTTAGCGGTGAGAGCGGTTTTTATAGTAGCGCGCTTGCCTTTGTGGGCAGCAACGCGAACAGCGCGTTTTGACTTCTCTTTGATTTTACCCATTCTACCTGTACGTCTACAGTTTAATAATATACTTATTTTAGCATTTTTTATAATGTAAACATAAACTTTTTTAAGATAAAACGGATTGTGGAAAACAGGGTAATTGTATATAATAATCATTCGTATTCCGGGGTAGCTCATATTTTTGAGATAGCCTGAATATGCACAATTAATAATCCGGGGTAGCTCATCCGGCAGTTGCCGGAGGGTGGCTGTTTTATAATTCAGATATGTTTTTTGTATATGTAATATACAACCCCACGGTAAAGAAAGTATACATTGGCCAGACCCAGAATATTGACGCGCGACTTATTGCGCACAATAATAAACATAAATCAAAAAGTTATACTGCACGATTTCAGGGTAGATGGGAGATGATTTATAAAGAATCATTTGCCACTCGCTCTGAAGCGATCGAGAGAGAAAAACAACTCAAGTCGCACAAGGGTCGAGAGTACATATCACAATTTATTCCGGGGTAGCTCAGCGGTAGAGCGGGTGGCTGTAGTCACATTGAGTTACTCAATAAAGTGCAGCCTGTTTTGGCAACAAAACAGTGAAAACTGGGTGAATTGCGGGAAGCCTAAATCCGCCAGAAGGCGGACATGGTAATCCGCAGCCAAGCCGAAGGTGGGGTCATGCCCTTCGGAAGGTTCAGAGACTAGAAGGTGAGCCCAACAATAATCCTTCACTAGCGCCCAGCATCCGGCAATAGCCGGATGATGAGATAGTCCATGCCATTATGAAAATAATGGGTAATGTGTAACCACTAGGTCGTAGGTTCGAATCCTATCCCCGGAGCCAAGATTGAGTTTGAGAGCACTCGGCGATTACATCAAAGGGTGCTTTTAGATTGAAAACGAGCTTTTTATCGTGAATTACCAAGTTCGAAAGTAAAAACCTTAATAACTTAGATTTTAGAGCCGCTTTCGAACTTTGAAACAATTGAGGGGCTTTTGTAGCTATCTCTAACAGATACGAACTGGTTAGCATAAAACTCTTATCGTTATGCGTCAAGCTAACTAGCTGTTCGTCTAATTGCTCTTGTCGAGCTTTTAGGTCCTTTACATATTCGTCATAGTCAGTGAGAGTAATACGCCCATCGAGCCTATCGTCATACAAAACACGCAGCTTTTTCTGTATTGTGTCGTACTCGGTGCGTGTCTGCTCAATGGCATTTGCATAATACAGCTGTTGGTTATCGTGGTGCTTGCGTAGTTCATCAATAACGTAGTTAACAATATCCTCGTTCATTTCAAGCTGACCAACCATAGCAGCAACCTGCGGCACAAGGTCCTTTTCTTTGATGTGTGGCTGTTTGCACGGACCTTTGCCTTTGCTGCATTGCATATAGACGTTACCTTTGGCTGTATAAGACGAAATACTGCAACCGCAACTGCCACATTTCAGTAAGCCGTTAAAGGTGTAGTCAATTGCTTGTTTCTTGGTGCGATTAGTGCCTCGCTGTTCATTTACGGCTTGGACCTTATCAAACATCTTGCGGCTGATAAGTGGCTCGTACTTGTGAGGGTACAGCTTGCCGTTGTACCGCATAACGCCATAGTAGAACGGATTTTTTAGTATCTGCTCAATATAGCCTTGCCCAATTGGTGTACGCTTGGCTGTATTGTTTCGCAAACCCTCTTTTTTGAGTTGGGCGGCAATGCCTCTATATGGTGTACCGATTAGTCTCAGCTCAAATGCCTTTTTGATATAGCCAGCTCGCTCTTGATCAAGTAGCACCGTTGTTTCTTTGTCGCTAATCCTGTGATTTACATAGCCAATCGGTGCTTTACCAGGCCACTCGCCATCGTTCAGCTTTTGCTCAAAGCGGCGTTTAACATTATCTCTAATGCTGTCAGAGTAGTAGCGAGCAAGTGCAACGCCAATACCTAGACGGAACAAGTCAGGTGCTGGCGAGTTTTTATGAACAGCCAAGTTATCAGACGGAAAGTGTATTTCAATCTTGCCGTCCTCACGCAGCTTGTTCAGTGTCTTAACCTCATCAGCCGAACTATCCCTTGTATAGCGGTCAATCTTATCAAAGACCACAATGCAGTTTTCAGGGTAGTTGCGTATGCTTTCAACAATCTTGCTGAAAGTTTTGCGGTTATCTTTATATGCACTTTCATCAAACTCAAATAGTTCGTAGTCGTAGCCTTTATCTTTTGCGTATTTTTCAAGCCGTAAAACCTGTGCAGGTAGTGCCTGCCGTTGTTCAGGGTCTGATACCCTTGCTATTAAAAATGCCTTAGTTTTCATAGATTATCCTTTCTCTGTTACTATATACCATTATATAACAATTAGTGACAATTATAATGAGCCTTTTATTTGGTCCATTACTGTCGGCTCAAATTGTTCAAGCATTTGGTTAATGCCTACTATCGTTTTGTATTGAACTTTTTGTGTTGGCTTTGTCAGCGGCTTTAATCGTGACCAAGCGTGTTTACCAAAACGGTCCTCAAACAATGCTCTAACGTGGCGTTGGTCAGCTTTTGTAAGCAATAGAGCCATACCAAGCCGTGCCGCTGCCTGTTGCGGACCTTTTAGCTCATCAGTCTGCAAAATGTTAGCCAATATCTTGTGAGGGTCATTACTATCTAGTGCCAGCTTAGGCAGGTTGCTGAAAAAGTTTTGCCAATGGTGTTGCAGCAATGCCTTTGCTAACTCAGCAGAAAACACGTTTTTAAAAGTCAGTGGCTCGTCAAACCCAACTGCATTTAATGCGTCTGTTATTTTCTTTTTGCCGTTTAGTCGTACCTCGTAACGCATAACTGCCACTGGCTGTGTGCGAGCCAATTGGTCTAGCAAATCAAGCTGCACAAAGTTATCTTTTTCCTGTGTGCGTTTTTCACTAACCTTTGACTGTCGTAAGTCGGCTAATTTGTCGTAAATCGCAATATCAAGCGAATTAGTGTGAACGTGCAGTACATAGCCGCCATTACGAAAGTCGGTATTTTGTACATCGTAGGTTTTGCTAATATCAGCTGCTCTGAGCATTTGTAGCACAGCAGAACAAGAGGTGTAATCGTTGAACACAAAGTTTTTACTGTAATGCAACGCTCGTACCTCAGCTTGCTCAATTTGCTTAGTGAATAGCCAAACGCCCATTTCTCTCAACGTCAGCTGCAATTGGCTAATGACAAGCGAGTAGTCAGCGTTGGTTAGTTCGTCAAAGTTATTGCCAAAAGTAATTTTCGGTAGGCTAAGCTCAATTGCAAGCTCGTAACTGGCACGTTTATAGCCTCTTGGTCGTTGTGTGTATGTTAGTCGTGGCTGATACTTGCCGAGTTTCTTATATGCGGCTGACGGATTTGACACAGCCTTAAAATAACCAAAGTAGTCTGGGTTAATGCTATCCAGCGTTGGCTGGAAGTTGGCTCTTGCGTGCAATGGTTTGTCCATTTTGATTACCAGCTTTATTGTGTCTATCATCGTCATCACGTCCTTTAAAAAGCCGCTTGCACTCAGCTAAAACGGCTTGCTCAATCAGGTTGCCAACAACCCTGTTAATTGGGTGGTACAGGTTCAACTCTTTTTTACCGATTTTCTTGGTCGGATAGGTAATACGATACGTGCCGTCTAAGCGACTATGTATGCCAATTGAGCCAATATAGAGACTGCCATCAATTACCACGCTGGCAAATGCTACAAGACCACTATTTGGCTTAATCGGCACTATGTTTACCTCGCTAATTGTCATTGCAATCCTTTTGGCACTGTTCCGTTTTACACGGACCTTCAAGTGTTAAACTTATGTATGCTCGTATTGCACGCATTTGCTTGTGGTCCAACTGGCTCAACAAAGACTTAATCTTGTTTGAGGTTTCATCTCCTGTAATATCGGCAGGTAAGTAACCCTCAGCAATCTTTATCAAATGTTCAACCTCGCTTAGTTCAGCGTTCCATATAACCACTTGGGCGGCATAAAGACGGCAGTCGTTACACCAAGCCAAAACGCTATCAGCTATCCGTTGTTTTGTTTCCTCGTTCATCATCAATCCTTTCTTGCTCTTTTAGTTCAAGGTCCATTTCTATCAGCACGTCAAAATAGCCAACTAGGTTGGCAGTGGCTACGTCATCTCGACCTAGCTCGGCAAGAAACTCTTGCAAGCTGATGGCGTTAGGTTGTTGGCTGTCTTGCTGCTGCATACAGCCATTACGACAAACTCAGCATTTAGCCGAGTTTAAACTTGTGGATAATTGTGATTTTACAGATTAGATAAGTATTTTGGGTTTATATAAACCTCGTAGTTCAAAAGTACGAAAAAGTCAGTTACTTGACCCTTTGTAGCTGCTGCAATCTTGATATTCAACGCCTCAACATAGCCTTTGATAATCGCATTAAAGTTGTCCTCACTGCCATCAGTTCCAATATGCATTGTAAATACCAGTTCCATCAGATGTGTAACGTCCCACTTTTTTGTAAAGTTTTCTATTGAGTTAAAGAAAAAGTTACAAAACTTGGCTTGCTTTGAGCTGCGTTGTACGAACACTGGATAGCCTTTGATAAGCAGCTTTGAGCTTTCAATCAAAAACTTAATATCTGCATATGCAATTTTTGTAATACCACTTTCCAGCTTGCCTGTAACGAGCCGTTTTACCTCGCTAAGCTCGCTGCGTGTGGCTTTTAGCTCGGTAAACAACAAATCTAGCCTAGCCGTTTCTATAAGCTGGTAGTCATCATCTATGCGTTTTGTGCGGCTTGTGTCGCTAACAACGGTTACATTGCCGTCACGGTCAATTACCTCAATGTCATCGAGGTTGATTGTTTCAACAGGCGTAAACTTAGCAAATGTCGTACTGATTGAGGCTAGGTCAACAGCAAATGCCTTAACAATCATTTCGCTCATTGAGTTTATGCTTTCAAACAGACTGCGAGTAAGATTTGCAGCGTGAGCAGTTGCCATAAACGATTGTCCGATTATGCCAGTAGTAATAGCGAGTTTTTGCTGTATTGAGACGAGCTGTTGAGCAGGCACAATAAAGCTGGTTTGTAGTTTTTGGGTTGCGAGGGCAAACCGTTGAGCGTCTTGTGCAATACGAGCCATTGGCAGGGTTTCCAGCGTACTAAACATCTTGGCAATGCCTGAAAAGTCATACTGAGCCGATATACGCTTTGCTATTTCCATAGCCATTTCGTTGGCTTGTTCAAGTTGCTTTGCTTGTCTTGGCGTTAATAGACTAGGGTCTTTTTTCAGTAACTCTTGCCACTCATCAACAGACAACCCAGAACGATACTTTTTAGCGTCCAAATCTAGGTCATAACTCTTTTGCCTAGCGATACGTCTATCACGAAAAACTTGTGCTGGCGTTGCCTCTGGCGGTGTTTGTTTTGCAGGTAGAGTTATCTCGACTGGTTTAACGTCATCGGTCTTTGGTTTTTTGACAGGCTGCTTAGCCGCTTTTGATTGCGGCTTTTTGTTTGGTTTCTTGGGCTGCTTGTCATCTTTTTTCATCACATTTTCCAAAACTGCACTATCGCAGGTGTTCACACTCTTGTATCATAATAGTATCAATTGTGAGGTTTTATGTCACAGAAAGAATTACCAGAATTACTAACACTGAAACAAGCAAGCGAGTTGCTGCAAGTACACCCAAACACATTGCGTAACTGGGACAAGAACGGCACGCTCAAAGCTGTCCGTATTGGCGGACGTAATTTAAGACGTTACAAAAAAAGCGATTTACTAAAATTGATGGAGCAAAAGTAATGAAAGCACTGCTTACAGGAGCAAACAGCCTTGTTAACAAAGCCATTTTAGATAGACTAACCAAGCTGGGCTATGAGGTAACAGCACACTACCATAGCGATAACGAAATTACTGCCGAACTAAAGAGAGACTATTCGAAAGCAACTTTTGTACAAGCTGATTTTGCGGACCAAGCGAGCTTTACTGGCTTTATGCAACAAGTATTAAAAGCTGGTAAGTTCGACGTTGTTGTAAACGGAGCTGTTTACTACGCAGAGGCAGATGATTGGAAAACACAGCTTAACTGGAACGAGTGGCAAAAAAACTTTGCAATAAACACTACGTCAGCAGGTATGTTAATGGCACACGCTGATAGCCTAGTTAATGACAATGGTGTGATTGTGAACATATCGTCAACCTATGGGCAGCCATATATGGGCGATATGCAGTTTACAATGTATGGTTCATCAAAAGCCGCACTCAATCTACTAACCGAAAACTATGCAAAACGTTGGCACTCAAAGGGTATAAGGGTCGTTGGCATATCACCTGGTTGGGTTAGGAGTGCTTGGAACAAAGATATGTCTGAGCAAGACATAGCTGAAATGGTATCCGAAAAACACTTGGTTACTAAGTTAATTGAGCCTGACGAAATAGCTGATTTAACGGAACAAATTATTAAAAATAATGGTATTAACGCAACAACGTTAGTAATTGATGGCGGTCTAAGCTCGCCAATTGTATAGGATAGGATAGGATATGAAATGAAAACAATTCTAGTTACAGGTTCAAGCAGAGGCATAGGCAAAGCAATTGCGTCACTTGCTCATAAGCAAGGATATAAGGTCATAATTCACGGCAAGTCAGACAGTAGCGAGCTAAACAAAGTTCATAAGCAGCTAAATGGGTCGCTAAAAACTGTATTTGACGTTGCCGAAAAGCAAGCAACTCACTCAGCAATATCTGAGCTGCTCAAAGAAGTGGGAACAATTGATGTGCTGGTTAATAACGCTGGTGTTGCTCGTAATTTTATCAAAGACATATCAGAAGTTGATGACGAAAAGGCTATTGAGGAATATAAAGTAAATGTACTCGGCACGGTCCACTGTGTTCAAGCTGTTTTGCCTAAAATGATAGAAAAAGGTAATGGTAGCGTCATTAACATTAGCTCAATCAAGGGTTACTCAAATCTAGCCACTATGAGTACGCTCACTTATGCACCTGCCAAAGCTGGTGTCATTTCGCTTACAAAGGCACTTGCTAAATCCTATCCGTCAGTTCGCTTTAATACTGTTACCCCTGGCTACGTTGAAACCGACCAAGTCAATGACTGGAACGAGGAAACATTTAACCGTATCAACAACGGCACGATTTTAGGCAGGATTGCTAAACCAGATGAAATTGCCACGCTTGTTATGTTCTTAGCGTCTGATGATGCAAGTTACATTACTGGTTCTGACTACCTTGCTGATGGCGGATATTCGATAAAGGGTAAATGATGAAAATACAAATAGTTGATGAAAATGATAAGTTTGTAGCAAACAAGGAACGTTCAGAGGTTGATTTTCAGTCCGATATTTACCGTGTGTCTGCACTCTGGCTAACTAACTCAAAAGGTCAAACACTACTTGCAAAAAGGGCAATTGTAAAAGATAAAGACCCAGGCAAATGGGGACCTGCCGTTGCTGGCACAATTGATGAGGGTGAAACCTATGATGAAAACATCTATAAAGAGGCAGATGAGGAAATTGGGCTAACAGGACAGCAGTTTAAAAAAGGTCCTAAAATACTAATTAAGCACCCTCGTACATACTTTTGCCAGTGGTATTTTGTAACACTAGACCGAGATGTTGACAGTTTTGTTATGCAAGAGAACGAGGTTGATGAGCTTGCTTGGGTAGATACTGAGCAAATGAAACAAGAGTTAGCAACAAATCCAGACAAATATGTACCTGCAATGAACCAGATTGTAAGCGAGCTTGGAATATGAAACAGTTTTTTATTATTGGTGCTAGTAGCGTCTATGGTGTTGGTGCAGAAACAGATGGCTGGGGTGACCTTATTAAGGCATATCTGCACTCAAAAATGTATGGTGCTAATGGAGTTGGCGAAAAGTATGAGGTTTTCAATTTTTCAAAAGCAGGCTCAACAATAGAGTTTGTAGCAGATAGTGCAGCTTGGATTTTTGACAAGTATGCTCGCAGTAGTGATGTAGTGACTATTGTTTCAGTTGGCGGCAATGACGCAAAGGCTGAAAATGAACCTGATAATTTTGTTTGTACGCCAGATGATTTTAAAGATAAAGTTACAAACCTTTTTAAAACATTGCAACAGTACAGCGAAAAAGTTATTTTCGTGAGCAATGGTTTTGTAGATGAGACGAAAACAAGTCCCAAGCCAAGTCCGTTTGGCGATGGCAAGGTTTCATATTTTACGAATGAACGGCGTGCCTTGTTCAACGACATTACTAAGCAAGTGTGTGAGAACAAGGGCATAGATTTTGTAAGCGTTGATATTAATAAAGACACTTGGGTAAAAAATTACCTTTACAGTGATGGCTTGCACCCAAACCAAGCAGGTTACCAAAAGGTTTTTGAGGCATTAAAACCTGTCATTGATAGTAATTTGGGCAATAAATAGCCGACCAAAAAAACGTTGGTATTTTTGCAGCCGAAAAAATTCGGTATTTCATATGCGGTATCCCAAATCTGGGAACTAAGGGGCAGTACCCCCCTATACCTTGACACAAAAATAGGCAAATCTGCCTAAGACTTGCCTAAGTTTTGTCCAACCTGTAATTAGGGTGCTAGTTCAGTTTTACTTCAACGCCATTTGAGAATGAGCTGTCGTGTAGTTCAGCTGAAACGATAGTTGCGTCAGCAGGCACATCAAACACTACTTTACCCTTAGCTGTGTTACCTGGGTTTATCTCGTTTACCCAAGCATCGCCGCCTGCAACGGCAATTTCTGCTGAGGTGTCATTAGAAAACTCTTGTCCCTCTGCATTTTTAACTTTTTGTTCAGATGTAAAGAAAGTTTGAGCCTCGTTGCCAATGTTCTTAACAGTTACGTCCATCACACAGAATTGACCCTGGGCTTCCTCTCGTAGAAACTCATTATCGCCAAGTGTTTTAGCACCACACTTGAAAGCAGTAACGGTAAACTCAAACTTGCCGTCCCGTGCAGCCTCGCCAATCTTAGCAGTTGTAGCTGCTGGCTTTTCACTCGCTGAGGTGTCACTTGAACCACTGTTGTTTGCTTGGTTATTGCTTGTGTCAGTACCACCACCTGCCGCACTCACAATCACACCAAGTACAACTAACACCAAAATACCTGTAAGTATTTTGTGCCTTACGAACCAATTTTTACTTTTATCTGCCATAACGAATTGTCCTTTCTTGATTACAATTGTCATCAGTATATACCATTAGCTGACATTTGTCAGTGGTTACTTACAATTGTAAGCAATACGCTAAAAGATGTGAAACAATCATCTGTTGACCACATCTATACCGAGCTTGGCAAACGTATTGTTAAAGGGCGTAATGATAAGGGTATGAGCCAAGAAAAGCTGGCTGCTAATAGTGGTATAGACCGCTCACATATGGGTTTTATAGAGCAAGGTCGCAGAAAACCAACACTATCTACACTCTTTAAAATCGCTAAATCACTTGATATGTCACTTGAACAGTTGTTCAAAGGTTTATAACTCGCTAAACGATAACGCAAGTTCAGGCTCATATTGCTTAACAGCGGCTGCCAAATCCTCAAACTCATAATCCTCAAAGTTATTGCTGGCGGTTCGTAGAGTTTCCACTAGACGGAGCCATGGAAAAGCGACTCTTTTTGTAGGGTCGTTTTTTCATTGGTTGGGTAGGGTTTGAAACTACGAACCTGGATGCGATAGCAGACAGAAAGGTCGTAGGTACGCTCGCAAGGAGCTGTCGCAGAAGCTAGCTTCGAGAAAGCGACGCAGCGGATCTTTTTGATCCATCCTTTCCCCGGAGCCACGAGTCTGGCTCGAACTTTTATGTTCTAGGTAGACTCATTTGTTTTTATGGCGAAGATGAGAATCTTGTAGTGAGCAAAGCGAACGAAGGTTCGTACATGATTGAGCGTGCAGGTGCTTGCACCGATCAAGCGAGATCCGTGCAAGCGAAGCGTATCCTATCCCCGGAGCCAAGCCAGAAAAGATGAAGTCAGAACTGTGAAAATGGTTCTGACTTTTTGTATACCCAGAATAGAATTGAAACCCTTATCAGTAATTATGGGATAATTAAGATATGAAAACCGATAAGTACAAGAAAGCTCGTGGCGGATGGTCAAGAATGCTCGATATTTGCTGTGAGCATTGTGGTAACCATATTTGTTATTACCAGAAGGACGGCCCAGGCCCATTAAAACGAATGTATTACGACAGAATAGAAGGCTTCTCTACCACGAAAAGTAAATTTATAGTAGACTAATTAGCTT
Source organism: uncultured Candidatus Saccharibacteria bacterium (assembly GCA_964577565.1). Lineage (GTDB taxonomy): Bacteria > Patescibacteriota > Saccharimonadia > Saccharimonadales > JAGQNJ01 > CAYRRR01. The sequence continues at coordinate 113,923 of CAZNZL010000001.1, read as the reverse complement.
TTCACCATATAAAAAGGTGACGAATACTATTACCACCCATATGACGCCACTCGGTATTCTAGAATTACTTTTTGTTTCAGATACCTTGATCAACAAAAACGCCAGTAAACCGAACATCACCCATAAAGCTAGTGCAACTAGGGCCAGTTTCCAGCCTAATAATAATCCAGCAACGAAACCAAGTTTTACGTCACCTCCACCTATCCACTTACCTTGAGAAATTTGAAACAAGAGATACGGAAAACCTCCAAGTATCACCGTGCCAAAGAGTGCATCGGGAATATTGCTAAATGATTCGAGCCGAACAGATTCAGCCAACCGATATACAAGTACAATGAGCAATAACTTGCTTATCATCTCGTTTTTGAGAAGCATTGTTCTTTCGTTGTCTATCGCTAAGGCAAACAACATCCCTGCAACTAACGCCCATATCGCAAAGAATATGTAATCACTGACCATATTTAATTTCGTTGGCCAAGAATTGAATGACATAACAATCACAAATACATATAGTGCTTCCGGCGCAACACTAGTAATACTGCTTTTTCGTTTTTTATCTTTTTCAAACCATCTCAAAAACGGAATTGATTGTTGCATATGCCTATAATATCTCACTAACTTTGCCATTTGTCCAAATTACCATACACCTTAGTATATAGATTTGGACACAACTCCGATCATAATAAGTTACGATTTTAGGACCCTATTTAATTTTTCAGCTACGTTATGTATTTCTTGCTCATTAGAGTTAATATGTATACCGAAAGCCGAGCCCAAGCCCGCATCAACAACGCCGATGCTGAGATTAATAGTTCTCGATAGAATATCATCGGTAATCGGAAGGTCGCCAGGGTGGGCATAACGTGAAGGTTGAGACCAATTCTCTGTCGGAGTCTTATGTTCAATAATTTGATTCATGTTTCTGTAAACATGCCACCCTGAATGAATAAGCGTTCGCGTAGCTAACCTTTCGGCAACTTCTTCGGCTCTGCTTTTATCATCAAAAATTATCGATAAGAGTGTGGCACACTCTCCGTTAGGGTCATTGATTCTTCTGTATTGAGCCCCTGGAATCTCACCAATTAGCGTTTTTAGTTTTGCTTTATTTTGCCTTAAAACTTTTAGCATGGTATCGAGTTTTCTAAGTTGGGCCAGTGCCACAGCGCCCGTTAGCTCATTCATCTTAAAGTTTAAGCCAACTAAACTGCCTGTTGCATCTTTTCCTATGCGATTAGGCGTGTGCCCTTGATCATGTATAGCAAAAAGTCGTTTGTATAACTCTTCGTCGTCGGTAACAACCACTCCGCCATCGCCAGCCGCAATATTCTTGTACCGGTTTAACGAAAATGCGCCAGTTGATCCAAAGGAACCAATTTTCTTACCGCTAAATGACGCGCCAGCAGCTTGACAGCCATCCTCTATTATATGTAGCTTATGCTTTTTAGCGATTGCGCATATAGCATCCATTGCAGCCGGATTACCAAGCATATGTACAACCATAATTGCTCTTGTATTATTGGTTATTTTTCTTTCAATATCATCTGGGTCTATTGTTAGGGACTCATCTATTTCAACCAATACTGGAGTAGCCCTGGCATGTACGATCGATGATATTGAAGCTACGTAGGTGTAGCCAGGAACTAAAACTTCATCACCGGGACCAATCCCCAGAGCTAGCAAGCTGATTAAAAGAGATGCAGTGCCAGAATTTGTTGCGACCGCATATTTACTTTCACAGTATGCAGAGAATTCCTGCTCAAATTTATACACCTTTTTTTTGAATCCTGGGTCATTAGGATCCCCATATCTGGATAAATGTCCGCTTGATAAAACGTCCATTACTTCTTTGCGTTCTTCTTTGCCAAAATAATATGCGCCGGGGCCTGCCATCATTCTCCTTATTGTTGTATTAGATTACTCTTAATTATATAATGCTAAACAATATAAATATACTAAATGCTAGGGCATTTTATCATTCAGCTATGTTAAAAATTGGTATTATTGGATTTGGTAAATTAGGCGGAATTCATGCCAATAATGTTTCAAAGTCCAAAAAAGCATTCGTAGCGGCCATTTGTGATCTTGACGAAGACAAGCTTGAAAATGCAAAAAGCTTATATCAATGCGCCACGTTTAATAATGTCCGGGATTTCTTTAACTTTGGTCTTGATGGGGTAGTTATCGCCTCGAGCACACCCGAGCACCTAAAACACATTCAAGAAGCCAGCAAACACCGCATTGCAATATTCACCGAAAAGCCAGTAGGTCTAACGATGGAAGAAACCGATAATGTTCTCTCCACAATCAGTCAGGCAAATATAACTTTCCAGATAGGCTTTCAAAGGAGGTGGGACGATCGCTTCATAAAAGCAAAAGAATTACTTGGTTCGGGCAAAATAGGCCAGCCTTTAATGTATAAAGCATACGGTAGAGATCCTGACGCTTCAAATCCTGTAAACTGGGGGATAGATAAGAATGGCGGACTGTTTTTAAATGCCGCCATCCATGATTATGATGCAGCTAGATTTATCCTGGGGCAGGAAATATCTCAAGTAAGTGCAATTGGCGCAGTTGTCCATCATAAAGCGCTGAAAGACTATGATGATTATGATACCGCCATCACAACCATGCTTACAAAGGAGGGTATTGTTATCAATACCGAATGGAGCAGATATGCCACATATGGCTACGATATTGGCCTCGAAATCATCGGCACAGATGGAATTATAAAAATTAGTCAGAATAACATTGAAAATTTTTCTGTGATTCAAAAAAATGATAAAGCCCCAGCCGTAACTGATGTTTTTGCAAAATCGTATAGAAACCAAATTGATGCATTTATAGCCTCTATTATAGAAAATACTTTACCTTCACCAGGTATTGAAGATGCTAGAATTGCGCTAAATTTAGCCATTACCGCTCGTGAATCCGCAAACAATAACGGAGCTCTACTCAGCCCAAGCGAAATAACCAATCTTTCTTAAGTAATAATATATTTTTTGTTATTTAACTACTTTAGTTTATAATTTTTCTTATTATGTCGGATGCCCGTGTTTACCTTATTCGCCACGGTGAGGCTATGAACAATATCCAAGCAAACACCATTGCTGGTCAGGCCCTAGATGCACCGTTAACAGACCAGGGGATTCAACAGGCAAGGGATTTGGGATTAAGTTTAAGAAGAATCGGCTTAATCCCAGATGCCGTCTACACTTCGACTGCAAGGCGCGCAATCGAAACGGGACATTTTGCACTGGCCGGAATGGGCCTTAACGCTGATCGAATTGAGGATGAGAGGCTTTTAGAGCAGCATACTGGTGACTGGACGGGCAGTGTCGCAACTGAAATTTTCACAGAATCTCAAGTTGCGGAAATTGAAAAATTAGGTAAAGACTTTAGATCACCTAATGGTGAATCCATGAATGATGTCGGAGAGAGAATGTTTGATTGGCTAACTACCGCTAGCGAGCAGAGTGACGGCATTGTTTTCGCCTTTACGCATGGCGGTGCAATTAGAGCACTTGCCTCATATCTTGAAGATTGGACCCATGAGCGAACGTATAATACCCGACCAGATCATGTATCACTGAGCGTCTTCAGTAAAACCGACAAATTGTGGATTCCTGAACAAATAGGAGCTAGACCTGATGAGCTTGACATAGAAATGATAGATCCAATGGAAATCAATTATCTGCTCGCCGAGAATGAAGTCATTAGGTCACATCTAAAATCTGTTATTTGGTTTGGCTCTCGAAAAAATAAACAGGATGTCCACGCTAGGTCGGATTTTGATGTGCAAATTGTATTAGATCAACCAAGCACTGCGCTTACAATTGAGCTTAATAAAATCCTCAAGGATTATCCTAATGTTGACCTTAGTATTATGTACTTGAAGGATATAGTCGACAGAAAAGGAAATATCATATTTCATGATGGCACTAAAGGTCTGTTCTTTATGCAGGTTCTAGCAGAGGGCAAGATACTTTACGGCGACAATATATATGCCGATATCGTAACCAGTTTAGATCTTGATTCTATTAGACCCTCTTTAATGATCACTGTGAGAGAATATTTATCAAGATTAAGAGTTATGGCTGCGTTATCGCCAGAAGATACACAAGAATTCAAAAAGTATAGCCTTAAAATGTTCAAGGATATACTACTCTTTGAAGGAATAGTAGAGCTTAGTCAAATTTCAAGGCTAGATAATGCCAGCACAATTGATAATGTTGCTAATAGATTTGATATGGACACCGATGCAAGGGATGCACTGGGCTCACTCTCAGATTATGATCATATTTTTTCGCCGTCTCAGCTAGCCGCGCTTCTAACGGAATATGAAAAGATCGTTGAGGATATGTGCAATGAATAGCATTGAACATATCGATAGCGGACGTTTAAGTCGTGAACAAATGCAAGCTAGTGACTTTCAAGATATAAGAAGGCACGTAGCAGACAGGCTATTTAATGATCCATCGTTTACTGTTTTCGATGCCATGTTCGAAATGTCGGAAGCAGCTGAGAACTATTTAGCCGAACTGAGTAGACATTTTCCCAGTAACATGCTCTGGGTTGGTGGATCAATGGGCAGAAGAGAGATGATGCCAAACTCAGATATCGATTTGTTTGTGGTTTATGATGACGAAGATCAGCCTAGAAATGAAATTATAGTTTACGGCGTTGATAAATTTGAAATAGGCCATATTACGAAGGATAGACTGCGAGATCTTTTACAATATTCATATGTAGACGCAAATAGATTCATTGACGGAAGGGGTATAGGGCCTGTACCAACAGATGAGATTGGTCAGATGATACGTGAAGTTAATACTCAAGACAGACAGCATGCAAACAACTTATGCGAATATTTTTATTATCGTTATTTTGATTTTACTCAGAAAACCACCGATATGGGACCGAATCTAAAGTATAGTACCGGTTCTAGTAGGGATACGATATTTTTTAACATGATGAGCAGAATCGAGACTGGCGAATTCCCGGCCTCAAGGGGCAGTTTGCCGGAAATTATTTCAGTAATGAAAACCGCCAATCAAAACCACGGAGTAACTCCTCCAATCGAGGCTGTGAATTTAATATTCACCGTCAAGAACGCTGCAATATCAGTTTTTGATAAAACGGGTGATCGACGCAGCAGATATGTATCTCACCACAGCCTTGGATTAATCTACGACTATTGTAGAGATAAGTTTGTGGCACTCGGCTACAAAGATGCAAACCACTTCATCCAGTCCTATAAGGCAGCGAGACGAGAGATAGAATTTAGTGTCGACAGCTTATTTAATGCGGTACTAAATAATCATCCTGATAAGGAGGCGTTTAAGGAGATTATTGATTTACCAACAGATGAATTAGTAAAAAGAACTGTTGAAATAATCCAAAATGCAGATCTTGATAATCCCCAATCATTAATATCTTTCTCTTCATGGATGCTAATGCGAAGACGCCCAGATACCCAGCAGATGGATGCTATAGCCAGAAGCTTAATGTCGCAGTCCATTGATCGAGTGTGGGGTGGGCTAATGGCAGTTGCTTGCTCACCGGATACGAGCGATCTAATGCTTTCTGAATTATCTGAGTGGCTTTATGAAAATGAAAAGGGTGCTTACTTATTAAAACTCATAACGAGAAACCCAAAATCGTCTCGTGAAACAAAAGAAAAAGCCTTGCGTTATTACAAAGACAAAGAAATAATCATGTAATGATTAAGTTATTGACATTAAACCTTTGGGGATTTAATGACTGGTCTAATCGCAAAAATAACATAACTGGAATCTTGAATGAACTGCAGCCCGATATTGTTGCCCTTCAAGAAGTAAGAAGTGATGATAAGTTCTTTCAGGAACCTCAATCATCTATAATTGCAAAATTATGCGATTACAAATACCGTATCTATGTTCCCTCCCATAAAAAAGTAATTACTGAAGGCGTAGAAAAGAGAAACGTCGACCATGGGTTGGCGCTACTTTCAAAGTATTCAATATTAGAGTCAGAAGCTATATTTTTAGAAAAACTCCCTGAGGATAATGAACAGGCCATTATCGTATTATCCAAGATTAAATTTAAGGATAAAAGCCTGCACATTTGTAATGTTCATTTTGAAAATAATGATCGTGCGGCAGAAAGACAGTTAAAACAAACCATGAATTTAATGCATGACAAAGGAATACTGCCCATTATTTTAGGCGATTTTAATATCTATAAACTAGACAATTACAAAAATATTTTACATAACTATAGAATAAGTACGGAATTTACCCCTTATGTTTCTTATCCCAAAGATAACGGCACCCTTGATTATATCGTTATCCCGGATAATGGCTATGATTTTGACGAAGTAGTATGTCTAAAAAGTTATGTTTCAGATCACAGGGCTATTTTCGGTAAAATTGTAAATAACGATTATGCAAGTAGTTAAAAATCATAAGGTCTTTTTAGCAGGCGAACTTTGCATCGATAACAATACTATTGAAGGCAAACAGATGTCTGGATGGGGCTCATCGATCATGTATATTGCTCATTATCTATATCAAACATATGGACTTGTAGTAAGTGCATTTAGTCCATATGGAAATGATTTCTTAGAGTATATTGATGCTTCAATTAAAATACTCAACAAGTCAACATCTTCGAAAACGTTACATTACAGAAATATAGTTCAAGCAGGAAAAAGAACGCAATTTTGTGAACTACCCCCAAATTACAGTTTGCCTCCGATCAATAGCCACATCACGAGAAGCATAAAAGAGAGTGAACTTATAATCGTTTCACCAATGACCCCGCAATATAACGCCGAGTATGTTTCGGACCTAATGAAGCATGCGAATTCTAGAGCCTTAAAAGTATTGCTCCCTCAGGGATATATGCGCAATATTAACGCAAACGGCACAATTAGCCCACGGGCGTTTAAGGAAATAGATTCACTTGCTAAGTGGTTTAATTTAATAATCTTGTCTGAAGAGGATACCGAAAATGCAATTTCTCAAGCATCGAAATGGGCTTCCATCAATACGCATCTTGAGGTGATAGTTACACAAGCCGGCAAAGGCGCTACGCTTGTTGACGTCAATAGTACAAAACATATATCTACCATTCCCATTCCTGTTACGAGGATCATAAATCCAGTTGGAGGAGGAGATACTTTCAGCGCCTGTGTGGCTATTGAGAAAATTATTTGCAATGAAAAAACCGAGGAATGCGTGAGGAGAGCGCACGTCTCAACTGGCAGGGCATTAAAAGGACTTAGCGCTACCGCCGCTTAATGAAGTCTAGCCAAGATTTGGCAATAAAGTGATGATCAGCCTCAGAGTTAGTTAGTATTTTCTTACTCGGCTTTTTATTTGCAATTCTATCTATCGTATAAATTAGTTCACCCTGTACTAGATTAATGTAATTATCAACTGCCGCAGAGAACAGAAAATTAATTGCATTACCATCATTTAACAGATAGAATTCATGGCCACGCTTATAGTATCTGGTTATGTGTGGGTCAACTATTTCCTTCTTGTATTCCTTATCAATATTCTCAAAATTAAACTCATCATCCGATGAAGTAGCAGATGCTATATACGAACCGGATTTTAGCTCACCTATATTTACCAAATCTATTGCTTGAGCTCCGGTCGCACAGAAGACTATATCACTTTTACTTATTACATCAGTGGTACTACACACATAGGCCCCATCACAAGATGCCTGGATGCTTCGTAGGGGATTAACATCACTGACCCTTGGGCGAATATTTCGCTGATGAAGATATTCAGCAATTCCACGTCCAATTTTTCCATAACCAATAAGACCACAGCTTCGATAAGACATTAAAACATTGATCTGTCTGAGCACAGTTTCAGTGGCATGAGCAACGCCGTGACCAACAAGTTGATCTTCGTAGTTTTTTAGCGGACTCCGAGCAACCGAGAGTATCGTTACATCATTGAGTGGATTCTTTTCATACTTCTGGTGTCCATTCTCGGTATCCTCTATAATGCCGATAAGCTTATCACCTAGTTGATTCTTTAACTCTTTAGTAATGGAGCTAAAATAACCCCCGATATCAACCAAGCAAACTTTTTGCTCGTTTTTAAATAATCTAATAAATTTCTTTGGGTTTTCTAGAATGGTCTCTCTATTAAAATCGTATAGAATTTTTACACCAGCCGACTCAAGTCTTTGTTGAGAGTTTTTATTTATAGATTTCGGCTTGGGAACTATACCAATTAAATTGAAGTTTTGCTGCAATGCTTTAATATACTCTTCCGAACTTGGAATTATATGCGAAACGGCAATAACTGATATTTTTTTACTAGTTCCGGAAGTGAGTGAGCGGAAGAAAAACTCTGTATTAGGGTTGAAGATTCTCTCTATCTTAGTTGCAATCTTACGAAAGTTGGGATGCTCTCTAAAATCCTCCCAATCAATCCATTTAAAGTTATTAGATTCCGATGAATCATAAGCCACATCACTCTTATTGGTTGTGAACACAAATCTAAAATCATGGTGATAATGAAAGGGTTCTCCCTTATTTTTATTCTCCGGTATCTCATGAGTATCAATATCAAAAGGTATTTGATCGCTGCCGGGCACGGCTGGATGGTATGTAAGGTCACGTGGCCTAAGCCCAGTCTCTTCTTCTACTTCTCGTAATGCGGCAGCAATTGGATTTTTATCTCCTGGATCAATATGACCACCTGGCTGCAACAACTTCTTTAACGCCTTATGCTCCAGTAGAAGAACTTGCCTACTTGATTCATTAACCACAAACGCACTAGCAGTTATATGACCAGTAAAGTTTTTCCTAGAAAAAATGTCACTACCACTGTCGATTAATTGGGCAAGCAAACCAAGTTCTGAAGTTTCGTTAGGGTAAAAATGAAGATAGTCATTAAATGTAGTTTTTGTACTCATTTTCATGCCATAGTACCATCTTTCTCGAGTAATTAATAGACAATCGATGAATTTATTGTATAATTACGTCATGAAACTACCAGAGGTTGTTGGAGTGGCAGGCACAAATGGATCTGGTAAGGATACATTTGCATATCACCGGTCTATTAAGGCGCCCTGTAAACATGTTACCGTTAGTGACATTTTGCGTGAGCATCTTCGTGCTGAAGGGATTCCCCTTGAGCGTAAGAATCTCTCAGATTTAAGTCGGCAATGGCGAGAAGAATCAGGAGATCATGGAATTCTCGTTACCAAAACGATACATACTTATATTGGCGAAAAAGCACTGATTGGATATCGAGGTTTATCTGTTGTTAGTATTCGACACCCTCAGGAGGCAATGCGAATTAAAGAACATGACGGAGTTGTGGTTTGGGTTGACGCAGAGCCAGGTAGAAGATATGAAAGAGTATCCAATTCAGTGCGAGGCAGGGTAGACGACAAAAAAACTTTCGATGAGTTTATAGAAGAAGAAGACGCAGACATGTACCCAGGAGATGACGCAGATCCCGCACGAGTTAATATGGGTGCAGTTCGAGATGAAGCAGATATACATATCTACAATAATTTTGATTTACAATCAGAGTACTTAGAATACTTATCGAGAAGATTTGAGCTATAACTTACTATTTTAAGCTAACTTTTTTTAAGATTTTCCTTTGGAAAGGATCTTTATTGGGGAACATATCGACGATAGCTAAATTATTTACCCTAACTATATCTCCGACTTTTACTTCAGCGTGACTCTGGACGGTTGAATGTGGTTTAAACCCGTCTTTTGTGTACTGCGGATCGTTAAAGGCTACGCCTAGATCTTGCAATGCTTCTACTATGTCATAATGAAGCTTTTTGATGCCTTCATTTTTTTCATAAATTGTAACCTTTATTTCTTGAGTAGGGCCAAAGAATTCGCTGTGTGTAGCGACCAACTCTGTACCCCGGGAGCTTGCAGCAATGCGATCCAGTAGGTCCTCTAATTCATGTATGGATTTATCTATGGAGAAAGTGTCCGCAAGGGTAGTATGAAGGGGCCATTTTGATGAAGGATATTCATATCCTTCTTTAATATCTTCTAGCAAACAAATGATTGTATATTTTTGAGTAAATTTCTGCATAGCCTTAATCTTATCACAATTGATTTTGCATAAAGGTCCTTGCTGTGTCTCATTTGTCTCGTTTAACACTGTTATTGATTCCGTGACCCGTATGCTGAGCCATGGAAAAGCGACTCTTTTTGTAGGGTCGTTTTTTCATTGGTTGGGTAGGGTTTGAAACTACGAACCTGGATGAGATAGCAGACAGAAAGGTCGTAGGTGCGCTCGCAAGGAGCTGTCGCAGAAGCTAGCTTCGAGAAAGCGACGTAGCGGATCTTTTTGATCCATCCTATCCCTGGGGCCAAGATTTGACATATTAATATAATTATAGTATTATGATTTTATGGCCTTTTGTGACAAAGATTTATACTACAACAGAATTGAAAAAGCACCCTCTGGTGGCTCTAGCCATTTAACAGTTGATGAAAGCGGAAGAGTATTTTCTGTATTTACACCTCACGATTCACGATTGAATTCTAAAATTTTAGAGATTGAAGATCCTTCTACTGAGCTTGTCACTGAATTACAAGCCAAAAAACAAGAAGCACTTGCGATGCTTCAAAAGGTTATTTTTGATCCAGACAATGCCGACCGTGAATTAAGAATTGCAGCTGACAGAGTTTTCCTAGAAGATTCTGGCATAGATCCAAGTTCAATATAATATACCGTCAGATCCAAATTAGATTAAGATTTCTTTAATAGCTTGTGATTTATAATCGTTTATATTTACACTTGCAGTTCGCAATGCGTCTGCCAGTGTAAGCCAAGCCAGAAAAGATAAAGTCAGAACTGTGAAAATGGTTCTGACTTTTTGTATACCCAGAATAGAATTGAAACCCTTATCAGTAATTATGGGATAATTAAGATATGAAAACCGATAAGTACAAGAAAGCTCGTGGCGGATGGTCAAGAATGCTCGATATTTGCTGTGAGCATTGTGGTAACCATATTTGTTATTACCAGAAGGACGGCCCAGGCCCATTAAAACGAATGTATTACGACAGAATAGAAGGCTTCTCTACCACGAAAAGTCAGTTGATATGCTCAAAGTGCAATTCTGTTCTTGGAGTTGGAATTATTTACGAAAAAGAAAACCGACCAGCTTACCGACTGTTTGTAGGATCAATAACCAAAAAGATTGTTAAAGGCACTTCAAGCTAAGCGACAGTCCTTTTTAATGACCGCTATAACTTCCTCAATCGTTGGAGGCCACAAAAAAAGCGACTCTGTAGATAAAGATATCTAGGGACGCTTTGCAAGAACTGCTTGTTGCATATGGTTGCATTTAGAAACTGTACCTTTATGCTAAGAGTATATAATTTCATGGAAGTTTAAATATGGGTGAAACGCTTAAGGGTGCAGCAACAGACGACACTAAAGAAACTGGCAAACTTAACCAATTTATGGGCCTCAAAAAGGCAGTCGAGAAAACTAGTGATGAACTTCTTCAGGCCGCAGAAAGCCTACGCAGTGAGCTAGACACATGCGATCCAGATTCGAGTATTGTCGTATTTGCAAAAAAAGATAGTAAAGCTGTTGATACTCTTCTTCTAAGCCATTTTATAGGCAGTAGGGGTAGCACGCTAGAAACAGATGATACGCTTGTGGTGGAGGCTCCTCGTCATCAGTTTTCTAGTTTTGTTGTAGCCGGTGAGCTTCCCGACTTACACATTGATCTGTATATTCCAAATGATGACCCCCGTAACACTAGCCCCGTACACAACTTTTTGGTTTCGCTGCCACTAGGTCACCCAGACCTAGAACTTTTAATCCAGTAAACAAGTTTATTTTCAACACTCTAAAACAAATTTACTAAAATACTTCTAGTAAAAAACTAAACTTATCTGTCACAGGTTTCCGGTATATACCGCAAGCAATTTGAATACCAACAGCGTACCACTATAATAAAGTTATGGGTACGCATTCTTTAATTGTGATTGGTGAGGTCAATACAGACATCATCGTAAATGGGTTACCGAGATTTCCTAAAAAGGGCGAGCTTATAAATGGTAAAACTCTCTCAATCGGGCCCGGCGGTAAATCACGTAACATTGCGGCGATGGCTGGGATATTAATGCCCAAAAATAGCGTAGCGATGGTTTCCAAAACTACTAAAGACCCGTATGGCCTGTGGGAAATCCCTGTAACAGCCTTAGAGCAAGCCGGCGTTAATACCAGGTATGTAGCAGTTAGTACCCACACCGATCAATCGCCGGGCTTCGCGTTAATTCTTGTTGATCAGCAAGGGAATAACCAGATCATTGGCGCCCCAGGCATTACCAGAAATTTTTTACCAGAAGATATTGATGCCGCCTCGACACTTTTTAATGAAGTTGGCAACAATAACGGACTGATGGCATTCATCGGTAATTGCCCGATTGAAACCGCAAAATACGCCATCGAAAAAGCTACAACAACAGGCGTACGAGTAGTCTTTGACCCGGGCGGCGCTGATGATACTAAAAATTTAGAGCAACTTTTAGATGAAAAAATTTTCTTATTTAAACCCAACGAACATGAAGCAGAGGTTTTAAGTGGTATTCCTATTTCAGGGTTTGAGAGTGCCAAGCAAGCAGCAAAAGTGTTTCAATCACGAGGTGTTAAAAATATTCTTATCACCGCCGGGGCGCAGGGTGCGTATCTTTTTAGCGACACAATAGAACAGCATATTCCCATTCCATCTCTCAGTAAAAGCAAAATCAAAGATGAGACGGGTTGTGGTGATCAAGTACTGGCAGCGTTATGTGCGCGTTTACTAGGTGGAGAGTCACTTGAAAATGCCGTTCGTAGCGCAGTGCTTGCTGGCACGCTCCAGTTTCACAAAGCCGGCATACAGCCCGTGACATTAAAAGAAATTGAGGAGAACCAATGAAAATTACAAAGTACGAACACGCATGCTTATTCATAGAAAAAGAATCAACAAACATAGTAGTTGATCCGGGCAGCTTCACCACCCTGCCCAGCAATCTAGAAAATATTGATTTTATCATCGTAACAGAAGAGCATTACGATCATTTTAATGTAGAAAATATTCGTAAAATCCTAAAGCAGAGCCCTGATGCAAAAATATTTTCAACTAAAACTGTCGTTGAAGAACTTGTCAAAGAAGGCATACCCGCAACCGCTATCACAGGTGAACAAACAAAGACTTTAGGTAATTGCACGGTGACTTTTTATGAGACGGATCACGCAGTCGTTTATCAGCAATCACCATGCAGGTCACTTGCAATCAAGATAGATGATTTACTGTATTACCCAAGTGATTCATACAAAACCATTCCAGATTCTGTAAAAGTACTGGCTGTTCCTACATCAGGACCATGGTTTAAGGTTTCTGAGTCAATTGAGTTTCTGCGTGCAAGTAATTTTAATGTTGCCTTAGCAACACATAATGCACTGAATAGCGATATCGGCAATAAAGTTACCAACAACTACCTCGTTAATAATGCGCTAGAAAACCAAAAATTGATATACGTAACTCCCGGAGAGACGTATACTGTTTAAATAATGTCTTAAGAAAGGGTTCGTATGCAGCACAAAATAGTACCAAATTTATGGTTTAATGGTAACGCACAAGAAGCGGTGGATTTTTATGTATCGGTTTTTCCGAACAGTAAAATTATCTCGACCGCGCATTATCCTAAAACCGCCGAAGAGGGTTTGGCGGATTTTCAGCAAAACTTAGCGGGTCAGGTGTTGACTGTTGAATTTGTTTTGGATGGCACCCGTTTTACGGCCATTAACGCGGGCCCTGAATTTACGTTTAATGAGGCGGTGTCATTTGCAGTGTACTGTAAAGATCAAGAAGAAATTGACTATTATTGGAGTAAACTTTCGAGCGTGCCAGAAGCCGAACAGTGCGGCTGGTGCAAAGATAAATATGGCCTGAGCTGGCAAATTATACCTGCAAACATGGAAGAGCTTATGAAAAAACCCGGGGCCTTCGCCACCTTAATGAAGCAAAAGAAAATTGTTATCAGCGAGTACTAGTTATTACACTCAAACAGGGGTTGTTAATAGTTTGTAAGGTACTTGTCTAAAAAATATTTCTAACATTCTTAAGAAAGTTAGAATGTGGGGACTGTTTTACGGAATGTGCAACAAATATTATTGCACCTGTTTTAAAAAATCTGCCTATACGTTATTTTCGCTTGCTAAAAACAAATTTTTGCGATAGGCTCGGGGCTTTATCTTGCCGGTGAATGCAACCAGCCCAACAACATGGGCGGCGTTTGCCTTCAACCAATTCTTTTATAGTACGCTTAACATGATCGTCGCGCGTTTTTTGTTGTTTGACCGTTACCGTCCAACAAATCCACTCGTTACGCGCCAAGGGTGTAATGTCTTGCCAAGCCGCAAGAGCCTTTTTGTTTGACAGTAAAGCTTTTTTTAAATCAACAGGCAACTGGTGTGCCGTGCCTTCAGCTAACATTGTCTTAAGCATACCACTATACTATCTAAAGAAGTATGTTAATGGCAATGATTAATAGTTATTGTAAGCGTTCGAGTTTGCCTTTGCGTTTGACGATATTTTTGTAATCCCACTGAATAGTTGTAGCTTTTTGCAGCCATTGTTGAATATCTGATTCATTAATTTGGTTGGCGTCAGTGTAGCGCACCTCAGCCGCCTTAAAACTACCTTCTGGCTTTAACCCCGTTTCATCAAACGATTGGCCACTCCAAAATAATAACCTAACAGAATCCTTTAACTTATCATAGCCAACAATGGGGTTGCCGTCTAAAAACCATACTGGTGAACCATGCCAAATTTTGCTTTCTGCCTCTGGTAGCCCGCGCGTTATAATATTCGCCAGTTTATCGCAAATTGTTTTATCATGTACCTTTAAATTAGCATTGTATGTTTGAATGTCAGCGTTCATAGTCTCATGATACGCTATTCATACGATTTGTGACTACTCCAAGAGATATGCCTATATCAATGCTATAATGACTACATATGGATAGTGTTTTGGGATCAACCGAAATTCAGTTTGCAATTAGCCTGGGTGTAGCCTTAATTTGTGGGTTGCTGATTGGCGTTGAGCGCGAACTAAAACGTAAGCCGGCAGGAATCAGTACTCAAATTTTAGTTGTGACTGGTTCTATGATGTTTGCATTTTTTTCAGGCGTGTTGAATAGCGGTGACCCTGGCCGCATAGCAGCGCAAATTGTATCTGGTATTGGTTTTTTGGGCGCCGGTATTATTTTAAAGTCAGAAAAATCTAAAAAAGTAACCAATGTCACTACCGCTGCCAGCATATGGTTTTCGGCTGCGGTTGGCATGGCCATTGGATTTGAAATGTATGTTATTGCAATCATGGCCGCATTGTATGCTGTGCTCATCGCGCGTATTCCTCATGTTAAGACCTATATTGATGAATAAATGGTCGTGATTAAATTTCAGTGTAATATTTAGGATAAAAAACATGGCTATAGAACCAATATGCGACAAATGCAAGAACACTCTCAACGATTACGGCGGAATTTTGCTAAGCCCACCCGATACTGAAAACAAAGTAGTGAAATACCACTTATGCAAACGTTGCTATAAAGCAATTGTTGACTTTGTAACAACATAACAATACCTCGTGTTGTCAAAAACCTAAAGGCAGCTTCGCGGCCGCAAAGAGAAAAGTGCTTGATGAATAGCGTACTTATAACAGATAAGGGTAAGGAGTCAGCTGTGAAATAATTCATAGCAAGTAGGGGGGAGCTTGCCTACACTACAAGTAGTCGATTGAGAGACAGTCGACCGCACACTCCAACCACAGGAGGTAAAACGTCAGAAGCACCTTGCCCTGATCAACGCTGAGATTTATCATTGCTATCCAGCCACATAAGTTTGATACAGGAACAGGTGCTTTTTCATGCGCACACTACAATTCATACTATAGCGCATGTAATCTTAATACTTTTAAGGCAAATAACCAACTAGCTGTAAAATATATTACACGTAAATATTTATTGTTTTATATTATGGACAAGTAACGAGATCTTAAAGACAAAGGTAGCATGAGAGAGGAGTAAGCGTGAAGTATAAAGTTTTGATTGTTGAAGACGAACCGGCTCTAAGCCGAGCTTACAAAACTATTTTAGACAAAGAAGGCTACCAGGTTACAACTGCGTCCAACGGTGAAGAGGCCCTTAAAAAAACTAAGGAAGACGAACCAGACTTAATTTTACTTGACTTGCGTATGCCAAAAGTTAACGGCACCGAGTTTTTAAAACGTTATAACCTACAGAAAGACCATCCAAACGTTAAAGTTATTGTCTTTAGTAATTTGGACACCCAGCAAGATATTGACGAAGCATATTCGCTAGGCACTGACCGCTACATGCTTAAAGCGTGGGCATCACCTAACGAGCTAGCTCAGCTTGTAAAAGAAACGCTGTCTTCTAAGAAGCCAGCTAAACGCTAATTTTTATACCGCGAAAACTATCTTCGCCAATTAAATCAAGCAGACGTTCTTCATCAACTATATAGCGCTGGTTATCATATTTTAGAACTTTTTGTTTCTTTAGTTTATTCATTTCTGTCGCGGTAGTTTCGCGTGTTAAGCCTACGAGACTAGCTAAATTCTGGTGGGTAAGGGTAAGGGGAATGTGTATTTTGGAACGATGTCTTTCGCCAAAGCGCTCACACAGGTAATAAATGGTGTACAGCAGCTTTTCGCGAGCTTTGGGCTGCTCGAGGGCATTTACGTGTATTAACGAAGCGGAGTAGTTGGTTGTAAAATAATCAAGCAGGGCATATAACCTGGCAGGTTTGGCAAGCATATAATTTACCAGCTCGTGCTTTGGCACAAAGGCAATCTCGCAATCGGTAACTGCCTCGTAAAAAAAGAGCGTACCGGGTGATTTATCGAATATCCACGAAGAAGGAAAGAACTCACCCGGCACATGATACATCACAATTTGCTCGTCGCCGTGCGACGATATGCTAAAGACCCGCACAATGCCGCTCACAATTATGCAGGCCGAACGTGGCACCTCACCTTGGTACAAAATGGTAGACCCCGCGCTAAACTTACGCTTAACGTGATTGTTTAAGAGTGACTCAAGATGTGTCAGCATAGTACCCCTTATTCGTTTACGTAGTCCGACCATTATATTGTAGGTGATTATACTCTTACGTGTGTGAATTATATTACAAACAATATGTAATTAAGCTTACAGACCTTCTGTACCGTAGTCGCTATGCTGATGGTGTGGTAACCAATAAGGAGGTGAGGTATGAGTTACACGGTAGAGGACAGGATCCATAAATTTATGGATAGAAAATCACGGCAATATCCTGATCTAAAGCTGCTGGAACGCTGGGGTGACTATGAGACGACCCCTATTCGTGAACAACATTAACAACAGGAGGGAATGAATATGGGAATTTTACTGTGGATCTTATTTGGAGCTCTGGTTGGGTGGATTGCATCGCTCATTATGAAAACTGACGAAGAGCAGGGAGCGATTGCCAACATACTGGTTGGTGTAGCGGGCGCCATATTGGGTGGTTTAGTTGCCCAGATGCTGGGCGCCGAGGGCATAACTGGCTTTAACCTCACCAGCTTCATCATCGCGTTGCTGGGAGCGATTGTCTTGATAGCAATCGTCAAGATGTTTACATCACGCTCGCATCGCGCCCTGTAAGCGCATTAAGCCAGTAGCTTTATACAGCTCTCTTACGAGAGCTGTATTTTATTGTTGTAAAATCGGGGCAAAAAATACCACAGACAAACCGAAACCGCTCGTGCTACTATGTTAGTAGTCATGTGAGCACTGGGTCGCCCTTTTTGCTGACAGGCTTTATCACTCGATTGGATGGTACACTTCGGTCACTGCTAATCCATACATATTCAAACAGCTTCCTGTCATGAGACATATCCGTTAACGGTCGGAGACCTCTACCGGGCAGCTCATCACCCAAAAATCCGTTTCAATTCGTAGCCATGCGAGTTGGTTTTTTTATTACTACATTATAGGAGTTTGAATATGTACGCTATAAATCAGATTATCAATGTTAACTCTTTTTACTTTGCTAACGGACGAGACCTAAAATCATACCCCAAACAAATCGAATTTGGCACAACTCGATGCACCTTTACTGATGGCATTCAGTACTTAGTTAAGCAGGGCTCTCGCGCTATTCGGTTATTTGACATGACTGACGGCCATACCACGTATCGTTTGCGCTATGAAAACGGCAACTGGATGTTGCTTGGTACCCGCTAACAAATAGTACCTCCTAAACGCATCACGCTCCACCATTATAGAAGTATTTTGGTTGTTATCTTAACAACTATTTGACAAGGTCTCAAAAGAGGAGTAAAACAAAATTATAAATTAACGAAGGGGAGGTACGTATGCGTGCAGATAGGCTCGGAGTAATGTGGGAGTCTCTGGTTTTGCGTGGCGTGGCTGGTGTTTTGTTTGGAATAGCAGCCGTCTTTTGGCCAGGGTTAACATTGGTGACACTCGTATATATATTTAGTATATACATACTCGTAAGTGGAGTGGTCAGTATTGTTGATGCAATAATGGCTCTCAGTAGACGCGGCTCTTGGTTATGGAGACTGCTCGTTGGCTTTGCTGAGTTAGGGGTTGGTGTTTACCTTGTACGACACCCTAATGTATCGTTTGCAACTTTGATACTTATTTTAGGACTCGTCTTAATTGCTCGAGGGGTGTTTGAAGTATTAATGGCCGTCCTGGAGGACAACAGCGCCACCGAGAAAACCTTAATGATTATCGGCGGAGGCTTGGCCGTTGTAGTTGGAATCGTTATTTTGCTCCAACCAGAAACTAGCGGAGTAGCTTTTGTGTGGATTCTAGGCCTCTACGCGCTACTTGCCGGCCCTATGCTCATTGCACTTGGTATCGATGCAAAGCATGCTTCAGAAGAACCAGAGATACCAAAAACTAATCGTCGACGCTAAGTTTTTACCAATAAAAAACTGCCCGTTATTTTTCAGGGCGGTTTTTTATTGGTAACGAAGTGCTTGAATCGGGTCTTTTCGGGCTGCCCTAATAGCGGGTGCCACGCCAAATAGTATACCAACCCCAATAGCTGCCAGTATAGCAATGCCGGCAACTGTCAGGTTTACTGCCGGTTCTAGGTCTGTCGCCAGACGGATTAGAAAGTTTGCGAGTAATGAAAGCAGAATACCAATAATACTACCGACCAGGCTTAAAATTACGGCCTCGATTAAGAACTGTTGCATAATTTGACGGTTGGTTGCGCCGACTGCCTTACGAATACCAATTTCTCTGGTACGCTCAGACACAGACACCAGCATAATATTCATAATACCAATACCGCCTACCAGTAGTGAAATTGCTGCAACACCGGCAATCATAGCCGTAATGAGTGAAAGTGTCGTAGAGGTTTCGGCCACCGATTCTCCTTGCGTTAAGATAGTGAAATCTTCTTGATTGTCACGTGAGCGCAACAGTGCTTGTTTGATAGCGTCTGCTGTTGCGTCAACCTGGCTAGCATCCTGGGGTTTGGCAAAGATTTGAAAAACCTGGGTGTTGCCATCTACTAATGATTGTCCGGTTACATAGGGTATAAATACAGCATTATTAAAGTCTGCACCAGGTGTAATGGGGTTGCTTTCAAACTCTTCAAAAATACCACGCACAATAAACTCTTCTCCACGCAGCTGAAACGATTTACCAACCGGTACGTTTTCTTGAAACAACTCTTGGGCTACCCTAGGACCCATAACCGCAACGTTGCGGCCTTCGTCACCTACACTAAAAAACGAACCGTACTGTACTTTATGGTTCATGAGTTGGGGCAGGTTAGACGTTGTTCCCATCACGAGGCCACCAGCGTATTCTCTACCTTCGTACCGGGGCACCGCACTAACCAGACTAAGAGGCGCACTTGATTCTACACCCGGTACTTTGCTTACCACACGTGCATCGTTGTCGTTAAAGACAGTAGTCACATTATTAAATATGCTAATACCAAAAGGACTATTTTGTTGTTTTGCTGACATGCTGCCTGGGCGAATGGTTATAAGATCATTACCGAACTGGTTGATTTGGTCACTGACTTGACGCTTAACGCCTTCACCTAAACTTACGGTTGTGATAACTGATGCCACGCCAATAATGACGCCCAACATAGTGAACAAGCTGCGCCACTTAGAGCTTCTAATTGACTGCAGAGCTAATCTGGTGTTGCCGTTCATCATACTTTTCTCACTCGCTTTTTAGAAACTTTACGGGCTTTTTTAGCCGGTTTCTTCTTTTGACGCTTCGGTGCTAAGTCGCCGGGGATAGTCTTCATTAAAGCAGAGATGCCGGCAAGATCATCTTCTTCAGTTGTGCGCGGCGCAAAATAGAGGCTGCGGCGAATAGCAGTCGGGACTTCACCAATTGCGCTCTTTTCATCATGGATTATCGCGCCATCGTGCATATAAACCACTCTGTTTGCATACCGCGTCAGCTCTGGGTTGTGCGTTACCATCAAGATGGTGTTGCCAGAGGCATGGATCTCGCTTAACAGCTCCATAACAACGCGGCTAGATAAGCTATCAAGGTTGCCAGTTGGCTCGTCAGCAATGAGCAAATCAGGGTTATTAATAAGCGCCCTGGCAATGGCGACGCGCTGAATCTGACCGCCACTCAGTTGATGGGGATAAAATGCATCTTTATCGGCCAAGCCCACGCGCTCAAGAATTTGCTCGGCTCGTTTTAGTCTGCGTACTGGTGTTAAACCTTTATAAGCCAGCGGCAGGGCAACGTTTTCAATCGCGGTTAGGCGAGGTAGTAAATTGAATGATTGAAACACAAAGCCGATGTTGTCACGCCGTATTTTAGCACGTTGTTTAGTACGCAGTTTAGCAGTAGAACGACCATTTAAATTATAAACCCCGTATGTGGGACGGTCGAGCAAGCCAATAATGTTCATCAACGTAGATTTGCCAGAACCGCTCGGGCCCATAATAGCCACAAACTCACCTTTGTTCACGCTAAAATCAACTTCGTCGAGCGCTATGGTAGCGGCGTCGCCAAAGCCAAACAGCTTGCTGACTTCTTTAATCTCAATTAATGCCATGTCTACCTCTAGTGTACGCTGTTAATCAAGGGAAGAGCAAGGTTAAGAGCTATGTAAATGTAGTAATTTTTAAGATATAATCCAGCAAATACGGAGAGATGTCCGAGTGGTTGAAGGAGCACGCTTGGAAAGCGTGTATGCGTCGCGAGGCGTATCGAGGGTTCGAATCCCTCTCTCTCCGCCATAAAATAGTGTTAAACTTTTACATATGGAATTAACTGTACTCGGCTCAGGCAAATCAGATATCGGCGTAGAATTTAGAAACACGGCAGCACATCTTGTTACCGCAAACAACGTTAAACTACTTCTCGATTGCAGTGATGGCACGCGCGGTCAATTGGCAAAATGCGGCCTTACAAGTTTAGATATCGATGCAATCTTTTTTAGTCACTTTCACCCGGATCACTTTTCACCTAACTGCTTTTTACAAGATTATCTAGTTCGATGGCATACAAATCATTTCAATAATAAGCAAGAAAAATTATCATTAGATATCTTTGGTCCTAAAGGGCTTACCGAGAAAATCGTGAATAATTGGGAGGCCGCCTGGGGCGAAGGCCAATTTAAAATCAAACTACTAGAGAATATCGATCTACATATCCGCGAATTAGCAAATGGGGAGACGCTAGAATATAAAGGTATCGCTATAACTGCACATAAAGTCGTGCATGGTGACCGTGAGGCATTGGCGTATAAACTCCAGGATAGCAATAAGTCGTTAGCCTACTCAGGCGATGCAACAATCTGCGAAGGCCTAATTGCTGCCGCACAAGATGCTGATGTGTTTTTGTGTGAGGCAGCATTACCAACTGAAGGCCTAGAAAGCAATAAAAGGCACGTTAATGCAGGTGGCGCCGCACGAGTAGCTATCCAAGCAAATACCAAAAAACTTGTCTTGACTCATTATTCGTCCAATCCCAACGACATGAAAGCACAAGTCAAGAAAACTGGATATAAGGGCGCCGTACACATTGCAACAGACTTAGATAAGTATCAGGTCTGAATACATAATTAGCGATGATATACTGTTAGGCATGAAGATTTATAGCTGGAACGTCAATGGTATTCGTGCCGTCGTACGTAAGGGTGAGTTTCAAAAATTTATCACCGAGCACGACCCCGATATACTATGCTTGCAAGAAACCAAAGCAGAACAGGGGCAAGCTGTAATCGACTTACCGCAATATGAAGAATACTGGAACTCATCCAAAGCAAAAAAGGGTTACAGCGGCACGGCAATTTTTACCAAAATAAAGCCAATTGCAATTATTAATGACATCCCCGAAAAATTTGTGAAAGAAGGTGGCTTGGTACTTGATAACTACGGCCATAGTAATGATGAGGGCAGGGTAATCGCTGCCGAATTTGATGATTTTTACGTTGTAACCGCCTATACACCAAACGCCAAAGACGACCTCACGCGTATTCCGTTGCGCCAACAATGGGACCAAGCCATGATTGCCTACTGTAAAGCCTTAGAATCCGGAGCTTTTCGCTTGTATAGAGAGCAAGGCGCAGTTGAGGAGCAAACTGAGACGTACAAGGAGTACGATGAAGGAGCACGGCAGGCAGCAACGCAGCAACCTGCCAAGAACAACGGCAGTACTTCTGGCTCTGCTAGAAGACAGGCCGGTGTGGCAAAAAGCTCCGGAGGAAAGCCGGTTATTTACTGCGGTGACATGAATGTAGCCCACACCGAAGACGACCTAGCAAACCCTGGCCCGAACAAAGGCAAAAAAGGTTTTACCGAAGAAGAACGGACGGGTTTTGACAGGTGGCTAGCAGCTGGCTTTGTCGATACGTTTCGCATGTTTAAACAAGGTAAGGGCTACTACACCTGGTGGAGTCACTTTGCCAATAGTCGTGCACGCAACGTTGGCTGGCGGATTGACTACTTTCTGGTATCAGAATCACTTAAAAACAAGATTAAGACAGCTGAAATCCACCCAAAGCAGATGGGCTCTGACCATTGCCCAATTAGTATCGAAATTGTTCTATAAACTACGCTATATATAGCGTATATACACCATATATAGCGTGTCTGCGCACTTTTAATTTGGCGCGAATAAGATATGTTAATTAGCTATGCTATAACAGTAGTGCCTTCACTAAAAAACGCATAGATTCACTGCCTTCTGATATTATGATGGTATGACAAATGTCAAAAAAGAGTATTTACAAAGTGCTATGTTTGGTTTCAATGATGCGCTCGTTTCTACTACGGGCGTAATCGTGGGCGTAAGCACCGGCACCAATAATAAACAAGTGGTTATTCTAGCTGGCGTGGTAACCATACTGGTAGAAGCCCTGTCGATGGGCTCTGGCCAGTACCTAAGTTCAAAATCAGCCCATCAATTAGATAAGGCTGATTCATTCAGAGTACCGTTTATCAGCGGGTTGATAATGTTTGGGTCTTATTTTTTGGCAGGCCTTGTTCCGCTTCTAACTATCATATTGTTTCCGCCGGCATACTCGCGCAATGTTACCATTCTGGCGGCATTACTTGCGCTATTTATACTTGGCTACTACAAAGGTAAGATTGTTAAAGTTTCGCCTCTCAAAAGCGCTTTAGAAGTTTTACTAATCGGCGGCATCGCAACTCTTATTGGTGTGATAGTAGGAAATATTTTAAGAGTATAGTCTTATGAAAAAGTTTGCCGTGTTTGACATTGATGGCACGCTTATACGCTGGCAACTGTATCACGCAATTGTAAACCGCTTGGCAAAGAAAGATCTCCTTAAGCCTGGTGCCAATGAACAACTTCAATCAGCCCTTATGCGCTGGAAAAACCGTGAATCTGAAGAAGCTTTTCACGACTATGAGGGTGTTTTGGTAAAAATTTACGAAGCCTCGCTTGCCTACATTCAGTCAGCCAAATTTGATGAGGTGATAGACGAGATTGCCACGCAATATAAAAAACAAACCTATCTCTACACCAGAAACCTAGCCAAACAATTGAAAGACCAGGGGTACTTTTTAATTGCATTGTCGGGCTCACACGAAGAAATTGTTGAGCACATTGCTAAAACCTATGGTTTTGATACAAGCGTCGGTACCCGTTACGAACGAGACGAACAAGGTTTTACCGGCAAAAAGTATATAGCCAGTTTGCACAAACAAACCGAGCTTGAACGACTCATTAAACTACACGATCTGTCGTTGAAGGATAGTTATGCTATAGGCGACAGCAAGTCTGATGCGGTTATGCTTGAGATGGTAGAGAACCCGATTGCCTTTAACCCTAACCAAGAGCTCTTTGCTATTGCTCAACAGCATGGATGGAAGATAATTATCGAAAGAAAGAATGTAATTTATCAACTGGAGAAACAAGGTGAGCACTACATACTGGCATAAACAAGGCGACAAACCGCTTTACGACGAGCTACTGTGGGATAAGCCGGAAAACAAGCAACACGCTGGTAAGCTGCTTATAGTTGGCGGTAACGCTCATAGCTTTACGGTGCCCGCTACGGCATATCAAGCTGCCGCAAGTGCCGGAGCGGGCGCGGTAAAAGTACTACTACCTGACGCATTAAAACAGACCATTGGCCGTATATTTGAAAACGGCGAGTTTGCACCAAGTACAAAAAGCGGCAGCTTTAGTAAAGAAGCGCTTGCCCAGTGGCTTGACTTTGCTCAATGGAGTGATGGAGTACTATTGTCGGGCGATATGGGTCGCAATAGCGAAACCGCCGTTGTCTTAGAGCAGTTTATTCAAAAATACTCCGGCCAGATAACCATTACGCACGATGCGCTCGATTACTTTACGAATCTACCTGACAAACTTATTGACAGAGCCGACACTACCATCGTAGCCAGTTTTGCTCAACTGCAAAAAATCGCAACCGGCATGCGTTTTACAGAGGCCTTTACCTATGATATGCCGCTTGCAATTATGGTTGAAAACCTACATTTATTTACGACGATACATAGTGCTGCAATTGTTATTAAACACAATGATATCTTTTATTGTGCCAAAGACGGTGAAGTTTCAACCACCAAAGACAGCAATGACGAGAGCATCTGGCGCGTACAAACCGCCACGCGCTGTGCTGTGTGGACCATGCAAAACCCCAGCAAAATCTTCGCCGCCCTCACCACGGCAATTTATGAACTTAATAATTTATAGATAGCTATCAATTAGCGGCTTAATGCTTTCAAAAATTTTATAATAGCCAGCTTGATTCGGATGCAAGCCGTCACTGTAAAGATAATTGTTGATCCATATTTGTTGTTCAATTTTCGTGACCACAAACTTTATGCCTTGCCTCTCGCATACTTCTCTGATAATGATGTTAAATAGAGCTCTTCGCTCGTTTGTGAAGAAAGATTTTTTATTATCACCGAAGGGACTAAGCTTTGGATTGGTTTTTGACTCATCGATAGGATTATTACTAACAAAAACTATATGATTACTGTACTTCTTAAGTTTGTTAATAAGTCTGTCTATCTTAATTGCAAATTCGTCTGGTGAACACACATAATTTTCTGTGCTGTGCTCTGCTTTTGCATCATTACCGCCCACAGATATCAGAGTTAGAAGATCTTTGTTTCTTGCAAATAAATTGTAGATTGGCTTGATTGCATCCTCGACAAACTCGACAGTTGCACCTGCTTTTGAGAAATTAAATACTTCGTACTTTTCGCCAACCCCATTGTCATCATACATCTTTGAATGTACGTATGACTTGATGAGATCACCCCAGCCCGAGTTTTTTGCACCTACACCATAAACACTACTGGCACCTAGTATAAAAATCTGTTTCATAGTAATTGATTGGTGGGCAAGGAGAGACTCGAACTCTCACATCCGAAGATACACGATTTTGAGTCGTGCGCGTCTACCAGTTCCGCCACTCGCCCGCGTCAGAATCGACGGTCGCCTTCCACAAAAACTAATTAAGGTTTTTGTTTCACGCTTTAGTCGCTTCTTCCTTTTAGTTTTGCAAACAGTCGAGTCGGCTAAGCCGCTCCTTAATTTGCAAAACTAGTAATTACAAGCCATACGTAATGCGGCTATCCGAGATGCTTGTATCCATCAACCAGCAAGTCGCATCTTATGACGGGGGGTATTATACTATAGTCTTATCTGTTAAACTAGAGTTCAATAAAGCTTATGTCAGATAACCACTCTAATCAGTCGCAGCAAAATCAAACGGAAGATCCAGCGGTTAATCTTATTCGCTCAAAAATTAATGCTATTTATGGTGATGAACCGAGCGCGAAGGCGGAAATTAAAGAGGTGGCACAAGAAACCGGAAAGCTATCAAAGCATCAACAATACATGAAAGAGCTGACTGATTCGGGCAAGTCAATGGCTGAAATTCAAACTGCGTGGCATGAATACTACCAAAACTTAAACGACAAAGAAAAACACGAAGTTTGGCAAGAATTTTACAAAGCCCACGAGAAAAAGGCAGTGCATAAACCCGAGCCTTCACCAGAACCTACAGCGCAACATCCACCTACAACCACCCATACATATCATGAACCAAAACCGACGCAAAAGCGCGCCCCTAAAAAGTCCCTGCAAGCCACTAAATCACACATTCGCCGCACGGTAAAAAACCGGCGAAAAGCGACCGCGACTGCAAAACAAAACTTTAAGTCGCTGCTTTTTGGGCTGGGTCTTGGCGCTGCGGTAATGGTAATTTTATTGTTTAGCTTTTTTAACGAGCGGTTTATTACGCCTTTTATAACCCCTAGCAGAAATGTAAGTTCAACGCCAATTATTATTAACCCCGATTCAACCGCTGTTGGCCCCGAAACCAAAGTGATAATTCCTAAAATCAACGTTGAAGTGCCGGTTGTTTATAACGTTAATTCAATTCAAGAGAAAGATATTCAGACGGCACTTGAGAACGGTGTGGTTCACTATGCCACAACCCCTAACCCTGGTGAAGAAGGTAATGGTGTCATCGTCGGTCACTCAAGCAACAATCTCTTTAATCGCGGTAAGTATAAGTTTGCCTTTGTGTTGCTTAATAAGCTCGAGGAGGGAGATACGTTTTCTCTCACTAAGAACGGTAAACGATACGTCTACCGGATTTATGAGAAAAGAATTGTGTCACCAACTGATGTATCAGTACTGGGCAAAACCGATAAACCTGCAACAGTCACACTTATTACCTGTGACCCGCCCGGTACTTCGATTAATCGGCTGATTGTGGTTGGTGAGCAAATCACACCTGACCCCGCTACAAATGTAGCCAGTACGGCTCGCACCGCAAACGCACGCCCAGCAATTGTACCAGGTAATGCACCGAGCTTATGGAGCCGCTTAATGGAGTGGCTATCGGGCTAATCTTCGATGACGAGCTTGCCCCGTTTTAGTACGGCAGTGCCATCGCTATTGGTTGTTACGCTGTAACAAAGCTCGTAATCACGATCGAACATGATAGTAACCGAAGGGTCAGCCGAGAGTAATTTTTGCGGATTAATACCGTCAAAATCAAAGACGTAAGCCGTTTTTTCTGTAGAGGTTAGCAAACGGTGACCATCCATCCACTCGGCCGGGCGACCGGAGTCAATAGGTGCGGGCAGCGTATAGCGGTACTGGCGGTCGGTCTCTGCATCGTACACCGCAAATGACTGGCCTGATTGAGCCGCAATCATTCTTGCGTTGGCAGAGAACGAGACTTTTTGGGGGTTATCAATCCGCAGCGTCCGGGCAAACAGGGATTCTTTAGAATTAGCGTTGGTCAGGATGCTCAACGGGTCTTTGTAAACAAACACCTGGTTCTCGCTGGCGGCACCTGCTACCACATACCAGGCATCATCAAAACGAGCTACATCTACGACATACGTAGTGTTACTGGGCAACTCGCGCAGCTCATAGTCTTTTTCACGGGTCAATAAGCGAACCGATGTTCTGTCTGCTTTACTTGCATGCGGCGTAACATACACCACCATGTCATCACCGTGCGGTTTAAATGCAAAGGCTCGCGCTACCAGCGGCGTCAAGACACCGGACGCCAAATCTACTTCTTGTAAAAGGCCATCCTTTGCCATATGAAGGTAGAGTTTATCGACCTTTTTGTCTTTGAGGGCCACTCGATACGGGCGTTGGTTGGTGCGCGCCGTAACATTAAAAGATTCTGCTGGACGATCTCGGTTAATTACGACAAACTCTTCTTGGCCATCAAACGTGTGTTTGAGCAGCATGTTGGCGTTATCGGTAGACCATTCAACCAGCTCAAGCGATTGATCATTTGTAGCAGGCGTTAGAATAGTGGCCGGCACCGCAAACGAAACCGGTGGTTTGTCTGGATCATTAGCGTTATAAACATCAAATGTGTCAAACTTGTCAGGCTGCTGAACTACAATCCACTCGCGTGAGGGACTTTGCGCGATAAACTTTGGTGGGGTGGCGTAGGTTTTAACATCTTCGGTTTTAATGTTTTCTGGGAATAAAAATGGATAGGCAAACCGTTCTACGCTGCTGCCCTCAAGACTAAATTCTCGTTGCCACGAACGATAACCATCCTTAACCAACGTAAGTCTGTACCGGCCCTCTTTAAGCACCAGGCGGGTATCGGTTTTGGCCTGCTGCTTGTATTTATTATGAATACCTTCAATATACACATCAGCACCGCCAGGCCGCGAGTTAACAAAAACTAAGCCGTTTTGAATAACCTTGCCAGAACCATCTAAGCCATAGCCAGAAGCTGCAAGCAGCAAAATAGAAGTAGCGATACCAATTAAAATCGCCATAAGACCGTAGCCTACGTACAATTTAATTCGATTTGAGCGTTTTTTGTTTGGGTCTAAAAAATCCATAACAACTATTATAGTTATAGCATGTCGACCAGTATAAGACTAGGGCAGGCTAAAGCTTGCGTAAGACGACATAAAGAGGTTATGATTATAAGGACATTCATAACAGAGGGCCAACTAATCTGTGAGTAAGCACAAAAACGTTCTAGAAATTAACGGACGAGTGTACGATGTACGAACTGGCGTACCAATACGCGGGCAATCGGTTGATGGATTTGTACAGCCCCGGGTTGTTAAATCAGTTACTACAAAAGCCAGCCCCGCTAAAGTATCCCCTCAGCGCAGCACACCAACCCTAAAACCAAAACCGGTGCGCCAGCATGTCAGTCATAGTGTCAAACATCACAAACCACAAAAGTCAAAAACCCTTATGCGCAGGGCAGTTAAAAAGCCGGCTACGCTGGGTCAAATTAATGAAATAAAACCAATTCATCGACAACGCCTTATTAACCCGTTAAGAGAAACGCGAGCGCAAACCATTGCTAAAAGTCCATACATCAGCAAATTTGGCAATCACCCCGTACATCGTCCCGTAGAAAAGCGCCACGAACCACTGCAAGTGAAGACGCCGCCCGCTCATAAGCCTCGCCTACACCAGCCTATCACCCCCGTAAGGCACACCGAGCACGCAACTGTTCGATCTTCTGCCTCTGAAGAGCTGTTTAATAAGGCTATGCAACGCAGCGCCGAGGCAACAAAGCCCGCAATAAAATCTCGCACTAAAAGACAAAATCGCAAGAGTAAGAAGTTTGCCTGGAGCAGCGGCCTGCTTGCCGGCCTGGCGCTCATTGGCTTTATAGCGTATATGAATATTCCAAACTTTAATATGCAGCTGGCCAGTGCTCGCGCTGGTTTTGATGCTAATTTGCCCGAGTATCAACCATCGGGTTATAAAGTTAAAGCTCCTATTAGCTACAAACCTGGTCAAGTGGTTATTTCGTTTAACTCAAATACCGACGATCGGGCTTACACTCTAACGCAAGAAGTATCCCACTGGAACAGCAGCAGCTTGCAAGAGAACTTTCTTGCCACCAACGACAAAGAGTTTGAAATAGAACAAGAAAAAGGCAAAACTATCTACCTGTACGACAGGGGTAATGCAACCTGGGTTAACGGCGGCGTTTGGTATCGCATAGAAAGCACGTCACTGAGCAGCGATCAGCTAGTCAACATAGCTAGCAGCCTGTAACCACACACTCCAAACCAGCCCGCCAAAGTCATAGAGGTAAAGGGCTATATCTGTTACAATAGTTGAAACATGCCACAGTATGAACCCCAAGAAGTCAATCCATCTATTGATCATGAAGGCCATTCTCTTCGGAATAAATTAGCCCTTATCGGGATAGGTCATCTGGTCGTCGCCGCAGGTTTTGTTGCTGAAGCAGTAGTAGACTTTATACCCGAAGTACCAAGTGGAATATCTGGTGTTACCGGATTAGCCTTAACCATGGGTGGGGTAGCTAAACTAGGGTACGCTTTAAAAGTGCATAGTGCGACACATTCTAATAACGGAGTCTCAAGTGAACAGGGTGCGAACTAGATTTGCGCCAAGCCCAACGGGCTTTTTACACGTTGGCGGCATCCGCACCGCCTTATTTGCCTGGTTGGTAGCGCGCCAGCATAACGGACAATTTATATTACGACTTGAAGACACCGATAAGAAACGGGAAGTCGAAGGCTCAGCCGAACATTTAATTCAAAGCCTTGATGCGCTTGGCTTGGAGTACGACGAGGGTCCAGACAAAGCGGGTGACTTCGGGCCATATCGCCAAAGCGAGCGGCTTGAAATTTACAAACAATGGGCCAATAAATTAATTGAGCAGGGTAGAGCCTATGCAGACCCATACAGCCCTGAAGAAGTTCAGGTCTTCCGTGAACAAGCTAAAGCAAGCAAAAAACCATTTTTATACCGCAACCACCGGCCAGAGAACCCACCAGCCTGGGATGGCACCCAACCCTTGCGTTTTAAATCCGACCCTAAAAGTTATCAATGGCATGACGAGGTCATGGGTGATTTATCAACCGGCCCGGAGGTAATTGACGATTTTATTCTTATTAAGTCAGATAGCTACCCAACCTATAATTTTGCGCACATTGTTGATGATGCAGAGATGCAGATTACGCACGTTATTCGCGGCCAGGAGTTTATTGCCAGCATACCAAATTACCTCAACTTGTACGAAGCCCTCGGCATAAAACCACCGATTTTTGCTACGATGCCGCATATTCTAAATGAACAAGGCAACAAAAAACTTTCTAAGCGCGATGGCGCCAAAGATATTCTTGATTACATAAAACGGGGTTATTTGCCGGAAGCGCTGCGGAGCTTTATTGCGACCCTCGGCTGGAATGACGGCACCGAGCAAGAGATTTTTACTACCGATGAGCTCATTCAAAAATTTAGCCTCAGCCGTGTTGGCAAAAGTGGGGCGCACTTTGATGAGCGCCGCCTGGCCTGGACTAACGGGCACTTTATCCGACAGCTATCGCTTGATGACTTATACGCCCGGGTTGATGGCTTTTGGCCAAAAGAAGCTGCTGATTATGATGATGCATATAAAAAACAGGTGTTGGGCCTTGTGCAAGAACGCTTAAAATACTTTGCTGAGCTGTCAGAATTAACGATATTTTTCTTTAAAGATTTGCCGCTCGATAATGCGCTTATTTCCTCTCACAAGCAACTCAAGAAAATGTCGGCTCAAGAGCTTAAAAACCTGTTAGAGGTTACCATAAACTCAATTGAGCAAAGTGATTTTTCGGTTGAAGACCTCACAGAACGATTAAACCAATTGCTTGAAGACACCGACCAAAAGCCAGCTGTACTGTTTAGCCTAATTCGCATTGCAGTCACACAAGCACCTGCCAGCCCGGGCTTAGCAGAGACCCTCGCGGTCTTGGGCAAAGAGGTTAGTCTTCGGCGTCTCCAACAACAGCTGCAGAATCTTTAAGTCTTTGAAACTTTTGTATTGACCAAAGTGTAACCAAAGTTTAAATAGTTTCGCTTCGGTAACTTCGTTACCTTCAAGCGCCCTTCTTTTTGCTGTAGGTCAAAAAGAAGGCAAAAACCCCACTAGGCGACTGAACACCACTCGACATAAGCCATATGTCAAAGAACTACAACAGCCTTGCGGAACTCCCCGGCAGCTGCCGGCTCAAACATCCTCGGCCTAGAAGTTGTAGCTTTGACTGGCTTATTCGGGTGTGTTCAGAGCCTAGGATTCTGGCTCTGAAAAACTGAAGAGAATGAGCGTAGTCTGGTATACCGTGATTCGAGGCTCACCCGGCAATAAGCCGGGCGACCCCGAAGGGTCGTTACGTAGAATCCGGATACCAGACACGTGAATGAACATCATTGTTTTTCAGTCGCCAGTGGCCTTTTGGTTACACCTTTTGGCCATACAAAAGGTGTGAGAGGGTTTGGTTCTTTTGGAAAGAACATTATTGGGGGTCTTCGCTTTCGTCCTTTTGGACTCATCAGCATGAACGCACATTCATGGAGGGAATAACAAGCAGGCGTCAGAATAAGTAATAAAGAGGGCGTAGTTAGTAACTACTCACAACTCATTTAATTACATACTCTCACGTCTGCTCATTACCCCCGGGGGATCACGGATGGACCGTCACGTGCGAGTACGTCGTCTGGTCGCTCTCGATGGGCTGATCATTGACGAAGGGCGAGAGCTCGTGGCTCAGACCCCCCATAGAGATCAGCCTTGCGAGGAAGTCGACCGCCATGACATACTGCTTGAGATCCACTGCTGCGTTGAGCAGCTGGATGCTGATGGTCAGCGGCTCCGCGTACTCGTTACGAACGACCATGACCTCGACACGCGCATTGGTGCGCTCCTCGGGAAGTGGCAGTAGAAAACCGCCAGCCATGGTTGACCACGACGGACTTAGCGGGTTGAAGAGGACTGCCAACATCCACAGGCGTTCCCGATCGAGGTCACGATTGATTGTGATCTCGACATCCCTGAACTGAACAGTCCGGCCATGGTTGCTGAATGTACAATCCGACATGCTTACCTTCCTCTCCATTGCCAGAGTGGCATCCTGCACTGCAAGACGTGAGTATTCTGTATCTCACCAACGGAGTTATAGTTATACATTTTATATATAACCGTAGCTCCGTTGGTAAAAGCCTGCTTGTCAAATAACAGGGGTGGAATAGATATAGATACTCAACACCCTATCTTACTATTATAGCATACTTTGTGCAGTTTTGTCAATAGCTACCGGAGGTGGATGGTGTCTTCGTCGCCCAAATGGCCATCACTAGGCGGCGCAACGTCTTCTGGCTTGGCAAGCTCGTGCTCAGGGCGCTCTTCAATAGCGGTAGTTGTAGAGGACTGCGTGACAGGCTGGCTACTATCACTGTTCTTCTTTTTGCGGCGCCGACGGCGTTTACGCTTGGGCTTTGTTTCATCTAGAACTTCTGGCTCGGGCACAATAACTGCCCCTAGCGCAGATGGCGCAGGGGTAGCATCTGCAGGTTTAGCGGGTGGTGTGGCTTTGGGCGGCTCAACGGGTGTAGGTTTAGGTGTGGGTTTTGGTGGTTTAGGTTGGGTCGCTTGCACCGACGGCGTGACGTAGCGCTCTTGTACGAATGACTCGATATGCTGCAATTGGCGCGCGTATTGTTCACGTGAATGAGCAATAATGGCACTCATTTGGTCAGTCTCGGTTCGAGCTGGCAAGTTAAGTGAGGTACCCGAAAAAGCCTGGACTTTCTCGCCGCCAATAGTAAGGCTAATAACGAAGTTGCGGTTGTGCATGTGCACCAGGTCATGCTCTTCAAACTTAGGCTCAAAGTAGCGCTGCATCACGCGAGCGTCATCCGCACCCATTCGAAAGGCAACAGTCGAGCCAACGTTACCAAACACCGCATCGCGTACCTCTTGGCTCATCTGAGCAATGTATTGGTTGGCAACGGTTAAGCATAGACCGTACTTACGTGCCTCACTCAAGATGGTTGCAAACGAGTCGGTGGCAAAGTTTTGAAACTCGTCAACGTACAGATAAAACGGTGTGCGTTCGCTAGCGTCAATATCGGCCCGCGACATGGCCGCCATCTGAATTTTGGTAACCAACAACGCACCAAGCAGGGCAGCGTTGTCCTCACCAATCAAACCGCGAGATAGATTAACAATAAGAATTTTCTTTTCATCCATAATGTGTCGGATATTAAAGCTGCTTTTTGGCTGGCCAATAATATTACGAACGGTTGGGTTAGCCGTAAAGGCACCGACTTTGTTGAGCACTGGTGCAACGGCTTCGGCGGCAAATTTGTCGTTCCAGCTGGCAAACTCCACCAACCAAAAGTTTTTTACGACCGGGTCGTTGACATACGAAAGCACCTCGCTACGGAACTTTTTGTCGGTTAACATGCGCGTAATATCAAGCATGGTTGACTCTGGATAATCAAGCAGGGCAAGCAAGGTATAGCGCAAAATGTACTCGAGGCGCGGGCCCCAAGATTCAAACATGCGCTTTAAGACACCGATAAGCTCTGAAGTAGTATGAGTTTTAAGCTTGTCGTCATAAACCTCCATTGGGTTAAAGGCAATCGGATAGTCTGTGTCGGCCGGGTTAAAATAAACTACGTCTTTAGCGCGTGAAGCCGGAATACGCCGCAAAATATTAATAGCGTAATCGCCGTGCGGGTCAATTACCGCAAAGCCAAACGGACTATGAATATCGGATATAGTCAACAGCTCAAGTAAACCCGATTTACCTACGCCGGTTTGACCAATAATATAGAGGTGCCGACCTCGATCGGTCCTGGGCAAGCCAAACGCCGTATTGCCGCCACGAAAGTTAGTGACACCAATCGGGCTGACGCTCGACGGATCATAGCCACTAGCAGAAACTATCGGCAAATTGGCCGGTGGTTCGGCGGTTCGGGCCGTAGCCCACTGAATAAATGGCGTTTCTACGTTGGTGTGGGGCAGGTGATACAAACTAGCAACTTCTTCAATGTTGCACACAAAACCAGTACCGCTAAAAACTCGGTTTATAATTGAAGCGTCACCGGGGTTAAACGTATGGTTGCGCTTGGCCGTGAAGCCGTTAAGATTAGTTGAGTTAAACTGTTTGAAGCTGGCAATGATGGCTTGCAGGCGCATATTCGCCTCTACCGAACTTACATTACCCTCATAAATAACGCGAATTTTGGTCTCGTAGGCTAATTTTTGGCTCTTTTCTTCTGCAGCTTTAATGCGCGCTTGTTCTACAGGGCTCAATTGTCGAGCGGTGGTGTTATCAGTACCGCTCATTAAGGCTTTTGCCAGACCGCCAAAACTGGTGCCATTTTGAATGCTGGCAGCATACTTTTGCGCCTTGCTATACCAACTATTAAAGGCTGGGCGTACCAAAAACTGAATCACCGCCCGCTCATTTTCTTCGAGCTTGGCTAATGAGGCAGTAATAGCCGCCAGCGGGTCAACCTCAAAGCTCGGAAACGTTTTGATAGGCAAAACATCATTGGCTTGCAACACCACATCGGCATACATATGCGTCTGATACTCGTTACCGTGCAACATGTAATCTTCAACCTCAGCAATTTGTACGGATGGGTACTGGGCATAGACTTGCTCCTCAATATATGAAACTAGGTATTCTGGCACCCAAATATAAAAACCGGTTTGCTTATGTAGGGCAGCAATTTCAAAACTAAGGTGCTCGCGGCCGGTTTTCGCAAAAATACTAGTGCGCTCTTTTAAAAGCAGGCCATGGATACTGGCAAACATCTGTTCAGCCGCCAGTTCTTTTTTATCGTTGGTGCGAGGAACACGCAGTAATAACAGTTTTGATTGGACAGAACGAGAAGTTTGTGTCATTTGATATATTATACTATTTATTGAGCTTATTTGCAATCATGAGCAGTATTTAGTTCTTTGTTATAATACCTGTTATGCAAAATGATATAAAGCCTCGTGAAGAAAGGCCCTCTATTAAAAGCCCCACAGCCACAGAGAACCTAAACACCCAATCCGCCCCAACCAACCAACCCGATACAAAGCCAACGCCCAACGCAAAAGGTAAGCGATTTCGCCTTAAACTAACGCGTAAGCAACAGCTGATCGCTGTTATTGTTGCAATACTGCTTGTTATCGCCGGCATTACCACGGCAATTATTCTTAACCAACGCGAGACAGCGCCAAAAGAGATTAAAACCGCCGTTGAGCCACCACCAGAACCGCCCAAAACCACCGAGCCTTCGCACCTGACCGGCCTAGAAGTCCCCTTTGATGTAAACAAACGCACCGTAACAGGAATTATGATTGAGAACAGCCCAGAAGCTCGGCCGCAATCTGGCTTGCGTGAAGCCGGCGTGGTGTATGAGGCAGTAGCAGAAGGCGGTATCACGCGCTTTTTGGCACTCTTTCAGGACAACCTGCCAGAATATGTTGGGCCAGTCCGCAGTGTTCGGCCGTACTACCTTGATTTTTTGGGGCCATACAACGCTGCCATTGCCCATGTTGGTGGTAGCGGCCAGGCCTTGAATGAAATCAGGGCAGAAGGCATTAGAGACCTTGACCAGTTTGCGAACTCGAGTGCTTATTGGCGTGAAAGTAGCCGCTACGCGCCCCACAACATGTACACTAACGTAGTTAAGTTAAAAGAGCTTGAATCACAAAAAGGCTGGGCAGCATCTGAATATCAGAGCTTAGAACGAGGCGAGACCGACAAGCCAGCCGCAACCCCCACCGCCAGTGTAGTCAATGTACGCATGTCACGAGCTTTGTATAACGTGTCGTTTGAGTATGACGCTGCTAACAACCTATACAAACGCAATTTAGCCGGCCAACCGCACGTCGACGCTAAATCTGGCGCGCAAATTACGCCTAAGGTAATAATTGTTCCGGTTATTCCGCGTAGCCAAAATGGCATTTACTCAGTTTACGCCGTCAACGGCAGCGGCAAAGTGTATGTGTTCCAAAACGGAACTGTCACCGAGGGCACGTGGGAAAAAGCCGGCCGTAGTGGACAATTTAGGTTCAAAACTGCCGATGGTCAAACACTTAAACTCATCCCGGGCCAAACCTGGTTTACGGTTGCGGCAGCAGCGACTGACGTAACGGTTACACCGTAGCTTGCGCGCGCCTGCTATAATAATACCTAGCAGTGTAGGTACTTTTGGGTAACCGAATTTCTACTTACAAGCTTATTTACACGCAACATTTATTGGGAGTTGAGAGGAGCGATGAGTGCCTTATCGTTAAATTCGATTCCTTTTGTATCGTTGTTAACTTCATAGACTTCTAATCCATTGTCTTCGAGCGGTCGCAGCAGAGGCTCTATGTCATCTCTGGTCACGTTTGATGACTCTAACCACGAGGATTCATCCTCGGGGTGCAAAATAACCGGCATACGATCATGGACTGAACGCATCTCTTTGTTTGGTTCGGTTGTGATTAATGAATATGTCTTAATCTCTTTACCCTCACTGTCTTTCCAGGATGACCAGACACCTGCAAAGCTAAAAATATCTATCTGTCTGGGATGAAAGTAAAACTTCTGTTTTGCTTGCCGAGAAGCCTTATCGGGCTTTGTCCATTCAAAAAAACCGGTGGCGGGCACAAGGACACGTTTTTTATATATAACTTGCTTCCAGATGCCACTCGAAAACAAATGATCGTCACGAGCATTAAATAATCTATAACCCATTTTTGGATCTTTGGCCCAAACGGGAATAAGACCCCATTTCATCGTTTTGAGTTTCGGCTTACCGTTTTCATCCGCAACTATAACCGGCATGGTGTTGCCGGGTGAGATATTTAGACTAGGGTGAAAATCAGGTGGTTTTGTAGCCAGGTTATAGCGTTTTTTTAAAGCGCCCGCAGAAGCATCCAGCGTGTAGCGGCCACAGCCATCATCATATTGCATAAAATTCATAGTTACATTGTAAAGGAGATCTACCATGAGGCAGAAAATTAACGAAGAAGTAAGCGTAGTCATGTACTACTCAGCCAAGCAACGTGTTGCCATGCCGCATCTTATTGTGTGGCAAAACCAAGAGTATCGGGTTGGCAAAATCGGCTATCAACACAGCTACATGGACGGTAGGGAGCGGCAGCATATTTTTGAGCTTGTCGACAAAGAGCAGACCCTGTTTTTTAGACTGCGGCTTGACTCAAGTAACTTACATTGGACATTGGAGGCAGTACATGATGGACTTGCAACTTAACGATGAAAAACCGCTTATAATGCACATCGACCTTAACTCTTGTTACGCCATTATTGAGCAGCAGGCTAATCCCTTAATTCGTCATAAACCGGTTGCAGTCGCCGCCTATAATTCGCCGGGCGGTTTCATTATTGCCTCGTCTTATGAAGCTAAGCGAATGGGCATAAAGCTGATGCGTATTAGAGACGCCTGGGAAATCAGCCGCGATATCATCATCTTAACCCCAGACCCAGAGAAGTACTTTGATGCCCACCGGCGTTTTAAGGCTGTGCTAGAGCGCTACACTGACTCGGTAACCCCAAAATCAATTGATGAATTTGTTATAGATTTTAAAGGCTCGGAGGCCCTCAGAAAGAACCGAAGCTTAGTAGATGTTGGCTATCAGATTAAAAATGATATTCGACAGATGCTCGGCGAATACGTGACGGTTAATATTGGCATTGCGCCTAACCGGTTTTTAGCGAAGGTTGCCGCTGGCCTCGACAAACCAGATGGTCTTGATGTTATAACCGCCAAAGATATCTATAACCTGTATGGCCAATTAGATTTGGTTGATTTGCCCGGTATCAACAACCGCTATAAAGCTCGGCTTATGATGGCCGGCATCATGACACCGCTAGATTTTTTAGAGGCCTCAATTCCTACCCTTAAAAAAGAGGTCTTTAAAAGTATTGTGGGGTACTATTGGTATTTACGCTTGCGTGGTTATGAAATTGACAGCGTTAAAACCGCAACCCGAAGCTTTGGTAATGACTACGCGGTAGGCAACAAAACCAGCGACCGATATGAGATAGCCCGCATGCTCATGAAGCTCTGCGAGAAGGCCGGCCGCCGCATTCGAAAACATGATTACCAAGCGCAGGGCATTTTTTTAGGCATGGGCTTTGAAAACCGAACATGGTGGGGCAAAAGCCATAAGACCCACTCGCTACTGTACTCTACCCAAGAAATTTATATGGCAGTAATGCGGCTTTTTAACCAAGTAGACATACCGGCACGGGTAACACATTTGAATATCGCGGTTTTTAACCTTGTACCTGCCACACCCATTCAGCTAGGCTTGTTTGACGGTACGCGCCTCGATACTCGCTCGCTCGCAAGAGCCGCCGACGCCATCAATAACCGCTACGGTGAATATACAATTGTACCGGCCACAATGGCTAATATGCAGGATGTCATCATTAAGCGCGTACCGTTCGGCAGCGTCCGTGATATCTAGTGGTTCAAAATAAACTGTCTTGGGTGAAAGTTTCTTCTGCTTCTGACGTCAATTTATGAACGCGGCTGACATCACCGGCCATAATTTCTGCTGGCGTTAAGCGCCACCATTGAAGCTCTGTAGACTCAGCATAAAAGTTGGGCGCAGCGGCTAGACCAAATAGATGCAAACAACGCATTAAAGCATATGGATCGGCTTCAAGTCTGTATTGTGCATGCGGCCTAAACGACTCCCAGGCTGCATGCTTAAACCGCTCAATCACTCGTTCTTTAATCTCGTTAGGGGCCTCAACAAAATTTATATTTGAAGCTCGTGCAACACTAAGAACACCATGATATTCTTCTGCTTCGCGGGCTTGTGGATCAAACGAAAGCAAGTCACGTGAAGCTGTGTAGGGGCTTTGTGCAGCCATCTCTGCATATGCCAGGTTAAATTGCATCCGCAACGGCTCAAAATAAGCTGCCTCTACGGGCGACATAGGCAGTGTGCCAACTCCTGCAATACGGCTTAGAAAAATTAAAAAATGTTTTTCACGTACGGTACTGTCTTGGGCAAGGCGTGGATTTAAAAATGTCCAGCTATGGTCTAGGACATCGGCAATATGTAACCCGCATGCGAAAATAGCTGTTTGACGGTATTGATCTTCTTCTGTATCTGCAAATAGCTGACTGGCTTGATCTACGGCGGGCGCCCACATGCCAGTTACTAATAATTGTTCGAGGCGTTGTTTAGGGTCTTCAGCTAACGGTTCATTGAAAAACTTTTCATAAGGCCACAAAGCACCGCGATAACGCATTCGAAAATATTCATCCCGCAAGTTATACATCGCGTTTTCGTATTGCCAGTTATTGCCATCTTTTGTGTCTGCGCCTTCCTCACGAGAGTATTCTGAGTTACGTAATGCTTCAAAGACAGTATCTGCTGGCCACGGTGCAAGTATGCCATCATCTATCATTTTAGGCTTTTCAGCAATAAATTCGATTTTTTCAGCCTCATTCATTGCAGATAGTATAGTCTAGAACAAATTATATCGAAATCATTACTTACTTAAATGACAGCCTATTTATTATTTATAAGGAATGGCTTCGGTTACAATTAATATCTATGGAAGTCATATTGTCGATAGTGCCCCCCCTATTAATCGGGTTCGCCCTGATATTTTGGGTACTTATGCTAACTCACGCTATAAACAAAGACATTCCCAATAAGCTCTTATGGCTTTTCGTTCTGCTACTTGGCGGGATTGTTGGCGAGGTAATTTATTATTTTGTAATGTACAGAAATGAAAGCAAAAAAAATAAGACCACTGCTAGACACACCACACTAACCTCACAAAATGTAGTCGTAATCGCTTTATGTATTTTAGCGATATTAGTGTTGTTATTTTTTATATCACCCCCTAACCAATTAAAAGAAGTACCCCTGGAGAAAGTTATAAAAGATGCAAACAATGGCAGGATAATGAGAATAGACATCAGGGGCAATAAATTAGAAGTTACGAAAACTGGCGAGAGTAAGCCCACCCTGCAGTCACACAAAGAAGAAGGCTCAAGTTTATTTGAACAAGGTCTCGTCAATAAAGACGTGCAGATTAATATTCGTAATTAACGATTGTTTGTTCTAAATTTCTTCACCTGGTCTAACAACGTGCTTTATAAATTTGAATCCTAAACCGAGTACAAGGATAATAAAAAGCCCACCCTAAAGGTGAGCATCTTTCGTGGTGACCTCAAGGGGAATCGAACCCCTATTGCCAGGATGAGAACCTGGTGTCCTAACCGTTAGACGATGAGGCCAGATTTCGAGTGAAGCATGCGAAAGTATTTATATTTTCGCATATTTCTGAGAAATCGGGGCTTCATACAAAGTATGAGGCCTCGTCAGAATCGACGGTCGGCTTCCATAAAACGAGCGAAGCTGCTTTATTTCATGCTCTAGTCGTTTCTTCCTCTCAATTTTCCAAGCAGTCGAGTCGGCAAAGCCGCTCATTGGCCTGAAAAATTGGCTTCATGATTCAGTCCATTAGCAGATACAAATAGTACCATATTGGGTCATATAATTCAAACGTTGCAAAGCATGAGCGAAACAGAGATAATAAAAATAAGCAATTCGGTGGGACCGACTTAATGCAATATATTAATGAAAAATGGCTAAAACTACTTAACTATTACTACGTAGTTATTATGGTGGCTTTTGTTGCTATATATGCGTACTTTGCAATTAAACAACACCGTATAATTGTCACAGGCCAAGAATTTTTTGGCCTTAGTAGCGCAACCATTACCTTTGCATTAATTGGCCTTATTTATTTTTTATTATTTTTTAGGCTCGTAAGAAAAACCAGTATATGGCTGGCGTACTGCATAACCTTTGTTTGTTTTGCGTTAACATGTAACGCGGCCTCAGAGGCATCACTTGAACACAGCAGTTCGATTGTATTTTTGATCCACAATATTATCATTGCTTTCATGGCGACTACACTGGGGCCATTTTTGGCCATGGTAATTATTGGTCTTATCGGTGCTATATTTGCAATGTCGGTTGCCGGCACGCTTGAAGCAACCCAGCTTGGCCTTACTGGTGATGCAATTGTTATGATGGTCCGTGTCTTAGGGGTAATACTACTAATTATCTTATTTAAAGACAGGTACCATACGGCGGCGCCTGCAAAGCAAAATTATATTGAGCATTATTTTGTAAAAAACGAAGTGGTACGGCTGCTTACTGACAGCATTGGTGACGGTGTTGTTATTATAGACAGCAAGCAAATTGTGCGGTCGATTAATCCGCCGGCCCTCAAGTTACTCAACGCAACTGAAAAAGACGTACTTGACCTAAACTACCGCAGTGTTTTGAAGTTTAAGCAACTCGACAATGCCGAGCTCCCGCTTGAAGAAGAACCCATTGCCATAGCCCTCCAGCAAAAACAATCTGTCAGCAAAGAACTTATCTTGGCAATTAATAACAAACCGCCGATATATGTTGATGTGTCTGTTTCTGTCATTGCTGAGCAGGCATCTCCAGATGAACCCTATGGTGCCGTAATAATCATGCGCGATGTCAGCAAAAAGAAACAAGAAGAGCAAGAAAAAAGCGAGTTCATAAGCACCGCGTCGCACGAAATGCGTACCCCAATTGCCGCCATTGAAGGTTACTTGGGCCTAGCGCTTAATGAACGGGTGAGTACCATTGACGAACGAGCCAAGGGGTTTCTTCAGAAGGCGCACGCCAGCACCCAGCATCTTGGACGGCTTTTTCAAGACCTACTCATGAGCTCTAAAGCAGAGGATGGCCGCTTAAAAAGCAACCCACAAATCGTTGAAATTGGCGAACTTATCGAGCAGCAAGTTGAAACCTATCGCTTGTCAGCCCAAAAGAAAGACCTGGCCTTAGAATTCATAACTGCCTCAGCCGACAATCAAAACACCCAACATAACGCCCTGAAATCAATTAAACCGCTATATTATGCCCATGTTGATCCCGACAGAATCAGAGAAATTTTTGTTAACTTACTAACCAACGCAATTAAATATACTAATCACGGAAAAGTCACGGTAGGTCTTACCGGCGATAATAACGTGGTTCAGTTCTTTATACGTGATACCGGTATAGGCATTTCACAAGACGATATTCCGCACTTGTTTCAGAAGTTTTATCGAGTTGATAGTTCGGCTACCCGAACCACGGGCGGTACAGGACTTGGTTTATTTTTATGCAAGAAAATACTTGATCTTTATCATGGCCGCATATGGGTTGAAAGCAAAGTAGGCCAGGGAAGCACCTTTTACGTTAATTTACCGCGCCTAAACACTAGTCAAGTACAGGCACTGCAGGCGCAGCAAGCACAAGCAAATAATGTAGCTAAAAACTAGTTCATGTTACAATGTTTTCATACATAAGCACAATTAAATAAGGTTCACTATATGGCAAAAGTAATGCTGGTCGAGGACGACAATAATCTTCGTGAGATATACGAGGCTAGGTTGGCTGCTGAGGGTTATGAAATTATTTCGGCAGCAGATGGTGAAGCTGCCCTGGCGCTTGCCATTAAAGAAAAGCCAGATCTGATAATCTCGGACATAATGATGCCCAAAGTAAGCGGCTTTGACATGCTTGATATTCTGCGCAGCACCACCGAAACCAAAAATGCCAAAATTATTATGATGACAGCCTTGAACCAAGCTGAAGATAAAGCCAAAGCAGAGCAATTGGGGGCAGATTTATATCTTGTTAAATCACAAGTCACCCTAGAAGATGTGGTGAAGGCTGCCCAGCAAATGCTTGGCGACCAAAACCCATCAAGTGTCGGCGGTATTCCTGTTGAACACCCCGTGACGCCTTCAGTCACCCCTCCAACCGCTACCTCGCTAACCAACAACACGCAAGCGGTACCGATTGCGAACTCGCCAACAACCACCCCGCAAATAGTGCAACCCGCTCCCGTGCCACCACAACCGGCAGCGCAACCTGCACCCGACCCCACGCCGCCAGCAGGGGCAGCGCAATCGGCCACTGAACCACCATCAACAATGGTTACGACCCCTCCAAGCACGGCTAGTAACGACCCAGCAACGGCAGCCTTGCCTGAAGACAAACCAGCCGGCGAGCAAATTATTGTTAAGAATAATGCTGCTGCCGTGGCAGCCGGATCAGAGGCGTACATAGACCCGTCAATTAGTGGGCGCAAGAAAGTCATTCAACCAATATCAGATGTTATTACCAATGGGCCTAACATTAACGAACTTTTAGAAGAAGAGAAGGCAGCGGTTCCTGCGCCACAACCGGCCGCAAACTCGGTCATTACACCAGAAGGCGTTACCATGCCAGCCACCCCGCCTAACGTTGCTCAGCCAACTCAATCAACACCAGCAGGCAGCCCGCCTGCCACTTCACCCGATCCCTCCACCCCGCAAACACCAGTTATTGCTCCCCAACAACCAGACAAGTTCACGCCTGACCCCAATCAGCAGCCCGTAAACATGACCGCGCCCAACAGCTCAATGCCAGAAACCTCAACCACAGCAGAAGAAGAAGCGGCTCTACAGGCTCAAATTGAAGAGTTTATTA
Organism: uncultured Candidatus Saccharibacteria bacterium; assembly: GCA_964577565.1. Lineage (GTDB taxonomy): Bacteria > Patescibacteriota > Saccharimonadia > Saccharimonadales > JAGQNJ01 > CAYRRR01. The sequence continues at coordinate 69,553 of CAZNZL010000001.1, read as the reverse complement.
CCCAAAATCCTACTGTTTCAACTACGACAAATGGCACGCAAGCTAATCCAGGCCAAGAAATTTCAGCTGTGCCTACACCGCAACAAGCCAGCGCGCCGGCAACCCCACAACAGCCGCCAAACAACCCCCAAACAACCCCGCCTACATCTTCGTAAGCTATACTAACTACATGCGTCTTAATAAGTTTATCGCGCTAGCTACCGGCCACTCTAGGCGGAGTGCCGATGCCTTAATTAGGGCAGGCAAGATATATGTAAACGACGTGGTGGCATCGGTAGGCCAGACTATTACCGAGCATGACGTCGTAACGCTCAATGGCAAACCTTTAACCCGCAGCGTCAAAACCACCATTATATTTCATAAACCAACCGGTTATGTGTGCTCACGAAACGGGCAAGGCAGTAAGACAATTTATGACATCCTTCCAAAAGACTACGCACACCTTAAACCCGTTGGGCGTCTTGACAAAGACTCAAGCGGACTGCTTATTTTAACCAACGACGGCAATCTTGCCCATAAGCTGGCGCACCCATCGTTCCAAAAAACAAAGGTATATGAAGTATCGCTTGATAAACCGCTTGCCGCAAACGATAAGCAACAGATTGAACAGGGCATTATGCTTGACGACGGCATCAGTAAACTAAAACTGAGCGGGCAGGGCAGCAACTGGCAGGTGGTTATGAGCGAGGGCCGCAACCGGCAAATCAGACGAACGTTTGCCAACCTCGGCTATAACGTAACGCACCTGCACCGTACACAGTTTGGTCAATTTGCGCTCGGCACGCTTGCAAAAGGTGCGTTCACCAGCGCTGATCTAAATTAGCAATATTAGAATTTAATATTTACTGTTTGTCAATATGTGTTTTTCAGTTATACTACAAAGGTGAAAAAAGTTCCGATTGTAGCTATTGTCGGCCGTGCTAATGTTGGTAAATCCAGCATTTTTAACGCTATCTTAAAACGCCGCGAGGCGATTGTAGCCAACGAGCCCGGTACAACGCGTGATAGTATTTTTGCCAAGGCTGAGTGGAACGGGCAAAACTTCTGGCTGGTCGACACCGCCGGCATAAAAGACCCCGAAGACGACTTTGAATTTACCATCCAAGAACAAATCCAGCAGGCCACTGACAGCGCCGACGTTATTATTGTTATGATTGAAGCTCATATTGCCATCACCGAAGAAGACCGGCGCGTGGCAAAAATGGCCTTAAAATCAAAAAAACCAGTCTTCTTAGTTGTGAATAAGGCTGATAAAGCGCCTGGTGCCATGGAGTCTAGTTATCAGAACCTGGGTATAAAAAATATTGCCTTAACCAGTGCTACTCAAAACCGGGGCATAGAGGCGCTGCTTAACGACCTTACCGCCGTCCTGCCAAAAGCCAAGATCAAAGAACAACCCAACCGCATTACGGTTGCGCTGCTTGGCCGGCCTAATGTCGGCAAGTCGTATTTGTTTAACACGCTGGCTAAAAAGCAGCAAGCCATTGTTGCCGACAGAGCAGGCACCACCCGTGATATCAATCGCCAAACAGTCCGCTACAAAGGTAGAGAAATAGAATTACTAGACACCGCCGGTATTCGCCGTAGCGGCAAGATCGAACGAGGCATCGAACGCTTTAGTGTTATTCGTAGCCTGAGCGCTATTGAACAAGCCGACATATGTTTACTGCTTATGGACGCCAATGAGCTCAACACCCAGCTCGACCAAAAAATAGCCGGCATGATCAAAGAGGCCGGCAAGGGCCTAGTAATTGCCGTTAGCAAATGGGACAGTATTGAAAAAGATGCTTTTACGCGCGATACAATTGCCCCCCAAATTCGGCATCACTTTGCGTTTGTGCCGTGGGCACCGCTTATCTTTACCAGCGCCGAAACTGGACAAAATGTTACTAAACTATTTGACCTTGCCCTTGAGATTGATGAAACCCGCAAACGTACCTACAAAACCAGCGAACTGAATCGTTGGTTGCGCAACGTTGTCAACAGCCACCCGCCAGCTGGGCTCAAAAATACGATGCCCAAACTTAATTACATTGTGCATGAAGAAGGCAACCCAAACCCTAGTTTTAAAGTATTTGGCAACCAAACCAAGTTTTTACACTGGAGCTACAAACGCTACATGGAGCGCGCCTTTCGTGAAACCTATGACATCACCGGTACGCCAATAAAATTTTGGTTCATCGACAAAAACGCCGACAAGTAAGCCCTGCGTTGGTCAACGCCTTGACAGTATGTAAGCGTAACCTCTATGCTTTAAGTAAGCATATCGTTATGAACATCAAAAAATACTTAGAAAATCGCGCACTGCTGGTGCTGGCCTCATGGTTTGCGTTTTCGTGGTCGTGGGTACTGTTTACCGACTCGTTAGACCTCGCAGGCGACCCGTACCAGGGTCTAACCGTTGCCATCATTGTCTTAATTTTTAATACGGCGCTGTCGGTTGCAATTTTTTGGAAGTCGCTGCGCTTAATTGGCCACCTGTTTAGAAAAATCCCGTTGCCCCTAGCTATTTTAGCCAGCATTCCGCTTTTTGCACTGGTAGATTTCTTGATTTCATGGTTGCCAGCCATAATCTGGATCGGACCAGAAGGCAGCCTTGATAACGTACTGCCGTTAAGTTCGCCAGCGCTCATTTTAATTAACACCCCGTTAGGGTTTGCCAGCCGTCTAGTTGGCTTTTACGGGCTAGCTGGCTTTTTTTGGTTGGGTAGCTATCTGCTGTGGAATAAAACATACCGAGTCTGGTCAATACCGGTCATTATCCTTTTGTGCCTTACTGCCATTATTGGACACGCCACCTGGAATAAGGCCGAGGGCTCGCAATTTGATGCAAAAATCATTACCGAGACGCTCAACGAGCGCGTACCTGTCATTAATGGCCACAACACCAAACTGGTGGTGTTTCCGGAATACGGCCTAGACAACATCGACAACACCAACTATCAAGACCGAATACAAAAAAGCGATAATTCTACAACCGCCACCTTCTTTTTAGGGTCAAAGCAAATTAATCCTGATGATAGAGTAGGGCACTATAATTCATTACTCTTTGGCGATAGTAAAAACGGCATCATCTCGCGCCAGGATAAATACCGCCTTATTCCGGGCGGTGAAGACTTGCCATTTGCCGTGCGTACCGGCCTGCGAGCCACCAACCAAAAAGACACCCTCGATTACTTTAGTTATGCCAAAGGGGTCTTAAAGGGTCCTCGAGCATTACAGCCATACAATTTGGGCGAGAATACCGTCATTGGTTCGGCAGTATGCTCTAGTATCATTTCGCCCCAAGATTACCGTCTGTTTGCCAGCCAGGGCGCTACTGCCTTTACGAACTCGGCCTCGCTAACTATTTTTAAGGGCTCGCCGCTGTTTGCATGGCAGCAAAAGTCATTGGCCCGCTTTATGGCCACCGCCAATGCCCGTTACTTTTTACAATCTGCCAATAGCGCACGTGCTTACGCCCTAGACCACAACGGCAAAACCCTAAAAGAAGCCACAGGCATTCAAGTGGTAGACGTTACCGTGCAAAACAATACCAAGCACACGTTTTACACGCAAGTTGGGGAATGGCTTGTCTGGATTGGGGCGATTATTGCAGGCGCGTTTATTATACGGTGGCTCCCTCACTCTAGGACCTACAAAGCATTAGCTAAACGCCAAAGAAAGAGCGCGAAGCAGGCCAAGAAAAGAAAGGTACGCTAAATATGGTGTATATACGCTATATATAGCGTACCATTGTAAGATTTGCTAAACGATGCATACAGGCATTTGACAAACTAACCGCTATCCATTACCCTTATGCTTATAAATAACCAAACATAAAAAGGAATACCATGGCAAAAACCAGCAAAACAACTAAACGTACGACTAGTGCGAAGAGAAAAGGCATTTTCAGTAAAATCAATTTAAGCTCCCCAAAGACGCGCTTCGTCGCAGCAATATTGCTTGTAGCAGTCATGGGTGGTGGGTGGTTTACCTATAGGAGTTTTGCCGCAACACCTACAAATATATACGTTCAATGTACACCTTCCAACTGTTTGAACGCCAAAACATTAGGAGTTAATGCATTTAATGCCACAGATTCGAATAAAAATAACATGCCGATGTATAGGCTAGCTAAAGGCGGTGAGGCTTATACAAAAAGTCTTACGATTCCAGGAAATGCGACCCTACAGTACTGTGCCACCGTACGCGCAGATAAAGCCGTTACGATTAACGCAGGTATTGGCTTCACAAATAGAGGTGGAGTATGGGATATTAAAGCAACTACGGGTTGGACTGATGTATGTGGTGACAATCAAGGACCATTCGGTTCGGCATTAACAGGTGGCGTTCTTTCTGTAAGCAACCCAACTAGTGTCAATGTCTACGTAGCAAAAATTTTTGTTAAAACAGATAGCAAACCCGCTCCATCTACACCAGTCAAATAGTAAGCATAGACCCATAGAACCAGAAAGGACAAACAATGGCAAAAACGACCAAATCAACTAAACGCACCAGCAGTGCGAATAAAATAAGTCTTTTCGGCAAAATTAACCTAAATTCATCAAGAAACCGCTTTATTGCCGTCATATTGCTTGTAGCAGTCATGGGTGGTGGTTGGTTTACGTATAGGAGTTTTGCCGCTACTACCTATCATATATTAAATGCTAGTAATGCTAGAATTAGCACCGGATCCTCCATTGTTATAGACAATACTGCTGACACTGACAAAGCTAACAAAAACGTTATCGCGATTGAACCCGGTGGATCAGTAAGTAGAGATAAGGAGGTTGTCATGGATGGTGGTGGCTATTTTCGCATCTGTGTAAAGGCAAGGGGAGTTAGTTCAACGAGTAAATTTACCCTTGGTGTTACAACAGGAACAGCCCGAGATGGATATAGAAATCAATCCCTGAATGGAAGCGGCAAGACTTACCAAACAATCTGTGGTCGACCATATTATGTTTCTCGGGGAGGGCTTCATGTAACAAGTCTCGCTGTATGGACTACCCAGCAATCATCTCGGGTCTACGTTGCACATGCATCAATACAACCTTCTTCCGCACCTACCGCGCCAACAAAATAAGCCTCTGCTATACTCAGTAGCATATGGGATTGTTTGTTAATAAAAATATCGAGCATAGCGCCAGTTACACCGCAGCCACCGATAAGACCATTGTAATCGTCGGCCTGGGCAATGTCGGCAAGCAATACGATAAAACCCGGCATAACGTTGGTTTTGCCTGCGTAGACGCCCTCCAGAGCGCTCAGAGTGAGTTTTCAGCCTGGCAAGAGAAGAAAGCGCTGCAGGGAAGCCTGGCAGCCGGTACGTTTGGTGCAACCAAGGTACTGCTTTTAAAACCGTCAACATATATGAATGAAAGCGGCAGAAGCGTTAGGGCGGTTTTAGATTACTTTAAAGTGCCCATTACGCACTGTGTTGTCGTACACGACGAGCTTGATCTGCCGTTTGGTCAAATCAGAACACGCATAGGCGGCGGTACAGCGGGCCATAACGGTATAAAGTCACTCGTGAACCATGTTGGTGATAACTTTGGCAGAGTTCGCATCGGTATTGAAAACGGCAAGCCTCACGGTGAAGACACCTCTGATTTTGTTTTATCTAAATTTTCAGGCGAAGAGCAAAAACACCTGCCACTCCTTATGCGTGAAGTACAGAGCATACTTGTAGAAGTTATTTATCGCGGCGAGCTTTACCCAGACACGCGAAATTTTATACTGTAAAGTCAGTAACCAAATGCTTATCGTGTAGGTCTACAGTATAGATGCTTCGCGGGCTGGGTGCTATACCGCGATGTTCTATTTGAGGTCGTCTAATGATCCTGCCGTTATAGGTTTCAATATATTGCCTCAGTAACAATATGTCGCCTGGCATGTAGGTTACAGCCTCTGGCTCGTATTCACCTATATCCCTAAATTCAAACCGAGCTGAACTGCCACTTATAGGTATCAAAAAGGATACACCGTTGCGCTGAATACTATCAGTATGAAAGTCTAGACGTGCGGGATCATCGAAGCTCGGAATAGTTTCAATTGCCATTTGCACAAGCGAGGCTTGCTCTATACTGACCTTAGGTAAGCCGCCGATACCGAAAACCCTCATTAATTTAGTTAGTTTTGCATCAACCGTCTCTGCAACCTCTTGCCGAACAGGAAAACCTCTTTCTTTGATATATCTAAGCGTGGCTTCTGAAAGAAAGCCAGAAAGATTCGCTGCTCCATGTTCAACACAGCAATCTACTGCTTCAGGTGTAAGTTCTGTAAATTCGTATTGTTCAGTGATTTTCATAACTATCATTCTACTAAAAGAGCCTCTAGAGGGTGAAGACAGTCGGTGACTGTCTGCAAGGGCATCTTCTGATGGAAACTTGTTGCCATATACGAAGAGCTGAGACCACTGAAAGTGGTTGGGCACAAAAAACGGCCTACAGAGGGGGTGGGCACCGCTGTAAGCCGATTTCAGGGCTCAAACACACGCTCAAGCCTTAAAACTAGGGGTCCCCATAAATCTCAGCGTTAGCTTTTGATTTATGGGGAACCAATACACCCTTCAACCCACCCCGGTGAAGCGTCAATGTCCAAAACTCCATAAAGACTTGCGCCGGCTCTATGAGCCATACTTGATATTCACCATTGATTGGGAACCCTGATTAACAGGGGCCCCCGCAAAAAGTTGCCTTTTTGTGGGGGAGTTAAAGGGGTTAGTCTGTTTTAGAGCGTTACCGGCTAGGCCGGCTTATGCTCACCAAGTGGAGGGTAACAACTCGAATAAGCGCGCTCTAAAACAATCTAACGATATCCGTAAATACGGATGTTAGAATGGGGGTATAAGGTACGTAAAATCCTAACAAGGACTTACGGGTTGCTATTTTAGCAAATATGTTACATTATGTCAATACTATTTAACGATTTTGTAAGTCATGCAAAATAATTATACTAAGCATAAGCTCGTAGGTCAGCAGATACCAGAACGTTTGCGCGTTATTGATGCACCGCCAAGACAAATTTTCTACAGGGGTAGTAACCCCCGTGAACTGCTTTTTAAGCCCACTGTAAGTATTGTTGGAAGCCGCAAGCCAACACCTTACGGTCGAGCAGTGACCCAAAAATTAGCCACTGAAATTGCCCGGTCAGGCGGTGTCATTATAAGCGGTTTGGCGCTCGGCATCGATAGCGTTGCCCACCAAGCCTGCATTGAGGCAGACGGCCAAACAATCGCAGTATTACCTTGCGGTCCAGAAATGGTTTATCCGGCAACTCACCGAGGTCTTGCAAAACAAATCATTGATACGGGCGGCGCACTCCTAACCGAGTTCGATGAAGGCACACCGCCGCTGCGGCAAAATTTTATTGCTCGAAATCGTCTCGTCTCAGCTTTGGGTGATATTGTCATCATAACTGAGGCAGCAGAGAATAGCGGCACCATCCATACCGCATCATTTGCCTTAAACCAAGGTAAAACGGTCATGGCAGTGCCAGGGCCAATTACCAGCCCGCTCAGCAAAGGCACAAACAATCTTATAAAAGCAGGAGCATTGCCATTAACCGCCACAAAAGACGTGCTCGATCTACTTGGTATAGATACCAAACAGCAAGCGACTGTACAAGCTTATAGCGCAGAGGAACAGGCACTTATTACCTTACTAAAGCAAGGCATAACTGATGGTTCTGTATTGCTTGCTGAGAGCCAGCTTGAACCACAAATCTTTAACCAAACACTAACTATCTTAGAAATTAACGCCGTGATACAACCACTCGGCAATAACCACTGGCGCCTGGTTTAAAAGTTTGCATATTATATCTATTTAGCTTATTATCACGCTTTGGTATCGTAAATATTTTGATAAACTAAAGCAATATGAGCACAGTCATGCAAAAACTACATCTGAAGAATCATAAATTTTATACTAAGGCAGGCGAATGAGCAAAAACTTAGTCATTGTTGAGAGCCCAGCCAAAGCTAAGACCATTGCCAATTATTTAGGCAAAGACTTTACCGTTAAGAGTAGTTTTGGGCACATTAGAGACCTTCCAAGTAAAGGCATCTCGGTTGATATTGAGAAAAATTTTGAGCCAACCTACGAAATTTCTGAAGATAAGAAAAAGGTGGTGAATGAGCTTAAAAAAGCCGCTAAAGGCAAAACTGTCTGGCTCGCCAGCGATGAAGACCGCGAAGGCGAAGCCATTGCGTGGCATTTATGCTCAGCCCTAAATCTTGACGCTAAAAAAACCAAGCGCATTGTCTTTCACGAGATTACCAAACCAGCTATTGAGGCCGCCGTGGCCAAGCCGCGTAACGTTGATATTAAACTGGTCGACGCACAGCAAGCTCGCCGCGTGCTGGATCGCTTAGTAGGGTATGAGCTTAGCCCGGTACTCTGGAAGAAAGTCAAAACCGGCCTTAGTGCCGGCCGTGTACAATCCGTAGCTGTGCGTTTAATTGTTGAGCGCGAGCGCGAGATCGAAAACTTTGCCAAAGAAACCTTCTTTAAGACGATAGGCACCTTTAAGGCAGCCAAAGGCACCTTTGATGCCGAGTTAAGCGTCCGCTTTGACGACAACAAAAAGGCAAAAAAGTTTTTAGAAGATATTGTTAAGGCCGATTTTACCGTTAGCAGCGTGACAAACAAGCCAGCCTCGCGTAACCCTTCCGCACCGTTTACCACCAGCACCTTACAACAAATCGCCTCACAACGGCTCGGTTACAGCGTACGGCAAACCATGCGCCTCGCCCAAGAACTATATGAAAGCGGCCACATTACTTATATGCGTACCGATAGCACCAATCTGTCGCAGACCGCCATTACGGCAATAACTGATTACGTTAAAAAGACGTTTGGCGATAAGTATCTAGAAAACCGAAAATTCGCCACCAAATCAAAGGGCGCCCAAGAAGCCCACGAAGCCATTCGGCCCACGAGTATTAGCACCACCAGTGCAGGTAAGACCGAGCAGAGCAAAAAGTTATACCGTTTGATCTGGCAGCGAGCCGTCGCCAGCCAAATGGCCGCCGCCAAAGTCGAACGTACTGAAGCCATTATTACGCCCAGTACCCGCAAAGAAACTTTCTTGGCGAAAGGTGAAATTTTACAGTTTGATGGCTTTATAAAAGTTTACAGCGTCGGGCAAAAAGACAGCCTGCTACCAGAACTCACAGAAGGCCAAACAGTTGATCTTAGCCAAGTTATCTCAACCGAGCAGTTTAAAAAAGCACCAGCGCGTTATTCAGAGGCCAGTCTAGTTAAAAAGCTAGAGGAGCTTGGCATTGGCCGGCCAAGTACGTACGCTCCTACCATCAGCACCATCCAAGACCGCGGGTACGTAGAAAAGCGCGACACCGAGGGCGAAGAACGCGAAGTCACAGTATTAACGCTCGCCAAAAACAAGGTAACTGAAAAACAAGATACGCAAACCTACGGCGCTGACCGCAATAAATTAATGCCGACCTTTTTAGCAGAACAGGTGACCGACTTTTTAGTAAAGAACTTTGAAGATATCTTAGATTATGGCTTTACGGCCGAGGTTGAAGATGAGTTTGACAAGATTGCAGACGGCAAAATTAAGTGGCAGGCTATGCTCGCTAAATTTTATAAAGATTTTCATCCGTTAATTAAGAAGGCAGAAGACGTACCGCGTGATGTTGCCTCGCAAAGCCGCAAACTCGGCAAGGACCCTAAAACCGGCAAGCCGGTTATTGCACGCTACGGCAAGTATGGCCCGATGCTGCAAATCGGCGACGTAGAGGATGAAGAAAAACCACAATTTGCGCCCATGCCCGCCGGTCGCGACATTAAAGAAGTCACGCTTGAAGAAGCCCTAAAAATGTTTAAGTTACCTCGCGTGGTCGGTAAAACTGCTGACGGTCAAGAGATTACGGCTGATATTGGGCGTTTTGGGCCATACATTAAGGTAGACAAAACGTTTGTTTCGTTAAAAGAACCGCATGATCCGTTTACCATCAAAGAAGAAGCGGCACGTAAACTGTACAAAGAGAAACTTGCCAAAGATAAAAAGCGCAACATCGCTGATTTTGGCACCATTAAAGTATTAAACGGCCCCTATGGCCCGTATATTACCGACGGTAAAAAGAATGCCAAAATACCTGATGACGTCAAGCCAGAGAAGGTAACAGAAGACCAAGCCAAAAAACTGTTAGCTGACGCGCCAGCCAAACGCCGCAGATTCCCAAAAAGAGCCACCAAGAAATAAGTTGGTACCTCTCACCCCTGAATGGCTATTGACATTTAACTACTATCTATGCTATAATATAAGTATAGGGTGTTGAGTAATTATATCTATTCCACCCCTGTTATTTGACAAGCAGACATAGTTTATTGTTAGCGGTGAGATAAAGGGCTTAACTTTTAAGCTTTTTGTCTCACTGTTAACACAGTTGAGTCACAGAGATGAGACAAGCATGTACCGAGGAATTTCCGAGGAAATCTGCGACCTTGCATGGTGTATGGTTCGCCAAGGGGTCAATGCCGCTCGTAATGACGGCGTGACCAACAAGCTAGCCGGAACCATCGTGGTGCTCCACCCTCGCGATGGCAGTGTCCTCTTCACGGAGACCATCGAGACCAATGGCACGCGCGATGACGACAAGTACAAGCGCATCGCCCATGCCAAGGCGCAGCTCTCCAAGCGAACGAAGATGTCGAGCCGCGAGGTTCAGCAGCGTGCACCGCACCTGCTGCAAGACGGCGACGTCAAGTGGGGCGGCAGCGTCATCCGTGACGGGCTGATCGTCGCTTTCAGCGGCGTCCAAGCTGTCTTTGATGAGATGATCGCCGAGTGGATGGCTTCTGCCATCATCGCCATCTGCCGGAACGAGATGACTCGTCAGGGCGGCGTGATGGACGCGGACTACTCGTTCATTGGCGGCGACTGATCACCAGCGACGGTGGCAAGCAGAGAGTAGTTTGGGGTTTTCTCAGACGTTTGGCTCTCATTGCCACTTCTTCTGTTCCTAAACTATTGTCTTCTTGTCATCTTCGCTCCGTAAGTGTGTACTTACGCTGATGAGTCCAAAAGGACGAAAGCGAAGACAATAAAAGTATTTGAATTATCATAAGTATTTCGCCCCGCTCACTCCGTGAGCTGTAGGCGACCTCCTTTTGCAGCTGGGTCAAAAGAAGGCAAAACCCCTCGTGGCAATGGTTTACTCTTGGCAAGGTGCTTGTCAATAAATACAATGCTTCGGACAACTCCCTAACGGTCGCCCGGCAACTGCCGGGAAGTCCTCAGACTATAATTGTATTTTTGACGCACCTTGTACCAGGAGCAAACCAAGCCACATATTGCTTTAAGCTTATCTGGCTCTGAAAAACTGAAAAGAATGAACGTAGTCTGGTATACCGTGATTCGAGGCTCACCCGGCTACTGACGGGCGACCCCGCCAGCTGGCGGGTCGTTACGTAGAATCCGGATGCCAGACAAGTGAGTGAACATCATTGTTTTTCAGTTGCCAGTGGCACTTTTGCCCCATCTTTTCTTGCTACTGAGAAAAGTGGGTCGCTGATAGCTTGTGTTAGCAAGCGAGTGAAAGAATAAGTATTCACAAAACTTGTCCGGCCGGACAGAAAATGGGAATAAATTTGCCGAAACAAAAGAGAACAAGGCTGGGTTTTTTACTGAGAAAATTGGAATATTTCTATGTAATACGAGAAAGAGATTGTCGAAGCCCGTTCTAATGCAGGCGAAAGAAAGGTATTGAATTATTCTATTTTTCTGGTATAAATTTTCATATGACAGGATTTGATGATGATTTTGAAGCAAGAGGAGAACTCATTGACCCTCACCAAGAGCCTGAAGTAAGGGGCCTACATAATGTTCCTAAACTAACAGCATCTGGAAAAGGCTTTGATATAGGTCCTGATGGGGATGCAACTTATGAACAACAGTTTGGACAGGATGCGTTGCATCGCGCGGGTATTCCTTCTCCGTCAACAAGGGATATGGATACTACAACTTTTACGGGTGAAGAGTATGGGATTCCAGATGATTTAAGGGGTATGTCGGATCGTAAATTACGGCCAGAGTTAGCAGAAATAGATGAAAAAGCCAAAGAATTAGAACAGATGCGAGCAGCCATTCAGCGAGCTCGAGAGATAAAAGGTGTCAAAGACGAAATGTACCCCGAATTCTTCGAACCAAATAGTTATGGCAAGAATGGTGAATTTCAGATAATCGATTCTGAAAATTAAGCTGATCTTAATGATACATTATTGAATAATAAATATTTTGTATCATGAAGTAGTAAATTAGACTACATATTTTTATCTTTTGCACCTCTATTAAGTAATAGTATTGTTATTTCAACAGTACGCATAAATGTCTATTTAGTGCTATAATAAGTCATAGTAATAAAACTCTTGACTTTTATAGTTATTAGTTTATAATTTATATGTACATTATATTAAATAGGATAGTAGAGAAGTGTAATGACTACCGAAACTAACACGTTACCAGTGGAACAAATTACCAAAGACATACTCGCAACCATCGAGAAAGAGCGTGAACGCGAGATTGTATCAAGGCGCTATGGTCTTTTTGACCGCAAAGAAACGCTCGAGCAAATTGGTGAACTATTAGGCATTACCCGTGAGCGCGTCCGTCAGCTAGAAAAAGCTATTATCACTCGTCTTAAAAACCAGGCAGAGCAGGGGAGTGTCCCTCATGTAAAAGAGGTACAGGCAACGGTCACTGAAATGCTACAAAAAACCGGCCAAGCCAAACGAATTAGTGTTTTATCAAAAGAACTGACAGGAGACGATAGCAAGGTTAACCAGGCAAGGGTAGCTTTTTTATGTGCGCTGTGCCCTGAGCTTGTTACCGTAGATGAAAACGACTTTTATCACCAAGGTGTAGCTGTTAAAAAGACATATCGCGACAATAAAGCAGTAACACAACAAGTTGATAAGGTTGTTAAGGCCATTAAAGAGATTGGCAAGCCTTCAGCAATTGAAGACGTAGCCAAAGCCATGAACGAAGCCGAAGCGGCTAAGACAGAGGCCTTAGCAAGCCTGTCAAAACAACTGGCACACTTAAACGGCGTGTGGGGTCTTACCAAGTGGCCAACCGTTAACCCTAAAAACATTCGCGACAAAATTTACGTTATTTTGAAAGAAAACGGCAAGCAAATGCACTTTAGTGACATTGCCAAAAAAATTAAAGCCTCTAGTTTTAAGCGTAAAGATGTCACGACGCAAGCCATTCACAACGAGCTCATCAAAGACGATCGCTTTGTGCTCGTAGGGCGAGGCATTTACGCCCTGAAAGAATGGGGTTACAAAAAGGGCACCGTATCTGACGTTATTGCCGACATCTTGAAAAAGGCAGGTGAACCACTGCACCGTGACGAGATTGTTAAGAACGTACTTAAAACCCGTTACGTTAAAGAAACGACGATTTTATTGAACCTACAAGGCAAAAAGCAATTTAAGCGCGTTGCTAAAGCCACCTACGCCCTCGCCGAGGACTAATTGTTAAGAGCCTCGGTGCTATACCCGGGTTTGAACCAGGCGATGCGAGGGTATTAAGCCGGTGTCTTGCAGCAGAGCTGAGTACTACGGTATCAAGTCCTGAATCAGTACCAAAGCAATTCGTACGTGATATAGATGTCTATCCGCCGTATTTTTCATTAAAATCACTTCAGCACACGCTCGCTACTACTGACAAAGAACTACAAAAATGCGCAGACTTGTGTGGCGCAGAAGTTGTACCCCACACCTGGGGATTGGCCAGTTCTACGTACCCAAAACTACCTTGGAACAATTATGTCGGTTTAAGACTGGTTGCAAAAGTAGACTATATCGATGGTGCTACGGTACCTAGATGCATTGATTCTTCAGCGAGTTTGCCAATGAGTATACAAGAACAGGTTCATGAAGGTTTGGCACGCTACAACCGCCCCTTGAACCGTATACGCAGGAGCCACCTTTATGATATGAAACCGTTTCAATTTATGTATGGGTGTAATACAAATAATCCTGACCAAACTGACCCTACTCTGTTTTTAGTAGATATCGAGCCTGTGTTTCGCCAAAAGCAAGGCGGGGGTTTCTGAAATGAAATTTTACGGGCTGGATTTGCCAGAGTTTGATCCTGAAGAGCATATTTACTTACACAAGCCACAATTAAAAGAAGTTGGTGATTTAGATCAAGAAAGTATATTGCGGCGCATACAAACGGTTGCTGACCCACACGTGAGTCTTGCTGAGCGCCTACGTATTGCCGCAGAAGAATTTGATAAGGTACGCCACTATTGTGGCGCGAAAGTTGTCGAGCACGAGTTTGGGCTCTATCCGGTGTTAGATCGACCTCATATTGCTCCCTATCATGACCCCTCGCTGATGCCCGAGGGCCGCATTCTGGCTGCTCGAGTAGCCCTCGTTAAAGATGTTAGACCCAAACACCTACCATTTCATGTGCGCTTTGGTATTTTTCGGTACCGAAATCATAACGGCATGCTTATAGATCTTAAAAATGAGCAGTTTATATTCGGACAGGCAAGGGAAGATGGCGAGCTACAAGACCATGATTGGGTCATGGTAGATATAGAACCACGGCTACGGCGCCATTCTGATGCACACAGCCGCAATCACATGCGTGCTTAAAATGTTTTATTTTTTATAAACATTTTGCGAACATTGTAATAATCAACGAGTTTAGAGTAAATACATAAAGGCAACTAAAAACACAGTAAACTTGCATAAAGCAAAAGGGCACAAAAAATACAAAACCAGAATCATAAGTAATGAAATAATGATTGAAAACAGCAAAATAGGGCTTCCCCCTGACATAGTGATAGTACGTCGCACAATGTATATTTTGCGACTTTGTATACGTATTTATAGATGACTATTGATACATCTCATATAGGGGAGTAGTACGCAAATTCTATCATTTAACGTGTTTGATAGCCTATTTATCTATGCTTAGTTAACAATTTATTACTGCATGCTCTTAAACGGTATCTATGTCGTTTTTTGTGCTTTTTGCAAAGTTTTCCACAACATTATTTGCATTTTACTATTTTTGTTATGTTTTATATGTTTTTGCTCGTGCCCTGCTATTTTCACGCATACTATTTGATTTTTCACGTTTTTGATAGTTTTATATAGTTTTCAATGCGTGATTCAAACACACAATGAACAAATTACGAACATTCAAAAGAGAGAAAAGCAGAGAGGGTGCAGCCACAAAACGTTTATGTTGTATGCTTTCTAAATTTACACGCGGCTCACTGCCCACGCAATAATACGCTAGCGATAAAACACTCTTTCCCCTACCCTTACGTCGATATATTCTTTAGGCTCCCCCTGCTCTGCCTCAAGCTTTTGCTGCAAAGCAACGAATGCCCCCGACTGCTGCAAAGGGTCTTCAAGGACATTAAACTTTACAAAGTACGGCCTGTCTTTAATGCGCACATGAAGATCATATGGACTACGAGGAATTGTAAGGCGTTCAATTGGTATATGCTGGCTTTCTAGCTGCTCGACAACCGAGGCAATAAAGAGCGCTTGTTCTTTGGGCAGCGCAGCTTTACCTGGCTCGATTGCAAGCCCTGATTCGTCTTGCACTGTTTTAAGGTTTAAACGCTCTTTATGGTCGACGTCGCGTACATCGACTAGAGCTACACCATTGTTTCCCACTAAAACCGACTGGGTTCCTGAGGCCAAAATAAAAGCCGGTTTGGTAGTTTGAATGCTTATCACGGGGCGCCGTCCCATAATTGGTAACGTCACAGTTACGGCAGCCAGCTCAGGAAACTGCCTTTGTAAATCTGCCCGTAATCCATCGCTATCAATTAAAAACTTTGAACGGTTAACTAATGATTTTTCTATAAAATGCTGAGCAGCCGCTTGGTAGATGCCATCATTGCGTAAATTGAGCACAGCTGAACTGGAGGGCTGGTCTATTTGATTAACTTTAACCCTTGGGTCAATCGTTGATACATAAAACATACTTACCAGTATGGCTACCAGTAAAATAAGCGATGGTATGTGCTGGATAGCGCGCGGCTTTTTACGTTTTTGAGACTCGATAGCTTCTGGATCTCGGCCGACCGCATCGTTACGAGCAGACCGCCGTTGATAGTACGAATAAACAGCGCTTTGGGCATCAGGCGTCTGCCGATTGCGTTGTCTTTGCCGGCTAGATTTTTGCCCAAATATACTCATTGAGGTTTAACACCTGTTTTAATAATAAGCTCGGCGATACGTGCTGCTGAATCAGGTAGGTACAATGATCGCAAGTTTCTACTCAATCGCTTGCGTAGGCTTGTATCGTTTAGTAATTGCTGCACAGTATTAAGTAACGCGAACGGATTATTTAGTAACTTTGTCTCGTCCAGCATAATCACGGCTTCTTTTTCTTGCAGTTGTTTAGCGTTTTCAAGCTGATGTCCACTTGCTAAAAAGGGGCTCGGAATAACAATTACCGCCTTTTCTTGCGTGGCAAGCTCTGCTAATGTGCTCGCCCCTGCCCTTGCTATAACCACATCGGCCGCACCCGTAACTTTATAAAGATCATCGCGATAGGCAAACGGCCGATATTGGCTGGACACTGAGGGTAAATCGTTGGTCTGATTCCCTGTTTGGTGCAATAAGTATGTCTCTTCGTTGGCGGTAAGCTCTTTAAGAACTAATTTTACAATTTTATTAATACGAGCAGCACCCTGGCTACCACCCGTTACCGCAACAACGTGTGCCCTTGCGGGCAGCTCAAGATCTCGCCTGTACGCTAATTTAAGCTTATCTGAGACATGTTTATAGTTTTTGGTAAGCGGAATGCCAACATGAACCGTTTTTTGCTTAGGATAGGTGTAGAACTGGCTTGGCATACCGACAGCATGAACCGCTGCCCACCGGCCAATAATTTTGTTAGCTAAACCCGGTTTGGTATCAGAGTCATGGGTTATAAACGGTACTCGTTTTATATGCGCCGCTACACCAACCGGCACCCCTACAAAACCACCCTTTATAAAGATAATATCTGGGTTGCTGCGACCGATGGCTCTCAACGCCTGCCAACAGCCACGAAACGTACGAAATGCATCACGAAGATTCAGGCTTATTGTTTTGATATCGGTGATTTTTTGTAGCCATGATTGGTTAGGATAACGTCGCAGCTTACCGGCCGAAATGACCGTAACGTGAGAGATATCGGCTGAGTTCTGTAATGACGATAACCATGCATTGTTATCGGTCACGACACAAATATCCGCTTGAGCGTCGTGTTTTTTTAACTCATGGGCGACGGCTAACAGAGGTGTAATATGGCCGCCGGTTCCTCCCCCGACGAGCAAAATCTTCATGCCTTGCTCCTCTCCCTAAATTAGTTGCCCGCAGTGATGTATATCGTGAGATATTAAAGACCAGACCAAGCGCCGCGGTTACAAAGATAAGGCTGGTGCCACCATAACTAATAAACGGCAACGTAATACCTTTTAGTGGCAAAAGTCCAATCATGGCGCCAATGTTAATCATTGCCTGCGTACTCAGCCATGCAAGCACACCAACGGTTATCAGCCGCGTGTAATCATCAGGGGCTCGCTCAGCTATTTTAATAATGCGAGCAAATAAGGCTATAAACAGCGCTAATAGTACTGCTGCGCCAATAAAACCAAACTTTTCTGCATAAATAGCAAAAATAGAATCATTGGCTGCTTCTGGCAAATAACCATACGCCTGGACACTTCTGGCAAGGCCCAAACCAAAAACACCGCCCGACCCTACCGCAATAAGCGCCTGGCAGGTTTGGTAACCCGTTGTCTGGCAATCAGCGGCGGGATTTAAAAAGGTGCTAAGGCGGTCCCGCCGATACGGTGTTGCACTAATAAGCAACACAACCCCTACTGCAATAACCCCCCCTATCATCATTATCCGCTTCATAGGTAAGCCTGCTACAAATGCCATAGAAGCCATCATAGCTACCATAACGGCCGCAGAACCAAGGTCACTTTGCAAGATTGCTACTACCCCGCCAACCAAGCCCAGTGCAATCAGTAAAGGTTTGAGGGTTTGTTGAAAATCTCCCAGCGTGCCCTTTTTTATCCGATCGGCAAAAAAAGCTGCTAACCAAATTAATAAAACAAATTTAATAAGCTCGGCTGGCTGAAACGACAGTCCGCCAATCTGAATCCAGCGGTATGCCCCATTAACCTCCTCGCCAAATAAGCGTACCGCGACAGAAGCCACGCCAGCACTAATTAACAGAGGCTTTTCTAAGAATGACCACTGGTTTAATGGTATCCGTGACACAACCAAAAAAATGACGACGCTTATTAAAACCGCTATCACTTGGCGGTTAATAAAAAAATTCTCTGCTACTTGCTTTTGAGCCGCCAGTGCTGGGCTGATTGCAAACAAGACAATCAACCCTACTACGGTCAAAGCCACACCCAAAATTGGCAAGCCATAATCTGGGCGATGCTTTCTTTGGACTGCCTGGTCAGTTGCAGCCCCGCGCTGACCGGGCACGTACATTAGATATATCCTCCAACTATAAACAAGATAAGCCCAACCACGGCAGCCACCTGCCCTAAGACCCAGAAACGCATCGTAACCTTTGTTTCAGGCCAGCCGCTCGCCTCGAAATGATGATGTAGAGGCGAAACCTTAAAAATTTTCTTACCATTGCGCAGCTTCTTTGATGCTACCTGCAAAATGACCGAACCTGTTTCTGCCACAAACAAAATACCAATAATGGGTAGTAGCGTGACGGTGTTGGTCAGCATGGCAATAACGCCTAAAGCAGTACCTAACGCAAATGAGCCAACGTCACCCATAAAGAAGCGGGCCGGATAAATATTGAACCAGGTGTAGGCCATTAAACCTCCGACAACCGTCATACAAAAACCAGCAATTCCGTATCGCCCTTCTAGAAATGCAATAACTGCATACACCGCAAATGCAATTGCCGTTAAACCACCCGCTAACCCATCTAATCCGTCAGTTATATTAACAGCGTTTGCGGTTGCTACCACTACAAATATAAACAGCGGAATTATAAGAATGCCAAGTTGCCATTCCCCTATAAACGGTATGTGAATATCACTAACGTCAAGCTTAAAATAAAAAAACCAGCCGCCAATAGCCGCCACTACAGTAGTCAACAACAGCTTAAGTTTTGAGGGCAAGCCTGCCACGCCATTGCCTGTGCCGCGAATGTTAATAATGTCATCAAGCAACCCAACCATGCCTGCTCCGGCAAAGGCAGCTAAGGGCAGCCAGGTTTCGGTCCGCTCCAGGTTAAATAACAACGTAACGATTGCTACAGACACTAAAAAAATAATCCCGGCCATGGTCGGAATATGGCGTTCGTGTTTTTTAGCATGAAGTTTGGTGAATACCTTGGCAACCTCGCCGGTTACGCTTGTTGTTCGTGGCTTTTTCCACCACTGCCAGCGGTAGCTAGCTGTTGTATAAATAGGCGTAATGATTATACTGAGCAAAAATGCAATAAAACCAAGCCCAAGAACACGAATCACGGTGCTACTATTTACGATAATATCGAGTGTTGGTGTCATAATGTGTTACCGCTTATTATAACCTTAATTACTCTTTGGTAACACACCAAAATTATCAATTAATGCATTCGTAATATTGCTGAAAATAGGCCCGGCTGCCTTTGAACCCGCGTACCCAGGTACTGACGGCGCATCTACCCTCACAATAATCACATACTCAACTTCATCACCGCCCACAAAACCTATAAAACTACCGTTATATTTGTCTTCATAATAACCCCCTGCCGGATCAGCAATTTGGGCCGTTCCAGTTTTTCCGCCTATTAAATAATTTGGGCGAAGCGTTTGTAGACCATAGACACGGTGGTTAGAATTTATAACGTTGACCATGAAGTCACGAACAGTGTCGCTCGTTTGTCGGCTCACAATATTATTACTAATTACGTCTGGTTTTTTCTTTTCTATTGTTCCGTCGGGACTAATCACTTCTGCTACCAGCCGCGGGCGATAGTACGTGCCGCCATTAAGAACACTCGCTATGGCAGCCCCCGTCTGAATCGGGGTTGCCGTCATACCCTGCCCAAATGCTGTGTTGGCGTATTGAATATTGAGCCCAAAACCCTCGTTTGGATCAGGCACAACCCCCGTGCCCTCAAACCCTTGCTCAATGCCAGTTTTGTGCGTAAAACGATACTTATTTACCATGTAATCATGCCAGGTGGTACGAGCTTTCTCGTTAATGGTACCTCCGCCCATTTGCATTAGCAGCCACGCTGTCCCCGTGTTTAACGACAGGCGCAAAATATCTGCCATACTACGGGTACCCGCCCCGCCTGATTCTTCAACATTGGTAATTTTGGCATCATCAATTTGCATAAATCCCGGGTCATAAAAACTGGTATTTCGATCAACCGCGCCTGTATTAAGAGCGGCTGCCATAGTAAGCGGTTTCATAACAGAGCCGATCTCATACGGTGCACTGACGTTAATATTATTAAACGCCCGGGCGTCCTCTTGCTTAAAGAACTCTGCAGGATTATAGGTAGGATAACTCGCCATTGCTTTAATGGCGCCTGTTTTGGCCTCCATAATAAACACGCTGCCAGATTCAGACTTGCTTGCTTCAAGCCCGGTTTTTAAAAACTCTTCTACTTGCTGCTGCATTGGTAAATCTAGTGTTAGCACCACCCGTTTGCCGTCAAGCGGCTCTTCAATAACATTGTCGTGGTTAGCAACCAGCGGCACACCGCGTGCATCAGTAATGGCTTTTAGCTGCCCCGGCTTGCCCCCCAACTCTTTATCAAGCGCTTGTTCAATGCCGTACTTGCCTTCACCTTCATCGTTCACAAAGCCAAGTACATTCGCAGCTAATTCGCCTTGCGGGTACGTTCTATAAGAGTGTTCCCGCAAACCAACGCCTTTAATTTTAAGTTTTTCGATCTGCTCTTTGTGACCCTTATCAAGCTTTTTCGCCAGTACTGCGTAACGCGTATCTTTATCAAGCTGCTTTGTAATGTCTTCTGTCTTGCCGCCAATGACTGATTGTATTTTCTCGGCTGCATCTTGCTTGTCTTTAACATAAACCGGGTCGGCAAAAAGCGTATACTTGACCTCATTTAAGACGATTGGGACAGTCTGTTCGCCGTTTTTAACCTCGATAACGCCTCTTCTGGGCTGTATCTCGTACTCTTTATACTGGCCGCTCAAAGCCGCTGTTTTATAAAAATCATGTTTGATAACCTGAAGATAAAACAACCGCACCAAAAAAATACCAACCACAATAACCAAAATTCCGTACCATAAACGAATACGAAATAAATGATGTCTGGTCTCGCCGGCGTGTGTTGGTTGCATAGGCTCCTAATTTTGTAGTGTAGTGCTTGGGGCTGCTGAAACGAGCTGGTTGGCAGGCTCGCTTGCTTTCACGCGATCAACTGCCTGTAAACGTGCAGAGGCTACTTCTAACTCGTCATGCTCTTGTTGCAAGCTTTGTTGCTGCTCATTCAGCGCATTAATACGATAACCAAATGCATTGGTCTTGGTTACCTGCGTCAGATACAAAAGACCCAATAAACATGCTAACACAATTAGAATAATCGTGTTGCTAACAGGCCCGATGGCATTCTCTTTAGCTTTAAAGGTGGTTGTATTTTGGTTGCGGCGCATGTATTGGCCTCGGCCAGCCGCAAGGGTACTTGAATATGTCATAAGATGTTTGTTTTTATGTTTGTATTGGTGCTCTTCGCACCCGGGTTACGAGCACGAAGAGCTTTTTTGGCACTTATAGTACTTTTACGCGTACCTTGTAAGTGCGGGAGCTACCTTTTACCTGAATTGGCATGAGCTTCCCTTTCTGTTTTTATTTTTTCACTGCGGCTCTGAGCTTAGCACTCCGAGCTCGCGGATTGAAAACTAGTTCTTCTTTGCCTGACACAACTGGTTTTTTGGTTAGTACGGTAATCGTTGCGTCGTAGCGGTTACCGGCATTGTCCTGTAATATTTGTTTGACTATGCGATCTTCAAGGCTATGAAAGCTAATGATAGCAATTCTACCTCCTGAGGCCAGCATATCAAGCCAGAGCGGCAATGCTGCGCGCAGTTGGTTTAGCTCGTCATTAACAGCTATTCGTAGCGCCTGAAACGTCTTGGTCGCAGGGTGTACTTTGTATCTTCCCCTACCCCCATAAACGGCGGTAACAAGTTGTGCAAGTTGTGTGGTTGTCTCGATGGGTCGGTGTTGAATAATTGCTTGGGCAATTTTGGTTGCTTTTGGCTCTTCTCCGTACGTACGGAGCATATCAACAAGGGCTGCTTCACTAGACGTATTCACGAGATCTGCAGCGGTTAACTCTAACGAGTCGTCCATGCGCATATCAAGTGGCCCGTCTTGCTGAAACGAGAAACCTCTACTTGCGTTGTTAAGGTGCGGCGATGAAACGCCCAGGTCGGCCAAAATTAGCTCAAATCGCCTTGCTGTTGCTGCAAGCTGCTTCGTGGCGCGGGCAAAATCACTATGGGTGATTTCAATACCCTGGTCCGCAAACTGCTTTTTCAGCACCTTGACCGCATTGATGTCGCGGTCAATAAGCACGCTATTCTGCATTTGGCCTGTCCGTTCCAGTATTGCCCTGGCGTGCCCACCGTAGCCTGCCGTCACATCAAGGAGCCTATCCCCCTTTTCTGGCGCCAGCTGCTCAAGCACTTCATATAGCAACACTGGGTGGTGATGATTGGTTTGGTGATCCTTCATCTTTTTATTTTTACATTTTTGTTTTGTAAGGTCACCTATTCAGCAGTCAACTTTTTGTTTTTTGATTGTTTTTGTTTTTGTTAGCCTGCAAAACTTTTGTAGTAAAGAGCTATAAACGAGTGTGATTTGGGTTAAATCACGCTTGTGCTTTTTACCAATTTTGCAGTTTGAGAGACTTTTGTGTGAGGTGGAGTTTTGGGAGGTGTTTTATGCAAAGTGCTAAGGTGTTTTAAGTGGTTACCTTCGCCCACTTGTTGACTGCCGAATAGCTGACCTCAAAATTCATACCGTGCTCGCCTGCCAGTCAGCTCAGCTGACTGCACCGCGATCACTCTTGGCGCTCTGCTTCGTCAGCTTCAGAAATGCTCGCTCACCGTATCGCATATACGCTTCACTGCGCTTTCTTTGCTTCCTTGTATAGCACACAAGTATGAAATTTGATAATTTCTTTTGCTATTGTTTGTTAAGGTACGGGGTTACAACCACCACTCAAGCGGCTGAAATACGCCAATACTTGCCTGCCCGTACTGCTACGACGTTTCGTCGAATACCGGCATAGTCAAGCAAGTGCTGCTCGAGTGTAACGCGTCCCTGTTTGCTATCTATGGTGTTATCCGTCTTGCCTAGCCTGAACTGAACGTTAAGGTCGGCCACTTTCTCATCAAGGATACTACCCTGAAGCTGCGGCTCAACCAGTTCATCCCAGACAGACTTTGGGTACATGTGCAAATATTGCTTGAACCCACGGGTTATGACTACACCGCTGTCAAACTCGGCTCTAAGCTCAGCCGGAATTGTCAGCCGACGCTTATCGTCAAGTTTTCTCTCGAAGTAGTCCACCATTGTAAAGTCAGGGATCTCTCTTGTTATTAATTCTCTCGTGGTTGTTTTTGTTTTTTGGTTTAGGATGGGTTACCCACGTCTACCCACTACCAAGAGCATACAACCCACCACTACCCACTTGCAAGCACTTTTTGAGGTTTTTCATATGTTTTTGACATACTTATCCACAATTGTGTCCACAAAAAAAACTCACCACAACATATAGTGTAGTGAGCAATTATTAGACTATTTAAATTTATCCGCGCGGTTGGTCATCGGCTTGTTCTTTAGCAGCAATTTCTTCATCAGTTAGCGGTACATGAAGTACATCACCAGGATTGGCCACACCATCTTGATAGTCAGGAGAAGCCTCTCTAATGTCGTCTACAACGTCTCGTGTATCGACATTTTGTGCTTTTGCAAATGTTCGAGCCTCATCCCATACAACACCTACATCACCTGCCTCTACCTGTACATCTCTGGTTGGTCGAGGGGCAGCTTCGCTAGTAATCGCATCGTGAGCAACTTTGCCGCCTACCAAGGCTAAGCCTGTTAGAGTTACAGCGCCTACTTGACGACGTAATGCTTGGGCTCGATTTTTTGGTACTAATTTGTTGGGATTTTCCATACTTTGCAGTATAGCATAACCGTTACGCTTTGTCAAGAATATAGTCTTTTTACTTTAGGACCGAATGCGTTTTACTTCTTTGGCAAACCATTTTGCACTGGGGCGAAGCTCGCGTTTCATGGTTTTACGATCTACCTCAACCAGGCCAAATTTTGGCCACCAGCCAAACGCCCACTCAAAGTTATCAAGCAAGCTCCAATGGTAGTAGCCCACTAGCTTTACGCCCTCGCTTAGGGCTTTCTCCATGGCCACAATAGTTTCTTCTAGCCACCACTGGCGATACTGCTCATCGCTGTCGGCAACGCCGTTTTCGGTGACGATAATTGGCTTTTGGTAGCGCGCCCATACGCGCAGCAATAACTGATACAAGCCTTCTGGCTCCATATACCAATTAAGATCACTGGTGGGCACTTCTGGGTTAGCCCGCTGCGTACCCTTGTAGTAATCAGAAAAGTAAAAGTTAAAACCAACAAAATCTTGGTATTTATTGATGCGGTTTAAAAACCACCAGTTCCAGAAATAGCGCATCCATTTGGTCATGACTTGGTCAATGATGTTGTGCGGCCGCTTGGCCTGAATATTAGCCAGCTGCGTAGCAACACCGATATTAAGACTGGGTTTACGTTTTTTTAGAATCCGGTACGCACGCTTATGAGCGCGCACAAGGTTCCAAATAACAAATGAAGCGTTCGCCCAGTTTTTTTCTTGGGGAGGCCACCAGCCCATTGCGTACGAATGGCTGGTGTATACATTTGGCTCGTTGATAGTAATGATATTACGCACTAATGGCCCGAACTCTTCTGACACCTTTGTAACAAAACGGTCCCAGTACTTTAGGTTTTCACCCTTTTTAAACCCACCACGGTCTGCAAACCACACCGGCAACGTCCAGTGCCAAATATTAAGCATTGGCTCGATGCCCTGTTTTTTGAGTTCTTTTATGTAATTGCGATAGTAATCAACTGCGCTAGGGTCCCACTTGCCCTCTTGCGGTTCTAGCCGCGACCATTCAATACCAAACCGAAAGCTGTTTAGATTTAACTGCTTAATGAGCTTGAAGTCATCTTTATATTTTTTGTAGTGATCGACACCGCGGCCAGAGATATAATTGTTTGGGTCTTCAGCCTGATCTTTAATATGCTCCCAGTTGGGCATCCAACCAAGGCGTTCTTTTGCAGTTTTAGCTAAATCTTGCGCGTATTGTAGTTCCCACACGCTCCACTGATTATGGTTACCCCCCTCAACCTGATGGCTGGCCGTACTTGCGCCCCATAAAAAATTTTTAGGAAACTGGTTTTTGTATTTATCCATTGTATCTACTTTACCCTACCAAGCGCTGCTGTTTCAAACTACAGCGTCATGAGCGCGTTTTTTTCAACGCTAATGGTAACTCTGTCGCCTTTGTTGAGGCGGTATACCTCACCGTCAAGCTGCATAGGCCACGCCTCTAACATTGTGCATGAAAAGGTAGCTTCTAGGCCGCTCTCGTCTTTTAGATTTTTTAAAGCTCCTTTAACAATATGTTTTATGATAGCTGTTTTGGTGTGTTGGCGGTCAATTAATAGCCAAAATTTACCACGAGGTTTTTGTACCAATCGTTTTTGGATTTTTATCAATTTAGCCATGCGCGGCACGATTGACACAATAATGTTATTAACGGTTTCTTTTTTACCTTTGATTTGTAAACTGATGGCCTTGTGGTTCATAAGCTCTTTGGCAACCAGGACCTTTTCTTTAACAGGGTTTAATTTGGTTTGGTTTAACGTATCGATTGCCTTAGAAGTTAGCCCGATTCCCCAGTATGAATGCGCATATAATACCTGCTTGGCTTTGGTTTTGCTGGCGACCTCAACCCGAAGAACCTCCATGTTTTTTGGCGCGTCTTTCTTAATTGCCTGAAGCAAGGTGTCACTTTTGCGCCGATAGCCATAATGGTCGTTAGCATTGCCGGCAGCCTCTACTGCACAAACCGGCGCACCAGCCTTACCTTCTCTGACAGCTCGCATGCAACCATTGATCACTTCGTGATAACCACCATCACCACTAACCGATATAATTAAGGGATGTTTATTGGCCTTGGCAATCTGGTACGCAAGCTGCCTGCCATGCCCTGGCGCCTGTGTTGGCATTAGCGCGACCGTTACATCAGTTAGTGAAGTAAGTTTTTTTGATAGTCGGCGAGCGGCCGAAGCTGCATTGCCGGTACTATTTGGGTTATAGATAAGGGCAATGTGATCATACGGCAACGAGGCTTTGGGTACTGTGCGCATTTTTGCCGTTTTCATCTTTATATCATAGCAGCATCAGAGCCTGAACTTGTTATACTACTTATGGTATGCCGCTAAATGTGATAACAAAAAATAAGCACAGAAAATTGAGGATATTCAACAACTTTCTTACCGTAGCGGTGATGTGTGTTGGCTTATACCTCATTGTAATGCCCTTTTGGCCGCAACTTTTGTTTTGGCTTCAGTCAAAAAATAACGACCAATCCGTGCCATACCACAGCGCTCTTAACAGTGATGCAGACAACAATGAAAAGCCGCCGGCAAAAGATAACCGTTTAGTGATTCCGCAAATGAATCTTGACGGCATGGTGCACGAAGGACGTTACGCCAGTACACTAAAAAAAGGCATCTGGCGGCGGCCACACACTAGCACCCCTGACAAGGGCGGCAATACGGTATTAGTGGCTCATCGCTTTACGTACCGTTCGCCTTCAATTTTTTATCACCTTGATAAACTTAAAACGGGTGATAAGTTTTCGCTCTTTTGGAATGAAAAAGAGTACATCTACCAAGTGCGTGAAGTTAAGGTAGTTGAGCCAACTGACGTTTATGTAGAGGACAACACGAAAGAGCCGATTTTAACGCTATACACCTGTACGCCTATGTGGACCGCAAAGCAACGTTTAGTTGTAGTCGCTAACTTAATAAAGGACACCAGCAATGAATGAAAAAAAGCGCACAATCATCTTACTTACCCTGCTTTTTATCGGGCTCTTTTTTATCTGGCTGATTAGTTACGAAGTTGAATCAAATTTTATTAACCAACTATAACCTGTTGGCTATCGTCGTGCCACTCGGCCCAAAAAAAGTACCAGGCGCTCTTCATTGTTGAGTGGCGGTGTTACAGAATGCTCAACATCAGGATCCATAACCACAAGAGTGTTTGCCGTAACATCAAACGATTCTTCACGAGCTGCATCAACAACCTGCATTGCCGCCGCCCCGCTGAGGGTAAGTGTTAGTAATTTGCCAAAGCCATATTCTGGCGGGTCGGTGTGAGTATTGTAAGCACGACTGATGTATACTTCGTCTGGCTGATAACGTTTGATGATGCCAATGTTGCTTGGCACCAGTAAGCGCTCTAAAATGTAGTTTGATGTTTGTTGAATCTGCGGAGCTGTAGTTGTCATATCCAACGGCCAAACACGCTTACGCACTTCTTGCCGTTTCGCCAATGCTACCAGATCATCAAACATCGAGCGTGGCAGAAAATCACGCCGTACCCCAACCCTGCCAGCTGCATATCGTTCTTGGAGCATTACTTTCTTTTATTGGCAGGCCGTTTGCGATAGTCTTTGTGCTCAAGTTCTTTGCGGCGCTGATCGAGCCGAATAATGTACTGCTCAAACGGCTTTAGCAGTGTTGAGTAGCGCCAGTTTGGTGTCATGATATGCAACAAACGATTTTTGTCAGCCAGATACTCTGCCAAACAATAAAAATCACCATCGCCAGACACGATAATTGCCTTGCTGTAATTTGGCAGTTCTTTCATGGCATACAAAACAAGCTCGGCATCAATATTACCCTTAACCTGAGGCTTACTGTCTTTATTTTTGTCTTCTTGATTGCTGCTCATATCAACGGTCGGCTTAAGAACAACTAAATAACCAGCTTCGTGCAACTGGTTATACAAATCTTCGTACTCTGCAACATAACCAACAAACATGTACGCTTTGGTAACGTGGTATTTGTCGCGCAAAAACTCGCGAAACTTACGCCAGTCCATCTTCCAGCCGACTCGCTGTACGCCTAAATTTAAGTTTTGACTATCAATAAAGGCGTAAACTTCGTTTTTTTTCTCTGCCTGTTTTGGCTTCTTTCTAAATCTCATTCGTAGTCTTTATAGTTGTAGTATGCGCTCAGCATAGTATTTTGTCTAGATGTAACTAACGGTACTCAGGGTTGGGGCTTTCAAAGCCAAGCCGCTTACCCTTATCCCATTCACTACGCTGGTTACCGTAAGCTGGTATACCCTTGTTGTCTTTCAGTAGTTTTGCCAGATGCATGAGGTTCCAGGTCATAAAGGTAGTGTTGCGGTTTGTAAAGTCATTCTCGGGCCCACCAGAACCTTCATCTAGGTAGCTGGGTCCTGGCCCAATATCGCCAAGCCAAGCCGCATCAGCTTGGGGCGGAATCGTAAAACCAATGTGCTGAAGACTATAGAGAATATTCATGGCGCAATGCTTTGCACCATCTTCATTGCCGGTAATAATTGCCCCGCCAACTTTACCATAATAAGCATACTGGCCTTGGTCATTTAATTCACCCGAATTACCGTACAGCCGCTCGATGATTTTTTTCGTCTGTGAACTGTTATCACCAAGCCAGATGGGCCCGCATAATACCACAATATCTGCTGCCTGAATTTTTTTATAGATACTTGGCCATTCGTCACTACTCCAACCATGCTCGGTCATGTCTGGGTAAACTCCTGTTGCTATATCGTGATCAATTGGGCGAATAACCTCTGTGTCCACCCCCTGCTTCTGCATGATTGCGGTACTAACTTTTAGTAACCCCTCAGTGTTGCTCTTCTCGGGTGACTTTTTTAACGTACAGTTAAAAAATAGTGCTTTTATACCAGAAAAATCGTAATTTGGTTCATTCATAATTGTAATTGTATCACTCGTTTATTACTTACGATGTAATATTTATTATTCAGAACGGCTCGACTGGTTAATCAATTGGTGTACGGCCTTCCAAAACCGAGCGTCACCTTGTTGTTTGCGCCAAAACCACCACTCTAACCCCCATAAATCAATCGGGTTTAGATTAGTTTTAAGCGCAGCCTGTATATTAGCGTTCAGTTTATCGAGACTCATTGAAATGTTCTGTTCTGATTTTGTCATCTGCCAAATTTCTTTATGCCCCCATGGCTCCGCTTGCAATTCATGAATAAAGCTAGGCTTGCGCCACAGCAATTTTATAAGTCTTGCGCGCCATTTAAATACCCATGGTTTATACAGCGAATATGTATACGCGCCTTTATTAAATACAACGCGGTAAAGCGAAAAACCCACCCGGTCAGGAATCTGCCCAAACACGGGAATGCCCCACGATGTACTGGTAGTCATTACAACCGGCCGACCTGGATCAAGCTTTTTAACCAATGCATACTCTTTTCTTAGTCGCGGTCGACTAAAGTCACCCGCATGGCCAAACGTTTTCAGTAGCGCTTCGTTTTCAAGCTGCCATTCAACTATGCTTTTGTGTTTTTTATACCTTTTGATAACGATCTCGATATACTTCAGCAATGCCTTATTGCGATCAGTTTTATTGAGGCCTGTTACCCACTTTGGCCAATGACTTTCTGGCCAACGCGGCTGCCTAACGCCGAGACACATCGTTATCTCGCCGCCGTATTGTTCAATTAT
Source organism: uncultured Candidatus Saccharibacteria bacterium (assembly GCA_964577565.1). Lineage (GTDB taxonomy): Bacteria > Patescibacteriota > Saccharimonadia > Saccharimonadales > JAGQNJ01 > CAYRRR01. Next base: position 39,714 of record CAZNZL010000001.1, on the reverse strand, counting down.
TTTTATGTGTTGGTCTATAGCCGCAAAATCGTATTTACCTTGCACTTTTTCATGTTCATCCCAATAGGTCATAAGCCTAAAACGCCGCAAGCCAAGGTCTTTCATGGCTGCCCGCAACACACTATCCGGGTTAAGCCCAAAATTACGGCACTGTTTGATTGATAAGCTAGCCCCGATTTGTTGCATTTTTTTAAATGATTTCGTCGATAAGCTCTGGAAAACGCTCTGTCTGCATGGTGTTGCCAAGCATGTAATGGCCATATTCCGGGATATCAATAACTTTTGCACCTGGTAGTTTCTCATGTAAGATCTCAAAGCTTTGCAATGCCTCGGCGTCGTCACGTGAGCTATAAAAAATTACCATGCCCCCTAGACACCGCTCTGGAATCGTTTCGTCAATCTCTACGTCATCAAAGAAGCCCGGATATCTATTATTTGGGTCAATCCATGGTGCTACCAAGGCAACGGTGTCTACGACCATATCTGGCTTACGACTCATCCACTCTGTAATAAAACCCGCACCCGCACTTAAACCTACTAAGCCTGTTCCTACTCCGGGATTATAGCGCCCTAACACAGACGCCCACGCTGCGTAAATCGGTTGATACGGCACCGGCATATCGGGTGTAGCTACTCGAATCCCCCGGACTTCAAGCTCTCGTTTTGCCCACGGTAACCAGTTTGATTCGCTGGGCTTAGGAGTACCAGGGCTTTCAAATTTCTCCCTGCTTGGCTTACCGTGAATAAGAATTGCTTCTGTCATATGCTAATTTTACAATAATATCGCAATAATAGCTACAGCAACGGCACAAAGGCAAAGCCAGGATGTTCATCGATTACTATCTTGCCTTGTCGTGATTTATGAATCTTCAAGATGCTGCTCTGTACCGGCATAACCATAGTGCCGCCCTCAGCTAGCTGTTCTATCAATTCTTGTGGCAGTTCATGAGCGGCAGCACTTACAAGAATACGATCATATGGCGCTTTGTGCGGCCAGCCAAGTTGATTATCAGCTTGCTTGAACTCTACGTTGTGTAGTTTTAATTTTTGGCAATTTTCTTTGCCAAACATAACCAGCTCGGGCACTTTCTCTACTGCGATAACCTTGCCTTTTTTACCAACAAGCTGCGACAATAGAGCGCTCGTCCAGCCCGACCCTGCACCAACATCAAGTACCGTCTGGCCGGGTTGTACATCAAGCCACTCAAGCATTTGCTTAACCGTTGAAGGTTGGCTGTTTGTTTGCCCATAACCTATCGGCAGCGGAATATCAAGGTGCGCTTCATGGACCACCTCCGGCGGCAAAAAATCCACCCGATTAATATAGCTAAACACCTCTTCTATTCGCACGCCATTACTCATGGTCTTTAATTATAGCTAGGCAACAATTTACTTCAGTGACATATAATACTGTCTTGTGCTTTTGTTGAGGTGTTCGATGGCATAGCGGAGCGTGGTTCGTGGCATGGTCGCCGCGTGCTTGTTTAAAAAGTTTAGTAGCGACTGACGGTCAACGCGCTTACCGACTTCTCGCAACTGCCAGCCAACGGCTTTTTGAATCAAATCATGTGTATCGTTTAGAAGTATTTCTGCCAGCTGCAAAGTAGTTGATGCATCGCCACGTTTAATAAAGTAAAACGCACTCATAATTGCGACCCGCTTTTGCCATATATCAGGTGAGCGTGCCAGCTCAAATAAAATTTTACGATCTGTTTTATACTCGTGAGCGCCAACAACGTGTTCTGCTGTCACGTCAACTAAATCCCAGTTATTGATACGCCTTTTATAAACATTGCGTAGATACATGTCATATATTTGCTCTTGTGTCTCTTTACTAGCTTTAGAGTATGTAGTGGCAAGCAAAATTACGCCAGCTAGGCGGTGCTCATGAATTGGTGAGTCTAACAATTTTTGCACTTCTGGCAGTGGTAAATCTTTAAATTGCTTGCAGACTTTGCGCGTCATCGGCACGCGTACACCAATAAACTGATCACCTTCGCCATACTGGCCCTTGCCTGTCTTGAAAAACCGCTGCAAAAATATTGCATCTGCATCACTCGCATGCTTCGCCAGTTCATTTTGTAGTTCTACCGCGTTTAGCACTGTACTATTCGTTTCCGCGGTAGATATATATTTGGTATGCAATTATACCCATTGTTATCATACCGGCGCCTTGGCCTAAAATTAAAACCCAATCACTTTTTAAAATACCGTAAAGAGTCCAAAGTGTATACGATAAAAAACCAAGACCAAAAAACCAGTGCGAAAGGCCAGATGTAGATTTACGCTTATGATTCTTACGAATCTGGTCTGGTAAACCAACTACCTTGACAACAATAGCCACAACTGTGGTAAGTGCACCAATAATTGTAATAATTTGTGTTTTCATTTCACATTACTTAGCCTTTTGTTGTATTTCCGGTATATTAACGCGTTTTTGTCCGGTTGTGTCGCGGTCGCGGACGGTTACGGTGTTGTCTTCAAGCGTTTGGAAATCTATGGTTACACAGTATGGTGTACCAATTTCATCCTGGCGGCGGTAACGTTTACCGATGTTACCGTTGTCATCCCACATGACGTTGCCATAATTTTCTTTTAGCAATTTATAAACGTCACGCGCCTTCTCTACTAGCTCTGGTTTGTTTTTAAGTAAGGGTGACACTGCATACTTTACCGGAGCTAAATGGTAAGGAAGTTTAAGATAGGTACGTTTTTCACCATTTTGTTCGTCTTCTGCATAGGCACTGACAAGCACCGCCATTACGGCACGCTCAACACCAAATGAGGGTTCAATAACATGTGGCACAAACGGCTTACTACCATCTTTTGGACGATATTCCATGTTTTTGCCAGACACTCGTTGCACATTCTGCAAATCAAAATCTGTTCGATACGCCAAACCAAGCAGCTCATCACGACCATGCGGGTAATCAAACTCAAAATCTATGGTTCGTTTACTGTAGTGTGCAAGATCCTCTGCAGGCACATCAAGCTCGTGTACGCTGTCTTTTGGTAAACCAAGCGCCTCAAGGAATGAATGGATATCTTTAATCCACTGTTCAAAGACTGGCTGCCAGTTACCGGGCTGAACAAAATATTCAATCTCCATTTGCTCAAACTCACGCGAACGAAACACAAAATCACGGGGGCTAATTTCATTACGAAACGCCTTACCAGCTTGGGCAATACCAAACGGCATATCGGGGCTAAAACTATCAACAATGTTTTTATAATTGGTAAAAATGCCTTGGGCAGTTTCAGGCCGCAAATAACTAATAGAACTCTCGTCTTCAACCGGGCCAACACTGGTTTTAAACATCATATTGAATTGGCGCACCTTTCCAAACGAGTTCTTTGCTCCACATGTTGGGCATTTACTGGTGTCTATTTTGTCTGCTCTGAAGCGACCCTTGCAATTACTACACTCAACCAGCGGATCGGTAAACGTATCAACATGACCGCTGGCCTGCCAGACTTTTTGGTTCATTAAAATCGCGGCATCAACGCCGTACATGTCATCGCGATCTTCGACAAACATCTTCCACCATAGGTTCATAATATTGCGCTTTAAAGCAACGCCGAGCGGGCCGTAATCCCACGTACCGCTCAAACCACCATAGACCTCTGAGCCTTGATAAATAAAGCCGCGCCGCTTACACAGACTGACGATGTCTTCCATACTCACTTTTTTGTCACTCATCCCGTTTAGAATCTCCTTTGTCCCGTTATTTTTGATTTTGACCACAACTCTGCTTTATTGCGTTGACTCTACGGGACTCATCTTGGCCGTATTATACCCCACCTCATCTGTATATTCTATGTTTTAGTATTGATAGCATTATATTTTTATATACATTCCTAAACTCTGGCGCAACAGTTGCTCCAAGCCAGGCAGCACTTTTTCTACCCCACTAATGAGCTGCAATTTATGTGGTTCGGTTGACAGTAATAATCGAAGCATCTTGATATGGTTAGCTTTAAGGCTGCCACGGGCGTGGGCATAAAACCCCATGGCTTGGTAATCAAAGTTGTAAGCCGTAGTTGCTGAAAACTCCTGGCCGTTTGTGTCCTTTGCTATATTGGGCGAATGTCCCATAACTTTAAGCAGCCGCGCCATAAACCAACATTTGGTTAATATAGCATCAACCTCTTTGTCATTTAAATTAGTAAGTGCTTGTAATAATAACTCGTAGTAATCGCTGTCGCATTCATCTTCGGTTGCTTTGTTTGTAATTTTTAAAATGTCGTAACCTATCATGGTTCGGTCTAGGTCTTCAACAATGTGATTAAAATGCGTAATTAAACGCGTTGAAACGAGCGTGCTAATATCTTTTTTGCCGGGAATATACACCAGCGTGCTAATGCTAAAGAGCTCTATCCCACCTGCCAGCTTGCTTTTAACCTTACGTACACCCCTCGCCATTAGACGAATTTTGCCGTGGTCCGGCGTTATGACCGTGATAATTTTGTCGGCCTCGCCATAATTGAGCCGACTAAGGATAATGCCATGAGTTACCACCTGGTTCATGACAGCTGCTCCAATGCAGACAAAACCGTGTCGGTTAATTGCTGTAAAGACGTTTGTGGTTTATAGCAATGGCCGATTACTCCTTCTTCATGCTGGCTCAACCCCAGTTCAGCCTCGGGGACAATTGTCATAAATAATACCGGTATCGAACGCCAATCAGAGTATGATCGCATTTCGTGCAGCAGTTCAATGCCATTATGTCCTGGCAACTGAACCTCAAGCGTCATCAGCCTAGGGTTGCTCGCCTCAAGTTTTACGAGCGCTTCTTCTGCGTTTTGAACTCGCTTAACTTTTACGCCGGCGTCATTTAGTACGCGCTGGTATGTCTCGCCTAACTGATCGTCTGGCTCCACAACCAAGACATCTATTCTACCTGCACGTGTTGACATGACTCTATAGTAACGCAAGCTGGCGGCTTGGTAATAAATTGGCCACGATCCCTGTGCGGTTGCGCCGACGCACTGCTTGCATTTCACTCTCCATGGCCCGAAAAAGCTGGTCGGCAATCACAATCCCTGCACTGCTACCTGGCTTTAGCTTCATAAATGGTTGCCTTGCTACGCCCGTTAATTTGCGTGCCCACCGCAATTCTTGCACAGACAACTCGACATTATCGCTAAATATGCCCGCTTCAACCCCTTCTGGTGTACGTTTGGCAGAAAAAATAATTGTACCTGGGTACTTAGATTCTTTTTGTATGGCATTAAGAAAACTATAGCCAAGGCCGATCAAGGCGCCCTGTAATGCCACTGGGTTAGCCATAGCTAAACTCAATTTTGCCGGTGTATCTACCCTCAGTTTGCAGTCATGTAAAGCCGCTATTTTAGATAGGTACTGGGCGGTGTCATGCATAACTGCCGCCACTGAAAGCGGTTGTAATTGCAGTTGCTGTTGGCCCGCGTACACCTGCGTACTTAAAATATAGCTATCGAGCAGCTTTAATACCCCGGCTGCGGTTGTTTCAATGTAGTCTGTATCAGCAGATTTTGACTGGATAGTAGCAAGTTGGATGTGCGTCATAATACGCATTAGGGGCAATTTAATATCTTCTGCAATATTACGCAAAATACCGGTTTGCTCCCATAAATGGTCATCGCCACTGCTCTGCACTCGTAACCCTCTTATTAATTATTCTAATGATACCACGGGTGCTTATGGCGTAAACGTAAAGTTTGGCAAGATATGTGCATTAAAATCGTTAAAGAACTGGTTAGATTGGGTGTAAAGTTTAACTGTTTTGTCTCTGAGCGGCAATAATACTATAATGCCTTGTTGTTTTGGAGCAATTTCGCCTTCAATACGCACACCTACAACATTTTTTACGTTAGCTGGAGCGTATGCTTGTGAGCGCACCTTACCTTGTTTAACCGCACTGTCAAAGCTTTTAACCTCGTCAGAAAATGAACGCTCAACTACCTGTATCCGCAATGCATACGTAGCACCGGATTGAGTACCGGGGACCGTCGTAGGATGAAAATACCCGTCAACCGGGGCGCTACCTCTACCGCTTTCGTCTACATAGGCACTCCAGCTTTTTGGATACTTAACCAGAATACTTCCAAATGCTGATGGGCCTTGATAGTTGGTTAAGGGTTGCTTTTCTTTCTCTTGAAACTCATTGTCTTTCCTAGTCTCAGTCTCTTTAACCGCAACGCCAACCGCAGTTTTGACCTTGGCCTCAACGTTATTTTTATAATCCGTTCGTTCCATATAAGCCCACACCGCAAAGCTAGCGGTGGCTATCAGCAAAATAATACTAACCACTAGTGGAATTAAAAGCGCATTAACCGTACCAGCTTGGCTGGCAGTGAGCTTATGCAGTTTATTCATACCGCTAATGGTAACCTACTGGCGTGTTTTTTTCAATTGCTTACCGAAACGGTAGAGGTATAAACCGTTACTTTCTTTGACGGGTTGTTTGCCTGGTATGGTAAAGGCAAAGCTAACCAGCTTTATGCCCTCAGGATAATTTTGTTCAATTTTTGTACCCAACTTTTCCATATATGGCTGTAATAAAAATACGAATATTCCCTGCGCTTTTGGCCACTGTTTATGCCAGTAGTTCCCCCAAATTACTTTGGTGAATTTATGATATTTAATAAGCCGCACTTTTGAATACAACACTAAAAACGGATTTAACTCATAGCCTATGCATGTAATGCCTCTGCGAGCAGCCTCAGCCAGCACACGACCATCGCCGCTACCAAGCTCTACTAAAATCTGACCTGGTTTTAAGTCAATTAAATCTAAGGCTTCAGGGACGCGCTTTCGTAACGTTGGCAAGTATGGGGCACCGAACGCAACAACAAAGGTAAATGCTATAAATAACAAAGCGCAGCTTACTAAAGCAATGTTCCATGCGAGTTGCATTATTGTAAGCTGTCTTTTATCTTCTTAATTTTATTTTCTGCCAGTAAGAGTTGTTTTTCCATTTTTTTGATGATTGCTATCCCTTCATTGTAGGCATCAATGGTTTCATCTAAGCTAAGTTCGCCACTTTGCAGCTTATTCATAGTTACTTCTAGTTGGTGTGATAGTTCTTGATACGTAGACATTGTCTAATCTCCTGATGTTGGCTTAATTGTAACCTCTTTGTCGTAAAAGCGTAACGAAAGCTCGGCCTTTGTGTTAAGTTGTTGGGCCCTAACTACAAAGCTACTGCCCTGGCGCACCATGACATAACCACGCTTTAATACCTCAAGTGGGTTAAGCAGTGTAATGGTATTGTGCGCGATATCTAATTCTTGCCGTAGAGATTGTAAAGTATGTTGAGTCGCTTGATCTAGCCGCTCTAGTATTTGTTTAATTGACTGCTTTTCAGCATGAAGTGTCTGTTCGGTGTAATACAATATTTGCCTGGAGGCTTGCTCTAATAACGCCCGCTGATGCTGCTTATCAGGTGTTAGCATTTCAGCCGCATTACTTGGCGTACTGGCCCGTTTATCTGCAGCTCGCTCGGCTAACGATAAATCTACCTCATGCCCAATTGCCACCAGTGTTGGTATACGGCTGGCAGCGATAGCTCGGGTAACCCCTTCAGTATTAAATGCTTGTAGATCTTCAGCGCTACCCCCGCCCCGCGTGATCACTAAAACATCTGGCGGCGTGGCATGTGCATTAAAGTAATTTATAGCTTCTATGATTTGTGAAGGCGCCTGCTCGCCCTGAACGTGCACATCATAAAGACCAATCTCTACTCCGCCCCACCGTGCATTTATAATCTTTACAAAATCTGCATACGCGGCAGACTCACTCGACGTAATAAGACCGATTGTTTGTGGCGGGTACGGTAAAAGGCGTTTGCGTTCCGCAGCAAATAAACCTTCTTTTTCAAGCTGGGCTTCAAGAAGGGCTGAAGCTTTTTTTATTGTACCCTCGCCTTTGAGCTGAATTGATTGAACGGTAATACTAAAACCAAACCGGGGGTGGAGTTGCGGTATTCCATGTACTACCAGGGTCATGCCGTCTTCAAGCGGTCCGGGCAAACTATTTACCGTCCCAAAAAAACGCACACTTGCGTACTCATCAATTAAATCAAAATACACCCATCGGTTTTTGCTAATTCTAAATTGTGCTAACTCGCCGCTAATTGTGACTGACCCAAAAGCGACGTCTACTACCTGGTTAAAAACCGCCACAAAATCACTAACTGAATAGGTCGGTTTGGTGCTCATAATTTAATATCGTTATCTTGAACTGCCCGGTGATACAGATAGTACCCCACCGGCAGCTGCAATACAGTATTAATGACACGGTACATAATAACCACTGGAACACTTATACCCGGAGGCACGCCAGCAGAGGCCAATACAGCTGTCATTAGCGCCTCGTACACTCCTACCCCACCCGGTAACACAGATATTAAACCGGCAAAATTCGCTACCGCATAGGCAAGTATTACCGCTCCGGGGTTTACCCAAAACCCAAACGCCACAAAGACAATATAAAGCGTAATGATTTCGGTTACGTTTGCAATCAGCGCATGAAGCAACGGCTTACGCAGAATACCAAGGTCTTTTTTGATAAGTGTATAGCTTTCATGCAATTCCGTGAAAGCATTTTGAGCACGCTCGATGTCGATAGTTTCAGGGTGACTCGGACGAAAGATGTTTATGATTTTATTAAAAAGCTTTGTGATAGCGGTGAAAAAGCTATTGATTCGCCGCTTGCTACCAATGATATAGGCCAGCATTAACGTTCCGACTATTAATAAGGTTGCGAGCGACCCGGCGATAAGTAGCACAAAATTATTTACCGCGCCAGAAAATGCCAACAATACTAGACCTAATGCAAGCACCAGCTGAAAAGAGACAAAAATAAGAATAAAACGCATCATTTGTATGAGCGTAGACTTACCAGTTGTTACCCCCAATGGACGCAAACGCAAACTAAAATATGAAAAACCCGACACACCCCCGCTCGGAAACACATGGTTTACAAAATTTAGTTCTAACGTTATTCGGTATAACTTGCTTCGTGATAGGCGAACCTTAAAAAAGTTCAGTAAATCATCATACATTAAGGTGTAAGCATAAAAATTAAATGCCTGTACCGGAACAATCAGTAGCAACGCCCCCCAGTAAACATCGTCTACTCGTTGCAACGTCTCATACACTTCGTGTCGAACCAAGTAAACCAATAGTCCTAACGCTAAAAGTGTAATGGCATTAATAATGATCTTCCAAAGTCGTGCTCGTCGTTTTTCTTCTGCCATAGACAAATACCATTATACTGTATGTAGAATGTTTGAAAGTATTTGTATATTAGGACGGCAAAAAGGCCTATCACTGGCCGAGCTCGAAAGTTTATTTGGAGCGGAAGCCGTAAAACCCGTTGGCGAATCAGCCGCATTGTTAAACAAGCCTGTTGAAGATATTCCTTTTAAGCGATTAGGCGGCACGCTGAAACTTGCGAAAACCCTGACAGAGCTACCCTACACCGATTGGAAAAGCCTTGAAAAATACTTAGTTGACAATGTACCGAAACACTTGAGCTATCGCCCCGAGGGTAAAGTTAAGTTTGGTATTAGCGTTTACGGTTTAAAAACTTCACCAAAAAGCATTAATGCCACCGGCCTCAAGGTAAAAAAAGCTGCGCGCGACGCTGGCCGTTCAATGCGAGTTATCCCTAATGACTCACCTGAGCTTAAAAGTGCCCAAGTTTTGCGTAACAAATTAACTGCCGAGCTTGGCATAGAACTTTTATATATAAAAAATGGCAACAAAACTATTCTTGCCCAAACCATTAAGGTGCAAGATATCGATGCCTATGCTGCCCGTGATCAAGCTCGCCCTGCTCGCGATGCCCGAGTTGGCATGCTCCCGCCAAAACTTGCGCAAATTATTCTCAACCTAGCAATAGGAAGCCAAAACCCTCATAAGAAGGAAGTACACGTACTGGATCCATTTTGTGGTACCGGTGTCATCCTGCAAGAAGCCCTCCTGATGGGGTGCTTTGCGATGGGTAGCGATATTGATCAAAAAATGATACTTAGCACTAAAGAAAATATCCACTGGTTACACAAAACTATAGGCTACGATGGCGTGCTGTTGACGCTTGAAGTAGCTGATGCAACTGATTACGACTGGATTAGTACCTTTGGTACCATTGCGTGCGAAACATACCTTGGCCGTCCCTTCTCCGCTGAACCAGACCCTAGCAAACTCAAAGAAGTAATTCATAGTGTTAACACTATTCATAAAAAATTTTTACAAAATGTTGCAACACACACTAACGTAGTGACTGAGTTAAAGCATGGGAGAGAATTTAGAATGTGTATTGCGGTGCCGGCCTGGCATACTAAAAACGGCATAAAACACTTGCCCGTACTTGACCATTTAACAGATATGGGTTATACTCGTATGAGTTTTGTTCACGCTGCAGACGATGAGCTAATCTATCATAGAGAAGGTCAGATCGTGGGGCGCGAACTCGTGGTACTAATAAGGAAGTAAAAATGAGTAAAGTTAAAGCAGGTGGTTCAAGTAAAAACATCCATGACAGCCCAGGCCAACGGCTAGGTGTTAAACTTTTTGGTGGCCAAAAAGTTAAAAACGGCCAAGTTATCGTACGTCAAGTTGGTATGACAAAACGTGCTGGCAACGGTACGTATATGAGCCGCAATTTCACAATTCATGCCGCTAAAGACGGTGTCGTTAACTTTGAAACGCGAAAAGTACGTCTTTTCACTGGCAAATCAGTCCCCCGCACTGAAGTAACCGTTGAGTAAGTTCCTTATCGTCTCTCTATAACTCTTTAGAAATCACAACTTGGGTGCCATTAGTCGAATGATCTGTAATACTTAATCTATCACCGTCTTTAGTGATCGTAAAATGATCCTCAGAAATCAAAGCATTCCCAGCAAATTCTTCGTGTAGTCCAAGCCTATAGCTAGTCTTTCGTCTTTTGTCAGGAGTTGTGACTTCTGGCCCATGTATACTTGTACCAATTATTGTCCTTCCTTCCTTTAACGGTGAATAGGTAACCCCGTGATCCTTCGGATAATAGTTAAGCGCTTGGGTTCCAAAGCGAGATTTTACTTTCCCAAAAAATGGTATTGGTCTGTTTTCAGGCGGCATATACTGTACATAGGGAGGGTCTTCACCTATTTCTCCGTAGTCAATGACAGCAATTTTTTTATACCTATTACCCTGGCCGACAGGATCATCATCTGACCATGGTAGGTTAACAACAGCAACAATATCTCCCTTGATTCCATGCATTGCTAGTGCGGTTTCTCTATCTATAACAGGGACCGGGGGAAGTTGTAGGGTTTCACCGTGTAAATCTACAACATCACATGTACCTGGGTCCATTTCTGGACTGAATCTTTGATCTTGGTTGGGGTTCTGTGGAATATCTTCTGACATGTTTTTGTGTTTATGTTACTATTACATTGTAGCATATTACGTAATCTTTGTCAAATTTCCAAACACATAAAAGCTTCTGGACTAATAGAGAAGCTTTGTTCGTAAACAAATTTTACCTAATCGCGAACGCCGAGATGATGCTTAATGCGCTCGATAACATCGGCAATCACTACTTGTGATTTGACGAGATAGTCATCGGCGCCAAGCTGATCTGCTTTTGATTTATCATTTGGCTGGCTAAGGGCAGTCAGCATAACAATTTTAAGATTTGCGGTTTCTGGTGTGTTGCGCAAGATATCCAGTACGTCAAAACCGCTAACTTTTGGCATCATAACGTCAAGTAATACCAGATCTGGTTTAAACTCGACGGCAGCCGCTAGTGCGTCTTCCCCGTTTGGTACGCGACGAACCTGAAAACCCTCGACTTCTAGACGAGCGAGATAAACGTTTGCGAGGCTGTCATCATCTTCTACTAATAGTATTTTTTTTGCTTGATTATTGGCGTTTGCGTTCATAATACTTATGCTACCCTACTTTGTTGGTTGTCGCAATACTTGGGCGGTCTGCACAAGCCTTCACAAAACCACCAAAGAGTGGATGTGGCTTATGCGGACGTGATTTAAACTCAGGATGAAACTGACTGGCAACAAAAAATGGATGATCGGTTGCTTCGATTATCTCTACTAACGTACCGTCAGGTGATGTACCCGATGCTTTAATACCCCATGCTGAGTATTGATCGCGATAGGCGTTATTAGCCTCGCAGCGGTGCCGATGCCGTTCTACAATCGCATCTGCTTTATAAAGCTTGGCTGCCACACTGCCCTTTTCTAGCTTGCATGGGTAATCACCGAGCCGCATAGTGCCACCAGTACTTTCTTTACCGATCTGATCACCCATAATATCAATCACGCGCATATCACTTTTTGGGTCTAACTCTATCGTTGTGGCTTTTTTATAACCAGCGTTACGGGCCGCTGCAATGACTGCCATCTGCATACCTAAACACAACCCCAGGTACGGAATTTTATTACTAAGGGCATACCGAGCGGCTAAGATCTTGCCTTCGAGCCCACGCGTGCCAAAACCACCAGGCACCACGATGCCGCTTACGTCCTTAAACGCTCGCTCAACATCGCGGGTTTTCTTTAGCTTTTCTGCGTCTATCCATTTAATTTTAAGTTTTGTATCGGTAAACCATGAGGCTGCACGCAACGCTTCAAAAACTGAAATATAGGTATCGGTATTATCCATATACTTTGCAACCAAGCCAACCGTAAGTTTACGTTTATGATTTGTCGTTGCCTTTTTAACCACCTGTCGCCATTGCTTAAGATCTGGCTTCTTGGTTTTTAGATGTAATTTTTTAGTAATTACATCGGCGATATCAGTGTCTTCAAGCGTTAATGGAACCTGATAAATAGTCGAAGCATTAGGTAATAACGCTATGGCATCGTTAGAAACGCCCGAAAATAAGCTTAGTTTATTTTTTACGCCTGCATTAGCTGGCCGCTCGCTTCTGGCAATAAGAATATCAGGTGTGATTCCGAGGCCCCGAAGTTCTCTCACTGAATTTTGGGCAGGTTTTGTTTTTGTCTCTTGGCTTGCACCTAAATATGGCAGATAAACTACGTGCACGTATAGACAATTTTCAAGGCCAACATTAATGCCGAGCTCGCGAATTGCCTCAATAAAACTAAGCGATTCATAGTCGCCGACGGTTCCACCAATTTCAACGATATGAACATCGTAGCCTTTGGCCGCATCAGTAATAAACCGCTGAATAGCCGAGGTAAAATGAGGAATAATCTGAACGTCATCTCCTTCATATTTGCCAGCCCGTTCGTCTTGAATGACTTTCAGTAAAACTCGCCCGCTCATTAACGAACTTGCGCTGTCAATTTCTTGGTCAAGAAAACGCTCGTAATGACCAAGGTCCAGATCTGTTTCTGCGCCATCATGGGTTACAAAGCATTCCCCATGCTCACGTGGGTTTAACAGCCCGGCATCAACATTAAGATATGGGTCGCATTTTTGGATATTTACGGTAAGCCCGCGTGCTTTTAGCAGATTACCAATTGAGGCGGCAGAAATACCCTTCCCAAGTCCAGAAAGCACACCACCTGTTACAAAAATATACTTAGTTCGCTGTTTGCTCAGCGCCACAATTCATCCCCCGTAAACTTATATACGACATCGATAGTACCACAATAACAAAATGCCATAAAGGGGTTATTTTTGTAGCTCACGCTTTGCGGCATCCAATTGAACGTCAGAAATTGAACTATTTGTTTGTTCAACTTTTTTATCTGGCTCGATGCCTTCTTTATCAATATTGCGCCCCTTTGGCGTAAACCAGCGAGCAATCGTAACCTTAAGCGCAGACCCGTCGGGTAAGCGCTCAATAGACTGCACACTCCCCTTACCAAATGATTTATCACCCAAAAGTGTAGCCGCGCCGTTATCTTTTAGTGCACCCGCTACAATTTCGCTTGCGCTTGCGCTACCACCATCAATCATTACCACTGTTGGTATAAGCTGGAGCACCGGGTTGTCTCGCGCGTAATATGTTTTTATAACAATTCCGTCGCGCTTTTCTTCTAATACCTTTTGAGAGCCCGTAAGCCATAAACTCGAAACGCTGACTGCTGAATCTAGCAACCCGCCAGGATTACCCCGAACATCAAGAATAACAGCCTTAACCCCAGCTTGTTTGAAACTTTCTGCTGCTTGACGCGAAAGTGCGGCAGTGTCGTCAGAAAAGCGACTGATTTTTAAATATCCGATTCCTCCCTCAATACTAGACTCGACACTCGGAATGCTAATGTTATCTCTGGTAATGGTAAAATCAAGTGTCTCACTATTGTTGCGCAAAACTTTCAATTTTACTTGCGTGCCCGCTTCGCCACGGATTTTTTGAACCGCCTCACTGACGCTTAAACCATGAGCGGTTTCTTCATTAATCTCAATAACAACGTCACGCGCCTTTAAGCCTGCCTTTTCTGCTGGAAAACCCTTAATTGGGGCCACAATTACAATATTTTGGCCATCTTTGCCCAGCTCGGCACCAATCCCGCTAAATGTACCGTTTAGCTCCTCGTCAAACTCTCTAGCTTGCTCAGCGGTCAAATACTCTGTATACGGGTCCCCTGCCGCTTCAACCAGCCCACTCTTCAAGCCATCGAGCAGCTTAGCTTCATCTAACGTACCATCATACTGCTTACGAAGAAGGTCGTAGACTTTTTCAACAGAGCTATACGACAAATTTGGTGGCAAGCCTGCAGTTTGGCGCGACTGGTTCCCGCTAAATGATATTTGCCCGTTACCAACCCCTATGCCAGCTAAAAAGACCAGTCCAAAAGCCGAAATTATTGCAATAACTTTAGTGAGTTTAGGCTGCTTTTTTGGAGCCCTGTTAAAGGACGTGCTGATTTTTTCTTTTTCCTCCATACGTAGTCATAGTATAACGAAGTCAGGGCTTCAAAACCAGCAAACGACTAACGAATTGTCAGCCACCGATCGTTACGATAGCGGCCATCGAGCCGTTGATTATACTCTGAAACAAGCATTTTATTGCCCTCAACACGTTCGACATACATAACATGACCCCAGGTGCCAGCTGTTATAACAGCAATATCACCCGGAATAGGGTTTAAGACGAGCCAGCTTGAGGGCGCCATTACCACCCAGTTCTTGGCATCTCCCCAACCACGCGGTGCTGTTCTGCCAGAGCGCTCAATTGCCCAAGCAACGTACGATACGCATTGTCGAGTACAATATCCCCACCTATCTGTCGAGTCAGCTGTTCGCGGTGGTCCGGGGCATGGCTCATCAAGCTGGCTATGCCCATAATGTTTATAAGGATAATCGTCACTATTTATATCATGCGGCTGAACCGAGCCTGGTATACGAATGAATTGCAGCCCAGACGCCGAGTCATTAGCACGCTGCTGAGCAGCAATGAGCTCAGCAATTCGATTTTGGTTGTTCCTTGTTTTGGCATTAAACTCTGCTTGTTGCCCCCTATTATAAGAAAGAAGATTGCGTTGCTCTAATTTGCTATTTGCAAGCAGGGCTCGCTGATCAGTTTGCTGCTTCAGTAGTTTATCGACTTGCTCTTTCTGACCACGGAGCTGGTGCTTCAACTCATTAATCTTCTCGAGGGTACTGACTATTTTGTTTTTTACGGAGGTACGGTACTGTTGTTTGTCAACAAATTCACTCAGATCGTTACTCGAGGCAAGCATTTCGAGAGTTGAAATGTCACCTTCTACATACATAGCCCGGATGTTTTTACCGAGGAGATCTTGTTGGCGGGCAAGTTCGGCTTCGACAATTGCTATCTCTTGTTTGAGGCGTTCTTGCTCAGAGGTGTTAATATCGATTTGCGCCTGCAAAGCATCAATTTCTGATTGCAGACGCTCAATAGCATCTTCATAGCTTGTAGCTTCTTCGCTTAGACGCTGTAGGATGCTCCTATTTTGTTGGTTTTCACGTTGCAGGGCTTGAATTTGCTGCTGGATAGTTTGAGCATGCAGTTGGTACAGGCTCGTAAAACATGACGCCACAATTAGCATCGCCCCCACAAAACTTGCGCCCCGCGTAAATAGGCGATGAGTTTTTTGTGGAAACTTGTTTATTTGTTTCATCATATACTTACCTTACGGTATTTGCATGTGTGCGTACAGGCTAAACATGCCGTTACTGTGCCGAATTAAGACATAGTAACCATAGCTCGCGCCGCATGAACCCTTACAGCCCCGCCAGACGATTTCTCCATCCGCAGCTGCCAAAACTGGTCTTCCCGTTACCCCGGCATAGTCTATACCGGTATGATAGCCTTTGATATACCAGCTATTAGCTACGCCGTAACCCTGTGAAATATAACCGCCCTCTACGGGTCGAATCCAGCCGTTTCCTATGTAGTTATTGGGGTTTACATCCTGACCCCCGCTCGTTATCGCTTCAAAGTGCAAATGTGCGCCGGTAGAAAAGCCCGTATTACCTACGCGGCCAATCGTATCGCCTTGCTTAACGGGCCCTTGGCTAACAAAGTTACCCGACGCAATACTTCGCGCCAAAGCTCGTTGGGCAGCTTGCAGTTCACGAATTTTGGCTTCATTGGCTTTTGTTTTAGCAGTAAAAGCAGCTTGCTCTGATTGGTTCATAGACAACAATCTTGCCTGTTCGCTGCGTGCAGCAGCTAGCTGTGCTCGGCTATTGTTTTGTTCTTTAATCTCTATTTCTACTTGTTCTTTTTGGGTTTTAAGCTGGTGCTTCAACTCATTAATCTTCTCGAGGGTACTGACTATTTTGTTTTTTACGGAGGTACGGTACTGTTGTTTGTCAACAAATTCACTCAGATCGTTACTCGAGGCAAGCATTTCGAGAGTTGAAATGTCACCTTCTACATACATAGCCCGGATGTTTTTACCGAGGAGATCTTGTTGGCGGGCAAGTTCGGCTTCAGCCTCTGCAATAGCTTTTTCAAGCTCCGCCTGGCGCTGCGTACTCACCTGAATGGCTTTCTCGGTCTCGGCAATGTCGTGCTCAAGTATTTCAATCGCATTTTGATAACTGGTGGCTACTTCTCGTAATTTCTGGACGGCACTCTTGTTTTCGGCATTTTGTCGTTGTAAGTCATTAATTTGATCTTGTAATGACTGAGCGCGCGTAATATTGACGCCCGCTACTGAGCCCCCAATAACCATTAACGCACTCAAACCAAGCAAGCCTTTTTTGGAAGCCCTAAAAATATTCAAGCGTACTTTTTTTGTTTGCAACATAACTGTTTGTTTTATTGATGTAACCGTTAGCATTGTATCATGACCCTCCAAGCTGCGTAAAGTGTTTGCGGCCGCAAAAAAGCTCCTGTGTTTGTGAGGAGCTTTTAATAGCCGAACGTTATTTTGATGACTTAAATTTTAGATATCGACGTGTAGCAATAATAGACGATACGCCTCCAATTAGTATACCGATAGCCAGTTGTATAGCCAAAATTTTCCAGAAATTTTTCGCAAAATACTCGTTGGCAAACTTTAAGTCCAAAAGACCAAGACTGCTCGCACCAAATGCAGACGACGACACGACAAACAATGCATTACACAATACAACTGAAATAATTGCCGCCACAATGCCATACAACACCGTCTCTACCACAAAAGGACCGCGAATATACCAAGTACTAGCACCAAGCAAACGCATAATATTAAGTTCTTCGCGGCGATTAAATATAGCCATTCGCAAGGTGTTAAATATAATCAGCATCGAGATAAGCGCAAAGACCGCCACCCCTATAACCCCTGCTTTTCTGAAAAACGTTGTTGCGCTAGCGATATTATCAATGGCTGTTTTTCGATCTTTCTGGTAAGAAATCTCCAAGATAAACTCACCCCAATTTTGTTGGTTAATCTCTTGGTTAAGCTCTTCTAACTTATTAACATCAACTGGTTTAATGCGGATTGTGGCCGGTATAGGATTTTCGCCCGCCTGAGCAATAGACAGACGCAAATCAACATCATCTTCATTGTTTTCAATAAATTCATCTCTGGCTTGCTCTTTTGACAAGTATTCTATCTCTCTCACGTTACTGAGGTCGTTTAATGTATTGATAATCATATCTTTACTTTCATCTGAGGTACCGTCTTTAAGGTAAATCGATATATCAATCTTATCGGTAATTTGCTGGATAGTATTTGCAAAAGTGGCATTTGCTATAACAGAGAATAAAACAATCGTTAGCGTAATAACCATGACAGCAATAGCAGCTACAGTTAACCAGGCATTACGAATAAAATTAGTAAGCCCGCTCTTAAAAATACGTGATATCGTGATGAGTTTTCGGCGCATTAGGCTTTGTACTCCCCACCAACTCTATCGCTCACAACTTTACCGGCCTTGATAGTTATAACACGGCGCTTTAACTTATTGACTATTTCTTGGTTGTGCGTTGTTAGTAATACTGTTGTGCCGTAACGGTTAATTTTTTCAAGTACCTTTATGACGTCCCATGCGTGTTTTGGATCTAAGTTACCGGTGGGTTCGTCGGCAATTAAAATCTTTGGTTGTCGTGCAATTGCACGAGCAATTGCCACGCGTTGTCGCTCACCACCAGATAGCTCTTTAGGGTAGTTCTTCTCTTTACCACTGAGGCCAACAATGTTTAAAACACGAGGTACTGTATACTGGATTTCTTTATTACCCATGCCAACAATCTCCAGCGCAAAGGCGACGTTTTCGAACACATTTTTATTTGGTAAAAGTTTAAAGTCTTGAAAGACAACTCCTATTTTGCGCCTTAGCAATGGAATTTTCTTATCTTTAAGATGGTCATAATCAATGCCGCCCACAATAATTTTGCCGCTTGTGGGTCGCTCTTCACGAGTTAGTAATTTAAGAAAGGTTGATTTACCAGCTCCACTGGGACCAACAATAATCACAAACTCTTTGGGCTGAACGTGAAGACTGGCCCGGTCAAGTGCAATATTTGTTTTGCCGTAGACTTTACTTACCCTATCTAACAGAATCATGTAGCTTCTATTATAGCAAATTGATAATGGTTTAGAAGCTACTATTAACTGTGCATGGTGTGATTTAAATAAGCATTTATAAAACCGTTGAGGTTACCATTGAGAACATCATCTGGATCTGAGACCTCGTAACGCGTACGAAGATCCTTAACTTGTTTATAGGGGTGTAAGACATAGCTTCTAATTTGGTTGCCCCACTCAGCTGACTGGTTTGGTCCCTTTAGCTGACTGAGGTGGCTTTGGTGTTGCTCTAGTTGTAGTTGGGCTAACCGCGAACGAAGGATAGTTAGCGCCATCTCTTTATTTTGTAGCTGTGAGCGCTCGTTTTGAATACTAACGGTAATGCCAGTCGGTATGTGCGTTACCCGAACAGCCGAATCAGTAGTGTTCACGGATTGACCGCCGTGCCCGCCCGCCCGATAAACATCAACTTTAAGATCTTTATCTTCAAGCTTAACCTCGTCAGGGCTGTCAATTTTAGGCAAAACATCTACTTTGGCAAAACTCGTCTGCCGCAAATTGTCTGCATTAAAAGGACTAAGTCGAACTAAACGATGAACTCCGTGCTCACTTTTTAGCTTGCCATACGCTAAAGAAGTATCAATCTGGAGCGTGACACTCTTTATGCCTGCTTCTTCACCCGCTGATTGGTCTACTAAAGTTGGCCTGCCGCCTTCTGCTTCAGCCCACCGTACGTACATTCGAAGCAGCATTTGTGCCCAATCCTGAGCATCAGTTCCTCCCGCTCCGGCATGAATGCTCAGTATAGCACCATGGTCATCATACGGCCCCGAAAACAATAAATCTCTCTTGCGCGCTTGAAACTCCTTAGTAATTTGCGTAAGTTGCGCTGCTATTTCATTATTCAAACTTGCATCACCCAGCCCATCTAGTTCTTTCAGCTCAACTATAGCCTGGCGCAGCTCCTCCCAAGGCTCCACGCGGCCTCTAAGGTCTGCGATTTGCTTCATTGTCTCTTGCGCCGACAGCGAATCATTCCAAAAAGACTGCTCTTCGGTTGCGCGTTCTAATGTTGCCAATTTCACTTTAAGGGTCGCTATATCAAGACGTTGATACGCATTCGTAATTTCCTCAAACAGAGCGTTAATAGTGCCAGTATTCTCAGACATAGGTCTGATTATAGCAACTAACGGAAAGCTTGTTTAAATTTCTAAGCAAGCATCATACCGAGCACGACAAGCAATACCAGTACACCAAGTACTACAATAGTGATTCCGAGAATGCTTTTTGATTTTGCACCTGAGGCTGATGCCGGCATTGAGCTGCCGCCAAGCGGTGTTGTAGGCAGATCAGCTGGCGTTGGAGTTACCTCAGTATTACCTTGGGTTGTCGGTGGCGTATTTACACTTGAATTACCTTCATTAGAAGGAGTTGGCGCATTAACAGCATCGGAGTTGGGGGCTGCCAGCGGCTGTTCGGCTGACGCTACCTGTGTGGCACCAAGGGTATCTGTTTCGGTTGGTGGTTGACTTAGGCTATCAGTAGTAACTGGCTCTACCGGCACATTCACGGCTGGATCATTTATATCTTTTTCGTTGGGGTTCATGCATCTTCTCCTATATGTTTAATGATGTCGATACCCTTTAGTGTACTGGCTGATAACCGCTTATGCAACCTCGGTCCATAAACTTTCAAGCGAGGTATACGCCTTATCAACAAATTCTTCACCGCAACTACCCAGGATACCGAAACCTCGTACATTCTCAGCAAACACCGCATTGAGGGCTGCTACCATTTGATCTTGCGTGACGGCTTGGATTTTATCTGGAATCGCATAGTAATCCTCTACTTCTTCTTCGTAGAAATAACGATTACTATACAAATTAGCCGTGGTAGCTACGGTTTGAGCGCTTCGCTGATAGCGCCCTAGCGCAAAAAGCTTTGCTGCTTTAAGTTCGTCCTCACTAATGCCGCCCCGCTTCATATCATTTATTTCGTGCCGAATAATAGAAGCAAGGGCCTGCATGTTCTGGGGCATAACTTGGGCGCCAAGCCACATATTGGTTGAGCCTAGTAAGCGCGAATAATTAGAGCTTACCCCATACACTAGACCTTTCTCTCGCGCTTGCCCAAAAATACGCGAATGAAGTGTCTCGGTCATTAAAATATTTGCTAACATAAGCCCGTAGCTCTCTGACTCTGTTACCCGTCTACGAGTAAAGGTATCAAGGTAGAAATAGAGGTTCTCAATGGTCGGGTTATGTAAATACAGCGCCTCGGTTAGGGTTTGCGGCGTCTCGTCAGGCAAGGGTGTGCGATAACCGTCACCCTCTAGCTCGATTGCAGTTAATAATTTTCGAATAACCTCTTGCCGAGGCTTCGTCAGATTGCCCGCAATAACAAAACGCATATTTGGTGCGCGGTGCGTCTTCTTATAATGCTCTTGAACATCGCTAAGAGCAACATTGTCCATCAATCTCAGCCGCTCTTGGTCAGTCATCACACTAAAGCCATACTTCTCACGCAGGGCAAGATTTAGGTAACGAAAATGGTTGTTAGAACGTGAAAACAGCTCTTCTCGAACATTACCAACCTCCGCATCAAATTCATCTTGTAAAAACAGCGGCTTGGCAATAGCAGTTAGTAACAACCCCAAGACACGATCCCATTCAAAATCTGCACACTCTGCTTCGTACGTAATGTCGTAGCTGCCGGTGCTGGCATTAGCGTATGCCCCGTTTTTTTCTAACTCTGCCTGAAAATCACGCGAGCGTGGAAATAGCTCGTTCGCCCCCAATAAAACATGTTCCATCAAATGAGGTGTTTCCCATTTGTCACGCTTTACGAGGTATTCACCAGCTCGAAAGTTGATGTCATATGTCATGACGGTGGCGTCTGGTATATGAACCAACAAGCCCTTAGCTCCGTTTTTTAAGGTGAGTTCATGAACCGTATGCTTCATTAGTGCTTGCGCCCCTTAGCCCTCCGCTTACGTTCGGCCTTACGAGCTTTTTTTCGATTTTTAACGGTGGTGTGCTTTTTCGTTGCCTTAGTTTCTGACAGTGTGGCGGCATTATCAGAAACAGAAAGAAAGTCATTTTCATGAAGATCTTCTGTTTCAATAATCTTGTCGGCATTATCAACAGACCGGCGAGCGGCTCGGGTTAGTTCGGTTTCAATGGGTTCGTCTTCGCTGATAGGCGCAGCCGTGAAGATTGTTTTAACAATCTCGTTGCGCATCTTTAGCTGCATATCTTCAAACAACACCTGAGCACGACGACGATATTCTACCAACGGATCTTTTTGCCCTACGCCCATCCATCCAATACCTTCTCTTAGGTGGTTCATGTTTTCAAGGTGTTCCATCCACAATGTATCAAGTACCTGTAAATAAATTTCGCGCTCTACGGCTCGCATCACATCTAGCCCAAACACAGCCTCGCGGCTTTCATATAGCTCTAGGGCTTTTTGGGTTAATACTTTTTCAAACTGGTCGTATTCGGCATCAAACACAACATCTAGAGCTGCTTCATCAAGCGGAAACACTTCTTTCAATAGTTCTTCAAACTCTTCTGTATGGGCTAGCGGCGATCGAGCCACAGCTTGCGCCTCATCGACAATAAAGGCTTGAATACGCTTGCTTATATCAGCCTCTTTGAGTATTTCGCGTCTGACGATATAGGTGGCTTTTCTGTGCCGGTTCATGACATCGTCATACTGAACAACATTTTTACGTTGGTCGAAATTAAAGCCCTCGACCTTCTTTTGGGCGGCCTCTAAGCTGCGAGATATTACCCTGTTTTCAATTGGCGTTTCGTCATCAACATTAAGGCGCTCCATAATTGCTAAGATGCGCTCACCGCCAAAGATACGCATTAAATCATCTTCGCAAGAAACAAAGAACTGTGTTACGCCAGGGTCACCTTGCCTACCAGATCGCCCACGCAACTGGTTATCAATACGCCGTGATTCATGCCGTTCAGAACCCAGCACAAACAAGCCGCCAAGCTTCTTAACTTCGTCGCTCAAAACAATATCGGTTCCGCGACCGGCAATGTTAGTCGCAAGCGTAACTGCTCCCTTTTGCCCCGCCTGAGCAACAATAGCTGCTTCTTTTTCATTATTTTTTGCATTAAGCACCTGGTGGGGAATACCGGCTTTTTTAAGCATATTGCTTAAAAGCTCGTTTCGTTCGATTGATACGGTCCCGATAAGCACTGGTTGACCTTTGGTGTGCAGAACTTGAACTTCTTTAATGATGGCACGAAACTTGGCGTTTTCAGTCTTATAAATGCGGTCAGGACGGTCATCTCGAATAAGCGGTTTATTTGAAGGTACCTGCACGACGTCAAGTTTATAAATTTGATGGAACTCTTCGCTTTCGGTTTCAGCCGTTCCTGTCATACCGGCCAGTTTTTCATACAACCGGAAATAGTTTTGGAACGAGATCGTCGCTAGTGTCATAGACTCTTCTTTTACCTCAACGCCCTCTTTGGCTTCAATAGCCTGGTGAAGCCCTTCGTTATAACGGCGCCCCTTTAGTAAACGGCCGGTAAACTCATCGACAATTACAATCTCGCCATCTTTAGTAATAACATAATCTTTATCGCGCTTAAAAATCGCTTCAGCTTTAAGGGCTTGCTCAAGATGGTAAATGGTACGTATGTTTTCGGTAGCGTATAAATTATCAAGGCCAAGTTTCTTTTCAACCGCCTCAACGCCCTCATCGGTTAGAACAACGGAGCGATGTTTTTCATCGACCGTAAAATGTTTATCTTTAACGAGCGTCCGTACAACTTTGGAAAACTGCTCATAAGCGGTAGCGCTTGCTGCCGCCGGAGCCGAAATGATAAGTGGCGTCCTTGCTTCATCAATCAAAATAGAGTCGACCTCATCAACGATTGCATAGTGGAGATCCCGTTGGCGTAATTGCGCTTCTTCGCGAACCATATTGTCACGCAAATAATCAAAACCAAACTCATTATTGGTACCATACGTTATGTCCGCAGCATAGGCTTCTTGCCGCGTACATGGTTTTAGGTGCAACAAGCGTGGATCATCATGGTTTTCGCTTTTGTAAGAGGCGTCATAAATAAACGAACCGTCCGGTATAATAACCCCTACGCTTAAACCCATAAAATCATAAACCTGTCCCATCCAGCCAGCATCACGTTGCGCTAAGTAATCATTTACGGTGACCACATGAACACCTTTACCAGTTAAGGCATTTAAATAAACCGGTAATGTGGCGACCAGTGTTTTACCTTCACCGGTTTTCATTTCGGCTACTTTACCTTCATGCAGCACCATACCTCCAATTAACTGCACATCGAAATGACGTTGCTTGAGGGTCCGCGTTGCAGCTTCCCGCACGGCAGCAAAGGCATCAGGCAAAATTTTATCAAGCGATTCTTTCTTGAGCCGCTTCTTTAAAACGTCGGTTTGCGCTTTTAGTTTGGCATCTGACAGTTTTTTGTACTTATCAGCCAAGTCATTAATGTCATTTACGCGCTTACGTAATCGTTTTACCGTTTGTGCCTGCGGGTCGCCTAAAACTCTTTTTAAGATTTTCTTCATTATCCTCAATTCTTCCCTAACTTATAAGACCGTCCCACTCTGGGGGTATATTGTACCTTACTTGGCGGGTCTAACGCGAACGTATTTTACCAAGCAAGCGTTGAGTGTGGCCTCGAAGAACCGAGTGTTTTCCTTTGTATTTTTTTAGTTGATTTTTAAGCTTTGTTTCTACAATATCAACGGCAGCAAACATATTTATTGTAGTCTCACTCACGGTAAGGGTTTCATGAGGTAAATAGAGCACCACTTCGCAGGTATGATGTTTTTTGTCTTTGCTCCTGGACTGCTTCAGCCTTACCGCGCCGCGTGATGATTCGCGGGCGCGGCGTGGTAAATAACGATCTAGTTTACCGATCTTTTTTGTGATGTATTTTTTTAAATCATCACCGACTTCTGTATGGATGGCGTTAATTTCTAGTTTTAATGACATTTAAATTTTTGACCTCCCTCCCAAATATTCTCTCAACACTTCAGGCACCATAACGTCTCCATCTTTCGTTTGATAATTTTCGATGATTCCGATTAAAGGACGTTGCGCAAAAACGGTTGCATCATTGGTATGCACTAATTCAATGCTTCCATCCGAACGGCGAACCCTCGTCTTCATAGCCCGAGCCTGGTAGTCGGTCATGTAATCCGCGGTGTGAGTCTCGCGGTATGTATTTTGGCTTGGCAGCCATACTTCAATATCAACACCTTTAGCATTCGGTCGACCAATATCAGCCGTGCACTTTTCGAGCACGTGATACGGCAATCCAAGCTGTTGCATTAAATATTCTTGGATGGCAACCATAAATAAGTGCTCGTCTAATGAGTTATCAGAGATAGAGAAGCTTTCCATCTCAAGCTTATTAAATTGATGAAGCCTGAATATTCCTTCCGTATCTTTGCCATACGTACCCGCCTCTTTTCTAAATGCGGTTGTATAACCCACATAGCGAATGGGCAGTTCTTCTTCAGCCAAAATCTCGTTTAAATACATTGGCGCAAGCGTATGCTCTGCACTAGCATTTAGCCATAGATCTTCATCTTCGATTTTATATGTTTGCTCTTCGCGGTTTAGGCGCCCCGTAGCCTCAAATACTTCTTTTTTGGCTACAGCGGGAGGAAGCACTGGAATAAACGGTTTAGAACTCGCGTTGAGATTATTTTCTTTAATGATTTTCTGCAAGATTTCCTCATCACCCAAAACGTCCATACCGTATCGGTTTAGGGCCCACTCCAGACGAACTAAATCACCTTTTGTATACACAAATCGAGCTCCGGAAATCTTAACCGCACGCTCACGATCAAGCCAGCCTTTGGCTTCGGCGATGACTGCATGATTTTGGGGCGTAAAATCAAACTCTGGCTTTGTGCCAACAGTTTTAACAACTACATTATCAGCTTCTGTGCTGCCGACTGGCACGGAGTCAAGCGGCATATTTGGTACTTGCTTTAATAGGTCGGTATACTCTTGGTCAATGGCCGCAAACTGATGCTCAAGGTCAGCTAATGTATCCTTAATCTCTCTGCCCTCAGCAATCAGTTGCTCTGAGGGTTTGCCACCTTTCATCTGAGTGGCTATTACATTGCGCTTTTGGCGAAGCTCATCAACCTGCTGTTGTAGTTCACGGCGTTTTGCATCAAAACCAAGCAATTGCTGAACGTCAACACTGTAGCCTTTTTGTTGAGACTTTTTTTTAACTAACTCTGGATTCTCCCGTATGAACTGAATATCTAGCATGAGGCTATTATAACGTTATTTCTTCTTATTTTGCAGATGTTTTAGGGTTAACTCGGTGCGTTTTCGGGCGTACTCACAGAAATCACATGGTCCACCCATGGCTGCTGTACCCACTGCCGGCATGTCACCCTCCATGCACTCTTTCATTTTATGCAGGGTTGGTTCTACCCAAGCATCGCTGCCATGGTAAGGAATAATTTTAGTTTTAAACTCAACTTTATCAAAAAACCCTTCTAGATCAATTCGTGCATTCGTATACACAAAATAACCCGTATGACTTACCGTAAAACCGTTTTGCCTCAATAACCATTGGTACACTTCGAGTTGGCGCTTGTAGCTAATCTGCCAGTCAGAATCAATTGTAACCTCTCTGTCTTTAGAGGTTGCTTTATAGTCCACCACAATAAGCTCACCATTGTCACCCACCCAGATATCATCCAGCGCGCCAAAAACATGCAAGTTAGTAGGCTTATGTAATGTAAATACTCCTGTAAAATTATGGCGCCAGGTTTCAAGTTCTGGGTGCTGCATAGGAACCGCTTTAATTTGATTTTCTATCATCCATGGGTGTGGTTCTTTCTTAAGCCGAAAAGTATCAAATTCTTTCTTTAAAAGCTCGTCGATCGCTTTGTTAATATTAAACGGCGGGCTGCTTGGACGTGTTACCTTTAAGCGAACATCAAGCCAAAAACAACGCGGACATTGCATAAAAAGCTCTATTTTACTTCGGCTAACCTTAAAAGGAGTTTTTTGACCCGGTAGATATGGCTGGCTACGTTCTCTAAAATAACCCATGTCACTCTAGTATAACAGCAAGCTTATCTCCAGTCTTCGCTACAGTGCTTTTATAGTTTTCTGTAATGCTCGTGGCGAATCTACTAGATAGTCTGGCTGATACTTGCTAAGTATTTCTTTGCCGTTATAACCCCATGTAACAGATATGATTGGTATGCCGACTTTTTTAGCTGCCTCTATATCTCGCACCTCATCGCCTATGTAAATTGATTCTGAAGGCTCAAATCGCTCACGTTTCATAACACGCTTAATCGCCTGGGCTTTACTAAAAAGCCCTACGTTGCCATAAACATTCGAAAAATACTGGTCTATATTATTGCGCTTTAAAAATGATGAGATTATACCAATACCGTTAGAGCTAACAACGTAGAGTACATGATCTTTGGCTAATTGTTTTATAACCGGCTCAAGGCCGCGAAAAATAGCAACTTCATGCACGCGCGATGACATAAGCGTTTTTCCCCGAACCAGTAAACTTGGTACGCGATACAATGGTATACGAGCCTCTTTCAGTATTTGCTTAGCGGTCATATTACGATAACGGCCAATATCTTCGGGTGTAATCGTAGTATCTAGCATGCCCTCGGCTATATCAACAATTACCGGCAAACTGTCGGCAAGCGTACCGTCAAAATCAAAAATTAAATACCTCATTTGTTTTTATTGTACAAAGGTAAGACCGTTATTCCAAAAATCTAGCGTGCAGAAAATACCATAACGTTATGGACGTAGCGTACCGGCAAATACTTGCCAAGCTAACGCAGACTTAGCAACAAGACTTAAAATCATGTATACTTTCTCGCCATACAGATAATCAGCCCACTTGCCCTTCTTCTGGTACTGCAAGTACATGTTTACGGCAAAACAATTAAAAAATAGGAAGATACTTAGGTAAATCCAGTACACAAACGTCGGCACCTGACCACTGCCATATATATTTGCACCCCACAAATAAATAGCAATTGCTAGCCACGGAATAATACCCGCTACACAACCAATAACATAACTAAACCAGTTAGGCTTTTTTGTGCCCCGATTCCAAAGCTCCATCGCGAGCCCCATCATATTCATTGTGAATATGAGCGTAAACAGCATGAGTAAACTAGAGAGATCGTAGACCCCACTTAACAGCGCAATGGCCACAATCATTGTGCTGGCACTAAAACCGTACTCAACCCAACGGGCTCGATTAATCCCTCTTTTAATATCTGCTTCATAGCGTGACCGATAGATAGTAGCAATAATCAAATGCGCCACAGCAGAGAGCAATAGGAACACAACAACTAGATGCGTAAGGTTGACGTTAAACAAAACACGAGTAGCGGGTACTAAGGCTGGCTCACCACCACGACTAAGCAAGGTATCTAAAGTTAGGTAACTAGTGGTTACAGGCACAGATGAGTTACCGCTCAGGATAAATATTAAAATAGCCTGGACACCATGCAAAACTGCTAAGGCAAGGTTCCAGTTTTTGAGGTTTTTAGTAATGTTTTTGTTGTTTCGCATGCGTTCTAATATCTTCATAGCCTAACTGTACCATAGATTACCCGACCCGATGCTGGATAGAGTTATTTTAAGTGAGCAGAAAATTTCTTCTTTACTTTGTCTAACTTTGGGTTAATAACAACTTGGCAGTAGGCTTGTTCGGGGTGGTTAATAAAGTAATTATGATGCTCGGGCTCAGCTTCAAAAAAAGTATCGAGGGGCTTGAGTTCGGTTACAATCGGATCATCCCACACTTTTTGTGCAAGCCTCATTGAAGCCAGTGCCTGCTTATGCTGCGTCTCATCATGGTAGAGAATTATTGATCGGTATTCTGACCCTACATCATTACCTTGTCGGTTGGGTGTTGTGGGGTCATGAATAGCCCAAAAAATATCTAGCATGTCGCTATAGCTAATTATTTTTTCGTCAAAAGTGACTTGAACCACTTCTGCGTGCCCCGTATCTTGTTGATGTACTTGGTAATACGTCGGATTTTTGGTTGCGCCGCCAGCATAGCCAGGTACAACTTTTGTTACCCCTTTCACCAGTTGATAGACAGCTTCCAAACACCAGAAGCAGCCCCCACCTAACGTTGCTTTCATAACCGACCTTCGAGACGTCCCACCAACCAGTCTTTATCAAGTGAGGCTAAAAACCAACCAGCTTTTGGGCCAGATTGCTTGCCTAAAATCAGTAAATACAAAGCCCTGAAGGCCTCTGCTGGTTGCAAACCTGCCTCTTCTTTAGCTGCATAAATCGTCTCGTGCATCTTTTGGCCATCAAGACCGTCTTGGTTATTAATTTTGTCAGCCAAGATTTTAGCAAACTGCCGCTGCGCTGCTGATAGTTCGATATTAGGAAGGTGATCTTGAATACTAAACTTCACGCTCTCGGGGGCATATTTAGTCAACCAGTTTGCAACGTACGGAATCTCGCGCCTTAATACCTCAGCTTGACTACCTACCACTTCTTCATAGCCGGTGCGTTTTAGAATGGCAAAAATTTCATCTTCGTTACCCCGAGCAGCTTGGTATACGCTTACTAAATGGTTGAAAGGAACGCTAGAGATTGTGCGCTCACTTGAAATGGCAGTGGCAACTTTATACGCTTCTGCAAAGTCGTGTTGTCGCCCCTGTTCAACCGCTTCTTCAACGTTGCTAAACTCGTCGATCAAATTATATAAGCCAAGACCACTGTCAAAATAAAGTACTCGTTTGGGCAGGTTTCTAAAAACGAAATATCTGAGTATCTCTGGAGGCATAATTTCAAGCGCCTCAGCGGGTGTCACCAGATTACCAAGCGAACTGCTCATCTTTTTATTATCACCCACTAAGTTAATAGTGTCGTACGGCAACGGAAATGGCGCCTTAGCACCAAAAACCGTCTGTACAAACTCTGCACCGGTATCATAGCTACCACCCTTGGTAGCATGCTCTTTACCGTACGGCTCAACATCTACCTTCCACAATGCCCATCTTGCTGGCCAATCAAGCCGCCAGTTAAGCTTTACGCGCCCGTCATGATAGCCCACCTCGCCTTGATTACCTGCTTCATCAGTATAAATAATTGTTTTGTTAGCAGTATTAATAGCTTTATAACGCCATTCATTAAAACTTTTGTTATCAGACAAAATTTGTATGGGCATCCAGTCATCGGCTAGGTCACGATTAGCTACACGTTTAAAGATTCCTCGGATTTCTGCGCCATGTGCCACAGCAGCTTCTATCATTGGTACCATCTTGCCGTTCTTATATTGGTCTTCGTAACTATAGATGACCTCCATCTCGATACCCATTTCATGGGCACGCTTTTGAAACTCTTCACTAAAATAGGTAGCATAACTCTTGTCGCTACCATCAGGTGCCGGCACTAAACAAATTGGCCACCCTACATATTGTTCGTATTCTTGGGGTAAAAATTCATAGCGCTTTCTCAGTGGGTCGAAATTATCAACAAAATGTATATGCCGAACGGTTCGGCCTTTTTGCCGTAATCCCCATACCAGCCCATCTGCAGTCAGGACCTCGCGAAAATGTCCTATATGATAGCTCGCAGAGGGCGAGATTCCACTAGAGACAATCAGATCACCCTTAGGGTAAGCTTCAGTAATCTGATCAACAACTGCCGTCAACCAGTATCGTTTTGTATTATCAGCGTTCATTGCTTCTTATTCTACCACTGTTATAGCAATCAATCGACAAAGATACCTAAGTTTATTACAGCTTCTAAATCTTCATCATCATTTACATAAGGCAAAATATACCAGTCATAGCCCTCGCTATCTAACAAAATTGCCTCTTCATAAGCCTCGATTGCAAATAACTGCAATACATTATTATGTGAGCCATGATCCTGCAGAAAAGGTAGCCGAATAGGCTTTTCGAGGCATACAGACCCTAGAGGCATAAGACCTCTTTCGGCTAGCTCTTTGCTTATGAGCTGCACCTCTTCATTAGCTGCCCGTAGCGCAACCTCTATGCCGCTACGTACCGCATAGTCTACCTTTATTGAATCTGGCAAGTGTCCAAGTAATTCGTTGCCCGCAAAGATATCGGACGGTTTATAAAAATTCACAACTGGTTCTTTTGCTATTACAAACTCCCCGACTTACGTTTTTGTCGTAACACCGGGGAGTTTAGGTAAAATCAAAGATTCTTTGGTGCTACGACCAAAGCTTTGACTTTAAGCTAAATGAACGTTGATTGACTATATACATGGATACTTTCGATTATATGGTATGTATGACTACAGATTAGCTTATTGCTACAACTTTATAAGACGTAGTCTCGATCGGGGTCTTAATCTCAACCGCCTCACCCTCTTTTTTGCCCAAGAGAGCCTTGCCGATTGGCGACTCATCAGAAATCTTACCATTCATTGGGTCAGCCTCTACTGTTCCCACCACCTGAAATTCTTTTGTCTTACCGTCAGCACTCTTCAATGTAACGCTTGAACCCAGTTGGACCTTGCTATCACCCTTGGGTTTATTAATTACCTTCACGTTTTGTAAAATATGCTCGATCTCGGCAATGCGAGCTTCGGTTTGTTCTTGTTCTGCTCGCGCAGCAGTATACTCAGCATTTTCTGCTAAGTCACCAAACTCGCGTGCAGTTTTAATGCGCTCAGCTATAGGACCACGTTCTGCCTGCAAAGTCTTTAGCTCTGCCTCTAGTTCTACAATACCTTCTTTAGTTAAATGAAATTGTTTTTTCATAATTACCTCACTACTATCTGAACAATGCAATCTGATAGGTCTTTGATGTTATCAGTGATTTGCCTGTATTATAGCAATCTTACTTTGTTTGTGCCAATAGTTTGTGGAGCTCTTCCAGGGTAACCATTTTAGTATCCGAAGCAGTGCGGTATTTGTACTCATACTTGCCGGCTTCAACTGTTTTAGAGCTAATCACAATTCTGTGTGGAATACCAAGCAAATCAGCGTCAGCAAGTTTCTCTCCCGCTCGCACATCTCGATCGTCATAAAGCACCGGTATACCGTTTTTCTCCAGCGTTGCGTACAGTTCATCAGCTGCACCAACCACTGCTTCATCCGAATTAAGGGTACAAAGCACCACTCTAAAGGGCGCGATATTCTCAGGCCACACGAGCCCTTTCTCGTCCGAAAGTATTTCTGCAACTGTGCCCATCAGTCGAGTTATACCTATGCCGTATGAGCCCATGAATACCGGTACTTCTTGTCCTTCTTCATTTGTGTAAGTCAATCCGAATGGTTCTGAAAATTTATATTCCAGAGAAAAAATATTTCCGACCTCAATTGTCTTCTGCTCAACGAGATCTTTTTTGTCAATGCTAAGATCAGCAAGTACCTCATCATTGTATACTTCTTTGTTGATCGCTATTTTCTTCTTAACATCAACATAAACTGTATCTTCGCCCGCTAATGATATTGCTTGAAATTCATGGGAATACTTCGAAAAAGTACCTCCTGAAGCAAATGTAATGTACGTTACCCCTCCGATGCCAACTTCGTCAAAGATACGTGCATAGGCATCTTTCATTTCTTCATAAAAGACATCGTGTTCTTTTTTGTCTTTTGAGAAAGAATAAAGCGCCTTCCAGTAAAATTCACGACCACGCATAATGCCTGATTTGCTTCTAATCTCATTTCTAAATATTGTTTTGAAATCATACGGATAAACTGGCAAGTCCTTGTGCGAACTAATAAACCCCTTCATCAAGTTTGAGTATGCTTCCTCATTTGTAAATGACAGTCCTAGTTCCGTCCCGTTTTTAAGCTTAGTTTTAAACCAGTTATCAACCACCTCGTCGCTCCACCGATCAGTCTTTTCCCAGACATCTTTTGCTTGTAGCACCGAGGTCTTCATTTGAACTCCACCGATGCGGTCCATCTCTTCTTTTACTATGTGAATAATGTTT
This sequence comes from uncultured Candidatus Saccharibacteria bacterium, assembly GCA_964577565.1. Taxonomy (GTDB): domain Bacteria; phylum Patescibacteriota; class Saccharimonadia; order Saccharimonadales; family JAGQNJ01; genus CAYRRR01. The sequence continues at coordinate 6,846 of CAZNZL010000001.1, read as the reverse complement.
TCGATGACCCTGTAACCAAGCGGAAGAATTGTGTATACACCTGCCATCTCCTTATGAACATAGCCTGCGCGAATCAAAAGTTGCGCATTTTTAGCTGTTTCATCAGCAGGTACTTCTTTGCGTGTTTTTGTAAATAATTGGGATGTTCTCATTGTTTTTCCTCTCTATTTGCTTTATTGTACTAAATTTTTTGACGATTCTTGTAACGAATACGGCCTACTTCATGTTTAACTAACGTTAAGGCCTGTCTGCCGGCATGATGCATTAGCCGACGCGCTATACGCTCATCTTGTTGTTCGCCGGCTGACAAATCTGCACCATATACCTCCACCGCCTCTCTATCCAGTTCGTTAGCAAACCTAACACCACGCCGTAAGTCTTTGATGCTTACTTGCCCAGTACAAACACTGCTAGCCAGTCGATCGGCATGTAGTTCTACCTCCGTATCAAACTCCCAACCGTTTAGTAGCACACCCTCGACAGATTCTGCCCAAACATACTCATCTAAAGCCCACTCCGTAATCCTATTATTCTGTTGCATTGTTTCTCCAATTAAAAAGCCCTTCATTATTGAAGGGCGTTATGTATATTTTTTAGTTACTACAGCAATAACACCCTAAACGGGTGGCATCGGGATATCAAATTGGAGTGTAATTTTATAGTTCATTACTTCTGTTAATATAACACTCTTTACAAAAAAATAAAGAGCAAGCTAAAGGCAATGGCATTTTTCAAACCATGCAATAACATGGGGGCAGCTAATCTTCCGCTTGTTTCACGTAAATATACCAAAACAAGTGATAACACAAAGGTGTCAATGGCGGCTACCCATAGCAATGGCACTCCGCTACCAAACTGCAAGTGAGCCCCCGCAAAAACAATGCTTGTAATAATTGCCGCCGGTATAGCATTAAGCCTGGAACGAAGGCCTGTATATAAAAAGCCACGGCACAGTAGTTCTTCGATAATCGGGGGCAGAACCACAAGGCTAATACCAGCTAAAAGTAAATTAAATACACCCTGGTTAGCCTCAAAACCAATTTGCTGTTCTTGCTCTAAATCAAGTGCGGGGTACACTGCCTTTGCAATCGCAGTCAATACAATAAACAGTAGTATATATATGCCGTACGCTAATAGCGCTCGCCCGACATCATTTATTCGTGGCCATGCCAACCCCAATTCCTTTAGCGTGCTTTTCTTGCGTTTTACGAGCCAAACTAGAGAACCAAAGACAAGCGAGTCTGCTATAAAAACGAACACAAACTGACCAGCCGGCTGTTTAAAGAAACTATCTAAACGTCCATCACTAAAACCGGTTAGCTTCAATATAAAAAAGAGAAAAAAACTTGCAATAAGCTGTGCACCAAAAAATATCACAATAGTCAGAATTAATGATGTTATCGGGTCGTAAAAATGTTTTTTTTGCACATTTTTTTGTGTTGCTTCTATTGGTTGCATTAAAAGAACCTGCCCACATCAACAATTGTAATTAGTATAAAGAGGCCGATTAACACCATAAACCCTAAACCATGAATCACGTCTTCGGCCTTCTCTGTTAGTGGTCTCTTCATAAGTCGATACAGATAGGTTACAAACAGGCGGCCACCATCTAAAGCAGGTATGGGCAGAGAGTTCATTATTGCCAATGTTAAAGAAATTATCGCAATAATCATCAAAACAAACTGTATGCCGAGCTCACTGCCGTCACGGATAAGCACAAAAACGCCTACAGGGCCAGAAACCTGGTTAGAGGCCTGTTTGGCCTGCCCCTTAACCAAATTAGTAACGATATTCCCTAGCCCCTTGTATGTCAGCTCAGCCACTTGCTTTGTAATACCCACACCCACTAGTGGAGCTGACCAAGTAGAACGGTGCAGCGTAAACTCAGTTGGCGCTACCCCCAGAAAGCCTCTTGGATTATCGGTTTGTTTACTATCCTCAACCTCTTGTGTGGTTCGAAGCGTCGACTCGGCTGTTTGCTGTTGTCCGTTTCGGTTGTACGTTATTGATACTTTTTGTCCGGCAAACTGTTCGGTTATGCCAGGAAGATCATCAGCCCGCTCAATTTGAATTACATTCTCTTCTTGACCAATAGAAACTAATTCATCACGAGGTTGTAAACCTGCCCTTGTCGCCGGCGAATCATCTTCAACTAAGCCAATCAAGACATTCTGTCTGATCACTTTTGTATCACTGGGTACGGTAAATTGATTATCAATTATTTTTGGCATTCCAATGACAGCCAAAACCGTAAACATTATTATTGCTACGATAAAGTTTATGACAACGCCAGCCAAAATAATCTTTGTTTTAGCCCACAAACTTGCCGCTCCGTAGCTGCCCTTTGCTGTATCAGCATCATGCTCGCCCTTCAATCGCACAAAGCCGCCGAGTGGCAGCCAATTTAGCGTAAAAATCATTCCGCTCTTTAATTTCTTACCCCAAGCCCGTGGCGGAAAGCCAATGCCAAATTCTTCAACTTCTACACCGTTTCGTCGCGCCATAATAAAGTGGCCAAATTCATGTACAACTACAAGTGCAACAAACAGTATAAGTCCAAGTATTATTAATAAAACTGACATTTATCCTCCAAACCTTCTTTGTCGTTTTGTAAACTCATGTAACGCTTCATTGAAGGCTACTACATTATAATCCGGCCACAGTAAATCGCTAAAATATAGCTCGGCATAATCTGCTCGCCACAGCATAAAGCCACTGATTCTTTGCTCACCAGAAGTTCTGATTAACAGATCTAGCGGAGGTACCTCAGGTGCATACAAATTTTGTTCAATGAGGGCTGAGCTAACGGTCTTTATGTCGGAGTTATTTACTAGTATTTTATTGACTGCGTCAACAATCTCTTGGTGGCCGCCGTAGTTAAAACATATCACCAAGCAACCATGTTGATTATGCTGGGTTTTGTTCTCTGTTTTTTCAATCGCTTTTAAAACGTCTTTACTGATTTTTTCGCGCCTGCCAATAACAATAATTTTAATACCGCGTTTATGAAAGTCATCAAGATAACGCTCTACAGCTTTCATGAGCAATTTCATAAGATACGAAACTTCTTCTTCGGTACGACTCCAATTTTCATTAGAAAAAATAAACGCACTAAGGTACGAAACCCCCTTATCGAAAGCTGCTAAGGCAACCTCCCTAAATACTTCTGCTCCCTTTTGGTGACCCTCTAGGGCTTTTAAGCCTCTCTCTTTGGCCCAGCGCCGATTACCATCAAGGATAATGCCTACGTGATGAGGAATGTGTTGAGTATGTATCATGCTTATATATTCTTGGACCATAACCAAAACTAAACGGTCATGATCTCTTGTTCTTTGTTTTTAGCAATGTCTTCTGCTGACAACTTGCTCTTATTCATTGTCTCTTCAACTTGCTGCGATAATCGCTTTGCGTCATCTTCACCGATGATCTTGTTTTTCTTGGCATCATCAATGGCGTCAAGCGCCTCGTGACGAATACCCCTCATAACAATCATGGTTTCTTCTAATTTGCCACCTACCTGCTTACTAATCTCACGCCGTCGTTCTTCTGTTAGTGGCGGTATCGGAATGCGAACGACCCGCCCGTCATCGGCAGGATTAAGCCCCAATGACTGATTATCACGAATGGCGGTACTGATAGCTTGCAGATTATTAGGGTCAAATGGGGTAATCTGCAGTAGTTGGGCCTCGGGTGCGGTCACATTGGCAACTTGATTAAGGGGCATCGGCGAACCGTAAGCCTCTACCATAACACCGTCAAGCATGGCGGCGCTTGCCCGACCAGTCCGTAGCTTTTTTAATTCTTCTTCAAAACGCTTAACCGTAGCTTCAAGTTTGCCTTTAGTTGTTTCAACAACTTGATTAATATCCATATAAATCCCCTGTTACCTACAATTTATTGTATCAAATAGAAGCTACAAAGAACCAATAAAACTTTATTCTACTTCACCAAGTTGCATGCGTGCCATGCGGCGAACCACAATATTCTCACCAAGCTTGGCTATGTGCTCTTTAACCAGCTCGCCAACAGTTTGGTCGGGATTTTTAACAAACGGTTGGTCAAGCAAGCAGCGCTCTGCAAAGTGTTTTTTGACCATGCCATCAACAATCTTGTCGATCATATCAGCCGGTTTGCCTTCTGTTTTAGCTTTATCCGTAAATTCAGCGCGAACCTTATCGGCTTCTTCACTAGGAATGTCATCACCGCTAATAAACTGCGGTGCACTCGCGGCAATATGCATGCTTATGTCTTTGACTAGCTCAGTAAAGATCTCATTACGAGCCACAAAATCAGTCTCGCAGTTTACTTCTACCAACACACCAATACGACTGTCATGATTGTATGTGCCCACAACACCGGCGCGTGCTTCACGCTCACCACGCTTTTCTGCCTTAGTGAGGCCTTTTTTACGCATTGCCTCCAGCGCTTTATCAAAATCGCCATTCGCCTCTACGAGCGCTTTTTTTGCATCGGTAATACCCACGCCGGTTAATTCGCGCAATCGTTTAATTGATTCAATATCCATGTATCCTCCTTTGTTATTTTTCTTCGGTCTTTTTTTGCTTGCTTTTACCGTTTTCGATAGCCTGTTTTAGATAATCCGCCACGAGCTGCAGCGTCTTGATAGCATCGTCATTCGCAGGAATGGGATATGTAATATCAGTCGGGTCAGCATTCGTATCAACAAGACCAATAATTGGAATGTTTAACTTATTAGCTTCTTTAACTGCGTTTTGGTCAGTTAAAACATCAAACACAAAAACCGCGCCTGGTTTAGAAGCCATGTTTTTAATGCCGCCGTAGAGGTTATTCATGTGGTCAATTTCTTCCTGATAGCGTTGCAGTTCAAGTTTGTTATACTTTGCAGCTAACTGGCCAGACTCCATTCGACCCTCAAGATCTTTGAGGTGCTTAACGCGTCCACCAATAGTATTTTGATTGGTGAGCATGCCCCCTAGCCAACGTTCAGTAACGTAAGGCATCTTGGTGTCTTCAGCTAGTTTTTTGGCAATATCGCGTGCCTGGCGCTTGGTGCCTACTATTAATACCTGCTTGCTCTCGGCAGCAATCTTTTCAATAAACACCATTGCATCCTGCAATGCAGAAGCTGTTTTGGTTAGGTCAATTATGTACGTGCCTTCACGCTTTGAGTGAATATACGGCGCCATTTTAGGGTGCCAGCGGCTGGCCTTGTGCCCAAAATGTGCCCCGGCCTCTAATAGTTTTTTGATATCAACCCCGTTAGAAATGCTCTTCGGTGTTGCGGTGGTGTTTTTTTGCTTTGAGACCTCGTCTGTGTCATTTCGTACGGGGTCAACATCAACTGATGCCACTATTATAATCCTTTCTTCTTCGGTAGAGCTGCAGCCTATGTACTCCTACACGGATGATACTTAGGAAGGATTCTCAACTCCCCTGCTTACTTAATTACTAACGTAGTATAGCAAATGCCTTGAAAATCTTCAAGAGGAGAGTTGACCTTTTTACTCTGTTACGATATACTAAACCACTGACTATGAAGAAAGATTTGCATCCCAAGAGCTATCGCCCTGTTGTTTTTCAAGATTTGAACGATAATACGACGTTTTTAACGAAGTCAACCGTGGCAACCAGTGACACCATCAAGCTTGATGGTGTTGAATACCCGTTGGTTAAGGTTCATATCTCTAGCTCTTCACACCCTTTTTATACTGGCCAAGAGAAGCTCGTTGATATTGAAGGTCGCGTCGATAAATTTAAGGCTCGTCGCGAGGCCGCTGCTAAAGCGCAAGAAGCCCGTGTAAAAGCAGCTAGTAAAAAGACCAAGCAAGCCGAAAAGAAAACAGAGAAAGCCAAAGAAAAAGCTACTTCAACCACCGAAAAGTAACTACAACAATTAACCGCTCTGAATATCACTACATCGGAGCGGTTTTGATTTATACTAGAGATTATTCATGCAAGAAAAAGAAGCTACATTACGCGCAGAACTAGCCGAAATCCAGAAACAACTGGAAGATCCAAGCATATATAGCGACCCGGCATATCCAAAACTAGCCAAGCGTCAGAGCAAACTAGAGAGTATTATTGCGTTGTTTGACGAAAAAGCCGCATTAGAAAAAAAATACCAAGAAGCCGAAGCGCTTGCAAATGGCAGTGATGAGCTGGCAGAACTTGCTCAAGAAGAGCTTTATGACACAGAACAGGCTCTAAAAGCAGTCAACGACAACCTGGCTGAGGCATTATTGCCAAAAGACCCCAATGATGAGCGAGATGCTATTGTAGAGATCCGCGCCGCGGCCGGTGGCGATGAAGCCGCCCTCTTTGCCGGTGATTTATACCGCATGTACACCCGTTGGGCTGAAAACCATGGCTATAAGCTGGAGCTTATCAACCAAAGCCCTTCAGACTCAGGCGGTTTTAAAGAAGTAACGCTTGCTATTCGAGGTGACAATGCCTATAAAAACCTAAAGTTTGAGGCAGGCGTTCACCGCGTACAGCGAATTCCAGCCACCGAAAGCCAGGGGCGTGTTCATACCAGCACGGCTACCGTTGCGGTGCTACCTGAAGCAGAGGAAAGCGATATCGAAATTAAGCCGCAAGATCTACGTATTGATGTTTACCGCGCTTCTGGGCATGGAGGCCAATCTGTTAATACCACTGATTCAGCCGTGCGTATCACCCATTTGCCCACCGGCCTTGTTGTCGCAAACCAAGACGAAAAGTCTCAACTTAAAAACAAAGATAAGGCCATGAGTGTGTTGCGCTCTCGTTTGTTGGCCCAAAAGATTGAAGCCGAGCAAAAAGAACTATCTGATGCACGCCGTAAGTTAATTGGCTCTGGTGACCGGAGCGAGAAAATCCGTACCT